>NZ_CP104398.1:669294-1338588 GCF_025311495.1 Limosilactobacillus oris | reverse complement strand
TGGGCCCTAAGAAGGAGGCCTACCTGCAGGAATGGGCGAAACGGCACGGCTACTCGCAGGGGACACCCTGTGGAGCGCACATTAGCTTAGGAATCGACCAGCACGTGATCGAACTTGTCCTGGAGAAATTCAGCAGCCAGTTTGCGGATGAACGGACCGTCCGCAACTACTTGTATACGGTCGTTGCCCAAGGCTTCGTGCGCTATCGGTGGCTACTGACCTACCTTTTTGGCGCTAGTCCGGTAGCAGAAAAGGGGTATTTTGAAAAGGGGGCGGAGTTAGCGCGGCCGGTACGGAGCATTCGGCAGAGCCGCTACGGCTTTGGAACCAAGTTTACCAGTGACTACCGCAGCTTGGCTGCCTATGTTGACCGAATCGAAGAGGGCGTAAAACAGGGCATCTTAACGTCTGACTATGAGTTTCATGGCCCCGTACGTTTTAAGGGGCACCCCGACTTAAAGAAGCTGGCTAACAGCGGGGTTGAATACTAAGAGCTGCGAATGCTGGACCTCGATCCCAGCAGTGCGGTCGGAATTAGGACGGGCACCCTTCGCTTTGTCAGGTTATTAGCGAGTTACTTTATTATGCACCCGGCAATGCGGGAGGGGGAGGTCGAATCGCTGTTGGCCCGGGCCGACGCTATGAACATGGCAATTGCCGAGGAATCGCCAACGGCGCCCAGCCAGTATCAAAGCACCGCTCTGGCCATGATTCGGCACCTTGAACACTATGCTAGCCAGATTCAGCTGGGGCCTGAGTATCTGGAGGTCCTGGATGACCTTGAGGAACGAATCGTTAACCCGGCGAATACGCCGAGCGCGCGCCTATTAGCGTATGTCAAAGATGGTTCACTCGAAGAATATGCCCTCCGCCGGGCACGCCGCTATCAGCAAGCTGCTTTAGGAATGCTGCACCCGTTCCGGGGCTTTGAGGAGGGGCGGGTTTACACGGCGGATGAACTGCGCGCGGCCCTGGCCTGGTAAGCAAGTTCCTAACCGGCAAAGTGGTTAGTACGATACAGAAAAGCCTTCACCGTCTGGTTTTCCGGACGGTGAAGGCTTTTACGCTCTTTATAACTTGTTTTGTTTTTAACGCCGGGCCGCGGCTCGCTGGAGCAGGTCGGCAAACAGGTTTTGTGATGATGGATCATGTTTGAACATGTTCTCGGGATGCCATTGGACGGCAAGAATCTGGTCCGAGCTGACGGATTCCACGGCTTCTGGCACCTGGTCGTCGGCACTGGCCGTAACGTGCAGGCCGGGAGCGATTTGGTGAAGCGCCTGGTGGTGGCGCGAGTTAACGTAGGCGCGGCGACCAGTGAGCTTGAACAGGCGGCTTTCCGGGGCTACGTTGATGTGGTGGGAAGGAAGGTTGCCCGGGGCATCTTGGGAGTGTTTAAGGGTTTGCCGCGGGTCTTCAGACAGGTCCTGGTAGACCGAACCACCAAGGGCAATATTGATAAGCTGCATTCCCCGACAAATTCCCATGATTGCCTTGTCTGCGGCCACGGCCTCTTTAAGCAGGGCGACTTCGAACTGGTCCCGCTTTAGGTAGGTGGGCCCCAGCTTGAGGTGCGGTTCTTCATTAAAGAAGGTTGGGTCGACGTCCGCACCGCCGGCAAAGATGATTCCGTCAAAGAGGTCCAGGTAGCTGGCCGCTAGTTCGGGCGCGACGCTGGGAAAGATAACCGGAACGCCGCCGGATTTGAGCACTGCTTCGATTAACGGCCGGGGCGCAAAGGCCGAGTTACGTTCGTTAATAATATTCGTTGCCTCGGTGAGGGTGTCGGCGGGAATTGCGATTCGGGGTTGCATATGAATCCTCCTTGTTTCTAATTAAAATTTAATCAATATTATAAATTAAAATCCCGTGCGTGCAAAGAAAAATGTTGCCGGCCTCCTGACTGGTCATGGCGGAGAAAAGGGTGGTATTCTTAATATAATAACGTCAAATTCGGGAGGAACTATCAATGGTAGTTTATACGGGTAAAACAGTGAAGGAAGCAATTCAACAGGCGAGCCGGTTACTGCATCAGCCAGAAGCGGCGCTCAAGGTTGAAGTGCTTGAGCAGCCCCGCCGCGGCTTCTTGGGGATTGGTCGCCGGCCGGCCAAAATTGAGGCGACGATTAAGCCGCCAAAAGCGACGCCGGCGCCGCAACCAGTAACTCCTGCGCCAACTGCCGCTCCGGTTAAGCCAGTTGCTGATCAGGGCCGGCCAGTGTCTGCCACGGTCGTTCATCCTAACCGTCCGCTTGAGGAGGGGGATGACCAAGATCCGGCAGTGGTTAAAGCCCGGCACGAAGCTAACATTCGCCACACCCGGAACGCTGGTCAGCAGTTAATGGCTTACCTGAAAAAAGTATTTGCGGATCTGGGAATTGAAACTGACCCCCAGCTTAGCAAAGTTGGCGCCCATTCGGTCATGGTCAATATTAAAACGGCCAGTTCGGGACGGGTAATTGGGCGGCACGGTTCCCGGATCAACGCGCTGGAACAGGTCAGCGCGGCCTTTATGAACTATCATGGTGCCCCAAAGACGAGTGTAGTCTTGGACACGTCAAACTACCGGCAGCGGCGCCGGGAAGCCCTCCATCAAATTGCGGAGCGGGCGGCGACCGAAGTAGTTGCGAGTGGCAAGGCTGTTTTTCTAGATCCGATGCCAGCACGGGAGCGTAAGCAGCTGCACCACGAACTAGAAAATGATGACCACGTGCGGACCTATTCGCACGGGCGGGAACCTTACCGGAGCGTGGTTATTGCCCCGAAAAATTAGTTATTGATTGACATTTACTGGTGAAGCCCTTAGAATATGGGCGATTATAAAAATTGAGTTGTTAAAGTAGTGAAAGTGCTTTGACCATGTTAGCGGAATGCGCGGCGTGGACTAGCACTTTTTTTATTGAAAGGAGTAGAAAATAGTGGCGAATAGTGAAAATGACACCATTGCGGCGATCTCGACCCCAGTTGGCGAGGGGGGCATTTCGATTATTCGGATTAGCGGCGAGGACGCGGTGGCGGTTGCGAAGCGGCTATACCACGGCAGCAAGGACCTGGCCCAGGTTGCCAGCCATACCATTAACTATGGGCACATTGTCGACCCGGACACGGGCGCCGAAGTGGATGAGGTGATGGTTTCCGTAATGCGGGCGCCGCACACTTATACTTGTGAAGACGTGGTTGAAATTAACTGCCACGGGGGATTGCTGGCGACCAACCGGATCTTGCAGTTAGTTCTGAGCTACGGTGCCCGGATGGCGGAACCGGGTGAATTTACCAAGCGGGCTTTCCTGAATGGCCGGATTGACCTGTCACAGTCTGAAGCGGTAATGGACCTGATTCGGGCTAAGACCGACAAGTCGATGAAGGTAGCCCTGAACCAGCTGGATGGGGACCTCTCGCGGCTGATCCGTCACCTGCGGCAAGATATTTTGGATGTCCTGGCCCAGGTCGAGGTCAATATCGACTATCCAGAATACGATGCGGTCGAAGAGATGACCACCAAGATGTTAAAGGAGAAGGCGCTTGATATTCAGCAGCGGATCCAGGCCCTGTTAAAGACTGCCAAGCAGGGGAAGGTCCTCCGGGAAGGATTGGCGACGGCGATTATCGGCCGGCCCAATGTCGGCAAGTCCAGCCTGCTAAACACCCTGCTGCATGAGGATAAGGCCATTGTGACCGACGTGGCGGGAACCACCCGGGACGTGATTGAGGAGTACGTCAACGTCGATGGGGTGCCGTTGAAATTGATTGATACTGCCGGAATCCGCGACACCGACGACACGGTCGAAAAAATCGGGGTCGAACGGAGCAAGAGGGCCCTCGATGCTGCCGACTTGATTCTTCTGCTGATTGATAGCTCCGCGCCGTTGACGGCTGAGGACTGTGAACTGCTGACGGCGACCCAAGGCAAGCAGCGGATCGTTATCTTAAACAAGACCGACCTGCCGCGCCGGGTAGACCTTGATGAGCTGAAAAAGTTGACGGATGGGGATGCCCTGATTGAAACCTCGATTGTTAAGCACGAGGGGATGGACCAGCTTGGTCAGCAAATCAGCAAGATGTTCTTTAACGAAGGGATCGAAAGCAGTCAAAACAACGTGATGGTTACCAATGCCCGCCACATTGGCCTGCTCCACCAGGCGAATGCTGCGCTGAGCGATGTTTTGAAGGGAATCAATGCCGGGATGCCGGTGGACCTGGTGCAAATTGACATGACCCGGTGCTGGGACCTCCTGGGTGAAATTACCGGGGATTCGTACCAGGACGAGCTGCTTGATCAGTTGTTTAGCCAATTCTGTCTAGGAAAGTAGGGAAAATCGTGAAGTCAAGTGAATCATTGAAGACTAGCACCGCCGTTCAGTACGAGGGTGGCGACTATGACGTAATTGTTGTTGGTGCCGGACATGCCGGGAGTGAGGCCGCCCTGGCCGCTGCCCGGATGGGGAATAAGACCCTGCTGGTCACCATCAATCTGGACATGGTAGCCTTTATGCCATGTAACCCATCCGTCGGTGGCCCCGCCAAGGGAATTGTGGTCCGGGAAATTGATGCCCTGGGTGGTGAGATGGGCCATAACATTGATAAGACCTATGTTCAGATGCGAATGCTGAATACCGGGAAGGGTCCGGCAGTCCGCGCATTGCGGGCTCAGGCCGATAAGCACGCCTACCACCGTCAAATGAAGCTGACCATTGAAAATGAGCCCAACCTGACCCTCCGCCAGGGAACCGTCGACCAGTTGATTGTCGAAGATGGCGTCTGCAAGGGGGTTGTTACCAACACCGGGGCACGCTACCACGCTAAGGCGGTGGTCCTGACTGTCGGGACCGCGGCCCGGGGCAAGATTATCATTGGTGAATTGCAATACCAGTCCGGCCCGAACAATTCTAAGTCGGCGGTTAAGCTCTCCGAGAACCTGGAGGAACTGGGCTTTGACCTGGAACGGTTCAAGACCGGGACGCCACCGCGGGTCAACGGGAAGAGCATTCAATTTGACGAAACCGAGGAGCAGCCGGGAGATGCTGCCCCGCACCACTTTAGTTTTGATACTCCGGATAGTAGCTACATTGCCGTCACCGATCAGCTGGCCTGCTGGCTGACCTACACCAACGAGGGGACCCACGGAATTATCCGGGCCAATTTGGACCGGGCGCCAATGTTCTCCGGGGTCATCAAGGGGGTCGGTCCCCGTTACTGCCCGTCAATCGAGGACAAGATCGTCCGCTTTGCCGATAAGTCCCGCCACCAGGTCTTCCTGGAACCCGAGGGCCGGGATACGGACGAGTACTACCTCGACGGGATTTCCACCTCGATGCCGGAAGAAGTCCAGCAAAAGATTGTCCATTCCATTAAGGGGCTGGAAAAGGCTGAACTAATGCGGCCGGGCTACGCGATTGAATACGACGTCGTGGCGCCGTACCAGTTGCGGCCAACGTTGGAAACCAAGCTAGTTCAGAACCTCTACACGGCCGGTCAGACAAACGGGACGTCCGGGTATGAAGAGGCGGCCGGCCAGGGCTTGATCGCCGGCATCAACGCCGGCCTCCGTGCTCAGGATAAAGGGCCTTTTGTCCTTGGCCGGTCTGATGCCTACATTGGGGTCATGATTGATGACCTGGTGACTAAGGGAACTAAGGAACCTTACCGGCTGTTGACTAGCCGGGCCGAATACCGGCTGATTCTGCGTCATGATAATGCCGACTTCCGCTTGATGGAGAAGGGCCACGCGGTGGGCTTAGTTTCCGACGAGCGCCTGGCTAAGATGGAAGCTAAGAAGGCCGCCGTGGCTGCGGAAATCAAGCGCCTGGAAACCATCAAGTTCAAGCCAAGTGACGAAGCGGTCAACGACTTTATCGAAGAGCACGGTGATAACCGTCTCAAGGATGCTATTTCCGCGGCGGACCTGATCAAGCGGCCGTACGTGGACTACCAAACATTGACCCGGTTTATCCCAGCCCCGGCCGAAGAATTGGACCGCCACGTGATTGAACAGGTGGAAATCCAGCTCAAGTACGCTGGCTACATCAAAAAAGAAGAGCAGAAGGTTGACCGGATGAAGCGGATGGAAGCCAAGCGGATTCCGGACAGCATTGACTACAACGACATTGACGGCCTGGCAACCGAGGGGCGGCAAAAGCTGGAGAAAATCCGTCCGGCGACCCTAGCCCAGGCTTCCCGGATTTCCGGGGTTAACCCGGCCGACCTGGCAATTCTGAGTGTTTATATTCGACAAGGGAAATTTTCCAAGGCTGACCGACAATGATTTCCCGGGAAATATTAAGCAGCGGCGACGGGAAAAGAAATTATTTCCGGTCGCCCCTTTTTCAATCCGGGGAAAATAAAAGGATTGCTTAAACTTAGGCAATATCCAATTATTAAGCGCCCGAGTATGATATAATTTAGGTTCAAGTTTTGATCTGAAGAAAATAGCAAATTCTGAATGAAAGAAGAGGAACATTGCAATGTGTGGAATTGTTGCGTTTGTTGATAACGAGAAACCACAATTAAAGGACACCTTAATCAAGAAGATGAAGGACCGGATCATCCACCGGGGCCCGGACGACGAGGGCCAGTACGTGGATGATAACGTGGCCCTGGGGTTCCGCCGGCTGAGTTTTGTGGATGTTAAGTCTGGGAATCAGCCCATCTTTAATGAAGATCAGTCCAAGCTTATTGAGTTTAACGGGGAAATCTATAACTTTGAAGAACTCCGCGGCGAGCTGATTGAAAAGGGGCATACCTTTACTACCCACGCCGATACGGAAGTTATCCTGCACGGTTATGAAGAGTGGGGCAAGGACGTCCTGCAGAAGCTGCGGGGAATGTTTGCCTTCATCATTTGGGATACCAAGACCAAGGAAATGTTTGGCGCCCGGGACCATTTCGGAATCAAGCCTCTCTACTATGCCCAGATGAATGGGACCTTCTTTGTTGGTTCTGAAATCAAGGCCTTTCTGGATCACCCGAACTTCGAGATGGAGCTGAATAAGCGGGCCCTGAAGTCCTACATGACTTTCCAGTATAACGTGACCCAGGAAACCTTCTTCAAGGGAGTTTACCGCTTGCCGGAAGCCCACTACTTTACCTACAAGGACGGCAAGTTTACGATGGAGCAGTACTGGGACGAAGACTTTGACCCAACGGATGAGAGCTTCGACCAGGCCGTTGATAACATCGACAACGTGGTTAAAAATTCTGTCAAGGCCCACACCTTCGCGGATAAGGGCATCAAGGTCGGCTCTTTCCTGTCGGCCGGGGTTGACTCCAGTCTGGTAACTGCTTTGATGCGGCCAAATAACACCTTCTCCATTGGTTTTGACAGCGGCTACGACGAGACCAAGCAGGCCCGTGAATTGGCGGCTAAGTTGGACTTAAAGAACACCGATAAGCTGCTGACCGATGAAGAAGCGTTCAAGACCTTCCCGTTAATCCAGTACTACCTGGACGAACCGGACTCCAACCCGTCTGTGGTGCCGCTTTACTTCCTGAATAAGCTGGCGAAGGATAACGGCTACAAGGCCCTGCTTTCCGGTGAAGGGGCGGACGAACTGTTTGCGGGCTACACGGCCTATGGCTTTAACACCAAGGTCAAGTTTATCCGCTGGGTGACTGAACAACTCAAGAAGCTACCGAAGGACCAGCGCTATAAGTTGGGAAAGTGGCTGGAAGGCAAGCACTTCCACGGTTCTGAGCACCTCTACCGCAACCTGGCCCCGGCCCGGGATACCTTTATCGGCCAGGCCTACATCTTTAGTCCGGCAGAGGCCAATGAATACTTGAAGCCAGAATACCAGGATGGCCCGTCCATCACTGACCTGCTGAAGCCGCTCTACGACAAGTGTGACGAGAAGAAGCCGGAAATGAACGAGGTTGCCAAGAAGCAGTACGTTGACTTGCACCGTTTCATGCCAGGGGATATTTGCTTAAAGGCGGATAAGATGAGTATGGCAAACTCCGTGGAAATTCGGGTTCCGCTCCTGGATAAGGAAGTTATGAAGGTGGCTGAAACCACGCCGACGAAGTACCTCTTCAACGATAAGGGGACTAAGTGGGCCTTCCGGATGGCGGCCAACCGGCACCTGCCAGAAGAATGGGCAACCCGGCCAAAACTGGGCTTCCCGACCCCTGTTCGAGAATGGCTTCGGGAAGAGAAGTACTACAAGGAAGTACGGAACTTGTTTGCACAAGACTTCGTGAAGGAGTTTTTCGACCAGGACAAGCTCCTGCAATTGGCTGATGACAACTTTGCTGGCAAGGTCGATGGCCGGCGGAAGATCTGGACGGTCTATACTTTCCTGGTTTGGTACAAGCTCTACTTCATCGATAACTTCAAGCTGGATGAAAGCAACATCGATAAGGCCAAGGTAAGTGCCGAGGCGTAATAGACAAGAGGGAGGTGGCGAGCGGTCATCTTCCTCTTTTTATTTTATTTGCTTCAAGAATTCACTTTTACCATAAAAAATGAAATAATAGAGTTTTAAGAGAGAAAAATAAGAGGGGTCAATAACACATGGAATTGCATGTCACGCCTGCACTAACGTTATTGCGCGAGCACCATTTATTGGATCATACCAAAAATTTAACTGACTTTACCGCGACGAGTGTTGCTTATGATTCGCGAAAGGTCACTGCGGGGACTTTGTTCTTTTGCAAGGGCAACTTTTTGCCGAAATACCTAACGATGGCAAAGGAACAGGGTGCCGTGGCCTACGTGGCGGAGCAGGAATACTCGGAAGGCGGGGACCTGCCGGCGATTATCGTCAAAGATGAGCAAAAAGCGATGGCGCTGCTCGGGGCGGCTTTTTACGGTTTCCCCCAAGATGAGCTGACGATTATTGCCATCACCGGAACGAAGGGAAAGACCACTACCGCTTATATGGCTGATCACATTTTGGGGCGGGCAACTGACCATCACGTGGCCCTCTTTTCGACCCTCGACCGGGTGCTGGGGAACGGCCCGGACGACCACTTTAAGTCTGACTTGACCACGCCAGAGTCGCTTGATCTCTTTCATGATATGCGGGCAGCGGTCGATAACGGGATGACCCACCTGGTGATGGAGGTTTCCTCACAGGCATACAAGAAGTACCGGACCTATGGTCTGCACTTCGATATCGGTATTTTCTTAAACATTAGTCCTGACCATATTGGCCGCAACGAACACCCGACCTTTGCGGACTACCTCCACTGTAAGGAGCAGCTGCTGGTCAACTCCAGGGTTTGTCTAATCAATGCCGAAACGGCCGACCTGGCGGATGTATATTACACGGCCAAGGCAACGACGCAGCCAGAGGATATCTACTTATTTGCCCGGCACGGGGCGCAGGTCCAACTGCCGGAAGGGGCTGCAATCGACTTCGAATACCGGAATGACTTGGAAGACCTGCACGAAAGCGAGTTTGAACTTGCTGCCTGCACCTCCAAGGCCGAACGGTTGGGCCTCCAGCGGCGTTATAAGACCAGTGTCCCTGGTGACTATAACGAGGGGAATGCCGTCGCGGCGATTATTTCAACGGCCCTAGCGGGGGCAACCGCGGAAGATGCCGCTGCAACGCTGGACCATGTTCATATCAAGGGCCGGATGGAGATGCAAAAAACCCGCCAGCACGGGACGATTTACATTGACTATGCCCATAACTATGCCAGCTTGAAACGGCTCCTGGCCTTCTTGAAGCGGCAGACGGCGGCTGGTAAGGTGACCGTCGTGCTGGGGGCAACCGGTGACAAGGGAATTTCCCGTCGGCAGGGCTTCGGGAAAGCATTGTCGGAGGAACATCCGGACCAGATTATCCTTACGACAGACGATCCCGGATTTGAGGACCCAATGAAAATTGCCCAGGAAATAAATTCGCATATTGACCATGACCAAGTTGGGGAAATCCAGTACATTATGGACCGGCCAACGGCAATCAAGGCGGCAATTGACAGTAGCAGTAATGGTGATATTGTGGTGTTAGCTGGGAAGGGCGAGGATCCTTACCAGAAGATCAACGGTGTCGACACGCCGTACGCAACTGACAGCAAGATTGCCGCAGACTATATCCACGAAATTGAAGATTAAGTGAGGCGGAAGTATGAAAGCATTTCGGGAAACAATGAGTTGGATTGTCCCAATTGCCATTGGGCTATTGATTGCACTGCTGATCAAGCAGTTTGTCTTTCAAATCGTCCGGGTCGATGGGCCATCCATGGAACCAAACCTGGTGAATAACGAACGGGTCTTTTGCCTAAAGACGGCAAAAATTCACCACGGCAGCGTCGTGGTATTTGACGCCAACGGGGTGGACCCGCAGGTTGCCCAGAAGACGGATTACGTCAAGCGGGTGATCGGAATGCCGGGTGATAAGGTGCAGTCCAAGAACGGGAACATCTACGTCAATGGCAAGAAGATTAACCAGAACTACATCAGCATGGACCAGCGGAAAGCCGGGACTGGTGACTGGACACTCAAAAGTATTTCTGTGCAAAATAGCTGGCTCAAGCATAACGGAACCACCACGGTCCCAAAGGGCGAATACTTCGTTCTGGGAGACCACCGGAGCGTTTCCAATGACGGCCGCTACTGGGGCTTTGTGCCGAAGAGCAAGATCGATGGGGTCGTGAAGGTGCCATCATGGTCCGGAACCAAGACAACCCGGCAGAACGTCAACAAAGAGTGGCAGCACTTTTACGCAAACTGAGTAAATTAACAGCCGGTAGGTGAACCAGAGAATGATTTACCTGCCGGCGCTTAGTTTTAAAAGAGCGCTTATTTTGATGAAGCAACTGATAGCGAAATAACTCTTTACAAAAAAGTTAGCTATCAAGTGATTTTAAATGATTATTTTGATACAAAGTGAGGTATTATTTAAGGGTAGGAGTATGAAAAATACATTCTAAATATAAGGGGAGAATAATAACGGTAGGTCACAATCATGGGGGAGTATCATCAAATTTGTCAATCCATAAGCCAATCGATGTTAAAAAATTAACGTTGGGCGTGGCCTCAGTTGCTTTAGGGACCACTTTTATTTTGGCTAATAGTACGATTGCCCACGCTGATGATGCAAATCCAAATCAAGGGTCGAGCGATAACTCAGCCATCGTTACGAATGGTGATGCCAACCAGGGGACGGCGGTTAATTTACCGGCATCCCAGTCGGATGATGATAGTGATCACACTGGCGAACCAAGCGTTCCTGAAGAAAACCTTGACCCAGCAATTGTTCCAATCTCGACCGTCGTTGGTCAGGAGCCGGCAGCAGACTCGGCAATCACGCCAATGAGTGAAATGCAAAGGGAAAACGATTATTAAGCGAGTTGGAAGTAGGCGCCAGACGTTTCTAAAGTGGGGACCACGACGGGAATTGTTAACGTTCAATATACTGACTTTGAGGGTCAGGCTATTAATAAGGACTTTACAGTTCCAGTCAACGTGTTCGCGAAGGAAAGCGACTACGCCACAATTTATGGTGATCCAGCTTCGATTCCGGCCAGTGACCGGGTTCAAACGGTGATCCGCTTTTACGACCTCACCACGGGCAAGGTTGTCGAAACTGATATTATCTACATGAAGCGTGGCGATGATGACCAGCAGATTGCAACATCCGATACTATTCAATATTTAGAAGAAAACTACGCGCGCTATGCAGAACCTGGGCTCACCGGACGCTTAGGTTACGAGATGGTAGATAGTGGGGGCCTAAACAGTCTTGATTACACGTCCAACAATGTAGTGACGGTGCTAATTAAGCCTAGTCAGGACACACAGAAGCCGTACATCACTGATCCAAATGACAATCAATATCTACGTTATGATATTGAGAATGGTAACCTGGATCCGGCAATTTTCATCGGCAATATCGGCACCTTGCCGGAAGGAACCACCGTTAAGTGGCTAGTGGCGCCACAGTGGGACTTGACGAAGGATGACCGGGGAATGTACGAAAATCCGTACCCAACCAACAAGGACGATATTGCAATTGAGGTCGACATTCCTGGCAAGGCACCGGTTATTTTGAAAAATCAAGAATTGAGAGAAGTCTGCCCGATTGCCTCCGTGGATGATAATTCGCCAATTTTTAAGAGCAGTTTGACGACTTACGTGGGTGAAACGCCGGATGCCCAAAGCACGGTTGTTAAATACACCTCGGATGATCCTGACACGCCAGAAACCTTTGCCTGGACGATAAAACCAAACGTGACCTGGCCGGGATATAGCTACGCTTGGTTGAACTTTAACGGGTCGCAGTGGTTCCCGGTACTGGTGCATGTACTTGCTAAACCAGCACCGCAACCAGATCCTGTACAGCCGACTGATCCAACCACGCCGACGCAACCTAGTCAGCCAGAAGTGCCCGCACAACCGGGACAACCTGACCAGCAACCGGTGGCAGGACGGTCAGTAAGTCAACCACAAGGGCAGCCGCAGCTTGCTAACCAGAGTGTTCAAGTGTCACACCAGCAGGCAGCTCCTGCTCAACAGTTGCCGCAAACTGGGAACGATCATGCTGCCGGTACCTTAGCTGGCCTGGGCTTGGTATCGCTCTTAGGAATGTTTGGACTAAAGAAGCGCAAAGTTGATTAATTAAAAGTTAAAGCATAAAAGCGGCCCTGACGGCAATTTGTCAGAGTCGCTTTGTTGTTTATAGCGTTACCTCACCGGCCACATCGGTGTTAAAGAACTTACTGATGGCAGCGATGTCCATCCCCTGGCCGAGGCCCCACATCAGCTTAGTAATTGCACATTCTGAAGTCATATCATGGGCGGAAATTGCCCCTTCCAGCAGCGCCTGTTGGCCAACTTCGTACTTCGTCAGGTCGCTCCGCTCGTACAGGCACTGACTGGCCGCAATGACCGGGATACCCTTTCGAATCAGTTTGCCGACCGCGGCCACCAGGTTGCGGCGGATAAAGGTCATCCCGCCGAGACCGTATGCTTCAATCACGATACCATGACAACCATTATCGGCCATTGCGTGCAGCAGGGTCGGGTCGAATCCTGGGAAGAGCTTGACCAGTGAAACGTTGGTGTCAATGGTGGTGTTTAAACGGCACTCACCGTGACTGACCGGCTGGGACTGGAGGATTTGGAAACCATCGGAAGTGACTTGGGCAATCAGCGGGAAGTTAACGCTCTCGAAGGCGTCAAAGGAAGTAGTCCGCACCTTGACGCTCCGGCAACCGCGCATTACCTTTCGATTGAAGGCCAGGTAGATACCCGGCGCACAGTCCAGCGCGGCGGTAAAGGCGAGGTTGAGGTTATCAGGGGCGTCACTGAGTGGAATATTCATCGGCACCTGACTCCCAGTCAGGACGACCGGAAGGTTAATGTTTTCCAGCATAAAAGTCAGCATGGAGGCCGTATAGGCCATCGTATCTGTTCCATGTGAAACAACAATCCCGTCGTAATCATTGCGGGCATGGTAAATTTCCTGGGCAATCAGGGTCCACTCCTCCGGCTGAATGTTCGAGGAATCCATCTCTAAAATGTCCTTGACCGTTACGTCGAAGGGGAGGGTGCCAAGGGTCTTTAGCAGCTCGGCACCCGACTCGCCCGGTCGCAGGCCATCATCCGAAGCGACGGAGGCGATGGTCCCTCCAGTGGTTAGCAGCAGTAATTTCTTTATCATCAATGTCACCAGCTTTCAATTCTGCTTTTATTTTAGTAAGCATTGATAGTAAAAACAAGATGGTGGATGAAAGCATTGTCTGATTGACCAAGGTGCAGAGGGAGAAGCCGTTACCTACAACACCACTTTGGTCAAGAATACTACCACCTGCTGAGTGGTCAGGATGATCTGAATTTGGAATAGAAAAACGCCGGCAACCGCACAGATGAGCGTGGTTGCCGGCGAGGAGGTTTATTTGACCCGTTCAATTTAGGTTGGCACCGGTATGATTTCAAGAATTTTTGAAAAGGGGCAAGTCTCTTGAGATGGGAGACGGGCGGACGGCGATTTTCCTTAATACCAAGGGGCTGAGGGATTAACTCGGTCTCTTTACTATATGGCAGATTGCAATAAATAAATTGAACACTTCATCGAAACATTTTTCGCATAAAGACTTCAATGGGTGATCGCCAGTTGAGACATTTAAGTGGCCGTGAGTTTAAGTCCCAGTTAATTTGAATTAGTTCCTGATCACTAATCTCTTCGATTGGCTTGCCTTTAGGAATAAAGCGACGCAGAACTCGATTACGGTTCTCATTACTACCACGTTCATGTGGCGAATAAGCATGGGCAAAGTAAAGATTAATACCGGTCTGTTCTTCAACTTCACGATAGTTGGCGAATTCTTTACTATGGTCAACCGTGATGGTCTTAAGCTTTGGTCCCAATTGTTTAGCTAGTTCCAGTATGGCTAACGTCATTGCTTGACTACTACGACTTTCAAGACGTTTAACAATCGTTAATCTACTTTGCCGTTCGACAAAAGTGGCCACCGCTTGTCCTCTTCGTTTACCAGATAGAACAGTGTCAGCTTCAAAGTGACCAAACGTTTTACGAGTCTTAACTTCCTGTGGACGTTCTTCAATTGAACGGCCATGACTAAATGTTCCCCGAGTTTCTTTCGCCCGATGACGACGAATACCGCTGTCAGGAAGATCAGATAATTGAATGTCAAGTAAGTCCTGGTCAATCCAGTTATAAATGGTCTTATAGGCAATGCCAACCATGTGAGCAACCTGTTCAGGTGACCACTTCTGAATTTTAATTTTGTCTTCGATCAAGCGTTTTAGATTAGCAGTCAGCACATATTTACGTCCACGTAACTTAAGCTTTGTCTCATGATCCTGTTGAGATCGCTTAGCATTATAAGGTAAAGGGAGACGATGTAATTCATTGAAAATCGTCGTTTTACTGAAGCCCAGATAATCTGCAATATAGCGAAGAGAACGATGCTCATAAAGTAAAGTTTCAATGACAATGCGGTCAGCAAATGATAAAATAGTGGTGCCCATAAAGGTCCTTCTTTCTAATGGAATGTTGTGGTAACACCATTAAAGACCTTTATGGGTTTTCTTGTCCACTTAAATGTTCAACTTATATTTTACAATCTGCCATATTTAAAGGTGAAAATGCGCCAGCGCAGTAGATAGCTGGCAGGTCAAACGCTGATAAATCAGTATTTGACCAACCCCAAATAGGCTTGCTGCGCGGCATAGCTATCCTTGCGGAGGTGGGGCTACGAACTAGCCAAGCTAGTTCTGCCCCACTCTCGAAAGACTTGCGCAACTTCCTCGATTATGTGGATAATAGGGATGTAGAGAACGATGAGTATGTTGATGAGTTGAAGGATTACATCCACAATCTAAGCAAGAACACGGAATGGAGGAACGAATACTTGGACAACCAGACTCATATGATGTTCCACGACGAGGACGTTCGTGAAGAGGGAATCGCTGCTGGTAAAATGGAAGCTATTCGGGGCATGATTGCCTTGATGCGCAATAATGGCATTGCTGAGGAAAAACTAAAGCCGCAAATTCAGACCCAGTTTGACCTAACCGATGCCCAGATGCAGGAACTGTTTAAGTAAGCCCAAACAAAAACTCCGCCCAGCGCTAAAATTGCGCCTGGCGGAGTTTGTTTACTTTAAATTATGGGTTCAGCCGGTTCAGCATCCGTGGGAATGGAATGTTTTCCCGAATGTGGTCTTGCAGGGTTACCCATGACAGGAACCGTTCGAGACCCATCCCGAAACCAGAGTGCGGGACGGAACCGTACTTGCGGAGGTCATCGTACCAGCCGTAGTTTTCCTTGGACAGGCCGTTTTCTTCCAACTTGCTGGTGATGTAGTCGTAGTCGTAGGACCGTTCAGAACCCCCGATAATTTCACCGTAGCCTTCGGGAGCCAACAGGTCGGCACAGATGACTTGCCGGTCGTCCTCAGGGTCAGTTGGCATGTAGAAGGCCTTGATTTCCTTTGGGTAGTTCTTGATGAAGACTGGCTTTTGGAATTGGTCGGCCAGGTAGGTTTCTTCTGGTGAACCAAAGTCGTCGCCGTACTTGACGTCCAGACCACCCTTTTGCAGCATCTCGATGGCTTCCTTGTAGGTAATCCGTGGGTATGGCAGTTCGGTGAACGGCTTCAGACTTTCCACGCTCCGGCCAACCATTTCCAATTCAAGCGGACAATTGTCAATCAGGTCCTGGATCAGGTAGGCCACGTATTGCTCTTGGATTTCTTCACTTTCTTCTTCGTGGCACCAAGCCATTTCTGGTTCGATCATCCAGAATTCCATCAGGTGCCGCCGGGTCTTGGACTTTTCAGCTCGGAAAGTTGGGCCCATCGTATAAATTCGACCCAAGGCCATCGCACCGGCTTCCCCATAGAGCTGACCTGATTGTGACAGGTAGGCGCTGCGGTCAAAGTAGTCGGTTTCGAACAGTTCGGTTGTCCCTTCTGGCGCACTCCCGGTCAGAATTGGGGCGTCAAACTGGGTGAAACCGTGCTTGTTGAAGAATTCCATCGTCGCTAGCTTAACCCGACTCCGGATCCGCATCAGAGCCCATGGCTTGCGAGAGCGCAGCCACAGGTGGCGGTGATCGAGCAGGAAGTCAATCCCGTGTTCCTTGTTACCGATTGGGTATTCATCGCTGGTGCCCACAACATCGATATCCGTGATATGGATTTCGTAACCAAACTTGGATCGCTTGTCTTCAGCGATTTCCCCGGTAACATAGAAACTGGTTTCCTGGTGCAGGTCGTGCTTTGCCAGTTCAAATGTTTCTTCGTCCACGTCGTTCTTCCGGATAATCCCCTGGAAGAAGCCGGTGCCGTCCCGTAGTTGCAGGAAGGCAATCTTTCCGCTGGACCGCTTATCAGTTAACCAAACGCCAATGCGAACCGTTTCACCCACGTGCTGTGGGGATTGACTGATCGTAATTGTTTCCATCAAAAACTCACTCCTCAAAACTTAACTACAGAATCTGAATATGTGCCTGAGCGCACTTGTCGAGCATCTCTTGGGGCCAAACGCTGGCTTGCACTTCGCCGATATGCGCCTTGCCCAGCAAAAGCATACATAACCGGGATTGACCGATCCCCCCACCGATGGAGTACGGTAATTCGCCGTTCAATAGCATCTGGTGGAATGGCAGTTTTGCCCGGTCTTCTTCGCCAGCCTTCTTAAGCTGTTCCCGCATCGACTCTTCGCTGACCCGGATCCCCATGCTGGAGATTTCGAGCTTGCATTGCAGCGGCTCGTACCAGAAAATGATGTCGCCGTTGAGTTGCCAGTCGTCGTAGTCGGGGGCCCGGCCATCGTGCGGCTTGCCGCTCCGCTTGAGCTTATCACCAATCTTCATTACGAAGACGGCACCAAGTTCCTTAGCAATTTTATCTTCCCGCTCCATCGGGGTCAAGTCTGGCCAGCGGTCTTCCAGTTCCTGGGTAGTGACGAAGTGGATTTCGTCCGGCAGGTGGTAGACGGCTTGCGGGAACTTGTACCAAACTTCGTGTTCCATGTGTTTGATGACCTTGAAGATGGTCCGCACGGTGTCCTTTAGTGTTTCCTCGGTTCGTTCGTCCTTGGCAATGACCTTTTCCCAGTCCCACTGATCGACGTAGATGGAGTGGAAGTTGTCAAGATCTTCGTCCTTCCGAATGGCGTTCATGTTGGTGTAGAGGCCTTCGTGCATCCCGAAACCGTACTTCTTGAGTGCCATCCGTTTCCACTTTGCTAGCGAGTGGACAACTTCGATCGTTTCGCCCGGCAGGCCCTTCATGGTAAAGGAAACCGGCTTTTCTACCCCGTTCAAGTTGTCGTTGAGCCCGGTGCTCTGTTCGACAAACATTGGGGCGGACATCCGTTGCAGGTTCATCTGGTCACCAAATTCATCTTGGAAGGTTTCCCGAATGTAGCGGATTGCTGCTTCGGTATCCCGGATCGAAAGTCGTGGGTCGTAGTCTTTAGGAATAATTAACGTCATAATCAACACTCCTTTAATAAGTCCGGGGATAAATAAAAAGCCCTTCGTCCCCTTAGTAAAATCGAAGGGACGAAAGGCTTTATTCCGCGGTGCCACCCAAGTTGCCTAGGAATACGGGATTCCTAGACCGCTTTTTCGAACGCAATCACGTTCTACCGGTGTGGTAACGTACCGGGGACGGCTGAGTCTACTTTAGTCTGGCGACTATTTGGGTCAGCGGCACTGCGAGAAAGTGTTTTTCGCACGTCCAGGGTCGGCCAGTCTCGCACTATCACCAGCTCACTTAACGAATGCGGCGTCTTACTCGTCTTTCTCATCGCTTTTGAAATCTTTAATGATATTCTAACCTGTTTTTTAGAAATTGCAAGAACTTTTTGCAAATTATTCTGGGGCGGTCCAGGTCATGTGGACATTCGTCGCGTCCTGCTGACTGGTGACAAAGCCGTGCCGGTGGTAAAAAGCAACTGCTCGCTGGTTTTGGGGATAGGCGTCCAGGGTTAGCTGCTGGTAATAACCTTGGACGAAGGCTAATAGCTTGCTGCCGATGCCTTGCTGGCGATACTTGCTCGCCACGAACAGGCCGATAAAGCCAGCAATGGTGTCGTTGGTGGCAATGTAGCAGTAAACCTCGGCGTCTTGAATCGCGGCCCGCACCGCTGGCAGTTGCTCTTGCCAATATTGCCTGCCAACAAAAGAGTGGGCATCGAGGTTGCTGCTCAGCCAGATTTCCATGATGGCGTTGAGGTCAGCTGGTTTCATTTTCCTAATCATTTCCGAACACTCCCTTCGCTACCAGATACTGGAACGCAAAGCGGACTATTTTCATCATAACGGGAACGTGTTAGAATAACGACAACTTTGGGTACTTGCAGGCGATACCTAGACCAACATTGCCGCCGATGGAAAGGATTAATTATGCGGATTAATGTTCTTCAACACACCCCTAACGAGGGACCGGGAGCAATTCAAGCCTGGGCAGACGAGCGGGAACACGAGTTCTATGTCTACCATCCCTACCAGTTCGGCAGCCTGCCGACTGCTGAGAAGACGGACTTGCTGGTTGTCCTCGGCGGCCCAATGAGCCCTAATGACGACCTGCCCTGGATTAAGCAGGAGCGGGTGCTAATCAAACAGCTGCTGGCCCAGCACAAGCCGATCTTCGGTGCCTGCTACGGTGCCCAACAAATTGCCAAGACCCTTGGCTACCAGATTGGCAAAGCGCCGCACAAGGAAGTTGGGTGGGCACCGGTTTACCGGCAATCGACGGCGGTTCCTGGGATCCCAGAGAAGTTGGATGCCCTCCATTGGCACGAAGAAATGTTTGAGGTGCCCTATGAAGCTCAGTTGCTCTTCTCCAGTGATTTGGTAAAGAACCAGGGCTTCCTCCTGGGCGACAACGTGATTGGTCTGCAATTCCACTTCGAACCGTTGGCTGATAACGTCCGTGAGATGGCGGTCAACGACGACCAGTACCCCCTCGAACACAATGACCTTCACCAGACACCGCAGGAAATTATCGACCACGGTGTCCCGGCAGAGAACAAGCGGGTGATGTTTAGCCTGTTAGATTTTATTACAAAGTAGACCATAACGCCCTCCAGCGATAGTGATGCTGGAGGGCGTTTTTATAATCAGAGAGGAGCAACGGCCGCGAATTTTCAAGACTGTTTTTCCATGGGATGGCCTGGTAGAATGCAGACAGAATTTAGTAGGAAAGTAGTGTTATCCGTGGTAAAAACTTATGAAGACCAAGAATTTAACCAGGTGACCCAGGGGGCAACTGAGCTGAGCGACCTGAAATTTGTCGATTGTCAGTTTAACAACTGCCGCTTTGAGGACCTGACCCTCACCAACGTGCAACTTCAGGAGTGTTCTTTTAGACACTGCACGATAGCGAACGTCACCACGACTTTTTCGGCGGGCCGCAACCTGCAGTTTGAACAGTGCAACCTGATTGGAATCAGCTGGGGCGAACTGGTCATTGATAAGTATTCGCTGGTGATTGACCGGTTAACCAACAGCCTCCTCAAGTATAATAACTTTATCGGGATGGAGCTGCCTAATTTCAGTTTTACAACAAACGAGATTTTGAATTCCAACTTTGAGGACTGTAATTTGCAGAAGGCGCAGTTTAATGGTTGCGAATTGGCGGACACGCAATTTATCAGTGATGACTTGCGGCGGGCCGACTTCACCGCGGATATTAAAATTAAATAAAGGAGTTGCGGCAAAAACTTGCTACAACTCCTTTTTATTAACGGTCTAAATGTAGATTTAAGCGGGACAACTGCCGCAGAATAATCAGCACCAGGATGGCTTCCAGCGGCCAAGAAATAACTTCCTTGGGCACCCGGATGGCCAGCAGGGCGGTAAATGTCCGACCGGTGCTGGACGAGCTGAGGCTCATCAGGTAGACCCACAGCGTCGTGAAGAAAACGTTGGTTACCAGGATCTGGACGAATTCGTAGATAAAGACGCGCTGCCAGGTAACCTTTTGCTGGTAGAGAAAGAGACCAGCAATCACGCCGGAAACGAAGGCGGAAAAGGTGAAACCGGGGAAGAACATACTGCCGGTATTCAGAATGGTGTTACTGATCAAATCGTTAACGACCATTGCCATTCCGCCAATCCATGGTCCAAGGTAGTAACCGATCAGGGCCGTCGCGATAAAGCCGAAGCTGAATTTGAGGACAGCTGGATCACCGACTGATAACTTACCGAGGATAATTTTCAGGGCTACCAGGAGGGCAGCCAGGGTCAAATGCCGCGTAGTAAGGCGGGGACCTGAAAATGATAGGATTGACATCATCAATACACTCCCTAGAAAATTTTATTTTGTTAGGGAACCATCGACGTTTGTCCGTGGTGAATGCGGAAAACCAAAGCAGCCAAGCGGCCTCCTTCCAGCGTTCACATTCCGTTCCGCTGGACAATAACTCTGGAGTTCCTACCCCAACAATCGGTAGTATACGATTAACCCGGATAATAAGCAATAGTTTTGTTTTGATTTAACGTTAAACCTGAACAATTAGCCTAATGACAATGTTCGTCCTTAGACTGTGAACAAATTCACGTGGCTTAAAGAAAGTGATAAGAAGTGCCAAAGTTATTACAAACGGACGGCGACGTTATAGAATAGAGAAATTGAACTCAACGAGCAAATCAGGAAGGGGGAAAATATGATGCAGAAAAAACGGGCAAGACTGCTTGCAGTCGTAACGGCCGTGGCCCTCGGCGTGCTGCTTATCACGACCCAATTCGATCAGCAGGTTCATTATGTTAATCCAGGCACACTTAACCATCATTTTTTCTGGCGTCGGGGATGGTACTACGACGGCACTGACTGGGTATACGTACGGGGCGGTCGCAAGGTAACCGGTAGCCAGAAAATTAACGGCGTCCAGTACCACTTCCGGGCGGACGGGCGGCAAATTTTGCCTTACCAGGTCAGTCGGCAATACGAGTTGACAAGCAGTCAGGGCAGCAACCAGCGGGCAACGCCAAAGTATATCATTTTACATGACGTTGGCAGCCGGGCGACCGGCCAGCAGGCAGCTAGTTTTATGCAGCGGACCGCGAACAGTAACCAGGCCTACACGAACTTTATTGTCGGAAATGGCGGCACCGTCTACCTGATGAAAGAGCCGGGGACCGTTTCCTGGGGTGCTGGAACGACGGTCAACCAGAACGCCCCGGTCCAAATTGAACTCGGTCAAACCAGCAATGCGGCAACCTTTCGCCGGGACTACCAGGCTTACGTTGCCCTAGCGCGGGATATGGCCGGTAAGTATAACATCCCGCTGACCCTCGACCAGGGCGGTGCTGGCGCCAAGGGGATCAAGAGTCACCGCTGGGTTAGTCAGCATATCTGGGGCGACCACCAGGATCCCTATGAATACCTCGCGCGTTTTGGGGTAACCAAGCAGGAATTAGTTGATGACTTAGCAGGATAAATGAAAAATGAAGCGTCCAATGTTCTATTTTAAGCATTGAACGCTTCATTTAATTTTATAAGCAGTAATTTGCTTAAATTGCCTTAGCAACCGCGGCATTAACTGCTGCTTGTTCTTTTTCAACCAGGGCGACCTTGCTCTCGATGATCCGGATGTCCATCTTGATTTCCCGGGTCAGACCAGGGGTGTCAATCTTCGGTTCAAAGAATTCCTTGAATTCGGCGAGGCGGGCCGGGGTGTGGAAGATTCCAGCGGAAACGGTGATGAAGCTGGCAAACTCCATGTCACCACCGACCGTGTCCTCTAGCCACTGCCAGTCTTCACGGAGCCACGACCAAGCAGCTTCCTGACCGGCGTTGTTCGCCAGAACACCACGGTACCAGGCACGGAGGTCCTGCGGCTTGATGACGTTGGCGTCCTTGTAGTGACCGATGATCGTCTTAATCAGTTCTGGGTCGGTCGTGGTTGGGATTGCCATCCGCAGGTCAGCCTTGTAGCTTGGGTCGGTCGTCTGCTGGTAGGCGGTCAGCAACTGGTCAAAGAGATCGTGGCTACCGAAGTTCTGGACCTCATTTTTCAGAATCAGGCCCCGCACATCCGCGGACAGGCTGACGAGCTGGTCCTGATTGTCGATGAAAATCTGGTGGGCCGCTTTAATGGCTTCCTCGTTGTGGGCGTAGAGGGCCGCGTTGAGGACGTATGGCCGGGTCAGCTGGTCATCGTTGCTTTCGCCGTCCTTTGGTAGCCAGCCGAGTCGGGCCACCTGACCCTGGCTGAGCAGGTTAAAGAAGCGTTTGAGCTGCTTTTCTTCTGCTGAGCCTGGCGTTACGAACATCTTGAGGCTGTTGGCGATGTGGTAGAGTTCAGAGTTGACGATGGCGGACTGGGAATCTGCAAAGTGGGCCAGAAGTGGTAGCAGGGCGGCGTAGGAGATTTGCTGTCCCTCGGCAAGCAGGCGCAAATCCTGAAGTAATTGTCGCTGGCTGATGGCGTCCAGCTGATCAGCGTGGTCCAGAATGTCTTGGAGGAGCTGGTCATCGTACTTGACGATAAAGTGGGAGTTGTTGCCAAGATTGAGACGGAATGGTTCGCCGGCGGTCTCCCGCAAGTCTTGGTAATCGCCTAGGACAACTTCTTGATCGACCATGATCTGTGGAGCGGCCGGGTAGTTGCTGTTGAGCGGAATTTGCCAGGTCCGGCCGGTATCCTGACCGTCGCCGATAAAGAATTGTTGTTGGCTAAGTACGAGTTGCCCCTGGTCATTTACGGTCGCCGTGACGACAGGGTAGCCGGGCTGTTCAAGCCAGGAGTGCATAATCTGGCCGATGTTTAGGCCGGAAGCGTCGCCAAGGGCTTGCCAGAGGTCATTTCCGGCGGCATTATTGTATTGGTGGGCGGCGAAGTAGTTCTTCAAACCTTCCCGCAGTGCTTTATCACCAAGGAGCGCCCGCATCATCACTAGCATCCGCGATCCCTTAGCGTACACGATTGCCGGGTCGAAAATGGAGTCGATCTCGGCCGGATTGTTAACATCGACGTGGACTGGTTGAACACCGTCCGTGGCGTCTCGTTGCAGAGCCATTGGGGCTTCAGAAGTTTGGAATAGTTCCCAAATCTTCCATTCGGGGTGAATGGCGTCAACGGCGACGTATTCCATCATGTTGGCAAAGCTCTCGTTGAGCCAGAGGTCGTCCCACCACTTCATCGTAACCAGGTCACCAAACCACTGGTGGGCCAGTTCGTGGGTGATGACGGTGGCGACCAGCTGCTTCATGTCAAGCGAGGTGTTGTCGGGGTCAAGCAGGAGGTAGGCTTCCCGGTAGGTTACCAACCCCCAGTTCT
Organism: Limosilactobacillus oris; assembly: GCF_025311495.1. Taxonomy (NCBI): domain Bacteria; kingdom Bacillati; phylum Bacillota; class Bacilli; order Lactobacillales; family Lactobacillaceae; genus Limosilactobacillus; species Limosilactobacillus oris. The sequence continues at coordinate 1,314,878 of NZ_CP104398.1, read as the reverse complement.
CCATCGCCCCAGCCGAAAAGTCGGGCAGGGCTAGTTGCCAGGAGTGCGGCAGCGGGTACGGGGTTTGGTAGAAGTCCTCGTAGAATTCGATTGCCCGCTTGGCAATGTCTAAGGCAAAGTCGAGTTCCTTTGGCTGGTGGGCCTTGGTTGCAAAGACGCCGACCCGGACACCAGACTTAGTTGTGGTCAGCTTGCTTTGGAGTTCACCAAAGGCAAAGGCAACCAGGTAGGTCGACATTCGGACGGTTTCGTCGAAGTAGTGAACGCCGTTTTCCACGTGATTCTCCGGCATGTTGGCAATGATCGTTTCGCCAGGGTGTTCATCGAATTTGATTGCCAGGCTGAAGGTCGCTTTAGCAGCGGGTTCATCGACGGACGGGAAGGCCTGGCGAGCGGCGGTAGTTTCAAATTGGGTGCCGATGACCTGCTTCTGTTCGCCGTTGACTTCGTAGTAGGATGGGTAGATCCCCATCATGGTATCGATCAATGAGGCCGTGTAGTCGACGCTTAGTTTGACGTCGCCGGCTGCCGGAAGGGTGATTTCGACCGCTTCTTCATCGTCTTTGACGGTAAAAGGTACCGGTTGCTGGTCCACTGTGACCGCGGTGATGTGGAGGTACTTTTGATTTAATTTGATTACGGGTTGGCTAGCGTGACCATTAATGGTCGTGTTTCCCGCAATGGTCTTTTTCGCCCGGTTGATGTCGAGGTAGACATCGTAATGGTCGGGCTGGAAAAGGTCATAGAGTCGTGTGTTTTCTGCCATAAGATTATTCCCTTCTTTTGTCTAAGATAGGTTTATTATACCGCGTTGGGGATGGATTCCGCTGGCCCTAAGACTTGAAAATGAAAAAGGCCGGGAGCAATCCCAGCCAAATAAAATATTACAATTCCTTATTAATCCGTTCTAACCAGTTTGGCAGGGCCTCACTCAGACTGTCGTAAGTTTCCTGGAAGCGGTGGGTGATCCACGGGTCAGAGATCCAGTTGCCCTGCTTGCTCGGGGTTGTCTCGTAAATTCCGTGCACCTTGCCAGCGAGTCCCGCCGGAGCCATGTCCTTAGCGTCGACCATGTTTATCTGGTCCATCACGATGATGTAGTCGGTTTCTTGGTAGTCCCGGTCGTTGAGCTGCCGGGCAATCATGCCGTCATCAGGGATGTTATACTTATCCAGAATTTTCTTCGTTCGGGAGTCAGCAGAGAGGCCTGCGGCAATGTCGCTGGTTCCCGCGGAGTCAACGGTAATTTGGTCCTGGAGGTTAGCGTTCCGAACCATTTGTTTAAACATCGCCTCCGCCATCGGTGACCGGCAGATATTACCGAGGCAGACAAAAATAACTTTCATTTTGCGAGCTCCTTTCAGTGTTCAAACGCTGTGCGACAGTATTAAATTATACTGGCTTTGGCGGAGCTTTGCAGGGGCGGGGACTTGGCCAATACTGCATACCCGGTTAGGCAATTGTTGATGAGTCGGCGTACAACGAATCATCACAAAAAGCCCTCTGCTATCACGGTAGCAGAGGGCTTTGCTCATCTAGCACAGATTTATTCGCCTGGTTGGTAATCCTTATCGATAATTAAAACAGGCTTGATAACCTTGCCGGACTTAGAATCTTCGTTGGCTTCGTTAATCTGATCAAAGTCATAGAACTTTTCAGTCTTGTCGAACGGGAACCAGCCCAGCTTGTAAAATTCCATCAGCCGTGGAATGTCAAGCTGTGGTACTGAATCACCCATCAAAACCCCGATGAAATTCTTGTCAAAGGCGCTGAGGTCACCCCATTCACTGATGTTGACGGAGTTGGAAGTAACGGCGATTCCGGCACAGGTTCCCCCGATGGTCAAGGCGTCAATCGCAGCCTTAGTGATCACCGGTGCTCCAGTGGTGTCGATTGAGAAGTCGCCGCCATAGCCGTTTGTCAAATCTCTAATTGCTTGAACCGGCTCCGCATCGTTAGTGTTAATGGTGTGGGTCGCGCCCAGCTCTTTGGCAAGTTCCAGTCGGTTATCGTTCCGGTCCACCGCAATGATCTTGGTATAACCCGAAATCTTGGCGGCCATCATTGCAGCAAGGCCAACGGCACCAGTCCCAAAGACGGCGATAGTTTGCCCTGGCCGTGGCTGAAGGGCGTTTAAGACGGTCCCAGAACCGGTAACGTAGCCGCAACCGAGCGGGCCAAATTTCCGCAGGTCAAGGTCCTTGTCGATCTTAACGGCGTTCCGTTGTTCAACGACCGTGGTAGTTGCAAATGAGGACTGGTTGAGCATATTTGAAATGTGCTGGCCATCCTTGCTGAAATTGTAGTCACCGTCTGGCCGTACTCCCATTAAGTCGCCCCTCGGTGTAGTTGCGACATTGGCCGGCGTGACCCGTGGAACACTTATCACAGGTTCCATCAGTCCAGTATGATAAAATAACGTGGAAGTCGGTAATGTTGGCGCCAACTTTCTCAACGATCTCGGAGCCCTCGTGTCCGAGAATCGCTGGGTAACCAACTGATGCTTCGCCGACCCGGATTGCTTCGTCAGAGTGACAAAGTCCGCTGGCAACGATGTGAACTTGTAAGTCGGTTGGGCCGACCTCGTGTAATTCAATGTTGTCCTCAATGGTAAATGGCGCACCGACGTCCTTAACAACTGCTGCTGTGACTTTCATAATTACACCTCCGTAGTGTTGATTTAATATCATGACACCCTTAATTCAGTTCATATTGAAAAATAGTTCACGAGTTGCTAAAAGAAGGCACTTTATTGTAATCTGGTATCAAAAAGGTAACTAGGGAGGGGTTCAAAATGGCGCGAAATACATATTTGCTAGGGATTGACTACTTGATTGATCTGGTGAAGGGAAAGTATAAGACTTCCATTATTTGCCAACTGGGCAAGCAAGATCAACATTTTGGTAAACTATTGCGCAACGTTAACCTTGAAAATCACGACCAAGTCACCAAAAAGGTGCTGTCGCAGCAACTAAAAGTGCTGATTGCGGCTGGAATAGTGAGCCGGACGATTATCCCAACGATGCCGCCCCAGACACAGTATGCTCTCACCCCGGTCGGCAAACAGATCCGTGAATTGATGGTGAAGCTGTCGCTAACGGGAGAGCAGCTGGTTAAAGAAAACAACCCCCAGGTGACGATTGGATATTCGTATGGCTGTATTAGTGAGCCTGGTCTTCACCCACGAAATGAGTAATATGTTATAATGAGATTATTGGGTTAGCCCAGCAATGAATTTTTGGAGAATTACTCAAGTGGCTGAAGAGGCGCCCCTGCTAAGGGTGTAGGTCGTGCAAACGGCGCGAGAGTTCGAATCTCTCATTCTCCGTTGTGTGAAGGTCTTCCGTTGAGGAGGCCTCTTTTTATTTGGGTGGATAGGTATCCAGCAAAAAAACGCTTTACAAACAGAAAGTGCAAGTTTACACTAAAGATAAATTCAAACGCAATTTTCTTCGGGGCCGGGTGAAATTCCCAACCGACGGTGACAAGGCAACTTGAAGTCCGTGACCTGCTAGCCAACAGTGGTTAGTGGCTGAACCAGTGCGAGTCTGGTACCGACAGTATAGTCTGGATGGGAGAAGAAAACGCTGTACACACTACCAGTTTAAAGATGGCCCCGGATAGCACGCATGTTATCCGGGTTTTAATTTTTTAAACCAGGGAACCAACCTAGTGCAAACCAGCAGAAAACGCCCCGTGAGAAGTCGCAGGACGTTTTTTTTGATGGGAAGGTGACGTGATGAATGATGAAGATTTGATGGGACTAGCGGTCGCGGCGGCCAAGCAGGCCGGAGTGGCAACCTGGCGGAATCCTCAGGTCGGGGCCGTGGTGGTCAAAAACGGTCACGTGCTGGCAACGGGGCATACCCAGCCCTATGGCGGTCCCCATGCGGAGCGGGATGCCCTCAGCCAACTTGCCCCGGGGCAGGCTGCCGGAGCGACCCTCTATGTGACCCTAGAACCCTGCAACCACTACGGCAAACAGCCGCCCTGTACCCAGCTGATTATTGACTCTGGGATCCAGCGGGTAGTTGTCGCCCAGCTCGATCCCCACGCCTTAGTCACTGGTAAAGGGGTTGCCGCCCTGCGCCAGCACGGGGTTGAAGTGGTAACCGGGGTCGGTGCTCAGCAGGCAGCACAGGTTAACCCGCACTACAACTTCTTTTACCGTCACCACCGTCCCTGGGTGACCCTCAAACAGGCGGTAAGTCTCGATGGTCGGGTTAGCGCCGGGCCTGGGCAACGGACGGCAATCACCAACCAGGCGGTTTACCGGCGGGTCCACCAAGAACGGGCCGGTTTTCAGGGAATTGTCATCGGGAGCACGACGGCGATTGTGGACGATCCAACCCTGCTGCCGACCACCCAGCTTGACCATCTGCCGATCCGGGTAGTGCTGGATCGCCGGGGTCGGTTGGCGGACTATTCTGACCGTCAACTTTTTCAGGACGGCCTGGCACCCACCTGGGTGTTCACGGAAAGGGAATCCTTGCCCGACCGCCTCGGTCCGCGGGCACGGGTCTTTGTGTTACCGGACTGTTCGGTACCGGCGGTCGTTCAAGTGCTGGCCGAAGAAGGCGTTCAATCATTATATGTCGAGGGTGGACCGACGATTCACGCCGCCTTCGCCCGGGCTGGACTGGTGGAGGAGGTCCTGACCTATCTTAGCCCGGTCATGCTTGGCCAGGAAGGGGTGCCGGTCTTTGCGCCACCAGAAACGTGGCGGTTTCAAGACCAGCAGCTAGAACTTTTAGGAAACAACGTCCGAATTGCGGAAAGGGAGCGGCAAGATGTTTAGTGGATTAGTACAAGGAACTGGCAAAATTACGGAGTTGCAAAAGCGGGGCGAGACAATCGAACTGACGCTGGCGCCGACGAACGCGGAAATATTAACGGAACTGGCAATCGGGGACTCGGTCGCCGTTGATGGTACCTGCCTGACCGTGGTTGCTCGGGACCAGCGGGCGTTTCGGGTGACCTTGATGCCCCAAACCTTTGAGAAGACGACCTTTCGGGAGCGGCACACTGGTGACCTGGTCAATTTGGAACGGTCAGTGCAGGTTGGCGACCGCCTGGAGGGCCACATTGTTACGGGGCACGTCGATGAGGTGACGCACGTGGTCGAGCGCCGGGTCAACGAAAACGCGATTGAGGTCCGCTTCGCCCTCCCGCACCGGCTTCAAGGCCAGGTCGTTGCCCAGGGGAGCGTCGCCATCAACGGGGTCAGCCTGACGGTTATGGCGGTCGGTCCAGAATGGTTTTCCGTCGGTCTGATTCCGCATACCCAGACCGTGACCAACCTCGACCAGCTCCAGGAAGGAAGTTTGGTTAACTTAGAAACCGACATTTTAGGCAAGTACGTTGTCGCAAATTTGCAGAGAGGGGCGGAATAAACGATGGACGTTAAGAAAATACAAGCAGCAATTGAACAGCTAAAACAGGGCGGGCTGGTCATTGTCATGGACGACCTTGACCGGGAAGCCGAAGGTGATTTGGTCGGCCTGGCTAGCAAGGCCACGCCCGCTAAGGTCAACTTCATGACCAAGCACGCCCGGGGGTTGATGTGCGTACCGATGGCGCCTGCCGTGGCTGACCGGCTCGAACTGCGGCAGATGACGGTCGATAATACGGACCCGTTCGGCACGGCCTTTACGATTAGCGTCGACCACCATTCAACCACCACCGGGATTTCTGCCTTTGATCGCTGCCGAACGATTAGCCACCTGGCGGATCCGGCTTCCCGGAACGCTGATTTTTATAAGCCGGGGCATATTTTCCCACTGGTTGCCAAGGCTGGCGGGGTACTGGAACGGAACGGTCACACCGAGGCGGCGGTCGACCTCGCCAAGCTGGCGGGAGTCGAACCGGTGGCCTACATTTGCGAAATCCTCAAGGACAACGGCGAGATGGCTCGGTCGCCGGAGCTCCACGAAATGGCGGCCGAGTACGGCTTGCCGATCATCACGATCAAGGACCTGCAGGAATACCGGCGAAACCCGGTGAGTAGGCCGGTAGAGGAGGTCAAGCTGCCGAGTGCATACGGCGACTTTCGCCTGCGCCGGTTTGCCGGTGACAACCTGGCTCTCATCAAGGGTGACCTCACTGGTGAAGAACCGGTTATGGTGCGCCTGCATTCGGAGTGCTTTACCGGTGACGTTCTGGGGTCGCTCCGCTGCGACTGCGGGCCCCAGCTTCACGCGGCAATGGAGCGAATCAACGCTACGGGTCGGGGCGTAGTCCTCTACCTGCGTCAAGAGGGTCGGGGAATCGGCTTGGAAAACAAGCTCCGGGCCTACCGTCTTCAGGAGCAGGGCTACGATACCGTGGAGGCGAATGAGCAGCTGGGTTTCCGGCCCGATGAGCGCCAGTACGACCTGGCTGCGAAGATGCTCAAGCAGCTCGGGGTTCGCCGGGTGGCCCTTTTGACCAACAACCCGGATAAGATTAGCCAGTTACGGCTCGACGGGATTGAAATTACCCGGCGGGTCCCGCTGGAAATCCAGCCCAATCGGTATGACCGGCGTTACCTGGCGACAAAGAAGGAAAAATTTCACCACTTATTAACATTGGAGGCAGATTAAGATGAATGAATACCAAGGAAAATTTGACCAAACGAACCTGCAAATCGCAATTGTAGTGGGGGATTTTAATTCGACGGTGACTAGTCAGCTGGTTGCTGGGGCGGTTGGCACTCTGAAAAAGTTCGGCCTGGCGAGCGACCGGATCGACGTTTACCATGTTCCTGGGGCCTTTGAGATTCCCTTCGCGGCCAAACGCTTGGTGGCGACTGAACGCTACGACGGCGTGATGACCCTCGGGGCCGTAATCAAGGGCGGGACCGACCACTACGACTTGATTTGCCAAAGCGTCACTAAGGGGATTATGGAACTCAACCTGCAGGGGAAGGTGCCGGTGACCTTTGGAATTTTGACGACCGACAACATCGACCAGGCCCTGCAACGGTCCGGCCTCAAAATGGGCAACGAGGGCAGCAGTACTGCTCAAAGCCTGCTAGAGATGATCTCCCTGGCGCGGCAGATTGGGTAAAATAATGTAAAATCCCCCGACTTAGTTACGGTAACTAGATCGGGGAATTTTACGTTTCAGGTTAAAATTTGCTATTTAATCGGCAAGGGCAAGGCCACTAAGTAGACGATTCGCTTCCATAAGGGCCATTTTTTATCTTTTAGGACGTCATCAAGCATTCTGCTCACTCCTTTTTCATAGCAGCGACTATTAATATCCCAGCATTAATTACCATGAGGAAAACATAGGGATAAAATACCCATCCAGGTGCGGTATCCCAATACCGATCAAAGATTACCAAGCCAATCAGGAAGAGGGCATTTAGTGATGAACAGATTGCAATGACTGAACTACGGTTATTTGCTTTCATTTAGTCCTCCTTTGGCTCCTAGCCGAACTGCTACTTTGACGCTAGCTTGCGTTTCTCACAGTTGTACCCTTCAACAAAGTTTTTAACTTCCGTCAGTCGTTTCAGCGTGAGCCAATCTTAACTAATAGCAGAGGGTAGAATTTAAATCTGCCCCCATTTTGGAAATCCCGCCGTGCTTGTTGCTGACCCATCCAAAAATCGGATGCCGGATTAGCCTGGTTGGCTTCGTAAGAATAGTTTTGGTCGAATTGCCCGTCCGTATAATTCTATTTTACGTAATCATGGAGTTGCTTTAATCGCATTTTAATCCCCTCAACTTGAATTTTAATATTATGATAGCAAATAGATGGGGAATAGCAAATTGAATTTTGCGACAAAATGCAACGATTGTATTAAGCTTCACACCCTCAATACAATAAAATGGCAGATTGTAAAATTTAAATTGAACATTTTAGTGGACAGAAAAATCCATAAAGGTCTTTAATGGTGTCACCACAACATTCCATTAGAAAGAAGGACCTTTATGGGCACCACTATTTTATCATTTGAAGACCGCATTGTCATCGAAACGCTTCGTCATGAAAAGCAATCTCTTCGATATATCGCTGATTACCTGGGCTTTAGTAAGACTACTATCTTTAATGAAATTCACCGGTTAAAGGTTGAATACCATGCGACTAGTGCGCAAGCCGACCACGAAACTAAGCTTAGTTATCGTGGCCGGAAATGCTCATTAACGGTTAACCTCAAACGACTAATCGAAGGCACCAATAATAAAATTAAAGTAATCAAACGGACCGCATATGACTATCGCAACTTCTTCCATTTCCGGATTAGGATTCTCGTTTCGTTGAAGACTTCTAATCTCATGATTCGGGAATTATCAAAAAAGAGAACTAGACCAATAGCTAAAGTAGCTTAGTCTAGTTCTCTAAATTCTCTTCATCCTTACCGATTAACAAAGAGTCTAATTTACCAACAAAAAAAGGGCTGCTTACAATAAATACTAGGTTATAATGCCCTCTAAGTATACAGATGAAATAGAAAATTCATCTTATACTTGGAGGGCATTTTTCTATGTCTAGGAAATCAAAATATAACGCGGAAGAGAAACTATTAATATTACATGAATTAGATCATTCAAGTATTAAAGAAGTTACATGGAAGTATGCAGTTGGCAAGAGCACTGTTTTGTCTTGGCGACTTCTTTATAAATACCAAGGTATTGACGGACTGCGATCTGATCACCACAATCATAGTTACTCAAGAGAATTTAAGTTGGCTTTAATTCAGCAGTACCAGGAATCAACCGATTCCCTTCGAGTATTCGCAGTTAAACATGGATTAAAATCAGATAAACAGTTATCAGACTGGATTATCCAGTATAATGAATCAAAACTGAAGGCTTATACGCCAAGAAAGCGAGATTCAATTATGCCAGGACGCAAAACTACTTTTGAAGAACGATTATTGATCATTGAGGACTTAATCAAGCACGACGTTAATTACAATTGGGCCGTCAATAAATATCATGTGAGTTACCAACAGGTTTATGGATGGTATCAGAAATATCGTAAGAGTGGTAATGACCCGCAATCACTTCGTGATCGGCGGGGTAAAGCTAAGCCTAAAGCAGAGTGGACAGAACTAGATAAATTAAGAGCGGAGAACCGGCTATTGAAGGCTGAAATGAAACGGAATGAGATGGAGGTCGCCTTCGCAAAAAAATTAATGGAAATTCGCAGTCGGGAGGCGAAAAGTTCTTCAAACAACAAGTCATCAAAGAACTAAATGAAGAGTACGGGTGGCCAATCAGCACTTTAAGCGAGATCGCGGGTATTACTAGAGATGCTTACTACAAGTGGACTCATCGAAAGCCAAATGCCCATGATAATGAACAAGCAGCATTACTTAAGGCCATTTTGGAATTAGAAGATAAGCATAAGTGGACCTTGGGGTATTTAGGTATGACGACACAACTAGCTTTTGAAAATAAATTGAATTTCAAGGTCGGCTTAAAGCGAGTTACTAACTGTATGAGAAATCACGGGATCAAGGCAAATGTCCGTAAGAAGAAACATAATCGGATTAAACGTCACGAAGAATATATCAATGACAACTTACTCAATGAGCAATTTGATCGTCAGAGTAAGAATGAGGTTTGGGTAACTGACACGACCGAAGTCCTATATGGTAGTGAGCAGGTAAGGAAGGCGCGCGTACATGTAGTAATGGATCTATATGGTCGCTATGTTTTGAGCTACAACATTTCAGCTACTGAAACGGCCGCATCAGCGATCGAATCCTTTAAGCGCGCCTTCAAAGTAGAACCAGACGCCCATCCGCTGATCCATACGGATCGCGGATCAGCATACTGTTCAATGGTTTTTAATGACTATTTGGCTAGCCAGAATTGCATTCACAGTATGTCACATCCGGGCCATCCTTGGGAAAACTCGCCAATGGAGCGTTGGTGGAATGACTTTAAGCTCATCTGGTTAGCTAAACGCTCTCGACCTAAAACATTGGAAGAATTAGAGCAATCTGTAAAGGACGCCATTAAATATTTCAACACTCAACGAGCCTACGCAACCAAAAACGGCTTGACCGCGGAAAAATTCCGCGCTCAAGCCGCATAAATAATTTTTCTATTTGAACTGTATACTTGACAGGCAATAGTGCCCTAAGTAGTCCTTTTCATAGTTTAGACGAATCGAATACAGCACTTAAATATTGGGAAAGAAAATTATGTTATCTAGTTGCGTTTCTTCTTCAATCCGCCTAAACCAAGCATTGCCAGTAAGCCAGCTAAACCTAATCCAGCTACAGCCGCATCATTCTTAGTATTACCTGTTTGTGGTAATGCTTGCTTGTTGTTTTGACTGTTGTCACCATTACCGTTGTCAGTAACATTAGTGTTTACGGTCTTGTTGCCATTACCGTTTTGGGTACCATTATTGATACCGTTGTTATTACCGTTTTGGGTACCATTATTGATATCGTTGTTATTACCTGGGTTAGTATTGTGGTTACCATTATCACCAGGGTTAGTGTTATGGTTGCCGTCATCGTCAGGGGTGGTATTGTTACCATTGTTGCCGGAGTTCTTGTAAGTTACTTCTACAGTTACGTCAGCTGTATCAGCAGTTACGTTTTCTTCAGCAACTTTCTTAGCAGCATTACCATCAACATATGAGATAAAGCCGTCGAGTTGTGGAACATTGAATTGACCCCAATCCTTAGCCGAACCAGTTGCTAATGTCCAGTTACCATAGGAAATAACCTCATCAGTAACTTCATCTATGGTCTTAGTCCGGTTGAAGTTAACCTGCTGTGTTGTAGTATCAACCATTCTATCTGGGTTGTTAACCTTGATTGTCCGAGTTACGGTCTTGAACATATCAGCATATACAGGATTGCTTGGATTTACACCTGGATCATTTGGCTTGATATCCTTAGTAGCGTGAACAAGATGAATAGTAATTGTCTCGTTTGCATTTGGTATCGTGACACTAGTTGGTAAGGTTTGACCTTCAGCAAGCTTGTAGCCTTCTGGGGTAGTAAGATTTACCTTTTGATCAGTACCAGGCTGACCAGTGACAGTAACATCATGACCCTCAACTGGCTTCTTGTCAGTCTCATCGTAGAACGTGTACGTTACTGTAGTGTCTTCAACTGGAGTTACAGTAATTTGACCAGAATTAGAAATTGTCGTGCCATTGAAATCTCTAGAATAAGTAACAGTATAAGTTCCTGGCTTAGACAAATCATACTTTCCGTTAGCATCTGGCTTAACGGCTTGACCATCTTTAGTGATAGTTACCGTAAAGTCTTTAGCAGTTAGTTGTGCTGCAGTATTATCCCTTCTAACTGCGCTATCGGTCTTTTGATCCCAGTAGCGATAATTAGTTGGATCGGCAACTTTATTAACCATAGTAGATGGATCCCAAGCAGTTGGTGCAGTTTTGGTTGTATAAGTTTCATCTTGATTAAGCAAAATTACCGGTACAACTTCAAAATAACGACGTCCCTTATAAGGATGTCCCTTGGTTTCATCTTGTACTGGATTACCATTTCTATCAACCAGCTTTGCACCACTTACACTTAAAGTATACCTGTAATATGGCATTGGCTTGCCGTTACTGTTACTAAAGGCTACAGTAAATCCATTCTTAGTTAGATAATCTTCATATTTATTAAGAGATAAATACGAAAAGGTATAGCTGCCATAGACAGTACTTTTGTTAGTTGGCGTGCTGGCCTCATATATACCATCAGGATAACCATTTAGGAAGTCTTCATCACGAAACACAGAAAGATCCCAAGTAAATGCACCTGGATTATCTGGGTATTCATCAGTATAAGTGTGATTTCCTACCTTAACCCTTGGATAAATCTTGTCTTCTGGATATAATGGCGCATAAGTTGAAGATCTGACATTCAAATGACCAGTCTGTTGTCCATTTTCCAAAACATAAAAGTCATTGTTGTCATCAATCCGGCCAGTAGACTCCTTAGCAGTAGTGTTAAGGACAAACGGAATGACCAAATTGATTGCATCATTAGCTTTAACAGTTAAATTAACTGGCACATCCTTTACGCGGCGCAAATCACCATCACGTGATTCAACTCCATCTAAAGTTTTAGTTACAGAACTGATGTCATAAGTATTACCTTGTTTGCTAGTAACTTTAACATCATTTATTCTACTACTATCTGGAACTAAACTAGATTCTGTACCTTTTGGCTTATAAGGATTAAGCCAATCAGGCATTCTCAAAGTATAATTAATTGTCTGATCTTGATCACCATTGTTTTGATAGTAAAAATGAAGTTCTAAACTATTTGGATCGTATGCACCAGCATCCTTATCCAATAAGGAATGAATAGGAGCATTACTTTTTTCTACAGCATATGAACTAGCGTATTCCTTACCAGATGCATCTTTTGCAGTGAAGTAAATGTTATACTGTCCATCTTTAGATTTATTGTCGATTAGTTTTGAATTTGTACCTTGAGGGTTGTTATAAAAAGGTGTATCAACTACTTTTGTACCATCATAGCTAGGTACAGTGGTAGATGGTGCAATTGGTGTTGTTGTATCAGTAGCAGATGCTATACCTGTTTGAGTACCAGTAGCAGATGTGGTTTGAGCGTCGGCTGAAGCACTCATTCCCATAAATGTGAAACCAATCAAAACCGAAGCAACTCCAATGGTTAATTTCTTAATCGTAAACCGTTGTTTCTTCGGTTTTTGTTGCCGAACTTGTTCTTTCCAATTATTCCTCGATAACATAATCGACCCTCCATAATATTATTTATTCTACGTCCTCAATATAATACAACTCCTTGAATCTTTCAAACTTATTTTTCGTGGAAATCGTTTCTAATTGTTTCCAACTGATAAACAAGTTGGTATATCTAAGTCTTCTAAATTTTACAATCTACCTTATCACGAAATACATCACCCATTTTTTCATAATTAACCTTAGTTAATGGCGGGTACAGCATTAAGATTAAGCCAATTGCAATCGGAATAGACGTAGTTCCCACTGACCAACTGTTGATCAACTTAGGCAAGGAAGGGAAAATAAATCCACTTAAAATCCCAAGTGCCATAGCTAAAAACACCCATAGGGTCATGTAACGATCCATAAATGATAGGTTTTTCGACGTCTTCATATTAATCCCCTTCATATAGATAATTATCTATGTTTGCGGTAAAAATAAAAGGATTATCTTTTTTAATTAGCATCCTTACACATACAATTGTCAGTATTGGACAGCGTACGGGTTAAGTCGTTAATAATAAGTGCAGTCGTGTCTGGATTTAATGAATAGTAATGCCATTTTGACTTCTTACTTACGATGACCAATCCTTTATCCTCTAATACTTTCATATGATGAGAAAGCGTTGGTTGGGTAAAATCAAAGTGATCAAGAATGTTGCAGGCACACATTTCACCACAGGAAAGCATTTCAAGAATTTTAAGCCGATTTGGTTCAGCAACTACCTTAAGCAAGTTAGCTAATTTTTGACAATCCATTTACGTTACCTATTATGTAATAGTTGTACATATTGCCATAAATAATGCTGTTTAAACAGGGGTGATTCATTAAAAATAGCCCCTAAACTAATTGGGCAATACGTTTTTTTAGTTTCATCGCGCGTTTGTCGAAACACAATCATTTTTTGTTCATGTGTGCCTTTTGCTTGTGCCGGATCAGGTAATGGCCAGTGAATACTTTTAGCTTGTGGTGGTATTACTGGACACCTACAAATAAAATTTGGCTTTTGACTATTTATTAAAGAAAATTCTCAGGGTGTCTTGATGTTTCAATCTGAGTACTCCAAAATAATATTCAAATATATATTTGAATATTATTTTGGAGGAAATAAGAAATGTTAGGAACAATTATTGCTGGTGTGGTGACTTACTGGAGTACTGCTATTGACTTATTAATAATTCTGATGCTTTTTTTTGCGAAAGTTAAAGATAAAAAGGGTGTTAGAGATATTTATATAGGCCAATTTCTTGGGTCTGGGCTTTTGATATTAGTTAGTTTGTTCTTTGCTGTCATTTTACATTACGTTCCTGATAAACGATTATTAGGTTTTCTAGGAATAATTCCTGTCTTTTTGGGAATAAAGGCTTTAATTTTGGGAGATTCAGACGGTGAAAAAATGGCTAATGAAAAATTGAAAGATACAAATCAAAATAATTTGATTAAAACTTTGATTTTCATTACTATTGTGAGCTGTGGTGCTGATAATGTTGGATTATTTGTACCTTACTTTATTAGTTTGGCACTACCAAAGTTATTAATAACTTTGTTAGTGTTTTTGATAATGATTTTCTTATTAGTTTTTATTGCCCAGAAGTCGGTTAGTATTCCAATTGTAGGTACAGTTCTTGAAAAATATAGTCGTTGGTTTATAGGAATCGTTTATATCTTTATTGGTGGTTCCGTTTTGATCGAAAATGGATCAATTCAACTTTTCGTTAATTTAATTAAATAATAGGCAGAGTGATTCTATGAAAAGCAAAAGTGCTGACATTACTTGTGATCAGACATTGGTTGAGACAGATAAAGTAATGAAGGTCTCGGAATTCTTGGGTAAATCACGTATTAAGAAATACTTTTATGTATTGTCTAAAATCTCAGATGAGAAAAAGTTAAAAATCATTTTCTCTTTAATCGCTCAGGAATCGTTATGTGTTTGTGATATTGCATATATTTTAGGCTGTAGTATTGCAACCGCTTCTCATCACTTAAGAATGCTGTATGATGCTGACATTTTAGACCGTCAAAAAAAGGGGAAAATGGTGTACTACTTTATAAAAGATGATGATCTGAAAAAAATACTTGCTCAACTTGACAGGTGAATTGACTTAAGTGCTTCCCTTAAGAAGAGAAAGTAATTAAAAATAGAGCAGTGAATTTTCTTGTTTGATTCCATTTTATATAGGAGGCTACTAGAAATAGCCCCTAAATTAATCCTCTAACTAATTGTTTAATTTCATCACGTACTTGACGAAATACAATCATTTTCTGCTCGTGTGTTCCCTTAGCCTGCGCTGGATCTGGTAAGGGCCAATGAAGGCTTTGGGCTTGGGGAGGAATTATAGGACAGCGGTCTTTCGCATCACCGCACAAGGTCACAATTAAATCAGCCGCATTGAAATAATCTAAGTCAATCAGCTTTGATTTTTGCTGACTAATATCAATTCCATCCTCAGCCATAACCTCTACTGCATAAGGGTTGAGACCATGCTTTTCAACACCGGCACTTTTACATTCATATTGATTTTTGAGTAATAATTTGGCATAACCTTCCGCAATCTGACTACGACAAGAATTACCAGTACACAAAAAATAGATTTTTTTCATAATTAATAAAATCTCCTCTTAATCCAAAGTGAAACATCAACTAATAGCATCATAACTGGAACTTCAATCATTGGACCGATAACAGCTGCAAATGCTTCCCCAGAATTTAATCCAAAGACACCAACAGTTACTGCAACAGCTAGTTCAAAGTTATTGCTTGAAGCAGTAAATGATTGCGTGGCCGAGATTGGGTAGTTTGTGCCAGTCCTCTTCGCAATCCAGAAAGTGAGGAAGAACATTAAAATAAAGTAGAGAAGCAAAGGAATCGCGATACGTATGGCATCTAAAGGTAGTTGAACCACTTTAGCGCCTTTTACCGAGAACATAACTACGATGGTAAATAGTAATGCCCAAGTTGTAATGCGACTAATTTTAGGAACATACTTATCTTCAAACCAGTCTTTTCCTTTACCCTTGATAATCAAGTAACGAGAACAAACCCCTAGGATAAACGGGATTCCAAGATAAATAAAAACAGTCTTTGCAATTTCACCCATGGTAATGTTAACCGTTTGTGTCTTAATTCCGAACAGCTTAGGTAAAACACTAATAAAGATGTAGGCATAAATAGAGTAAAAAATAATTTGAAAGATCGAATTCAAAGCTACTAATCCGGCGGCATAGTCATTATTACCGTGAGCTAGCTCATTCCATACAATGACCATCGCAATACAACGTGCCAACCCAATCATGATTAAACCGATCATATAATTGGGATAATTGTGTAGAAAAATGATGGCTAAAGCAAACATCAATAATGGCCCGACAATCCAATTTTGAATTAGTGAGAAACTGAGTTCTTTTTTATCTCTAAAAACATCACCCATTTTCCCATAATTAACCTTAGTTAATGGCGGGTACAGCATTAAGATTAAGCCGATAGCAATCGGAATAGACGTAGTTCCCACTGACCAACTGTTGATCAACTTAGGCAAGGAAGGGAAAATAAATCCACTTAAAATCCCAAGTGCCATAGCTAAAAACACCCATAGGGTCATGTAACGATCCATAAATGATAGGTTTTTCGACGTCTTCATATTAATCCCCTTCATATAGATAATTATCTATGTTTGCGGTAAAAATAAAAGGATTATCTTTTTTGATTAGCATCCTTACACATACAATTGTCAGTATTGGACAGCGTACGGGTTAAGCCGTTAATAATAAGTGCAGTCGTGTCTGGATTTAATGAATAGTAATGCCATTTTGACTTCTTACTTACGATGACCAATCCTTTATCCTCTAATACTTTCATATGATGAGAAAGCGTTGGTTGGGTAAAATCAAAGTGATCAAGAATGTCGCAGGCACACATTTCACCACAGGAAAGCATTTCAAGAATTTTAAGCCGATTTGGTTCAGCAACTACCTTAAGCAAGTTAGCTAATTTTTGATAATCCATTTACGTTACCTCTTATATAGATGTGCATCTATATAATAGCCTATTATGTAATAGTTGTACATATTGCCATAAATAATGCTGTTTAAACAGGGGTGATTCATCATAAATAGGCCCTAGCCTCATTAGGGCTTATTAATATATAGAATATAGACTAATACAACTAACACTAAACCATAGGAAAGTAAAAATACTGGTCTGCACATGCAGCATAAAAAGCTTTCATTAGTAGTAGATAGATCCATACTAAAATCAATACTCTCTTCTTCTTTTTGCCGAACTAGATCATAAAGCGTACGATATTGATGCTCAATACGTAAATAATATGCGTCAATAATCCAAAACATTATACAAATTAATGATGGAAACCAAAGTAGGTTATAGGACCAAGAGTGCCTAAAATTTGCAATGTATAGTGTGATCAATCCGCCTATTGCGGTAAGAGACCAACCTTTAATTAAAAAAGAATTGGATCCCATTCGACTGATGATATTTTCAATCATTTGCAGGTGTAATCTTTTATTTTCTCCATTTGATACAAAATTTTTATTGTTATGGTTGTTTTTGTAATTCGTATTCATCAATTCTATTTTCCTTAAGATTCATGGCGCGATCAAAATATGTATCTACATCATCTATGAAATCGGCCCATCTGACAGTAATAATGTATGAGCTTTCCCCATAGTAAATAGTTTGTCCCTGTATAGTGTCGGTAACAGGATCTTTTTGGTTGAACATGTTTTCTCGAATAATCTTAAATGTATTTCCTGTTTTAATTGATTCAATATCGTGGACATTTCCTTGATCATCGATTAATGTTTCTTGAGAGTCAAAGTAGTCATAACTTTCAAATAAATCTGGCAGAACAACAGCAATCATACCATTAGGTAAACTTCTAGTGTGGTGTCTTGTCTCTGTTCTTAGTGAGTACGCTACTTCCCATGGCATCCACTGATCTTCTTCTTTTTGCCATTCCACGCGCATACCAGGAGAGATCAATACCAAGGTGATTGAAGAATCCCAAATTTTATCTCGTAATTTTGACTTAATTGTATCTTTTTTGAAGTCGCTAAGATTTTCATTATCATTTTCTGCCTTATTATAGTCATCACCACTGTATTTATGATCTTGCAAGTAGTCGACGTAGTCTCGAACAGTATGTTTATGATATCCGTTCAGAGGAGCAACGCGATTATCTTTATATTTGTAAGATACGAAGACTTTTCTTCCCATAGGGTTCCTCCTTAATAAAAGTTACAGTCTCACTAGTTAAAATTTTAGTATCTTTGGCAGGTTGAGAACACCTGTTTGTGTGAGAGATTTATCCATTAACTTCATTATTCTAATTAAATGAAATACTTTAGTTATTAGTACATATAATTTCATGACAAATGATACAACAGTTAAGTCGTTTAACACTTCCCATGCTTTTCGATTCTTATTTGGTGTTGTATTTTGCATTTCTTTTATGAATAGCCTGTTTTTGGCTCTCCGGTAAAGCTTTATAGTCATTGTGCATCTTAGTTACAAGACCCAATAGATCGCAAATAGAATTAATATATTTGAACATGTATAATACTTGATCTTTGTTGGTATCCTTTGTGATATTTCCCCATTCATGTTCTAGTTTTTCGTATTCTGGATGGACTTCTTCATTACCTTCTTTTCTAATCATGTCCATGAATTCTGTTACTAATTCTGGCTGTTCCATATTTGACATACCTATCATGGTATTTAGGTTGTGTTTTTTTCCATCATTTATTAGATGCTTTTTTAGTAGTGTTTCAAGAGTAAGCCTAATAAGGGCTGCCGATGATCGAGGAGATAACTCAAAGACGCTAGCAGCCTCGTTGTACATACTTCGAACATCTTCCGGCATACTATTACTAGCAGGCGGGACCAGTGAGATTGTATTATCTACTGGATAGATGAATTTTTGCGATAGTATTACATTATTGTTTTGTTTATCAATTGATTGGAGCCTTGTGTTTTTATTGTGCGATGGTATCTCTTTTTCTACAAGAATGGAGTGTTTGCCACAAGTATTGCAATCTGCCAAATTAAAAAAATCCAATAAAAATCTTGAAATATAATTTGTTTTTAATTAAAATACTCTCAACAATTAAATCTAGCAAAAAATACTGGTAGTAATGTAGTAGTTGTTTAGCGGTGTCACAGAGAGCGCTGGTGGTGAGAAGGTGCGATGACTATTCAACGAAAGATTATTATTTAAGCAGCTACTTCTTGAGGTAGCCTGGTAGCACCCATTACCGTGCAGCGTATCGCAGTCATTTGCCGTACGTGTTGAGGATTCAGTTGCGAAGCTGAATTGAAATTAGGTGGTACCACGAGCTAATCGTCCTTTATTCGAGATGAATAAGGGGCGATTTTTTTGTTAGAGCATTACATTCAATAAAGGAGCGTGTTGATGATGAAGTATGGAATTATTGGTGCAGGAGCAATGGGCGTTCGCTACGGAGCAATGATGCAGGAAAATGCCGGAATTGACGTTGACTATATTGAAACCTGGGAACCTAATATCGAACGGATTAAGGAACAAGGCGGGGTGTCAATTGCCCGGGACCACCAAAACCGCCACATTATCCCCGTCAATATTTACCGGCCGGAAGAGTATCACGGTCATCCGGACGTTTGGATTATCTTCAAGAAGCAAATGCAACTGGCAGAGGAATTGGAGCGGGATAGCAAGGCTGGCCTCTTCCATTCGGACCAGTACGTTTTCTCAGCGATGAATGGGATGGGGCACTTTGAAAAGATTGCTAAGTACTTCCCTGCTGACCACATTATCTGTGGGACCGCGATGATTGCGACCCGGATGGATGCGCCCGGCGACGTTGATTTTATGGGTGCGGAAGGTTCCGAACAGATGCACATGGCCCGGTACAATAACGAACGGCCGGATGCTGTTGTCCAACAGGTCTTCGCTGACTTTACGCAGGCTGACCTGGGTCCCATTTTTGCTGACGAGTGGAAAGGGATGTGCATGTCCAAGGTCGTTTTCAACGCCGTCTGCAATACCCTCTGTACCATGTTTGAAATCCAGATGGGGCAGTTTATCGCTTACGATGGCGTGAAGGAAATGGCCCGCCAGCTTTTTGACGAAGCGTTCGATGTTTGCGAACGGGCCGGGATTTACCTGATTGAGTCCCGCCAAGAGGAAACTGACTCGGTAATCGCAATCTCCCAGGCTCACAAGTACCACTACCCGTCGATGTACCAAGATTTCAGCAAGGGGCGGCCAACCGAGGTTGACTATATTAACGGCTATATTGCCAAACTGGGCCGGGAGCACGACTATGTCTGCAAGACGCATGAATTCGTCGTCCACGAAGTTCATCTGGCGGAAACTATGCGGCAGTTCAAACAGTCAGTGCAGGCTTAGTGGATGTGGTATTGATTACGATAGGTAAAAGCGTCTGAAAATCTCAATTCCAGACGCTTTTTTTGAACTATTCAAGAATTACTAAGAACGTACCGGGGCTTGAACTTGCCATTTCCCTATTTCAACAACTCCGGATCAATCTCCAGCTGGCCGTGGTAGTATTTCCGGTCGTGGTCGCCGATTTTGCGCAGGACCCTGGCCGGAGTACCGACGGCGACCACATTGGCGGGGATGTCCTTGGTGACCACGGCCCCGGCGCCAATGACGCTGTTATCGCCGATGGTCACCCCGGGAACCACGATGACGCCGGCACCGAGCCAGCAGTTCTTACCGATGTGGATGGGCAGGTTGTACTGGTAGCCGTGTTCACGCAGTTCTGGCAGGATGGGGTGCCCAGCTGAGGCGAGGGTGACGTTGGGCCCCATCATTGTGTGGTCGCCGATGTAAACGTAGGTGTCGTCGACAATTGTCAGGTTGAAGTTGGCGTAAACATGGGCGCCCAATTCTACGTGCCGGCCGCCCCAGTTGGCGTGGAAGGGCGGTTCGATGTAGGAACCCTCACCGACCTTGGCAAACATCTTAGTCAGCAATGCTTGCCGCTTGGCCGTTTCGGTCGGTAGGGTTGCATTGTATTCGTACATCGGCATCATCGCCTTGGTCTGCTTAGCAAGAATTTGCGGATCTTCCGGGTCGTAAATTTGACCGGAGTGCAGTTTATCATCAATCTCCATTATTCGAAACCTCCGTAAGCGTTTTCTTTAATTCTATCATTTACCGCCGTTGGCAAGGGTACCGGTCCGCAAACTTTTCCAAAGTTTAAGGGGGCGAATTCGTTCAAATCGTAAGCCCGACTTGCGGTATGATGGCAGGTAATTAGGATTAGAAAGCAGGTTTTATTATGGAATTTCGGAAAGCAGTTCACGCGGACTTGCCCCGCATCGTGGAAATTTACAACCAGATTATTCCATCCCGCCTGGCCACCGCGGACCTGGAGCCGGTCACCGTGGCCGACCGTGAAGCCTGGTTTGCCTCGTTTACGGTCACCCACCCCCTGTGGGTAATGACCCAGGGAGACCAAATCATTGGCTGGGTCGCCCTCGAACCATTCTATGGCCGTCCCGCCTACGAACACACGGCCGAGATCAGTATCTACATTGACCAAGCGGTCCGCCACCAGGGAGTGGGGAGCCGGGCCCTGCAATTCGTCATTGACCAGTTGCCACAGTTGGGAATCACCGCCATCGTGGCCTATATCTTCGGTCACAACCAGCCAAGCCTCAAGCTCTTCCACCACTTTGCTTTTACGGAGTGGGGCAGCCTGCCGCGGGTCGCGGAATTAGATGGTGTGCAACGGGACCTCAAAATTTTGGGCCGGCGCTTTGATTAAGTTTACCAGCGTGCCATCCCGACTGCGGCCGCCAGGAGGCCACCGGCGAGCGAGAGTACGGCGTAGCTAGCCGCGGCCCACCAGCGGTGACTATGAATCAGGGTCACTAATTCGACATTGTAGGTTGAAAAAGTGGTGTACCCGCCTAAAACTCCGGGCCCGAGGAAGGCCATTAGTAAACTATTACTAGCGAGGTAATGCGTCGCCAAACCAAGCGAGAAAGCGCCCGTTAAATTAATCATCAGGGTGGTAAGGGGCCAGTTCCAGGGGAGCTTTTTGCCAGCCAGGGTCAGTAGGTAGCGTAAAATGGCACCAATGGCGGCACCCGTACTTGTTAATACCATCTTAGTCCCTCCCTAATCGACGGCCCAGCCAGGCGCCGAGCAGAGCCATTGCTAGGCCACCGCAACTGCTGGCAATGAAGTATAGACCCGCGGCAAGGGGATGGGACTGCCAGAGCTGGATGGTGGTAGCGGCAAAGGTCGAGAAGGTCGTCAGGGCACCGATTAGCCCGGTCCCGAGCCCCAGGGAAAGCCAGGCGGCCACGAGTTTCCGCTCGATGACGGTGTAAGTGAGCAGGGCCAGCAAAAAAGAGCCAATTAGGTTGCAGCCCAGGATGCCCACCACGCCCCAACTGCTATTGACAAGGTAACGGAGCATTCCGCCCCCGAAGGCAAACAGCCCCACGATAATGACTTTTCTTATCTTCATCTTCAATTCTCCATTCTGGATCGTGGCCACAAAAAAACGTCCCTCACAGCAGTTACTGTAAGGGACGCGCACCTGTCCCCCTACAGAGACAGGTGTCATCAACTGGTTTATGCCAGTGGTTCATTGCAAACACCATCACATTTGATATCGTTTGTAGTTTAGCACCGGGATGACCGACAATCAAGGCCCGGTTACGGGTTAAACTTCCTTGACCGCTGTATCAATTGGCGTATCACCAGTCCGCATCAGGATGACCTTACCGATAGTGTTGCCATTTGCCAGTACCGTGGCGAGCACCTGGGCAACGTCTGGGATCGGGTTGGTAGTGTCGTCACCTTCGCCAAAGGTTACCTTGCCCGTGGCCGCTTCCTCGGTCAGGGTCGCCGGCTGAACGATCGTGTAGTCCAGGTCGGTGTTGTGGATCAGGTAGTTGTCAGCGAAGAATTTGGCGATGTTGTAGTCGGTGATCGCTGCGAGGGCAGGGTAGTCAGCCCACTTTTCTGGTTGGAGGGCGTACATTGAGCTGAGCATAATGTAGCGTTTGATTCCCGCCCGTTCGGCAGCTTGCATGGTCTTAACAGCACCCATCGCGTCGGTTTGCAGGAGGTCCTTGCCCCGGGAACCGGCAACAAAGTAGACAGCGTCAGCACCAGCCATCAGGCTAGCAATTTTGGCAACGTCACCGCGAAGGTCGAGGGTGACGGGCGTTACGCCGTCCATTTCCACAATCTTCTCGGGGTGGCGGGCCCCCGCGATGACTTGGTGTCCATCAGCAACGAGGTCCTTAATCAATTCGGTTGCGACCCGGCCGGAACCACCGGCAACAAATACTTTACTCATCATGAATTCCTCCCTTTGTGATTATTCAGTTATAGTTTAACTGATTGCTAGTTAGTTCGGAAGCAAAAGCAACTGGGGCTGCTAAAAGTGAGGTGTTATTCTTGTTATTTTAATACCAAATCGGTATAATGATAATGGGGTGTCCACAATGGAATACTTTGCGGAAACTAAAAAATTAACAAAGATTCTGAATGATCCAAAATTGCTTTTGAAACATTATGGAAAATCTAGGGCGCGACGAATTCAAGCACGTCTAGACGAATTCGATGCGGCCCAGACACTTGCTCATATACCATCAGATCCACCGCCCCGATGTCATCCACTAAAAGGAGAACTATCTGGCAAGTTTGCGGTTGATATTAGCGGCAACTATCGGATGGTATTTGAAGGCTACGATAAGAACGATGAATTATCAACAAAAAGGGAACAGATTGTAACTATTCAGATAACCAGCATTGAAGATTATCATTAAGGAGCTGATTGTTATGCTGCATCGTGAAAATAAAATTAGACAGTATCATACTAGTTCGGCTGCCGATTTATTAAAAGAAGTGATGAATCATTATGACATTACACAAGCCGATTTGGCTGCACGTATCGGTGTTACCCAGAAAAACGTTTCTGATATTCTTAACCGCAAACGCTTTTTAACTGAGGTTCTTGCTCTTCGAATCGAAAAAGTGATGGGGATTTCCAGCCAGTTATTACTTTCACTGGATTCCAACTATAAATTAGCAGAGGCCAAAAGAGAAGGAAAACTTAGCAATAGTGAAAAAACTTCGCCAATCTTCCTTAAAAAATATAATTGGGTTACTGCTTAAAATATAATGATGTTAATTAAAAATGCAGACTCGCTCTGGGATTAACCAAAGTAAGTCTGCATTTTATTTTTAATCCAGCTGCGCTGAAGCATTTTTATCTTTAAAACAGCAAAGAGACTGGGTTAATTCCCAGCCTCAGCCGCCCTGATTATGCCTAACTAATCAAGGCGGTTTCTTTCTTATACAAACTTATAGCCAAAGCCCCGCACAGTCAGCAGGTGAGCGGGCTTGTGGGGGTCGTCCTCCAGCTTATCACGCAGGTGACTGATGTGGATGTCGACGATCCGTGAACTCGCCAGGAGATCGTACCCCCAGACACCGGACACTAACTGTTCCCGGCTGAGGACCTGGTTGTGGTGGTTGATTAAGTATGAGAGCAGTTGAAACTCCTTGGGCGTTAGTTCGACCGGCTGCCCGGCCTTCTTAACCGTGTAGTTAGCCTGGTCGATCGTCCAGTCGTTGGCGGCAATTACCGCATTCTCTTCTGGCGCCTCGGCTGGTGCTGGTTTCGCAAACTGGACGTGGCGGTAAAGCCACAGTCGCTGCTCTACCCGCGCCCGAAAGCTGCGTTCATCAACCGGCAGGGCAAGGACGTCATCGACCTGCGCGTGGAAGAGTTTCCGCTGGATCCGGTCTGTAACTTCGGGGGCCAGAATTATAATCGGGCCGGTGAGCTGGTGCCGAACTAAGGTCATGGTGGCAATCGTCGTATCGAGGCTGACATGACTGAGGTCCCACCAAATACCGGTGACCGGGCGTTGCTCCAGGGCGACCACGAGGCCAGTCGGGGTAGTGATTTGGGTGAGCTGCCAGCGGGCCTTCTTGCAGGTGGCCGTCAGTTGGTCTACGAGTTCCGCTGACTGGCTCATTAATAGAAATTCTTTCGCCATTCGGGATTATTCTCCAGTATTTACATAACTTTTACATTGCTTCAATTAAAAGTTTACAGTGGCTTGCTATCCTTATTTGTATCATAGGAAATCCGTAAAGACAACTAGGAGGCCAATCATGCGGAGAATATTATTGGGAATCATCCTAGCGGCGCTCGTCGGCGGCCTGGGAGCTGGCTGGGTGGCTGCCAAACACCACCCTGCCCAGGAGAAAGTCACGATCGTCGGCTCAACCGCACTGCAACCACTAGCCGAGGCGGTCGCGGCCAGGTATCGCCAGGGGCAGCCAACCACCAACATTACCGTCCAAGGTGGCGGCTCCGGGACGGGGTTGAGCCAGGTCCAGGCCGGGGCAGTCAACATCGGTTCTGCAGACATCTTTGCTAGCCAGCAGGACGGCATTGATGCCCACAAACTCCGGGACCACATCGTTGCCGTGTCGGGAATTGCCCCGATTGTCAATCCCAAGCTGGGGGTCAAAAACCTCACGATGACCCAGCTGCGCCGGATTTTCACTGGGCAAATCACCAACTGGCGTCAGGTCGGCGGCCCGGACCTGCCGATTACCGTGATTAACCGGGCCAACGGGAGCGGAACCCGGCTGGCCTTTGAGCAGACGGTCCTCACTAAGGGTGACCATGCCGTTCAGGCCCAAGAGCAGGACTCTAACGGGACGGTGAAGGAAATCGTCACGAACACTCCCGGAGCCATTTCCTACATCTCCTTTGCCTACCTCAACAAGACAGTTCAGCCGTTAAAAATCAACGGGGTTGCCCCGACGGCCAGCAACGTCACGACCAACCGCTGGCCGCTCTGGTCTTATGAACACCTGTACACGCAGCAGCAGCCGAGCCGGGCGACCCAGCAATTTATCAAGTACATGCAGTCGGGAAAGGTCCAAAATGGTTTGGTGAAGGAGGCCAATTACGTCAGCATCCACGAGATGAAAGTAACCAAGTCGGCAACCGGCCAGGTAAGTGAAAGGAAGTAACGGGATGGATAAAGTCAAACAGGAGCTGCTGACCCCGTCTGCGGAGAGCCGTCAGGATTGGCGGGGGAAAATCATCAGCTATTTAGCAATTATAGTTATCGGCGGCTTGGTCGCCACGATCCTCATTTTCTTAACGAGTAAGGGCTTGGCACTCTTCACCAAGAATGGCTATTCCCTGGGCAAATTCCTGAGCGGCGTGAACTGGCAGCCGAGTCATCACTTGTACGGTGCCTTGCCGATGATCGTCACCTCCTTTGCGGTGACCCTCCTGGCAGGAATTGTTGCCTTACCCCTAGCCCTGGTCAGTGCGGTCGCAATTACGGAAATGCTGCCCCCGCGGGTCAACCAGCTCATCCAGCCCGTAATTGAGCTGCTGGTCGGCGTTCCCTCGGTCGTCTATGGCTACGTTGGCCTGACCGTGATCGTGCCGCGGCTGGGCCGGCTCTTTGGCGGAACCGGCTTTGGAATCCTGGCAGCCACCTGCGTGCTCTTCTTGATGGTGTTACCAACCATGACCTCAATGACGATTGACAACCTCCGGCAAGTTCCAAAACAATACCGGCTCGCTTCGGCAGGGCTGGGGGCGACCCGTTGGCAGACCATTATCCGGGTAGTGATCCCCAGTGCCAAGGGCGGCATCCTAACGGCAATGATCTTTGGGATGGCCCGGGCTTTTGGTGAGGCCCTCGCCGTGCAAATGGTGATTGGGAACGCGGCGGTCATGCCGCACGGGCTGATGTCTTCGGCCGCGACCCTGACCAGTGTGCTGACGACTGGAATCGGGAACACCGTCATGGGGACCACCTCCAATAACGCCCTCTGGTCACTGGCGTTGATCTTGTTGCTAATGTCATTGGCGTTCAACCTGCTTCTCCGGCTGGTCGCCAAGAAAGGGGCTCACTAATGCGGGCAGAAAAAGTTGATAAAATTGCCACTGCGGTTGTTCTCTCGCTGGCCGGGCTGGTTGGCCTGTTAATCATCAGTTTCCTGGCCTACCTCCTCGCTGTCGGCCTGCCAAACGTTTCCTGGCACTTCCTCTTCTCACCAGCCGAATCCTTCAAGAGCGGTGGCGGAATCCGGGACCAGTTGTTTAACTCCTTATACCTAGTCGTCTTGACCATGCTGGTCTCGGTACCCCTGGCGTTGTGCGCGGCCATCTACTTGAGCGAGTACGCGCCGCAAAACCGCCTGACGGCCACCCTCCGCCTGGCAATCGAGGTGCTGAGCTCCTTGCCGTCAGTGGTAATTGGCCTGTTCGGTTACCTGGTCTTCGTGCTCCAATTTGGCCTGGACTTTTCCCTGCTAGCGGGGGCCCTGGCGTTGACCATTTTGAACCTGCCCCTGTTGACACGGTCCTGCGAGGACGCTTTGCAGCAGGTACCGCAGTTGCAACGCCAGGCCGGCTTGGGACTGGGGATGTCGAAGTGGCGAGTGACCACCAAGATTGTCTTGCCGGCGGCCCTGTCTGGCATTATCACCGGGGCCATTCTGAGTGCCGGGCGGATTTTTGGGGAAGCGGCGGCCTTGATTTACACCGCGGGACAGAGTTCTCCAGCGATCAGCTACACCGATTGGAACCCCTTCAGTCCGACCAGCTTCCTCAATCCGTTACGCCCGGCGGAAACCCTGGCGGTTCACATTTGGAAGGTCAACAGCGAGGGCTTGGTTCCCGACGCCCGGGCCGTTTCCAATGGGTCCGCGGCGGTCTTGATTATTACGATCTTAGCGTTCAATTTACTCGCCCGCTTGGTTGGCTACCTGATTAAGCGGCGACTGGCAAAGTAAGGATGGGATAAAATGACAGAACAAATCGCACTAGAAGTCAAAGACCTCCACGTCGCTTACGGCGACAAACAGGTGGTCCAGGACGTGTCACTGAAGTTTCCGGCCCACCAGATCACGGCAATGATTGGCGCGTCAGGATCGGGGAAGTCGACGGTCCTGCGGAGTCTTAACCGGATGAACGATAATCTCGCTACCGTGACCGGGCTGATTAATTTTCACGGTTTCAATATCAACCAGCCGGACGTCAACGTTTACCGGGTTCGGCAGCAAATCGGGATGGTTTTCCAACAGCCGACCCCCTTTCCGCTGTCAATTTACGAGAACGTCATCTACGGCCTGCGGTTGGCCGGGGAGCGTGACCGCCAGGTACTGGACCAGCGGGTGGAGGAGAGTCTCCGCCAGGCCGCCCTGTGGGATGAAGTCAAAGACCAGCTAAAGGAGAGCGCACTGGCACTTTCCGGGGGCCAGCAGCAGCGGCTCTGTATCGCGCGGACGCTGGCGGTTCGGCCAGAAATCATCTTGATGGACGAGCCGACTAGTGCTCTCGACCCGGTTTCGACTTCGCAAATCGAGGATACCCTAGTACAATTAAAGGAACAGTTTACCATTATCATGGTGACCCACAACATGCAGCAGGCGTCGCGGTCGGCGGATTGGACAGCCTTCATGCACCAGGGCCGGCTGGTCGAATTCGGCCCGACTTCGCAGATTTTCATGAACCCGCAGGAAGAGCAAACGGCAGACTACCTCAGCGGTAAGTTTGGTTAGGAGGAAGACCATGGGAGCAATCTTTGATGATGAATTAAAACGGCTGCGCGGCCGCTTTATGGAGATGGGAATTGACGCCAGCGAGCAAATCTACCAAGCGACGAAGGCCTTTAATGAAAAGGATGCCCAGCTGGCTCGCCAGGTACTAGAAAATGACCACCAGCTAAACGACGAGGAAATTCAGCTGGAAAAACAGGCCCTCAAGCTGATGGCCCTCCAGCAACCGGTGGCGACGGACTTTCGGAAGATTATTTCAATCTTGAAGGCCAGTTCGGATGTCGAACGGTTAGGGGATTACGCGGCCCACATCGCCCGGGCAGGAATCAGGCTGAGCGCGGACGAGGCTGACGAGCAGGTCGAAAAGCAGATTGAGAAAATGATGATGATCGTTCGCCAGATGCTGGAGAAGGTCATGGACGCCTACGTCTATACCGATGAGCAGAAGGCCTACGAGGTCGCCAACGAGGACTTGCAGGTCGACCTGATCTACGTCCAGCAGCAGGATGCCATCATGGATGCCCTGGTCAAGTCGCGGGAGGACGTCAAAAGCTACGGGACCTACCTCTCCGTGATCCGCTACCTGGAGCGGTCCGGGGACCACATTGTCAACTTGGCGGAGTGGATTATTTATAGCGGCTCAGGCAAACTCGTGGAACTAAACCCAGGTAAGGCCGACCCCGCGATGGTCAAGCGAAAGTTAAAAGAAGAAAATTAATGTCTTGGGGCTGGCAGCGGGAGAACTCGCAGCCAGCCTTTTTAGCACTGCAAATTCCTCGAAAGTGCTAAGATAGAAATAATCAACGAATTTGAGGAGGCAGATTATGTCTGAACAAGAACTAACGGCCAAGATGGTTAAAAAATATCAACAGGCCTTTCACCACCGGCGGGACGCTGCCGTCATCGCCCGGGCCATTCAAAAGAACGGGATTAAGAACGCCAGCGAGGACCCGGCAGCCAGCGAACGACTCCACCGGGCATTTTCGTACGAAATTAAAACCGGGAAGCCCAGCAACCAACGGCACAGTGGGCGCTGCTGGTCATTTGCGGCCCTGAACACGCTCCGGCACAAGTTCGCCACGAAGTACCACTTCAAGGACTTTGAACTTTCCCAAAACTACCTGTTCTTCTGGGACCGGATCGAACGGGCCAATATGTTCTTCCAAAAGGTGATTGCGACCGCGGATCGGCCGCTCCATGACCGGCTGGTCGACTTTTACCTCAACTTCGCCCTAAATGATGGTGGTCAGTGGGCTAACGCGGCTTCAATTATTGAAAAGTACGGGGTCGTTCCGGAATACGTGATGCCGGATACTCACAACACTAAGGACACCAGCGATGTGGCCGAAGTGATGAACTATCTGATGCGCAAGGACGCGTTGGAGTTGCGGCGGATGGTCAGCCATGGGGATAGCGCGGATGAACTCGCCAAGGCCCGGGAACGGATGATGGCTGACGTGTACAAGGTCGCTGCCTATGCCTTTGGTGAACCACCGGTTAAGTTTGACCTGGAATTCCGTGATGACGACAAGAAGTTCCACCAGGTACTGGACTTGACGCCCCTAGACTTCTATCACCAGTACTTTGATACTAACTTCAACGACTACGTGGTCGTTACCAATGCACCCGATCACGACTACCAGCGGGTTTACTCCATGCCAAGCCAGGATAGCGTTGTTGGTGGGGTGCCAATTAAGTTCGTCAACGTCCCGTTCGCAGACCTGCAGGAAGCCGCAATCAAGCAGCTGAAGGCCGGGGAAACCGTCTGGGTCGGCAATGATGTTCTCCAGCAGATGGACCGCAAGCGGGGGCTAATGGACGCCAAGCTCTTCCACCGTGAGGAACTATTGGGTGTCGACTTTACCATGGACAAGAAGGACCGGCTGGAATCACGGCAGGCAATGGTTTCCCACGCCATGACCCTGACCGGCTTTGACCTCGTAAATGACCAGCCGACCCGCTGGAAGATTGAAAACAGCTGGGGCAAGGATAACGGTGACAACGGCTACTTTGTGATGACCCAGGATTGGTTTGAAGAATATACTTACGAAGCGGTTATCAACAAGAAGTACCTGAGTAAGGACCTCCAAGACTTAGCTGCTCAGCAGCCAGTTGAACTGACAGCTTGGGATTCTTTGCAGTAGACAATTTTTAGAAAAGCAAAACAGGGGTTCAGAAGTGGCCGTAGCCGGGTTCTGAACCCCCGTTTTAACATCACTTGAGAAAGCGCTTTCTAAGATGTATCATTGACGATAAGTGGGCAAGTGTTAATAAATGAAAGGAAGATTGACATGACAGATTACAAGCAAGAACTGAATGAAGTAATGGCAAACAACAAGAACCTCTTTGCTAGCACCGGAGCAACCGGAAAGGCATTCCTCGGTGTTCATGAGGAGGCAATTAAGGCGGGGGCATTGGATAGCAAGACGAAGGCCCTGGAAGCACTCGGCATTGCGGTAGCGATTCGCTGTGAGGGTTGCATTGTTCAGCACGTCAAAGGAGCGATTAAGCTGGGAGCAACCCGGGACGAAATCGTCGAAACGATTAACGTTGCCATCATGATGGGTGGCGGCCCATCTACCGTTTATGGTGGGAAGGCCCTAGCCTGTGCGGACCAATTCCTAAAGAATTAGAAGTAAATAGGGTAGTGAAATGCTGCTAGTGATGATTTATCATACATTAGTAGCATTTTTGTATTATTAAAATTTAAGAAGTTTTAAGGTTGCTTAATTAAGCCCTAAGCCAATCGCTAATTTATTGTACCCGGTATTGCAAGTTGATAAACTAAAATCAGCAAATGTCACTAGTCACCGGGAGAAAGACCCGAACTGTAATATCACAGGGTAACGATAGAAAGGTTTGAGGACGATGGTTAGCGATAAACACGGATTAAAGGACCAGGTAGCTGGTAAGCTCAAGGAGGTCAAAGGTAAGTTGACCAATGATAAGGGTGAACAGGTAGCCGGCAAGGTCCAAAAAACTTTTGGCAAGGCGAAGGATAAATTGCAGGACGTTAAAGAAAAGATGAGCGAGAAAACAAGGGAGGCGAAATAAATGCATTGGTTATGGGTATTAATTGTCGGTGGTGTGATCGGGTTAGCAGCTGGTGCCATCACCAGGCGGGGCGGCTCAATGGGTGTTATTAGCAACATCATTGCCGGATTGGTTGGGTCGGCTCTTGGGGAAGCAATCCTCGGTGCATGGGGCCCACAGGTAGCAGGGATGGCAATTATTCCATCAATTGTCGGGGCGGTCATCTTGGTACTGATTGTTTCATTGATCTTTGGGATTCGCCCTGAAACATAAGAAAATTTAAGCCAAAAGGGAAGATAATCGCGGTCACTTTACGAATGACACTACATTATCTTCCCTTTTTATGTTGGCTATGTTTCACATGAAACTTAATCCTGCTTAACAATTTCCTGCTTCCAGTGGTGGAGGTGCTGCCTGGTAATTACGCAGAGACCATCATCACCGGCAGACTTCATCTGGTTAGTACACATAATTTTCACCGTAGAACTAGTCGCTGCCTTTTGTTCACCCCAGTAGTTGAGGTAGCGGAGGGCGGCGTAGAGGTTTTCACCCTCCGCGGTCAGCTGGTACTCGACGTGGGGCGGCATCGTGTTGAAACTCTTGCGGCTGACAATCCCAGCGTCGGCCAGCTCCCGCAATTGAACGCTCAAGACTTTGTGGGAAGTTCCCAGCTGCTTGACGAGTTCGCCGGTTCGCCGCGGGTGGCCGGCGAGGAGGTACAAGATCACCGGTTTCCACTTCCCACCGATGATGGAGAGGGCGTAGTCGGCACCGGTATTATACATTTTAGCTGGGATAGTCATGTGAATCCTCCTTTGGATTAACAACGAGTTTAAAGACCTTTTCGGGGTGCCCGGTGAGGTAGTCGACAATGTTTTGACAGGAAATTCTCTGTAAAGCAGTTAGGGAGTCACTGCTGTAAAAGGCCGCGTGTGGGGTGACCAGGACGTTGTCACGGCCAACTAGGGGATTAGTGGTCAGGTCGGGGAATTCAGTCGCCAGCACGTCAAGAGCCGCACCCTTTAGCTGCCCACTGTCGAGGGCAGCCACCAGGGCGGGTTCGTCCACTTCAGCACCCCGGGCCATGTTAATAAAGTAGGGGTGCTTGACCATCTGCTTAAACCGGTCGGCGGTAAAGAAGTGGTAGTTGCTATCGTTGAGGTTCATGTGGTTGCTGATAATGTCGGCCTGCTGGAAGAGGGTGGCCGCGGGAACCAACTGGGCCCGGTCATCAACCTTAGCGTAGTCCTTCTGGCTGATAAAAGGGTCCACTGCCAGCACCCGCATTCCCAGCGCTGCGGCCCGGGTTGCCACTGCCCGGCCAATCTTTCCCAGACCAAAAATTCCCAGGGTCAGATTACTAAGGCGCCGGTTAGGCTGGGCATAGTCGTAACGCCACTGCTGGTGAACATCGACGTCGGTTAGATATACCTTGAGATTGCAGACCAGGGCCAGCATTGTTGTAATGGTGAACTCCGCGACGTCCGCCGTGCAGTATTCACCGACAGGACAAACGGCAACTCCGTGGCGGCGGGCCGCTGCTAGATCTACGTTGTCGTAGCCGGTAGCGTTGATTGAGACCACTTTAAGCCGTGGCGCTGCCGCTAACACCTCCTCGTCGATTTTGATAAAGGCAGTCAGCAGTGCATCGGCATCGTGGACGAGCTGGAGAAAGTCGGCCCGCTGGTCATCGTGATAGGGATAGGTACAAATTTGACAGCCTGGCAGCCCGGCTGATAAGACCTGCTTTTCTAGTTCGTGGCTGGGCATCATTGACCCCGCGTAGTCGGCAATTACAATTTTCATTTTGCCCCTCCTCACTGGATTGTTCCTACTGCCATTATAGGGCAAATTAATTTAAATTGCGCGCGGCGGCACAGCGCTTACAATTCTTACTCCGGGGTAACCTGCTTACCCAAAAGTGCTTACTTTTAATAAGGTGCAACCCAGCTATACTGAAAGTGTACTAAAGAAATAGGAGGAAGAAAAAATGACGAAACAAGTTTTGATTCTTGGTGCGACTGGACAAATCGCGGGCCACGCAATTACGGCCCTGCTGGACGAAACGGATGCCCACCTGCTGCTTTTCACCCGTCATCCGCAACACCTGACCGTCACGGATGAAGCACGGGAAACCGTTATTAAGGGTGATACCCTGGATCTCACGAGCCTAGATGCAGCCGTGGCACAAGCGGACGTGGTATACGCTAACTTACGTAATCCGGAGATTGAGCAGCAGGCGAAGAACATCGTGGCGGCGATGGATAAGAATAAGGTCAAGCAGCTCGTCTGGATTTCTTCGATTGGAATTTATGACGAGGTCCCGGGCAAGTTTGGCGAGTGGAATAACGAAATGCTGGGTGGCGGCCAGGAAGACAGCTACCTGGGAACTTACCGGAAGGCTGCGGATGTAATTTCCGCCTCTGACCTGGACTACACGATTATTCGCCCAGCCTGGTTGACCAATAAGGACGAGGTGGAGTACGAAACGACCGAACGGGGTGAGACTTTCAAGGGAACCGAGGTTTCGCGGAAGTCGATCGGTACTTTGGTGGCGGCCATCATCGCGGCTCCCGCAAAGTACGCCCGCAAGGATTTAGGGGTGAACAAGCCCCACACTGACGGTGATAAGCCGGCCTGGTACTAGAGTTTAGTTTAGCGAAAGGAAGTAATCTGATGGTAGCAAGCAAAAAAGTGGCAATGGTTACTGGAGCAGGGCAAGGAATTGGCCGGGCAATCGCGCTTCGCTTGGCTAAGGCCGGGTTTGCACTGTCAATTGCGGACTTGAATCTTGCCAACGCACAAAAAGTTGCCCAAGAGATTAACCAAGACGGTGGTGAAGCAATGGCGGTCGAATTAAACGTTGCGGACCGTGCTAACTTCCGTCAGGCTGTTCAAACAACGGCGGATCAACTAGGCGGCTTTGACGTCTTAGTTAATAATGCTGGGCTGGGCCCAGTCACTAAGATTGAGGACGTTACTCCGGAACTGTTTAACAAGGTGATGAATGTGAGGCGATATGTGGGGGATTCAAGCGGCCCTGGAACAATTTAAACAGAAGACCCGCAGCGGCAAAGAAATTGTCGGTAAGATTATTAATGCGACCTCCCAAGCCGGAGTCCGTGGCAACAAGAATGAATTGCTTTATAGCAGTAGCAAGTTTGCGGTTCGCGGCCTCACCCAGGTTGCGGCGCGGGATTTAGCAAAGCAGGGCATTACCGTCAATGCCTATGCACCCGGAATTGTTAACACACCGATGATGCGAAGGTAGTTGAATTCTTGGTGAGCGAGCAGTCAGACTATGTCACGGGGCAAACGATCCTCTGTGACGGTGGGGTGAAAATTGTTTAGCATTAATTAAAATGATAGAGAAATCCTGCGTTTCCAAGTCGTGAACACGCAGGATTTTTTGTAAGTAATCTTCTGGAATCTTTCGCATAACAAGTGTATATTAGAAGTTAATTAAAGACTAATGAAAATAGATGTGGAGGGTTTTCGTAATGGGTGAGCAATTAAAGGTTGGTGTAATTGGCGCGACTGGAATGGTTGGCCAACGGTTTGTGACGTTATTGGCGAACCACCCCTGGTTCAAGGTAACGGTGGTGGCAGCCAGCAAGCACAGCGCCGGGCAAAAGTACGGGGACGCCGTCAAGGATCGCTGGAAGATGGGGGAGACGCCGATTCCAGAAAGGGTCAAGGACCTGACGATCTTGGATGCGGAGGATGTTGCTGCGGTTGCTTCCCAAGTCGACTTTGTCTTTTCCGCAGTTCATATGGACAAGGATGCTATTCGCCAGCTAGAAGACGAGTATGCAAAGCACGAAACGCCAGTCGTTTCCAACAACAGTGCCCACCGGTGGACGCCGGACGTGCCGATGGTGGTTCCAGAGATCAACCCGGACCACACGGAGGTAATCAAGTACCAGCGCGAACGGCTCGGCACCCAGCGCGGTTTCGTAGCCGTCAAGCCGAACTGCTCCATCCAGAGTTACACCCCGGCGCTGGCTGCCTGGAAGCAGTTTGAACCAACCCAGGTCCTGGCCTGCACCTACCAGGCAATTTCTGGCGCCGGCAAGACCTTAGAGGGCGCACCGGAAATTCAGGGGAACGTGATTCCGTATATTCCGGGTGAGGAAAAGAAGTCTGAGGACGAACCCCTCAAGATTTGGGGTCACGTTGATGATGAGAAAAAGGCGATTGTCCCGGCCGAATCACCGGTGATTACGAGTCAGTGTCTCCGTGTGCCGGTCCTGTACGGACACACGGTCGCAGCCTTCGTTAACTTCAAGCAGGACCCGACGAAGGAAGAACTGATCAAGGCGCTAGAAGACTACAGTGGTGAACCACAACGGCTGGATTTGCCGAGCGCGCCTAAGCAGTTTATCCAGTACCTGGATGACGACTTCCGGCCCCAGGTCCGCTACGACGTCAACTTTGAACACGGGATGGGGATTTCCATTGGCCGTCTCCGGTCAGACAAGCTCTTTGACTGGAAGTTTATTGGCCTGTCCCACAACACCGCCCGGGGGGCCGCTGGCGGGGCGATTGAACTCGCTGAATTGCTTAAAGCTCAGGGTTACCTAACAGCTAAATAGGATTAAGGGTTATGACATAAGTACTGTTACTTAGATAAAAGACGAACAGCGCAGTACACAAAGGGGCTTCAGTGCTCGGCAAAGTCGAACACTGAAGCTCTCTTTGTGCTTTCTAAAGACTAGCTGCGCGTCGACGGGGGCTCGAAAACGAAGTCGATTTCGACTTCTGTCTCGCTCCCTGTTTTCTCAGCTTAAAATGGGCTAGAATAACAATAGCAACGTTTTGAACACAGAGGAGAATAGTATGGAAGTTGAAATCAAACGGGAAGGCCGCACCCTCCGTGGCCTCTTGGAGGGAACGGCGACCCTCCATAATGATCACGTGGCAATCTTAATGCACGGCTTTATGGGCGACCGGGGCAATTACCAGGGAAAACTGCTCTATGATTTGTCGCACGCGCTGAATGACGCTGGTATTCCGACTCTGCGCTTTGATTTTGCCGGCTGCGGGGAAAGTGACGGCAATTTTGCTGAAATGACGGTGCTGAGTGAGCTGCTGGACGGGATGGCAATCATTGACTATGCCCGGACCACGCTCGGCGCAAAGAAAATTGACCTGGTGGGACATTCCCAAGGTGGTGTGGTGGCTTCGATGCTGGCTGGCTACTACCGTGACGTAATTGCCAAGCTTGTCCTACTGGCACCCGCGGCAACGCTCAAGGACGATGCCCTCAAGGGGGAATTTCAGGGAAGCAAGTACGACCCGAACCAGATTCCGCTGACGGTGCCGGTTCACGGCCAGGCGGTCAGTGGTCAGTATTTCCGGACTGCCCAGTTGCTGCCGATTTACGAGACGGCCCAGCACTTTGCCGGCCCGACCCTCATTGTTCACGGTGAGGATGACCAGGTCGTTTCCCCAGAGGCGGCGCGCAAGTACAACGTGATTTTCCCACAGAGCAAGCTCTACCTCATGCCGGGAGAAGGTCACCTCCTGGAGGGGCCGAAGCTCGCTGAGATTTTACAGACCGTCACAACTTTTTTGCAGGATAAGGAGTAAGCAGATGGGCAGTGACTACCAACGTTACTTAGCACAAGCGGCAACCGTCGCCGACTGCCAGCAAATCTATGAGCAGGAACTCGATCGGCAAGGTCAGGAATACCGGCAGCGGGATCCGCAGAATTACCGGCCGTTGCTGGCCGCTCATGAGGTCGACTACTGGATCCTAGCGGAAAACCGGGCGCAGCAGTTAGCTGGGCAGCGGCATAGATATGGCAGCTTGATTAGCCGCCGGTCCTATTGATAAAAAATCCTTGCCTTTTGCGCGGAGCCTTGCTAAAATTAACTAGTATTGCAAATGACCCGTTAGTCAAGTGGTTAAGACACCAGCCTTTCACGCTGGTATCGTGGGTTCAAATCCCGCACGGGTCACTTGATTGGGCTATAGCCAAGCGGTAAGGCAACGGTTTTTGGTACCGTCATGCGCTGGTTCGAATCCAGCTAGCCCAACTTAATTCGCAAATCCCGCCAGGTTGATCTATTAAGGTTGGCTTGGCGGGATTTTTTGCAAGCAGATTGATTGAAAGCGCATTCTTGTTTCTGTTATAATTTGAGAAATGGGAAAGGAGACGCTAATATGAAGTACACTGCTACCAAAGAGACGTTGAACCAACTTGTTGCCGATCTTAGCCAGATGGCGATGGTGATCCACCAGACCCATTGGTACATGCGGGGCACCAATTTCTTGAAGTTGCACCCGTTGATGGATGACTTTATGGATGAAATCAATGACCAATTGGATGTTATTTCTGAACGGCTGCTGGCCCTTGATGGACACCCGTTTTCGACGCTTGCGGAAATGGCTGCTAATACAAAGATTAAAGATTGGCCGGGTAACTTTGACAAGACTACTCCAGAGCGGTTAGCTCATCTGGTAGACGGCTACCGTTACCTAGCCGCTTTATACCAGCACGGAATTGAAGTGTCCGACACCGAGAAAGATTACTCCACCCAAGATATTTTCATTGGCTTTAAGACCGCGATTGAAAAGAAAATTTGGATGTTGCAGGCTGAATTAGATCAGGCCCCAGAAATTGATGCGTAGCTAGGCATTGCGATAAAAACACGAAGGCCACCAAGGTTTGGTAAAACCGAGCTCTGGTGGCCTTCGCGTTCTGTAAGTATAAAAGTCGACTGGTAATTAGCGCTTGTTTAAGATGTTTTGGCCGATACCGTTGCCCTCGTCCTGAGCTGGATGCCCATCCAGGATCTGACCACCGATGCTGGCGGTGTGTGGCGTCTTATTCAGCTCTTTGAAGAGACTGTTTAGGTTATTTACCGTCGCTTGATCACCGGCCTGGTATTGCTGGGCAACTTTTTTCGCGTCAAAACTGTGGTGACTAGTTAATTCAAACGGAATCCGCTGATCCTGTTGGACACGCTTGAGGTAAATTTTGATTCCGGTAGTAATATCGAGCCCCATCTCGTTGAAAATACGGCTTACGTCATCCTTTAGCTGATCATCGATTTTAATATTAATCTGTGCCATTTGGCATCCGCTCCTTTCTGTTGTTACTTTGCCACTTTTTTTTGATTTATGTATACTATGTTATATAAAATAGTATACATAAATATTGGTGAAGAGCTTAATTCGGTTTTAAACTGTTTTACGACTATAGTTAAGATTAATATTCGTATTTTATTTTAAAACAGGTTGATTTAAACCTATTTGTTCGTTATTATAATGACACATTCGAATGTTGTTGCACTGTCACTAGAGAGAATAAAGGAGAAGTTAACCCATGCAAAATGAATTCTCAACTGTTGAAGACGCGCTGACCCAATTGAAGAATGGCGGCTACATTATCCTGGCCGATGATGAAAGTCGGGAAAATGAAGGAGACCTGGTTGCACTCGGCGACGGTATCGACGCCGCAACCGTTTATGAAATGCTGAACGAAGCTAACGGCTTGATGTGTGTTCCCGTGACGGAAAAGATTGCTCACCGTTTAGGCTTCGTCCCGATGGTCGAACACAGCACCGACCCGAACCAGACCCCATTCATGGTTACCGCAGACGGGACCTATGAGGCGACGGGGGTAACTACCGGCGTGTCCGCCTTTGACCGTGCAGCAACAATTCGACAAATTGCCAAGCCTGATGCGCAGGCAAGTGACTTTAACCATCCAGGACACATTCAACCACTGTATGCCCAGGAACACGGCCTGCGTGACCGGACTGGCCACACGGAAGCGTCCGTTGACTTGGCATACCTGGCTGGCAAGGAACCAGTAGCGGTCATCATTGAAGTCTTGAAAGAAGACGGTACGATGGCCCGTCGGGATAGCCTCTTTGAATTAGCCCAACGGGTTCACGTTCCATTCATCACGATTAAGCAAATTACTAACTACATGGACGCAAAGGGGATTGACTACGCTGCTCAATTGGCAGAAAACGTAACTGAATAACCTCCTTTTTCGTAAAAAGACGGAAAGCAGGAGCGCTGGAATAGATATTCGCGGCGCCCCTGTTTTGTGTTTCATGTGGAACAATGTAAAAGCCGCGGCTCGAGCACTGTGCCCAAGTCGCGGCTGCGTTATTAAATTAATTTGAATACAGTTTCTTGACGGCCTGCACGTCAGCTGGCTGAATTGTGTAGTACGAGCCAGCAGGCTGCATTACCGAGACGTTATTGGTGTGGTCAAGTCCGATGGCGTGGCCGAGTTCGTGCTCTGCCGTGTTGATAATCCGCTGGTTAGAGTAACCATAGAGCGGGTTGAGCAGGTAGTGCTGGTTGAGGTATACATCCGCGTGGACCATTCTCCCGGTAACCGGGTTAGTCGATGCTTCGGTCAGGCCCGCTGCACTAGTGTTGTTGTCGTCCATCTTTTTGACGACAATGTCTGCCTGCTGCTGGTCCGTAGTGGTTCGGAAGCGGAAGGCTCCCGTTTGGTTCCAACTCTGAATGGCCGCGTTTGTCGCGTTATCTAAAGTGGTGTTGCCGGTATTTACGAACACGGTCGCTTCTTGGCTAGGCCAGCGTCCATTAGTTGGCACCTGGTCGGCCCCGGCAGCCTTGCTGCTGGATTGGTTGCCATTCTTACTACTGCTAGTTGCCTTAGTACCAGTAACCAGCTGAGCAACCCGTTCGCGGGCCTGCCACAGCCGCTGGTTAGTTGCCTGCTGAAACTGCTGGTTGTTAAAGTAGTACCAGCCAACTCCCAGGATGAGGATCCACCAGGCGAGGCGCTTGACCAGTCGAAAAATAACCCCTACTGTGTCCACCTTCTTTCTCACAAATAAGGATACCCTTACTTTTTGTCATAAGTGTGAACCAGAAATTAAGGAATGGTAAAATGACCATCAGCGCTGGCCGCCTGTGCGGTCCGGCGGTTAATCAGGACCAGGAGGAGCAGGGTAATCAGGGCGTAGGCAAAGGAATTCCAGCCCAGATTTGCCAGTCCAAAGTGGCGGAGGGTCGTGGCCGCGGTGAGAGAGCTGGTGGCAATCCCGATATTATAAAAGACGGGGCTTAGTGATGACGCCAGCATGACTCCGGCCGGGTACTTGCTGCTGGCAATGTTTAAAAAATAGAGCTGGATTGGTGAGCTAAAGAGGGGAATCAGCAGCCCCAGCAGACTGAGCACCAGGATTCCAGTCGCCGGTGTCCACATGGCGGTACTGAAAAGTGCGAGCAGGAAGAGAATGGCGAGGTAAACACCGTGTAACCGTCGCATTCCATTTTTGGCCCCGAGCCGGCCGGAAAGGAGACTGCTGATGACGTCAATCCCACCGAGGAGCATTAGGATTACACTGAGCATGGTAGTACTAAAGCCCAGTGTTTGCCGAATTAACGGCCGAATATAAGTATAGTAACCGTATAAAGTAGCGGCCGCGCAAGTGACGAAGCCGATGCCCAGCCAAATGTTCTTATCTCGGAGAAGAGTCAGCTGGTCCCGAATTCCACTAGCGGGGATGGCGAGCTTCCGGGGCACCAGGATTGCGGCCAGGACGGTGGAAATGGCAGTAACGACCGCGACCATAATAAAGGCGGCCTGCCAGTTCCAGAGGTCAGCAATCAGCGTTCCTAGCGGTAATCCCAGGACGGTAGCGATACTAAAACCGGTATACACCAGCGCGGTTATCGCCGACCGCTTCTTCTGGTTGGGGGCGAGTTGGTAGACGATGGCTTGGATTAGCGACTCTAAGATTCCGGCGACCGAAGCGGTGACGACCCGGGAAAAGAGGAAGCAGGGATAGTTTGGCGCAAAGGAGCTGATGAGGGTCCCGCTAAGGAAAATCAGCATCAGCACCAGCAGGAGCCGGTACTTATTGAAGCGGTTGGTATAGAGGGTTACCACCGGCGTCATCAGGGCGTAGGTCCAGGCAAACAGTGAAATCAGTCCCGCAATGTGGGGGAGTGATTCATGGTAGGTGTGGGCAATCAGGGTCAGGTTGCCGACCACCATGAATTCGTTACAGCCGAGCATGAAGGCGATGAGAACGAAGACGGTCGTAATGGTATTCAAATGACGGTTTGATAGTTGCTGCATGGTAATTCCTCACGTTTTAAGATGGTTAACCTCATTGTAGCAAATTGGAGGACCGAACCGTAAGTTTGTTTTAAGACTATTCATATTGTTACCGCTTTACCGATTAATACTATATAATAATGTTAATAATAGAAAGGAGAGCGCTTATGACCAAAACTTTTACTAAAGAAGAACTCAGCAAGTATGACGGACAGAACGGACAGCCTGCTTATGTTGCAATTGAAGGGGTCGTCTATGACGTTTCTGGTAAGGAAGCCTGGAAAGGCGGCCGGCACCACGGCAACCAGGCTGGGCAAGATTTAACCAAGGTCTTGATCAACCTCTCACCCCACGGAAAGAAAGTGCTGGATGGTTTGCCGGTAGTTGGTAAATTAGCAGAGTAAGTTAAAATGGCCGCTTGACGTTCATTCCATATGGAAAGCGTCAACCGACCATTTTTTTAGTTGTCGTTACCCCTAACCTCTTCGGCAATGGGCTTGACGAACTTTAACTTAGCCCATTGCTGGTCTGCAATCCTTCGGTCAAGGCAAAACCAAATTGCGGGCTCAGGCAGAGTTTATCGAGGGGATGATATTAGGCCGCCCCGTGGATCCGTTCAATGATGGCCTGACGATCTTCCAACCCACCGTTCTTGGCGGTTTGCTGTCCAGCTATGGCGTGGCCCAGTTTAGCTTTATCGTTGCCGCGGTCTGGTGGATTGTTTTCGCCTGGCCCCTGCTTCGTTACGGGCACCAGCGGTATAGTGTGACGGCGGTACGCAACCCCCTGACCGATAGTCTGCGGCGGCTGGTGATGACTTTCCGGCACATCAAACAGTACCGCCGGGTTACCTGGTTTTTGGTCGCCTACTTCTTTTATATTGACGGGGTCGATACCATTTTCACGATGGCAACCGCGATTGGGAAGGACATGGGAGTTG
This sequence comes from Limosilactobacillus oris, assembly GCF_025311495.1. Lineage (NCBI taxonomy): Bacteria > Bacillati > Bacillota > Bacilli > Lactobacillales > Lactobacillaceae > Limosilactobacillus > Limosilactobacillus oris. Next base: position 1,272,560 of record NZ_CP104398.1, on the reverse strand, counting down.
ACACTACCACGCGGATGATTTTCTTATTGGTAGTCCAGCTAATTGCCTTTCCGTTTTCCCTCCTGTACGGCTGGCTGGCCCGGCGGAAGTCCAGTCGGGCTGCCGTCCTGACTGGGATTTGCGTTTACTTGTTTATTTGTTTATATGCCCTAAAGCTTGATAGCTTGTTTGATTTCTGGTTCCTGGCAATCTTAATCGGTACCAGTCAAGGCGGGTTGCAGGCTTTGAGCCGGTCCTACTTTGGTCAGCTTATCCCGAAGGAAGCAAGCAGCAAATTTTTCGGCTTTTACAATATTTTGGGTAAGTTTTCGGCAATCCTAGGGCCGCTCGTTGTCGGCCTGGTCACCCAGCTAACGGGGAAGTCGACGATCGGGATAGCGTCCTTAGCAGTGCTGTTTGCCGTCGGGCTGGTTGTTTTTCTGGCCTTGCCACAATCTAGCAAGTGAGCACGCACTTTCGCAATTTAGACGGCAGGACGCCTGAAATATTATGGTAAATTTGGAGGAATATTTAATGAAGTTGAACGCCCAAGTAATTGTTCGGGCCTGTTCAGGATTAAACTTTATCCTGATCTGGGGTGGAATTTGGCTTGACGACAGAATCAGCAGTAATTGGCTTTTCTACCCATTGAGGACCCTCTTTCTGCTTAATAGTGCAGTGCTGGTTATTATGTCTTTAAAGGGCTAGTGCAAGTAGGGATGGAAATAATCACGAGGCTGGGAGAAAACGATGGTTTTCTCACCAGCCTCTTGCTAGTTCTTAACTATTATAAAGATAACGTGCGAAACCAATAGGCTAACTGCGTGTCGTAACCACAGGAATAGTGTCTAACGCCGCGAAGCAAGGCTATTTGCCTACGAACGATAGCCGGCCCGTGCCAACTATCGTTATAGGTTAGCCATACGCCCTGTCGAGAAGGTTATTTCCCACTCACAATTCTGCTTGGAAATACTTAGGCCTTGATAGTACCGTCGGGTTTGAACAGCGGCAGCTTAGCAAGAAAAATGATGTCGTCGCGCTTGGCGGCGTCCCCCTCAGCGAGGATAGCGACCTTGCCGACAACGTGGCTACCAGCCTTTTCTAGCAGGGTAGCAGCCGAGTGAATGGAGCTGCCGGTGCTAATCACGTCGTCAACGAGCAGGACTTTCTTTCCTTGAAGCAGCTGAGCGTCCTGACCGTCGAGAACCAATTCCTGCTTCTGTTTAGTCGTAATTGAATTAACGTCCTGCTCTAGCGGTTCGCGCATGTAGCCCTTGATCGATTTGCGGATAACGAAGGAACGGGGGTGTCGTGTGGCGAGGCTGAGGTCGTGGGCGAAGGGAATGCCCTTACTTTCCACTGTCACGATGTAGTCAAACTGTGCTGGCAGCTGAGGTCTAAGCATGTCAGCGGCGGTGAGGGACAATTCGTCATCTCCGAGGAGGACAAACGAAGCGATGGCCGTGTCCGCACTGATGGGGATAATTGGCAGTCTGCGCTTCAGGGGACCGAGTTTTAGTTGGTAATAGTTAGTCACGGTGAGCCTCCTTAAATTAAAGACCAAGCAGTGGCAGGACAAACTTCATTGCTCCACCGGCCAGTAAACCGGTGAAGGGATCGACGAGAGCGGTAATCACCAGCGTGGTCGCGGCAGTCAGCTGTTCCTTACCGGCCAGGGCGGTGGCGGCATTTTCCGGAAAAGTCACAAAGAGGCCGAGGACCAGCAAAAAGCCGGCGATGGAGCTGCTGGGGACGTACTTCCCAATCTTGGGAAGCCAGCCGACGAACAGGATCACGGCCATGATCAGCATCATTAGGACTCCGGCAATCACTGGTTCTGGGGCGCTCGCCGTCGCGGAGATGATTGTTTCGACCGGGGCACCGCCGAGCAGGCTGGTTCCCATGTCGGCCAGGGCTTGGGAGGAGGTCAAGAGGTTCAGGTTGACGGGGTTGGGCTTAATCCCGGTCATTTGCCCGGTAATCAACCCGTATGAGAGGTTAGCTCCGATATTTAAGCAGGCCAGGCCCAGTGCTCCCCGCAGAATTCGTAGGTTGAAGAGCGGCTTGGTGAAAATGAAACGGCGGACAGTGACGTTCTGGGGCAACTCGTTTTGGTAGTGTTCAACGAAGACCGCAAAGAGGCTTGATAGAATGACGGACAGGCAAATTGTCCAGACCAGGTCCTTGGAAAGCAAGTAGGTCATGACGGCTACCGCAATGGAAACCCAGCCGGTCCAGCCGTGGCCCTTGCTCATGTTGAGGGCGATTTTCGCCAGCATGATGCCGACGCCGGCCATCATGGCGGTGATGATATGGTTGCCAAACACCTGCACAATCCTGGTCAGCGTCCCGGTGAGCCCGATAATCAGCATGATGATCGAGCCACCAAAAATGATCGAGGTATACTCGCGGGTGTTTTTCCCCAGATTGCCGGTCAACGCGAGCGACTCGGCCTGGAACGAAACCGGGGCGACGGAATTAAAAGCAAGGTTAATCCCAGAGACTAAGAGAAATGAAAACGTGGTGGGAAAAACGGCAAAGCCAAGGCCCATCGCCATAATCCCCTGGGGAATCCCGTTAAGGACAACGCCGAGCGCCGCCATAATATCTGCAAACCAGTGCATGATAACCTCCTAAATACGAACAATACAAATTAAATTTCAAATATCGTTTAGATTTAACTTGATAATACAATGAAAATAGTTAAAAATCAATCGTTATTTTAAAAATCGTCGTTTAATGTTCGGCATTTACGAAGAAGTGATTAAAAAACACCGCAAATCGGCTGGCAGGCAGCAGATTTGCGGCGTTCGTCTTTCAGCGCGCAGTAAAGGCACTTTTTTACATCCGCTTGGCATCCATTCGTTTAACAGCGTAGAAGATGGGAAGGCCAACGATGACGATTCCGATGAAGAGCAGGACACCGGCCGGATCGTTGAACAGTTCGCTGACCAGGACGAAGATTCCACCGGCAATCGCAATGATTGGGACAAGCGGGTAAAGAGGGGTGCTGAAGGGACGGTTCTCCTTATTTTTCTTTCTTAGAATAAAGATCCCCAAAAATGCTAACAGGTAGAAGCAGTAAACAGTGAAGACACAGAGATCCGAGAGGTGGTCGGGATCGAAGAAGAACATCATCACCGTTGCGAGGGCCACAATGAACAATGTGGCAATGACGGGCGACTTCCCCTTGGGCGTAACAAACGATAGAAAACGCGAGAATGGCAGGTCGCCCCGGCGTGCCATTGCGTAAACAATCCGTGGGAAGGTAATCATTTTCCCGTTCAGGGTTCCCATCATCGAGATGATAATTCCGGCCGAGAGAAGTTTGCCACCAATCGCGCCAAAGGCTTTAGTTGCTAGATAGGCAGTGGCATTTTCACCCAGACGGTGGATTAAGTTCGCCGGCAGGAACTTGAGGATTCCGATAGTAATTAACGTGTAGATTATTAGGACAGCGGTAATTCCCAAGATGATTGCCCTTGGTAGCAGCTTTTGCGGGTTCTTCATCTCACCACCAAGGTTAGCGATTAGGATCCAACCGTCGTAACCGAAGAGGGTTGCTAAGACGGCGACACCGAAGCCCCCAGTAGCGTGTTGAACTTCGGTAACGGTTTGACCGAAGGCGTGCTGGTTACCAAAGAGGAGACCAAAGATAATGATTGCTGCGATCGGGATCATTTTCCCCGTCGTTGTAATGATGGCAAAGATTGCCCCAACCTTGTTTTCGAAAAGGTTCATCACACCGATTGCCAGAACAGTGATGACGGCCATTGGAATCCGCCACGCGGTGCCAAGACCAAAGAAGTTGGCCATTAAGATACTCATAAACCCGGCAACCGAAGCGATTATTGCGGGGCCGTAGATGATTATCTGCATCCAGCCGGCAAGGAAACCGAGAATCCGGCCGTAGAGATTTTCAATATAGACGTAAAGGCCACCGGTGTATGGCATTTGCGCCCCAATTTCGGCGATGGTTAACCCACCAGTTAGGGTAATAATTCCCCCGAATACCCAGGCAGCAATGGCGAGAGTTGACGAACCGGCACTATCAAGGACAGAACCCTGCTTGAAGAAGATTCCTGAACCAATAATTGTCCCCACGACAATCGAAATTGCCGACCAAAAACCTAACGACCGTTTTAGTTCTTCTGTTGGTTGATTATTCATCACCATTCCTCCAATTCAAAATCGGCATAATAAAACCGGGTCCACCCGTAACCATCTGGAAATTGCCAAATGATTAAGTGAACCCGGTAATTTATTAGACCGTTCTATTTTAGGTACACTACTAAAACCACTCAGCCTCGAATAGAGCTAGAGGCTGAGGAGGAAGATTGCTGCAATTGATTAGCAAATACTAACATTAACATTGATCTTTCTCCTTTCGTGTACTTGATGTTTATTAGAGTATCATTAGAGTTTTAATTTTGCAAGCCAAAAAATGTTCTAATCTATGCTTCATGGTTGGTCATACTTCACTAAAGTGTCAAGCGTTTATTCTGCCTGGGCCGCCCGTTCTTCTTCCGCCTGCAAACGTTCCTTGATGTACTTGGCGGAGGTGGCGAGCTTTTCCTGCTCTTCCGCGGTTAAGTCGAGTTGCAATTGCTCGACGACCCCGTCGCGGCCGACCACTGCCGGGTAGGAAAGGTAGGTCCCGTATTCGGCCCGGTAGTTGGAAACCGGCATGACGGTCCGGGCGTCGCTGAGCAGGGCGTTGGTCAGCCGAACCGCGGCCGTGGCGACCCCGTAATTGGTATACTTCTTCCCTTGGTAAACCAGGTAGCCGCCTTGGCGGGCCCGTTCTTCTAAGTCGGCGAGGTCTAAGTCCCGTTCCTTGACCAGTTCTAACAGGGGCTTGCCGAGAACCCGGACGGTGGACCAGGCAGTGAACTGGGAATTCCCGTGTTCACCGAGGTTAAAGCCGTCAACCGAGCGGGAGTCGACTTTGAGGGCTTCTCCGACCCGGGCCCGCATCCGAGCAGAGTCCAGCAGGGTCCCGGTTCCCATGACGTGCTCCTTTGGCAGGCCAGTTAATTTTTGGTACATCGAGGTGATGACGTCACAGGGGTTTGTGACATCGACCAGTTTGCCGTGGAAACCATTATCGACCAGCTTCTTGGCGACCAACGGCACTTGGGTGCGGGTGAATTTAAATTCGGCAAAGCGGTCGTGGTCGGGGGTGTCGACTAACTTAGATTTACCGAGGGCGGAGACGACCACATCACAGTCTGCCAGTTGAGAGTCGTCGTTTACCGTTAGATTGGTGTGGAAGGGCAGGTTTGCCATGGCGTCACGAAGGTCGAGGGCATCGGCCTGGACCTTGGCTTCATTTGTGTCGTAAAGTGCTAAATCATCGGCGAAACCACCGGCGACGAGGTAATGTGCAACTGTGGCGCCAACGTGGCCCATTCCAACTACTGCTACTTTTCTTGTCATAATAAAACTTCCTTTCGTATATGCGCTTAATTAGTCGACGACGTTAACCGTGACGTTACCGAAACCGTGGTCAAACTTTGCTTCCCACTTGCCTGCAGTCAGGTGCGGTGGCAGGAGGAAGGTCCCGGAGGAAACTAATTGTCCGGCCCGGAAAACCTTTCCCTGGGCGGCGAGTTTCTTAACTAGCCAGGCGAGGGATTCGAACGGGTTCCCGAGGACCTCGCTGGAGCTGCCGGTGGCTTCTTCCTTGCCATCGTGGTAGAGGGTCACGTTGACGTTGGCGGCGTCCGCAACGGTTGGAAAAACCTCAGCACTTGGGCGCTCCTCGCCGTAAACGACGAATCCGCCGACCGCGCAGTCACTCATCACGCAGAACTTGTCGAGGTCGGGGAACCAGTCGGCAAAGCGGCTGTCCGGCAATTCGACGGTTCCGCATACTGTGGTCTTGTGGAGGAGGTCGTCCAAACTATCGGTTGCCAGCAGGTCTTCAGTGGCCCGGAAGCCAAGTTCGACTTCGAGCAGGGGAGCCATTGTCTGTTCTTTTAAGGATAAGTGGGCCGGGGCCGGCAGGAAGTGGGAGTCGACTTGCTGCCCGTAGAGGGGACTGTCAGAATCAAACATGTCCTGGGTCTGTTTGGAGGTTAAGGAAACCTTGTAGCCGCCGGTCGGGAGTTTCTTGAGGGCGACGAAGCGGTCCTGGACGGCATAGGCGGTATCGTCATCGGTTACGACGCCCTGCCAGTCAGCCATCCGAAGGGGTTCCTTACTTTGGTAGGCCTTTGCGAGGGCCTGGGCAAATGCTTCTTGTTGTTGGTTTAAGGTAACGTGTTGTTCAGTCATTGTAATTTCCTCCTTGTGACTTAGTCGCCGTTACCTTTTGCCTGTGTAAACAGGCTAATCGTTAACTACGACTAAGAATTATTGTTTTGATAATGTTTTCCTGATTGGATTTGAATGTTGCTAATGTCGCTGTCTGTCATGACCATCACCACCTTTAAGATTGACGAAGAAATAAAAAGAGCGTCCTTCCCGGCTCCTATAAGTAGGAACTGAAAAGGACGCTCTGAGCGTGGTACCACCTTTCTTTACGGCTATTAAACCGCCTTAACCAACTGCCGTCCGTAAACGGCAATTAGCCGGCACGATAATGGGTGCTACCAGTACGCTCTACTTGATTCTTCGTTCGACATACGACTCCCGAGTGATTGAAGCGCACGGTCCATCTGCTGGTTCGCACCACCCACCAGCTCTCTGCTACCGGTTCGTGCCCTCGTTCTCGATCAACGTCTTTTGTAATAATTGATTGTTTGTAGGATAGCACCCTATTATGACAAAATCAAGAGAAAAATTAAAAAAAGATGTGAAAATATGATGGCAATAAAAAGGACACCCGCCAGACAGTACATCTGACGGGTGCCTTACATCATTAATTTGGAGGTTAATGAGCATTTATATGGCCCTGCCCAGCCGTGGGGTCAGCCGGGCAGGCACAATGCAGTTATTAAACGTTATTGGGAGATTACTTCACTAATTTTTGCGGGAGTAGGAAGCGATGTCGGCAAGAATTTCGTTCATGAAGTCGTCCTGGCTCATGTTGTTTTGAGCATCCTCACCGTACTTCCGAACAGAAACAGCGTTATTCTTGACTTCATCGTCACCGACAACCAGCGTGTATGGAACCTTTTGGGTCTGGGCTTCACGAATCTTGTAACCCATCTTTTCGTTCCGGTCGTCAACCACTACCCGAATTTGGGCGGCCTTCATCTTGTCAGCCAGCTTCTGAGCGTAGTCGCCGTGCTTTTCTTCGCTAACTGGGATGATGTGGACTTGTTCTGGGGCTAACCAGGTTGGGAAGGCACCCTTGTAAATTTCAGTCAGGTAGGCAACGAACCGTTCCATGGTACCAACGATTCCACGGTGGATCATCACAGGCATGTGTTCTTTACCATCTTTACCAACATAGGACAGGCCGAAGCGGTCTGGTTGCATGAAGTCCAATTGGATAGTGGACATGGTTTCGTCGTTACCCAGAGCAGTCTTAGTTTGGATATCCAGCTTTGGACCGTAGAATGCGGCTTCCCCTTCGGCTTCATAGTAGTCGAGGTTCAGGTCATCCATGGCAGCCTTCAGCAGCTTTTGAGATTCATCCCACATTTCGTCGTTCCCGTAGTACTTTTCCTTGTTCTTCGGGTCACGCAGGGACAGGCGGAAGCTGTAATCGGTGATGTCGAAGTCCTTGTAGACGTCCATAATCAAGTTCAGAATCTTGGCAAATTCATCCCGGATTTGGTCAACAGCAACAAAGGTGTGGCCATCGTTCAGGGTCATTTCACGAACCCGTTGCAGACCTGACAGGGCACCAGACTTTTCGTAACGGTGCATCATCCCAAGTTCGGCAATCCGCATTGGCAGGTCACGGTAAGAACGGATGTGGTGCTTGTAAATCTGGATGTGGCTTGGGCAGTTCATTGGCCGGATTTCCAGCATTTCGCCGTCACCCATGTCCATTGGCGGGAACATGTCGTCCCGGTAGTGTTCCCAGTGACCAGAAGTCTTGTAGGCGTCCAGGTTCATCAGCACTGGGGTGTAGACGTGTTCGTAACCATCGGCAACTTCCCGGTCGATAATGTAACGTTCAATCGTCCGGCGAATAGTAGCACCCTTCGGCATCCAGTATGGCAGTCCAGCACCGACCTTTGGATCAACGAAGAAGAGGTCGAGTTGGTTACCAATCACCCGGTGGTCGTGTTCACGGGCTTCCTGGCGCTTCTTCATGTCTTCGTCCAGGGCTTCCTTGTTGAAGAAGACGGTCCCGTAAATCCGTTGGAGCATTGGGTTGGATGACATACCCTTCCAGTAGGCACCGGCAACAGATAAGAGCTTGAGGTGCTTGATGGCGTCACCGTACAGCAGGACGTCGCCGTCAGCAACAGCCTTGACGTCACCAACTTGGTACATTGCAACCTTGCCGTCTTTAGCAGCTTCCTTGATCAGTTCGCTGGAGTAAGGGTCGTCCTTGACTTCTGCCAGGGCGTCGTCCAAGTCAACTTCGACAAATTCAACTTTGGTGTCCTTGGCCTTAGCCAACAGGGCGTCTTGCAATGCTGATAACTCGTCAGCGGAGACTTGTTGGTCGTCCTTGTCGGAATCAACATGGAAACCATCTTCGTCAGCAACGCTTTCACCCAAGCGGATTCCCTTAAATTCTTGGTGTAAGGAATCCTTCAGCAGCAGGGAAGCTAACTTCCGCAGTGCTTGTAAACCTTCTTCTGAGTCGCGATCAATCTTCTTAACTGATCCATCAACGGACATAACTGCAATCTGTGCCATATAAATCTCTCCTTTTGACAATATAAATAAAAAACGTCCCAAGTGCACACTAGTAATGCACTTGGGACGTTAATTAACAATAATTAGCGTGGTTCCACCCATGTTCAGAGCTAAATCCAGCTCTCTCTATGGTGTGTTAACGGACACGACCCGACCAGCCTTATTTCGGCCAGTAATCTAACAAGGTGGTACAAGCAACTGTCGACTCAATGCGGCTTCCAGTCAAGGCCGCAATTCCCTGGTTAAGCAGTGGTTGGTTGCATTTCCTTTTGATTGACTAGAATTATAACACCCATTTTGACTTTGGCAAGTCCTTTTTCAAAAAAAGTTAAATTAGCGCTGAGTACCGTTGCCAGCAGGTGTGCTACCAGTAGAGTTGCCACTAGGGGTTTGCGGAGTTGGGTTGCCAGAGTTTTGGCCGCCCTGTTGTTGGCTGCCTTGCTGCTGACCAGCATTATTATTCTGCTGTCCCTGTCCTTGGCCCTGGTTGGTTGGCGTTTGCTGGTTGCCGGTTTGCCCAGTTGGAATCGAGTAGGAGTAGGTATTGCTGGTGCCAGTCGTGCCGGTGTCGTCGTCATCGCTGCTGGAGCTTGACGAGTGGCGGTGTCGGTGACTGCTTGACCGCTTCGAGCTGGTCGAAACGGATTGGTCATTGTTGGTATTGGTCTTGATTGGATTGTGCTGTTTGACAATGAAAATAATAATCATTACCAGCAGGATCGTTAGCAAAATTGCCAGGAGGATTTTAAAAATTTTCTTGCCCCGGCCCGGCTTTTGCGGGTGGTGGCCCTTGCTGCTTTTTAATTTGCCGGTTCCCCGTTTCTTAGTTCGGGAGTCATAAAGCTGCACCCGGCTTGGTCGTTCTTCGTTGTTATTCAATGTCTTCACCTCATTTAGGAAGTTGTAAAAGAACTTTGGTGTTACTTGTTAGTGGTGTGTTAATACTCAAGTCTATATTATAACATTGTTCATTGCTGGCAAGCGGTAAAACTAAAACGGTCATCCGCTGCGTGCGGGTGGCCGTTTCAGATCATTATTTACTTTGGGAGATTATATGAATTTGGGATTGTCTATAAGATACTCGCCAAAGTTGAAAATTGTGTGAACGAGTTGTGACATTCTTGCGTTAAATTTAGTCGTTCTCTTTCGTCTTGGCGCCTTCCATTGCGGCTTCCTTTTGACCAAAGCCCCGTCCTTCCGCGGCAAAGCGCTTGTCACCGCGGTACAGTTCGATACAAGTCCAAAGCAGCAGGACCAGGATGGCAATGATCGTAATGTAGGCGAGCACGTCAGAGAGTCCCTTGGACCAAATGCCAAAGCCTTCGTAAGTGGCTGGCAGGTTGTAGAGGTTTAAGAAAGTCAGGGCGATAACGGAAATCCAACCACAGATCTTGACCCAGAGCCGGTTCTTGAATTCACCCATTTCGACTTCACTGTTAGTCATCATCAGCAGTGGCAGCATTGAGAATGGGAGGGCAAAGGCCAGGAAGACCTGCGAGTTTTCCATCAACAGGTTCAGGGCCGTGTGTTGCTGGATGGTGTTTTCACCAGATGTCATGGCAACACAGGCTAAAACAGGGATAACCGAGATAATCCGGGTTACCAGTCGCCGGGCCCAAAGCGGCATCTTCATGTGGACGAACCCTTCCATGATGACCTGCCCGGTCAGGGTCCCGGTAATGGTTGAGTTTTGCCCAGACGCCAGCAGGGCGACGGCAAACAGGGTCGAGAGGACACCGGACTTGGCAACCGCGATCAGGACCGGGTTGGATAGCATCGAGGTGTTGTTCAAGGCGTCGTACAGACCGAAGAAGGAACTATCCTGGACAGCCCCAGTCTTGAAGACTGCAACCCCCATGATCAACAGTAATGAGTTAACGATAAATGCTAGTGATAATTGGATGTTGGAGTCCCAAGTCGTAAAGCGGACAGTTTGCCGAATACTATCAAGGTCATCGTGGTCAATCTTCCGGGTCTGTGAAATTGCTGAGTGCAGGTAGAGGTTGTGCGGCATCACCGTAGCCCCGATAATCCCCAGGGTCCCGGTCAAAGGAGTAATTCCACCGACTTCGGGGTGCTGGGCGATGGACTTTGCTGACGGCAGCAAGCCCATGAAGACGCCACCCCAGTTTGGGTTAGACAAAGCTACCTGGTAGGCGAAGACAAACAGGATTACCAGAATCAGGCAGGCAACGATGGCTTCGATCTTCCGGAAACCAATCTTGGTCAGCAGTAACAGTACCAGGACATCCAGAACAGTGATGAACACTGATGGAATCAATGGAATGTGGAAGAGTAGGTTCAGCGCAATCGCCGCCCCGATAACTTCCGCAATATCAGTCGCCATAATGGCCAGCTCAGTCATAATCCATAATACGATCCCTAACGCTTTACCGGTCCGTGCCCGTGTTGCCTGGGCAAGGTCCATTTGGCTCACGATTCCGAGTTTAGCCGCCATGTATTGTAGCAACATCGCAATCAAACTTGAAATCAAGATAGTAGTCATCAGGGTATATTGGAAACTTTGACCACCGGTAATGGAAGTTGACCAGTTACCAGGATCCATGTAACCAACAGCAACGAGGGCGCCAGGGCCAGAGTAGGCGAAGAGCGTTCGCCAGAAGCCCTTACCGTGAGGGACTTCAACGGTCCCGTTAATTTCTTCAAGTGACTTACCGTTAGCATACTCAATCAAGTGATGCTTTTTACGTTGATTTTTTGTGTTGTCCACGCCAAATCCACCTTTCTCCTTGTTTTGTTAACTTGATTTGGTAACCAAAATTAACTTAATTCGAATACTTTGTTAGGGTAGCATAAAAAATATTACATTTCAACGGAAAATCACCGTCTTAACGGCTTTTTGGGCCTTAAAAACGGGCCTGTTGAAAAAGAAGTTGGCGGCTGGTAACCAAAGTAAACGGTTGCAATGAATGCCGGAGGACGAGGGAAATAAATTTAGAAAAAATTTAAGTATGACCGCTTTGTTAGGTAAAACTTTCCACTTGATAAACGTTTGACAAGTAGTAATTATTTTCACTATAATAGGGCAGATTTAGTTATTACATCTAGGGAGAATTGATTATGAAAGCACTTGTTTTAACTGGAATTAAGCAGCTCGAAGTCCAGGACGTGGAAACGCCAGAAGTTAAGCCGGATGAAGTTCTGGTTCACACCGCTTACGCTGGAATTTGTGGGACTGATCACGCTCTGTATGCGGGGCTGCCAGGTTCTGCCAGCGCGGTTCCACCGATTGTTTTGGGCCACGAAAACTCTGGGGTCGTTGCCAAGGTTGGTCCTGAAGTTAAGAACGTTAAGGTCGGTGACCGGGTAACGGTTGACCCGAACATCTACTGTGGTGAATGCAAGTACTGCCGGACTTCCCGTCCTGAAATGTGTGAAAACCTTTCTGCCGTAGGTGTGACCCGCGATGGGGGCTTCGAAGACTACTTCACTGCCCCTGCGAAGGTTGTTTACGCCATTCCAGACAGTGTTTCCCTTAAGGCTGCGGCCGTTACGGAACCATTGTCATGTGCCGTTCACGGTGTTGACCTGTTGGAAATCCACCCATACCAGAAGGCACTGGTAATCGGTGATGGCTTCATGGGTCAATTATTTGTTCAGACTCTACAAGCCTATGGGGTAAGCGAAGTAACGCTGAGCGGTCGCAATGATGAAAAGCTGAAGCTCAACCACGACCGCTTCGGTGCCAAGACCATTAATACTGCTAAGGGTGAACAGATTCCAACTAACGAATACGATATCGTAATCGAAGCCGTTGGTCGGCCAGAGACACAGGAACAGGCTGTTGAAGCTGCTGCCCGGGGTGGTCAGGTTTCCATGTTCGGTGTCGGTAACCCAGATGACAAGTTCTCCATCAACAGTTACGAAGTCTTCCAAAAGCAACTGAAGATCCAGGGTGCTTTCATTAACCCTTACTGCTTCGAAGACTCCATTGCACTGATGGCTTCTGGCAAGGTTGATGTCCTGCCATTGCTTTCCCACGAATTTGACGTTAAGGAAGTTGACGACTTCGTTAACGGCCGGATTAAGAATGTATCCAAGGCCGTTGTTAAGCTGGCCGGTGAAGAAGCATAAGCGATTACAAGTTATTTCCCGGGAAATTCCCCGGGATTTTTTATGCAGCTAAGTTGACACCGTGTCACTTGGGGCCTATACTAATTGATAATCAATTGAGTGACACGGTGTCACGGAAAGGGAAAATTATGCCAAGTCAAACGTTTGAAAATTTACCCCAGAGTAAGCAGACCTTAATTCGCCAGGCCCTTTTAGAAGAATTTAGTAACCATGACCTCGCCGACGCCCAGGTGGCGCGAATTGTCAAAAGTGCCCAGATTGCGCGGGGGGCCTTTTATAAGTATTTTACTGACTTAACCGCTGCTTACCGCTACCTGTACCAATTTGCGATGAATGACCTCCACGATGACAGCATTCGGACACACCGGCTTTTGACGGCCGAGGAGTATGTTGCCCAGGTGACGGCATTTCTAGAGCAGGTGACTGCTAGTCCGTATTATGAGCTGATTCAACGCCACTATGCCGTCAACGAAGCGCTGCTGCATACCCAGGCGGTGCCCCGGTTAAGGCCTACCAGCGCGACGGAGTGGGCAGTAATGGTATTAGTACACGAGACGATTAAGGGGGCCCTCTGGCAGCCTCAGGATAGTTCACAGGCGGTCCAGCGGTTAGCCGCGGCATTGACCGCGTTACTAGCACGGAGGTGATTAGATGTTCTTAGCATTACGCGAAATTAAACATGAAAAGGTCCGCTACGGGCTGATAGTTGCGATGATTGTAATGATCAGCTACCTGATGTTTGTCCTGATGGGCATGATGATCGGGCTTGCAAATGAAAATAAGGCGGCAATTACTACCTGGCAAACCCAGACCGTTTTCCTGAATAAAAATGCCAATGACAATCTGAGTCAGTCACTGATTACCAAGGATCAGCTAGACGGTCAGCGGCTTAACGAGCATGAGTCGCTGGTCGGTCAGGCTCCCGTCGTTATTACTAAGGCAGCTGGCGGGGCTGATAAGCAAAGCGCTCAGTTTATTGGCCTAGAACTAGACCAGGCGATTGCCAAGAAAAACATTCCCCTGGTCAGTGGACGGCACGCTCGTCATGCTGATGAGTTGGTGGTTGACCAGAGCCTGCGGACAAAGGGCTACCGGTTAGGAGAGCAGGTTCGGCTGAATTCGACTGCCGACCGTTACCGGATCGTCGGTTTTGCCAAGGACGCACAACTAAACGTGGCCCCAGTGATTTACGGCCGACTCGCGACCTGGAAAACGCTGCGGGGTGTTAACTCGCAGGTAGTAGCAAGCGGAATTATTAGCAACCGGCTGGAGGGTGGCGAGCGCTTCAATAATTTGGCCCGGTACACGAGCCAGGAATTTATCCAGAAATTGCCTGGTTATGCGGCCCAGAATAACACCTTTGCGTTTATGATCGGCTTCTTGATGGTCATCTCGTTGATTATCATTGCGGTCTTCCTGTACATTTTGACGATGCAGAAAATGCCTAATTATGCCGTCCTGCGTGCCCAAGGGATTCCTGCCCGCTACCTGATTGCAACGACGATCCACCAGGCAGTGATCCTCATGGCGGCGGGAATCTGCGGCGGCCTGTTATTGACCCTGCTGACCACCTGGTTAATGCCGACGACCGTTGCCCTGGTACTGGATTGGCCGCTGATTGCGCTAATGGTGGTTGTACTGATTATTCTAGGCGTCCTGGGGGCACTCTTGCCGGTCCGGATGATTCTTAAAATTGACCCAGTGCGGGCGCTGAATGGCTAGGAGGGATACGATGGCAGTAATTGAGTTAACAAACATCAGTAAGACCTTTGGTGAAGGAATTGGCCGGGTCCAGGTTTTGGATAATATCAACTTCCAAGCGGACCGGGGGGAGCTAAGCTTGATTTTGGGCCCCTCAGGCTCCGGGAAAAGTACCTTTTTAACGATTGCTGGAGGACTCCAGACGCCGACCAGTGGTACCGTAGCGGTCGAGGGGAAGCACCTAGGCAAGCTAACGTCCAAGGAGCGGGACCAGCTGCGGCTGAATAAAATCGGCTTTGTCCTGCAATCGTACAACCTGCTTCCGTACCTGAATGTGGCCGACCAGTTTGCCCTGGTTTGCAAAGTAAAAAAGACGGGTAATTTATCGACCGCGGAATTTCAGCGGTTATTGACGGAATTGGGAATTGCTGACCTTAGAAACCATTTTCCTGATGAAATGTCTGGTGGGCAGAACCAGCGGGTGGCAATTGCCCGGGCCCTGTATCCTAACCCGGAAATCGTCTTGGCGGATGAACCAACGGCGGCGCTTGACAGCAACCGGGTTAAGGTAGTTGGAAGCCTCTTAAAACAGATGGCCCGCAACCATGACAAGGCGATTGTGGTTGTGACCCATGACCTGCGTCTGCGGGAATTTGCCGACCATATTTACCAGCTAATGGACGGGAAAATGGTTCAGGAGAAGTGATATTTCCCGGGAAATATTGTTTTTCTCTGAAGGAATTATGCCGGCTATTCCCTGGCTGGTGGCGACTTTGCTATAATTAAGCCATTAAACTAAAAGGAGAATGAAATGGCGTTTTTAGAATTACACGACATTCGGAAATCGTACTACCTGGATAAGCAGGCCTTTCCGGTGCTCAAGGGTATCGACCTCCAGTTTTCCCGGGGGGAGTTCGTTTCGATCCTGGGCGAATCCGGTGGGGGAAAATCGACCTTGATGAACATCATTGGCGGCTTGGACCGGAATTTTGAGGGCCAAGTGTTGGTTAATGGTCAGCTGCTGGATCACGAAAAGGAAAAGCAGCTTGATGATTACCGGCGGGCCATGGTGGGGTACATCTACCAGTCCTATAACCTGATTTCCCACCTGACCGTCCTGGATAACGTGCTCGTTGCCCTTGATATGACGACCTTGAGCAAGGAAGAACGGCGAGCCCGGGCACTGAAACTGCTAGATCAGGTGGGCCTAAGCGAACAGGTCCATAAGCATCCCAACCACCTTTCAGGGGGGCAAAAGCAGCGGGTTGCGATCGCCCGGGCGTTGGCGAGTGATCCCCAAATCATCATTGCCGACGAACCAACCGGGGCCTTAGACTCGGAAAATACCCAGGAAGTCTTGACCCTTTTGGATGACATTGCCAAGGATGGCAAACTGGTGATTGCGGTAACCCATTCCCAGGAAGTGGCGGACCACGGGACCCGGATTGTTCACCTCGCCGACGGGAAGATTGATGGGGACCAGCGGTTGCGGCCTGCTTACCCGCTCCCAGCGGACCCCACGACCATCAAACCCAAACAGCTCCCGGCCATGGCTAGTTACCGGATGGCGTTTAAACACCTGATGTATAACTTCTGGCGCAACTCGCTGATTATGTTAGGAACGGCAATTGGAATTTTTGCCGTCCTCCTATTCAGCGGACTGGGAAACGGGGTCAACGGTTATATTCAAAATCAGATTAACTCGCTGACTAACCCGCGTTCCATTACTGTTTTTAAGAATCCAACGGGGAAGCGGCTGACGCAGGACCAGATTCAATCTGCCCTAATGCAGAATATGTCAGCGGATCCCCAGTCGATGGTCATTAGTAATGCAGACCTGGACCGGCTGGCAAAGGTCGCTGGGGTTGCCAGCGTTCAAAAGGGGAACATGATTGGCGGCTACCGGCTTAACTATGGCAAATTGCAGCAAAGTGGGGCCAACATGACGACCTGGAATAAGTCGGTTACGGCAAGCTCGATCAAGCATGGGCACCGTCCTGGGAATAACGAAATTGTTTTGACCAAGCAGCAGGCAATCCAACTGACCGGGCCGCGAAGTTACCGTCAGCTGGTTGGCAAGCAGATTAAAATCAGCTTTAACTGGGTCAACAAGCAGGGAGCACCGGTCGCAGTCGATGGGACACTGAAGGTCGCTGGCCTGAGTGAGGGTGCTAGTGCTGGGACAACCATTAATTACGCGACCCTTCAACGGTTATTACGTCAGCATAATGCTGATACCCGGCCGAACTTTGCGGTGGCTAATGCAAAGGATCTTGCGACTGTCGAAAGCACGGCCAACCGGATTAATAACCTGCGCAACGGCCAAAATGAGCGGATCCTAAGCGCAATTACTGTTGGTTCGGTTCTCAAGACCGTTAATACCTATGTCCACCTTGCTTCCACCATCCTTGCAGCTATTGCCGGGATTTCGCTCCTGGTTTCCGCGCTGATGATTATTGTCACGATGTATATGTCGGTTTCAGAACGGACGAAGGAAATCGGTATCCTGCGGGCGCTGGGTGAACGGAAGAAAGACATTCGGCGGCTGTTTACCTCCGAGTCAATCTTTATCGGTTTATTCTCGGCTATCCTGGCCTTGGGAATTGTCGCGGTGGTAGCTTTGATCCTTAACCACGCCCTTTACGGACTGATTAAGTACAATATCGTCCAGATTACGGTGGGGAACGTCATTTTTGCAATCGTGGTTGCCGTAGTAATTTCATTCATCGCTGCCCTATTGCCGGCCCGGCATGCGGCTAAGCTAAACCCAATTGACGCTCTGGCAGCCGATTAATTTAAGAAGTAAACAACCGTAGCTTGGTAGGATGACTACTTAGCCGCGGTTGTTTGACGTTATTAGGGGATTTGACTAATAATTTAAATTAGTATCACTTTATTTTTAGGTATACCAAAACAGGTGTTATAATGGTGGCATGGAGGTGATAGCAGTGACGACCGTTTATCTTCACGCCAATGAGCGGACGCAAACAATTCACTGTTCTGATGGTAGCCAGGGAGTAGTGCAGCTAGCAGCACCGTATTACCAGTTTCGTTTTTATAGTCACCAGCACCCGAGCTTTTGGTTGAAGCAAAGTCAGTTGCAGGATGGGGCAACTGTAAAGGTCAGGGACATCCAAAGTACGGATGACTTCCAGCTGAAACTAATTTAAGACGGCCCAAAGCCAAGGGAATAAGGCAGAGTGGCTGTTGGGCCATTTCATGCTATTTATTGTTCGTCGCAAAGCCAGTCTGACACCGCTGGTCCAGCAGGGTTTGAATTGGCGGAGCATTAATATCTTTAAAATAGCCGAGCGGCAGAGAAGAAATTTAGTTTTCCTCCCTGCCGCTCAGTTACTTTTCTGTGGCCGGTTTATTCATGATTTCGTCAGCGTGACTCAAGACATCGGCAACCAGGGTCATTAGTTGGGGATTTTCCAACTGGTAGATGATGACCTTGCCGTGCCGGTGCTGCTGGACCAGGTGAAGTTTGCGCAGGATCTGCAACTGGTGGGAAACACCAGACTGCTCCCAGTGAAGTCGTTCGCTGATTTCAGAGACACTCATTGAATGCTGGATCAACAGGTAAATTAGCCGCAACCGTTTTGGATTGCCCAGGATTTTAAAGAGCTGGCTGGCTTTTTCAATATTTGTTAGTTCCCCAGAAGTTTGACTGACCATTGGACTTCCCCCATTTGTATCTTGCCACGGAATATCAAAATTATTATTACTATAATTTTAATATTTAAACCGAAAAAAGCAAAGGGTCAATAATAACCCTTTGCTTTTTCGGTAGTAACTTTTTTAATTAGAGGCTCAACTGTTGGCCGACATAAATGGTATATGGGGCCTGCAAATTATTCCGTTGAGCGAGTGCCCGCCAGTCAAGACCGTGCTGCGCCGCGATCGCTGATAAGGAGTCCCCGCTTTGAACGGTGTAAGCACCGTGGGATGCAGCTGCTGGAGCTTGGTAGCTTGTGGCTTGACCGTTGACCCGCAGAACCTGTCCAACGTAGATCCGGTTAGGGTTAGCAATGCCGTTGCTTTGGGCTAATTGCTCATAAGAAACCCCGAGCCGGCTGGCAATCCCGGAAAGGGTATCACCACTTTGAACGGTGTAGGATCCAGCAACACTAGTATTGCTGCGTTGCGGTTGGCTAACGGTGTTAACTGAGCTGGCCTGTGTACCGCCGACCCGCAGGACTTGCCCAACGTAGATCCGGTTAGGGTTGGCAATGTTATTAATCTGGGCCAATTGTGAGTAGCTCATGCCAAACTGGCTTGCGATGCCGGAGAGGGTGTCCCCGCTTTGGACGGTGTATGATGCTGCCGCAGAGTTAGCATTAGTATTAGTGTTAGTTGGCCCCGTTGTCTGATGGTTAACAGTTGCCGTCCGTAATTGCAGGACCTGGCCGACATAGATCCGGTTAGGGTTAGTAATGTTATTAATCTGGGCTAATTGTGAATAGCTCATGCCAAACTGACCCGCGATGCCGGAGAGGGTATCCCCGCTCTGGACAGTGTAGCTGCTTTGACCGTTATTACTTTGCTGGTTGTTAGCAGCGGGTTGACTTGGCGTTGCCGGTTGGCTGGTTGCCTGCCGAACCAGGAGCCGCTGCCCAACGTAAATCTGGTTGACGTTTTGAATGTCATTCAGGTGCGCCAGGGTGTTAACTGTAGTTGAGAACTGATTAGCAATGCCGGAAAGGGTGTCCCCACTTTGAACAGTGTAGTAGTTAGTGTTGTTGCTAAAACTGCTCGAGGAGTTGTCATTCTGCTGTTTGTTGACAACGACCTTGCCAGAGAAAGCCACTGAATCGAGCTGTGTCAAATTGTAAGTCCGAATCAGGTTCTGCAAAGAGTAGGCGTAATTAGGGTCGGTTGCGTAACCGTCGAGGTGCAGCTTGTTGGTTACGGAAATGTAGTTGGTGTCGCCAAGCAAGTTGTTATACCGGCTGTTGACTGCCAGGAAGCGTCCGTGGTCTTCAACGGATTCGCTCAGGCTAGGGTAGGCGCGGAAGTTGTCGTAAATATAAACGCTTCGGCCGTTGTAGACTTCACGAGTTTGAAGCCGGATGGACTGCCCGTTGTAAGAACCCTTGATACCGAAGAGGTTGTTGCCAGGAGCAGCTTGGCCCCAGCCACTTTCAAGGATGGCTTGAGCAACCGTAACTGAAGGAAGCACTTGGTACTTGTTCCAACCATTAATAGCCCCTGGAGCAACATTTTGAATAAATTGTTGGCAACGAGCGTTATTGCTAAAGTGGAGGGAACTAACGTCCGTTGTTTGGTTTTGTGGCTGCTGAACAGTATTTGCTTGTGCAGCGTAAGCCGAAGCAGTCAGCGCCTGCGCTTGTGGAGCTGCCTGAACATTCAGCGTGTTGGTAGTTGCTGCTTGGTCGTTAGCTTGCTGGGTATTAGCACTTTGGTTATTGTTAGCTGGTTGATTGTTGTTAGGCTGGTTGGCCGTCGTCGTATTTTGGGTGTTGACGTTAGCCACGGGTGCCTGCGTTGCTGCCTGACCATTATCGTCAGCGTGAGCGATTGCTCCGGTGGCGGTCAGCAGTGAAACGGCGGTTAAACCGGCGACAACCCACTTCCTGCCACTCTTGTACATTTTAAAGTGAGTGGCACTGTTAAGTTCTGCTTGTTTCATGTTCGTTAGCTCCCCCTGTCATTTAAAACGCGATAGTTCAAACCAAAAGCTGGAACCACCTGCTCGTTTTATAGAATTGAAATAAAAAAGTTAAGAAGTTATTAAGATTTCACTATCTATAAAATTATCATTTTCGGTGCGAAACGTCAATCGAATCCGGCAGGTAAAATAAGTATATTTATATTTTGACAACCACGAAGTCGTTAATAATCTTAACCGGCGGGGCCATTTAATGCGTCTTTATCAACTGACAGACAATTTTTGTTAAATGCTTAGAAAAATATATGTTAATTTGGTCGTAATGAGAGAAACAATTTCTGTTTGGTGAACACTAGGATATAATATTAAGAGCTTTTAAGATCTGATATGATGTGAGGTAGAAGAATGGTAGCAAAGTTAAAGGATGTTGCTAAATTAGCTGGAGTGTCAGTAACAACGGTCTCGCGGGTCATTAACAATTACGGCTCGCTGAGTGACAAGACCATCAAGAAGGTCCACGCGGCAATGCGGGAGCTGAATTACCAGCCGAACGCGTTGGCCCGGGCAATGCAGGGCAAGCCCTCCAAGTTCATTGGCTTGATTTTCCCTAACCTAACGAACCCCTTCTTTGCTGAACTGGTAAACGAGTTGGAACGGCAGCTGTTTGAGCAGGGCTATAAGACCATTATTGCTTCTTCAGCGGAAAATCCTGAAATTGAACACGAGTATTTGAGTATGCTGATGGCTAACCAGGTTGATGGAATCATCTCCGGTTCGCACAACCTGGATATTCAGGAATACCACCAGGTTGCGGCGCCAATCGTTTCTTTTGACCGCTACCTGGCAGATAATATTCCAATCGTTGCTTCGGATAGTTACCGGGGCGGGAAACTAGCGGTTGACTACCTTCTCCAGCATGCTGTCCGGCACATCGCGGTGATCGTAGACGAGGACACTTCCGCGTCACCGACACTGAACCGGCTCCAGGGGGCCGTTGACCGGCTGACGGAAGAGCACCGGAGTTTTGATCCCTTAGCACTGGATAGCATTGACTTTGCGACTACTTTCCCGGGAATTTATGATGGGGTGGTCGCCTCAAATGATATTCAAGCGCTCGAAATCGCCGCTGTTTACCGTGCACATGGTCTCCGGATGGGGCGGGACTTCTTCATTACTGGTTACGACGGTTCGCAGCTGGTTCAAAAAGTGGCTCCCCAATTGCCAACGGTTGTCCAGCCAATTCCAGAGCTTGCGACGGCCCTGATTAAGACGCTATTGCAGCGGGTCGCTCAGCCCACCGTCCAGGTGCCGTCGACGACCCTGCCAGTTACCTTCCGCCAGTAATAAAAAAGGTGCGAGCTATTGTAGGCCCGCACCTTTTTTATTATTGCTTATTTACTTTGCATAAACCGTTGGAGCAATTCGGCTTCTTCAGAGGTCGCTGCGGAATTTGATGACTTAATGTCATGAATTCGTTCGACTGACAAATGGCTCCCGAAGGCAACCTCATTATCGTTTAAGTCGTTATCATGCTCAAATTTGATTAATTCTTGCGCCAACTCACTCAAATTATCCATGAAATCATTTTCCTCCTTATTTGACCAGGTCGTCAATTAAAATTCGTTTTCACTAATTCGTCCACTGGTGAGACAAACTGGTTAAATACCATTTTTAAGTTTAGCACAGTTTAGAGAGTTGCCAAAAAGAAACACCAATTTATTTAAGAAAATCGGCGGCAATAAGCGGGACATGGAGCAGTATTTATGTGATAATCAAGGTATAACCTTGGCAAATAGAATGGAGAGTTGTAGATATGACTTGGAATTGGTTGGGATGGCTGTCGTGGATCCTGGCAGTTGCCTTTTTCTGCTGGGTAATTCACTATATTCGCGTCCAACAACTGATGTTGATTGCAAAAACGAAAAAGGCGTTTGCACCGAAGCTGTTTTGGCGGTACGTCGTCCTGGTGGTAATCGCCCTCGCTTGGCTTGGGACGATGCTGCACCTGACCTTCTTCCGCCAGGTTGCCATTAACGACCGGCAGGAAACGAGGATTTCAATGCAGTATGCCAACCTGCAGTTGCACAACCAGGGAAATGACTACTACTACGTGCTCGCTTCCCGCAGTAAGAATGGCCAGCATCCGGTCGTTTCGTATACTTACTGGGCGAAGGGAAATCGTTATACGACTAATTCCCGCTTCGGCTCGGTCTCTGATGGACAACGGTTAGTGACGCTAGATGCTAGTACCCTGCCGTGGAACAAGGCGAAATTGAAGAAGATGGACCATGAAAGCGGGCACGCTTTTGCTGCGACAATGACGGTTCGCTACCAGAATACCGTTATTAACGGCCTGGGGTTGCGTGCCAACCGTGATGCCGCAACGTATACCCTGATTCGGGTACCGTCATCAGAAATGGTTCACGAACGCTAAGGAGGTCAAGCTGAGATCAAAAATGACAAAGCAGAGGCAGGTTAAGTTAAAATGGGTAGCCCTCGCAAGTTTGCTTAACAACACTGGGGCTGCTTTTTTGTGGCCGTTGACAACGATGTATATGCACAACTACCTCCACGAAAGTCTGACGACGGCAGGGGTAGTAATGCTTTTGATGTCAATCTGCATGATGGTCGGCAACTACCTGGGTGGGTGGTTGTTTGACCACTGGGACCAGTACCAGACGGCGGTCTTAGGGGTAACAATCTCAACGGTGGCGATCTTTACCCTGATCTTTGCGCACGGCTGGCCGTGGTTCGCGGTCCTGATGATGCTGAACAGCCTGGGGGATGGTATTAACATGACCATCGTTAATTCATACGGCTCCCTGGTCAGTGATCACAGTTCGCGCTACGTCTTTAACTATATTTACATGGCCTTCAATGTCGGGGTCGTAATTGGCACGTTGGCGGTGGGGGTTCTCCTGCCAGTCAGCGTCGTGCTGGTCTTTACGGTTGCCACCGTCTTTTACTTCCTGCTGGCCCTGGTGGTCGTGTTTGCCCTCAAAGTCCGGGTCCCGTTACCGCCGAAAACACCACGGTCCCGGGAGAAGTTGGCCTCTAGGAGTCACCAGCAAGCCCTCGTGTTAATTTGGCTGATCCTCCTAAACTTCGTAACGATCCACCTCAGCTACTCACTCTGGGAGAGCGTAATGGCTGTGCACATGACGAATATGGGAATTCCCTTTTACGCGTACAGCCTCCTGTGGACGCTTAACGGGGTGCTGATTATCGTTGGCCAGCCATTGGTGAACAAGCTCAGCCCCTATGTTCGTTTATCCAGCCAGATTATGGTCGGTATTCTGATTTTTGCCAGTTCCTTCCTCCTCTTGATCTTTGCTCGGAACCTGTGGGCCTTCGTGCTTGATTTTGTTCTCTTGACGATTGGCGAAATGGCCAGTTTTGCGGGGCTGCCGGCTTGGATTGCCCAGTTGACAACGGTGAACGAGGCTGGGCACTACCAGGGACTGCTCAACATCATGATGTCGATTGGGCGGGCAATCGGGCCCCTTTACGGCGGTTTTGTAATTGATCACGGGAACTACCAAGAACTCTTTATTTCTGTCTTCCTGCTGATGACGGTCACCCTCGGCGGGGTCTTTGCCTACCTGTTACGGTTGCGTCGGCTCAGCGACGACAGCAAATAGTGATACCCAAACGCGACGACTTATGGTAAAATCACTGGTGAACTGAAAAGCACTGGAAGTAGAATAAAAGCAGCCACATTTTGACAGAGAACTAGCAATGCTGAGAACTAGCCGTGGTTGTGAAGCCACCTCTACTGAGCTGAACCGGGGAAAATAGTAGCCGGTTCCGGATGACCCGTTATCGTCGTGAAGTTAGCACAACTTCTGGAGGCATTGGCTGTGAGGCTGGTGCAAATAGAGGTGGGACAGTGAGTAAAATCGCCCTCTAAGGTCTATGGCCTTAGAGGGCTTTATTAATGAAAGGGGAAATTGAACGATGGATTATCAAAAACCAAAGGGAACTGCGGACCTGCTGCCAGGGACTACCGGCTTGTGGGAAAAGGTCGAAGCCAATGCCCGGGAAGTCTTCCGCCAATTTGGCTACCGGGGGATCCGGACGCCGATGTTTGAAGATTACCGTGTCTTCGCGCGGAACGTGGGAGACACCTCCGATATCGTGGAAAAGGAAATGTATGATTTTCACGATAAGGGTGACCGGCACATTGCCCTGCGGCCAGAAGGAACGGCCGGAGTTGTGCGGGCCTACGTGGAAAACAAGCTCTACGGTCCGGAATACCCGAAGCCGTACAAGGTCTATTACATGGGACCAATGTTCCGTTACGAACGGCCGCAGTCCGGTCGGCAGCGTGAATTCCACCAGATTGGGGTCGAAGCACTAAACAACGAATCACCACAGATTGACGTTGAAGTCATTGCGATGGCGATGGCGCTCTTCAAGAAGTTTGGGGTGCCAAACGTCAAGCTGGTTATCAACACGCTCGGTGACAAGCAGGTCCGCCAAGACTACCGGGAAGCGCTGATTAACTACCTCAAGCCCCACTATGATGAACTGAGTGCGGATTCGCAGGAACGGCTTTACAAGAACCCGCTCCGGGTCCTGGATAGCAAAGATGCTGGTGACCAGAAATTAGTCGCAGACGCGCCGTCGATTCTGGACTACCTGGACGATGAATCACAGACCTACTTTGACCAGGTCCAAAAGCTGCTCAAGGAACTAGGCATTGACTACGAAATTGATACCAACATGGTGCGGGGCTTAGACTACTACAACCACACCATCTTTGAAATTATGTCCGACTCACCAGTTTTTGGTGGCGGCTACACAACGGTTTGTGCCGGTGGTCGCTACAACGGTTTGATTTCCCAGCTTGGCGGCCCTGAAGAAGGGGGAATTGGTTTCGGAATGGGGGTTGAACGCTTAATGCTCCTCCTACAACAGGAGAACCCAGATTTCGCACCACAGGACCAACTCGACCTCTTCCTGGCGAGCGCTGATGACCAGGGTGACAACCTGGCCTTTGAGGTTCTGAGCAAGGTTCGTCAACAGGGAATTGTTGCCGACAAGGATTACAGTGGCGTGAAGGTCGGCAAGCAGATCAAGGAAGCCTTCCGCCGCAACGCTAAGTACTTCGCCGTCTTTGGTGACCGGGAAGTCAGTGAGGGTCAATTCCAACTGAAGAACGCGGCGACTAAGGATGCGGTCGACGTTAAGGTCGCTGACTTTGTAGCGGACCCTGCTAAGTATTTGAAGTAAATACCGCGAGTGGGACAAGATTAGCAAAAATCTGGTGAGAAAGTAAAGTTTTCTCACCAGATTCTTGTTTTAAATTCAAATTAGTCTGCTTGCTTCCAGTCGAGAGCGAGTCCTTGCTCCTGCAATACCTGGGCGAGGTCATCCCGCTTGTCAGGGTCACCTAGGTTGAGTTTGGCACCGTTGATTTGGTTAGTGAAGCTATCGACGCGGCGGTTGGCATCCCGCAAGTCGTAGTATTGATGAACGTCGTGGTCGTAATCGGCCAGGTCGTGAACATCGAACTCAGTCGGGTAGTGGTTGTCAAAGGCTATGAAGTCAAGTGGCAACCGGGGCTTGAGCTGCGGTTGCTGGTTAGGAATTCCGACCTGTAAGCCCAGGAGGGGCATTGTCATTTTCGGCAGTTTCAGGACTTTAACCAGGCGGGCCGGGTCATTCTTGATTGAGCCGAGGATTACACCACCCAGTCCCATACTTTCTGCGGCGACTAGGGTGTTTTGGAGGGCGAGGACGGTGTCTTCTACCGCCTGCATAAAGATATCAGTGGTGTGGAGTCGGCCATCGTCATTGCCCATTTGGTGGCGGATTTGCTGGTTGCGGTAAAGGTCGACGACAAAAATCAGTAGGTCCCCGTTGGCTCCGACGTAGGGCTGACCGGAGATTTCCCGGACAGCTTGCCGCAGCTGGGGGTCGGTAAGGTGGAGAATGCTAAACTGCTGCATGAACATGCTGGTTGAAGTATGACTGGCCGCGGCGTAGAGAGTCTGCAGCTGGTCAGCGGTTAATGACTGGTCTTTGAACGCCCGAATCGTTCGGTGGTTAAGTTGGTTATCAATTGTTTGATTATGGATCATTAATGGTCACCCCTTGTAATTTTAATCGTCAACGGCGTAAGTGCCCATATCATCTGCAATGACAACCCGGCCGGCGTACTCCTTCCCGGCGTCAGTCGTGAGCCCGAGCTTATTGAAAGCAAACGTCACTGTAACCTCTGCCTTGACGGCGGTTCCCATTACTTCGCCGGTATCAGTGTTGATGCCGGATGGCATGTCGACGGCAATTACTACGGCGTCACTGGCGTTGATGGCATCGATGGCGGCCGCGTAATCCCCCTTTACCACTCGGTCAATTCCGATACCAAAAAGGGCGTCGACAGCCAGCGTTGCCTGGTCGAGAATTGCGAGGTCGGTAGTTTGCGGAATCTGGTAGTATTGGCAGATATGGTCCTGTACTTGGTGCTCCTCTGAGGCGTGATCTGGGTTGCCAACGTTGAGGATGGTAACCTTGACACCCGCAATGTGGAGGAGACGGGCGACATCTAAGCCGTCACCACCATTGTTGCCACTGCCAGCAACCACAACAACGTGGCCGAGGTTGAGCGGGTAGGCATTTAAAATCTCATCCCGGACTGCCAATGCCGCCCGTTCCATCAAAACAAGGGAGGGAACGCCAATGGTATTAATGGTAAACGAGTCGTAATGCCGCATTTGTTCAGCGGTAATCGCTTTTTGTTCCATAAAACTACCTCCAATTAGTAAGTCTTGTCTTAATGGTAACATGAATTTCCCGAGGTTGGTGAGTGACATTCATCCGGGAAGTCGGTACACTTAATGTAAAACAGAGAGGGTGAGCTGCTTGGAGTGGCAAAGTGAAGAAAAATATTTTCAACAGATGGCGGGCAAAAAAGTTGCTTGGACCATTTCACAACCAGAGGACGGGCTGGTTCGGGCGGGCTACCCGTTGTACGACCAGCAGTTACTGGATTTTGTACGCAAATTTAAGGCCAGTCCGTTGTATGACCATAAGTACCGGAAAACGCTCCGTCACTTTCATATCAAGCCTAAACTAAATGAGCTAACTGTGAGCCAAGCCCTGCTGATTAACAACGCGCGGGTGGCAAACGCCCTGCTGTCCCTAATTATCGATGGGGAGGATGTTCAACGGGGAACTTGGGCGACGGCAATGCAGGCTGGCTACTTTTACCAACTGTTAAAGTTAGTGGATATAGATGACGAGGTGGAAGAAAAGGAATGAGTAAGAAAAACCAGTATCCGGTACAAAAGTTCACGGGAATTCCGGTCGAACCTGACGCGGGTGGCAAGTACCAGCTTAAAGTCGATCAGCATGGTGCAGTTAAGCTCCACACCTGGCGGACTGGGAAACACACTAAGGGTAAGTACCAGGGCCCCGGTCAGGTGATGCTGACGGAAAATAACCTGCCAGTGGTTATCCTGGCGGCAGAACCAATGGCCTTTAAGGATCGCCACAGTGAGACTCCTTTGCAGCGCTTCTTAACAGTCAAGGTGACGGATGACGTTCTCCAGCAGGGGCTGGCAGTTCTAGAGAATCAGTGAGAGTGGGAGCGTGACAGAACTAGATTATCTAGTTCGTTATACCACTCCCACAAGGATGGCTACGCCGCGCAGCAAGCCTATTTGGGTTTGGTCAAATGCTGATTCATCAGCGTTTGAACTGCCAGCCAGTCACTGGGCTGAAGCATTTTTATCTATAAAGTAGTTAAGAGGTTGAGTTAATTCCCAGCCTCATTACGTCCTCGTTGCCGTGCAGCTAGTCTTTAGAAAGCACAAACGGCTTCCAGCACTTTGCCAAGTACTGGAGGCCGTTTATGTTTTAGCTAGGTAGCTGCAGTAGCCTTATCTAAAGGCGCCAACAATGCCGCAAATAATGCCGCCGAGGGCGGGGATGATCCACCAGTAATGGGCGAGAAATTCCCAGCCGTTGTTGATTTCCTGATAACGCCAGTGATTTTCCTGCTGGTTTTGCTGGATATGGGCGTCGATAAGCCGGTCCAGCTTGAACTGGCTGACAGCGGGTTCCTTAGCCAGTACCAGTTCGTCGAGGGAAACGTGTAAAATACTGGCGATTTGGATAATTTTCTCAATATCCGGCAGGGCACTGCCATTTTCCCAATTAGAAATAGCCTGGCGAGAAACATGGAGCTGGTCGGCTAACTGCTCCTGGGAAAGGCCTGCTGCCTGCCGCAATTTAGTTAGTTGTTGTTGGAACTGATTCCTCGTTTCGTTGAATTCGTACTATCAATTATAAGAGAAATAAGGGTAGCAACAAGAACCTCCGAATATTTCCCGGATAATTAATGGTTGCGAACCCGCAACCAGGAGTTAACCCAGGTCATGTTCCAACTGTTCCTTGAGGATGACGGCCTGGTTATGCTCCTCGTCTTTAGCGCCATACAGGAGGATAATATTTTCTTGAGCATGGTTGCTGACCAGTTCTTTAAGGATGGCGTAGGCGACGTTATCGTGGAGTTCGGCGAGGTAGCGTTCTTTGAATTCTGGATACTTAGCTGGGTCATGACCGAACCACTTGCGAAGTTCATTGCTGGGGCCGACCTCTTTGAGCCAGCAGTCGAGGTGGGCGTTGACCTTGGAGATTCCGCGGGGCCAGAGGCGGTCAACCAGGATTCGGTAGCCGTCCTCATCAATTGGTTTGGTGTAAATTCGTTCAGTTTTAAGCATTGCAGATGAACCGCCTTTCGTTTAGTGTTACCTTTAGGATAAGTTTAATAGAGGAGGATTTCAATTATGCTGTCGGCATTTCAACAATTCTTTACGGGGCGGCCGACCATCGAGATTGCCCGGGACCTTTTGGGGAAACTGGTGACCTATGACGGCCCTGATGGCCGGACCGGTGGGTATATCGTCGAGTGTGAAGCCTATTTGGGTGAGAACGACTCTGCTTCACACGCCTTTAATGGTCGGCGAACCGGTTATTCGGAATCGCTGTATGGTCAACCGGGAAATATTTACCTGTATCAAATTCGGGGTCACTACTGCTTTGACATCGTTGTCCAAGATGCCGAGGAGCCCCAGGGAATCCTCTTACGGGGCCTTGAGCCGGCAATTAATCCGGACGTAATGGTCCATCACCGGGGGATGTCAGGGGTCAACGTCACGAACGGGCCTGCAAAACTAGTACAGGCACTGGGAATTCACTCGCGGCAGCTTGATGGTCAACCGATGGAGGGCAACCAGCTGACGGTGGATCTAGAAAAGTTTAAAATTCCTCGGGAAATAATTACAGCTCCCCGGGTCGGGGTTAACCTCGCGGGCAAAGACGGCGCAGCTCCCCAGCGCTTTTACGTGGCCGGCAATCCCTACGTGTCGGGAATCCGGAAGCGGGACATGGATTTGAAAACGCAAGGGTGGCGAGCTTAGATGGCACTGACTTATCAACAGTTATTAACCGCGGTCCCGTTGGTGCTGCGCGCGGGCAACGTTCCTAATATTGTTGGTGACGCCGGAATCGGGAAGTCGGCGCTGGTGGAAGATGTTGCGCGGCAAATGAGTGCCCAGCTCTACACCACGGTGGTTAGCCTGAGCGAAAAGGGTGACCTGGCAATTCCGGTACCGCCCCTGACGAGTGATTCCTTTGTGGAAACTAAAGATTACGGACGCTTGGCAAACGTGCAGTATGGCTATGCGGAAACTCTGATTCGAATTATTCAGTTTGCGGAAGAGCATCCTGGCCAGCCGATTATCTGGTTCCTGGATGAATTCAACCGGGGGAGCCAAGCAGTCCAAAGCGAACTGATGAATTTAGTTTTGCAGCGGCGAATCAATTCATTGCGGCTTCCCGCCCAAGTGAAGATGATTATCGCAGAAAACCCGGACAGCACCATGGCTGGCTTTAACGACCGGGAGTACGATGTTGCCGTTGGTGACGCGGCAATCAACGACCGAACCGTCCGCCTGGTGATGGCTACTTCGACGACCGAGTGGCTAGAATGGGCACGACACCGGCAACCAGCAATCAATGCTCTGGTGATTAAGTACTTGGATAGTCACCCCGATCGCTTGATGATGGTTGCTAATAGCCCTGAGAGCGACCTTGAGCCAACGCCCCGGGCTTGGGAGCGGGTTAGCACGAACCTTGATGAATTGCAGAAATTACCACGGGAGACGCAAGAGCAATTGGCAGGGGACCTCTTTAGTGGTGACCTGGGAGCAACAGTCGGCGAATCCTTCGCCCAATTTTTCCTGGCTCAGGGTAGCGAATTGACCTTGGAGGTCGTGCAAACAACTGCTGACGGTCAAAGGCAATTTAAAACGGCGGATGAAGCAGTCAAGGTGGAGCTCCTTCGAGAATGGCTCAACCAGCCTGGTGATTATAGTCTGGACACGGACCAAGGCGCCGCGGTTTTTCTTAAACTTCTTCGCTCAATCAGTGCTGATGGGCAGGTGGCGGTTGCTAAGTCAGTTGGGGAGTCCGGCCTGCCATTATTAACGGCGATGTACCGGCAGGCTACTTCTGCACCAGCAGGCGCCGTAGCCGGGCTCTACCAAGAGTTAGCTCGAGCGGCCAGCCAAGGGGAGCGCCGCGGATGACCTTCTGGCAGAAAATATTTAGGAATTCAGTACCAAGCGCGGACCAGCGCTACTCCCAATTAGTAACAGTCCTTTTGCACCATCAGCGGTTGATGGGTGAAATTATTCTGCAATTGCCCCACCGTTTTGACCACCAATTACAAGCGACGATGGGGTTAGCCTGGGCTGGCAACCAACTGGTTATCAGGGTCAATCCGGACCGCCTGTTAGTACTGCGTCAGGATGATGCGGTTTTGATGCTGGCTCATTTGGCCTTGCACGTGGTCTGGAAACACCCGGCTCGGTATACGAATTATTCGGACCAGGAACTAGTAGCCGTGGCAACGGATATTGCGGTTAACCAGTACCTCCCGGGAACGCCCCAGGGGACCGCCAGTCTTGCTCAGCTGCGGCGAGTCCTTCGGCGGCCAGTTCCAGAAAAACTTGATTCGCAGGAATACCTGCAAATTATTAATGGTGCCAGTCAAGAAGAACGAGAAAAGCTGCTTCATGCAGTGGGCGGTATCAATGCAGGAAATGCTTCGAAAACAGCTGCCGAGCAGCCAGTTGAAAGTCATGCCGGGTGGGTTAGTGGTACTCAAATAAATGCGGACCAAGCTGCCCGCTTGGCAGCAGTCAACCAGCTTGTGCACCAAGCATGGCGGCAGATCCCCCAGCGTGACCGTGGCTTATTGCCGGGCGAGGTCCAAGCACAAATTGAGCGCCCAGTCGAGCCAATAGCCGCGGTGCCGACGTGGCAGCAGCTCCTCCGTCGTCAGCTGGGTAAAATTGCCCAGGGTCATCAGCCCCGGGCGAACCGTTTTAACCGGCGCCAACCACTGCGGATGGATCTTCCGGGACAAGTCAGTCGCTTGGTACCCGCTGTGCATATCTTTGTTGACAATTCGGGGTCTGTTTCCGATGAAGAGCTCGCCGCCGCTTTGCTTGCAATTGGGCAGATGACGGGAACGCTGGGGCTGCCAGCCTGGCTGTATTCATTTGACGCCAAGGTAAGTGGCAAGGGGACGCGTCTTCGGCCCGGACAAGCGCCGCGCCTTACCCGCCAGGGCGGTGGTGGGACGCAATTTCAATGTGTTTTTGATTATCTCCGTGACCACCGCGTTCCCAAAACAGGAACTATGGTCATAATTATCACGGATGGCTGGGGTGAAAGTACGCTCCGTTGTCACCACTATTACGACGTATTCTGGTTGCTGACAACTAAGCGCGACCAGCTATCAGTACCAACACCAGCCAGCCACGTTTTGGAACTGAGGAGGAAGCAAAATGACTGAACGAATATTACCACCGGAAACGATGCTCGCGGTGCTAACGCACGGAAGAAACTACGTGCGGGCGGCAGCGCTGCTAAATGAAGAATGGGAGCCGGACCAGCAGCCAATTTACCGGGATGTTTTGGAAAGACAGGATGTGGCCTTAGCACGGCAGTTGCAACGAGGCGGTCTCTTGCCCGGCCGAGTTGACCTGGCGGACTACCGAAGCGTTAATCAGTTGCTAATCGATCATAGCCAGTGGTTCGCGGTGAGTGCCCGGCAGGAGTTACTCCGCCCCTTCCAAGAGTAGTTAAGTTCCCAGCAAAAGCGCTAAAAATAGTATAATAGTGACAAACTCACTTTGAGGAGGAATACAACGTGGCAATTAATAAGGATTTAATCAAGGATGACCTTTACGAAGCTGTCAATGGTGCCTGGATCAAGGACGCTAAGATTCCCGATGATAAACCAGCAACGGGGGGCTTTAACGACCTGGTCAACGAAATCGATAAGCAGATGATGGCTGATTTTGAGGACTACGCAGACGGTAAGAAGACGTCAGACGATCCGCGCTTTAACGAGATGATTAAGCTGTACCGGGTGGCGAAGAAGTTTGACCTGCGGAAAAAGGTTGGCCCTGTGCCGTTACAACGCCTGCTGGCCAGCGTCACAGCCCTTGATTCATACGCTGACTACCAGAAGCAGTGGAAGAACTGGGTGCTGATGGGGCTGCCATCACCGGTATCGTTTGATATTGATGCGGATATGAAGAACGCCACGGTCTATGCACTGTTTGTCTCTTCGCCATCGCTGATTTTACCGGACAAGAGTTACTACGAGCCGGCGAAGAAGGACCAGCATGACCAGTTGATGAAACTTTGGGCTGCAATGGTTAAGGAGCTATTGTTAAAGCTGGACTACACCGAAGAACAGGCTGCCCAACTGATCAAGGAAGCCCAGGCTTTTGATGCGCTATTGGCGCCGAACGTGAAGAGTGCGGAAGAGGCAGCCGATTACAGTAAAATGTACAATCCACAGACAGTTGCCGAGCTGGCTGCTTCCACGGACCAACTGGATCTGGCAGCGGTCACCAAGCAGCTGGTAGGGGCAACGCCGGACAAGGTCATCGTGATGGAACCGGCTTACTTTAAGGCCCTGAACAGCATTCTCAAGGACCACTTTGACCTCTTTAAGAGTTGGGCACTGATCAACGTTGTCCGCGACAACGCCAGTTACCTGGATGATGAGATGCGGGAAATCAACGGCCGGTACAGCCGGGCGTTATCCGGGAGCAAGAAGCCGGTCAGCCAGCAAAAATTTGCCTACTACCTGGCCCGGGACATCTTTAGCCAGGTGGCGGGGGACTACTATGGCAAGACCTACTTCGGCCCGCAAGCTAAGGCGGACGTCCATCACATGGTTGAGCAGATGATTGCCGTCTACAAGCAACGCCTGACTAACAATACTTGGCTGAGTAAGGCGACCCGGGATAAGGCAGTTCTCAAACTAGATAAGCTGGGCATCCAAGTCGGCTACCCAGACAAAATTCCGTCATTGTACGACCACTTAAAGGTCGATGAGCTGGAATCACTGATTGCTAACCTTAACCAATTGAGTATCGTTGCTAGCAAGGATATGTTTAGCCGTTGGAACAAGCCGGTTGACCGGATGCGCTGGGAAATGAGCGCCGCCACGGTCAACGCTTACTACCACCCGTTTAAGAACATCATTGTTTTCCCAGCTGCTATCCTGCAGGCGCCATTCTATTCGCTGAAACAAACAAGTAGCCAGAATTACGGGGGAATTGGCGCGGTCATCGCCCACGAAATTTCCCACGCCTTTGATAACAATGGGGCTCTCTTTGACGAGTACGGGAACTTGAACAATTGGTGGACGCCGGAAGACTCCGCCCACTTTAAGGAACTCGCCCAGAAAATGATCGCCGAATTTGACGGCTTGCCAATTGCGGGCCAGAAGGTCAATGGGAAGCTAACGGTCTCCGAAAACATCGCCGATGGCGGGGGCCTATCCTGCGCCTTGGAAGCGGCTAAGGAAGAGAACAACTTCAACGCCCAAGAGTTCTTTATCAACTGGGCAACAATTTGGCGGATGAAGGCCACCCAGCAATATGAACAATTATTGCTGTCGATTGACGTTCACGCACCGCAAAAGCTGCGGGCCAACGTTCAGGCCCAAAACCAGGCCGACTTCTACACTGCCTTTGGGATTCAGTCGGGTGACCAGATGTACAAGGCGCCGGAAGACCGGGTCAACATTTGGTAGCTATTGGGAGGAAAAATAACCTCCTCGACAGGGGATGCGTCCGGACCTCGGCACCGGCCCTGGGGCACTTTGCCCGTTATCAGAAATTAAAAATCACTGGAGCTCAGGAAATGAGCATCCAGTGATTTTTGTTTGTCTGGAAAGGTTAGCGTGACATTTGAGTTCCGGCTTGGTATCTTGTTAGCAAGAATTATTTCCCGGGAAATCAATTTGAAATACGGAGGCACTGAATGGAATTCGCAGAGAAAATCAAACAATACCGGGCCCATAACGACTGGACCCAGCAGGAAGTCGCAACTAAACTCGGGGTATCCCGGAAGACGATTTCTAGCTGGGAAAATGGGCGCTCGTATCCTGACATTTTTATGCTGGTCCAGCTCAGTGACCTTTACCACGTTAGTTTAGATGATTTATTACGGGAGGACCACGAGATGATTAATAATTATAAGCAAGAACACGCATCGTTGGCTAAGCAGGACCGGATTTTTACAATTTCGTATTTGTGTAATGTCGTGATCAGTTTATACTTTTTATGGCGGGCACTATTTGGAACCGGAATGATTAACCAACTGCCACCACTGGGCCGTTTTTTAGCTGGAGCAGTCGTTGGCCTCTTATCTGTAAATGTTTATTTCCTGTTAAGCAAGGCCGATTGGAAGAAGCAGAATCGGGTCACCCAGGTGGGGGCGCTCTTGACTTTTATCGTAGTTACAGCGTTACTGATCAAGCTTGATTTTACTAGCTATTCAGGTTCAGCGACGGCATATGGGCTTGGTGCCGGCTTTGGACGGGGCTTTGTCGTTGCCTTGTCAGCATTGTCAATTGTTGAAGCAATTTGGCTTTATCCGCAATTTAAGCAAAGAAGGAATCGGTTATGAAAACAATTCAGGTAGTTCAAGGCGATATTACGACCATCGCGGCAGACGCAGTTGTCAACGCTGCCAATACCACACTGATGGGCGGCGGCGGTGTTGACGGCGCAATTCACCGGGCGGCGGGCCCAGCCCTATACGCGGCCTGCGAAAAGTTTGGCGGTTGCCCGACCGGGGAGGCCCGAATTACCAGTGGCTTTAATTTACCAGCGAAGTATATTATCCACACGCCGGGTCCCATTTGGCACGGGGGCGACCATGACGAGGAGCAGTTGCTGGCGAATTCCTACCGTAATAGTCTGGCACTGGCGGACGAATATGGTTGTCGGACCGTGGCTTTCCCGTCGATCAGCACGGGCGTCTATTCCTTCCCCTTAGACCGGGCCGCCCAGATTGCAATCCGCGCGATGCGAGCGTTCTTACGTTCGGCCAGTCACGTGGAAGAAGTGACAATGGTCTGCTTTGACCCGACAACTGCCCGGGCATACCAAAGGGCACTTAATAACTCCCGAAATGTCAATTTAAATTAGAAAAATGTTGAAAGCTGTTCATCTGTGACGTGACTTAGGAATACTTCAAGTGGTGTGCGGTAGTGAAGTGACTTCCGTGGAATAGTATTTCGTTTGTGCATCAGCTGGGTGATTAGTTCATCTGGTAAATTACGGAAGTCTAATCGTTTACTGAGACCGTCACGACGTAAGATACCATTATTGTTTTCATTCAGGCCGCGTTGATTGGGCGCTCCAACCTCCGCAAAATAAGTATGAAGGTCATGTTTATTGGCAATCTCACGCCAGCCCGCGAATTCCTTACCATTATCAAAGGTAATCGACTTAACGAAATGACGAGGCATTTTAGAAAGCCATTTATCCAAGTGATAGTTAACTGCTTCATCAGTTTTACGATGAACGTTAAGCACAATCATCACCTTAGATTGACGTTCCACCAAGGTCATGACCGCACCACGATGAGCTTTTCCTTGAACAGTATCAGCTTCAAAGTGACCAAACTCGTGTTGGTAGTGAGGAAAATCATGGTATCGCTGGTAAATACTCCGACCGAGATGCCCCGCCTTACCACGTCGTTCGACATAGCCATTGGGGTGTCGCTTGCCTTTCATCGGTAATTGCTGGACGGCAAAATTGTACTGTCCACGAGCAAACATCCGATAAAGTGTCCGCATACTACAGCTAATTGTCCGTTCTGCTCGACCAATGATCGTATCAGGTGTCCAGCCCGCTTTAACCTGCTCATTGATGTAGCTGATCTCATCCTTGGCTAGCTAAGCCTGCTTACGACCACAACGCTGCTTATTCCGTTGGTAAGCCTTAAGATACTGTGCAATGGTCTTACCGCTATCAAGAAATCGATAGACGCGGTAAATAGTTTCTTGGCTTCGTTTAAGCAGTTTAGCAGCTTGATAAGCCTTCGTACCTTGGTGCCAAAAATTAGCTATGAGGGTTAGTTCACGTGTGGTAAGATGTTTATAAGTCATTTGTGATGTTCCTTTACTTTTGTTTGTGGTTATTCAAAAGTCTATCACAAATGGCTTTTTTATTTTTCTAACTTAATTTTACAAACGGCGACTAAAAAAAGGACGTGAGCTAACCAAAACTCACGTCCTTTTTTAGTACTAGTGAACGAATGAGGTAATTGCCGTTACTAACCCGAAGATGATTCCGGGGAAGTTGGCGATAATCACCGGCCAATCCTTTTTATCGGGCTTTACCCAACCGTAGATTACCCATAACAAGGCATTGATGGAGGCAAAGAACGGTTGAACAGGTGAAACTGGCTGGCCGGTAAAGTTAGCAATAATCTGTTCAATGTAGGAGAAGTACATGACCAGGCAGGCAATCGTGGCAAAGTTTCCGGTGAACTTCCGGACCTTCTGCTTGGTCGTTAGTTTTTGATTATCCATAATGATAACGAGTCCTTTCATCTATGAAATTAATTTCACATATAAGAGCACTATATTAACTGCTTTTCCCATATCTTATTCTCTAAAAAAGTTAATGTCAACCGGTTGACATATAAAATAGTAAGCGCTATCATATAAACCGTTAAGAAAAGTAACCGCTTCATCAAGGAGCGAGAATAGTAATTGAGAAAGAAGAGAGCAGTTTATGGCACATCTTTCATTTGATACACAAGGCTTGAAACAATTTGTTCATGACAACGAACTCGGCGAGATGCAGGCAATGGTCAAGGCCGCAGATGATGAACTCCGCAACGGGACCGGTGCCGGGGCCGCCTACCGCGACTGGCTCCACCTTCCAAGCGAGTACGATAAGGATGAATTTGAGCGGATCAAGCAAGCCGCCAAGAAGATCCAGTCCGACTCCGACATCTTAGTTGTCATCGGAATCGGGGGCTCCTACCTCGGTGCTCAGATGGCAATCGACTTCCTCCACAACACTTTTTATCAGGCGCAGGACGCCAAAGACCGGAAGTACCCACTGGTCATCTTTGCCGGGAACTCCCTCAGCTCGACCTACGTTCACGACCTGCTGGAACTGATTGGTGACAAGGACTTCTCCGTCAATGTCGTTTCCAAGTCCGGGACGACGACCGAACCGTCCATTGCCTTCCGGATTTTCAAGAAGAAGCTGATTGAAAAGTACGGTCTGGAAGAAGCTAACAAGCGGATTTACGCCACGACCGACAAGGCCAAGGGGGCGTTGAAGACCGAGGCCGACGCCAACGGTTACGAATCCTTCGTCATTCCTGATGGGGTCGGTGGCCGTTACTCCGTCCTCTGCCCGGTTGGCCTCCTGCCAATCGCCGCTTCTGGTGCCGACATTGACCAACTGATGGCTGGTGCGGCCCAGGCGGAACAGGACTACGTTAACCCAGACCTGTCCAAGAACGAGGCTTACCAGTACGCCGCCTACCGGAACATCCTCTACCGGAAGGGCTACGAGACTGAACTCCTGGAAAACTACGAGCCCAACATGCGGATGTTCGCCGAATGGTGGAAGCAGCTGGCCGGTGAATCCGAAGGGAAGGACCAGAAGGGCATTTACCCATCCAGTGCTAACTTCACGACCGACCTCCACTCACTTGGTCAATACATCCAAGAAGGACGCCGCTTCCTGATGGAAACCGTTGTGAAGCTCGACAAGCCAAACTTCGACGTGGAGATCCCAAGCGAAGAAGATAACCTTGACGGCCTCGGCTACCTGGAAGGGAAGACGATGGACTTCGCCAACACCAAGGCCTACGAAGCTGTAGTGGCTGCCCACACGGCTGGTGGCGTACCAGTAATGACCGTTCACATCCCAGAAGAAAATGAATACACGCTGGGCTACCTGATCTACTTCTTTGAGGTGGCCATGGGGATTTCCGGTTACCTGAACGGGATCAACCCATTCAACCAACCAGGGGTGGAAGCCTACAAGACCAACATGTTTGGCCTGCTGGGCAAGCCGGGTTACGAAGAAGTCGGCAAGCAGCTCCGCGCTGAAATGGAAAAGAACAACTAGGATTAAGGAGGAACTGAACATGGTACTAGGAAGTATTGAAGCTGGTGGAACCAAGTTTGTTTGTGCAGTCGGTAATATCAACTACCAAATTCAGGACTCGGTCCACATCCCAACCACCACCCCAGAAGAAACCCTGCAGAAGTGCATCGAATTCTTTGACCAGTATAAGGATGACCTGTCAGCTATCGGGATCGCCTCATTTGGTCCAATTGAAATTCGGAAGAGTTCGCCAAAGTATGGTTACATTACCAACACCCCAAAGAAGGGATGGGCGGACACTGACTTTGTCGGCCCACTCAAGAAGCACTTCAACATTCCGATTGCCTGGACCACGGATGTTAACGGATCAGCATACGGTGAATACGTACTGTCGACCCTTTTCAACAAACGGATCAACTCCCTCGTCTACTACACGATTGGGACGGGTTGCGGTGCTGGAGCAGTCATCGACGGGAAATTTGTCGGTGAACTGGGACACCCAGAAATGGGTCACATCCGGCTGAAACGGCACCCTGACGACCTGGACTTCAAGGGAATTTGCCCATTCCACGGCGACTGCCTGGAAGGCTTGGTCAGTGGACCAACCTTTGAAGCCCGGACCGGTAAGAAGGGGAAGGACGTACCGCTGACCGACCACGTCTGGGACATCATGGCTTACTACGTGGCCCAAGCAGCTCTGGACGCAACCCTGATGTTCCGGCCTGGGCAACTCATCTTCGGTGGCGGGGTCGTCAGCGAAGAATTCCTGAAGAAGGTGCGGCGTGAATTCAAGAAACTGTTGAATAACTATGTTGACGTTGGCAACGTTGATGAATACATTACCATGCCGTTAGCGAAGAACAACGGATCTGCTACCATTGGTGACTTTGCCCTGGCATTAAAGGCGGCCACTGAATAACGCACAGATAGAATTGAAGAGGACATGAGATCATGAAAGAGACTAAATTTATTAGTATTTTAAGTAAGATTGCGACGGTAATTGCGATTTGTATGTATGTTTCCTACATTCCACAAATCATTAATAACTTGCACGGCAGCTACGGTGCGCCCCTCCAGCCGCTGGTAGCCGCAATCAACGGTCTGTTATGGTGCATCTACGCTTACTTCAAGCGCGAGCGGGACTGGGCTGTGTTCTGGGCCAACTTCCCGGCAATCATTTTCGGCCTGATTACCTTCTTTACTTCCTTGCCGTCATTATTTTAGGGCAAAATTAAAGCAGCAAAAATCTCTGGGTCAGCTGATTCGGAGATTTTTTGTTTGGGCAACGAAGGGAATGATGAATGGTATAATTAAGAAAATTTAATTTAAGAGGAGAGCAAGATGAACATAGTTTGGACATGGGACATTGTCCGGCGCGTGATTGAAGTGCTGTGGCTAATCAACATTGCCTTTGCGGTCTGGACCGTCTTTCGGACCCGGCGCGACATCGCGTCGACGTGGGCATGGTTGTTGGTGCTATCGGTCTTTCCAGTGATCGGTTTTATCGCCTACCTATTTGTCGGTCGTAAAATATCAAATGAGGATATTTTTAGCATTCGGAGTGAGCAGGAAAGCTTCCGGGAGCGGTTAATTGCCCGGCAAGAGGCACTGCTGGAGAAACACCAGCTCCTCTTGCAAAGCGGTCGGCTTGCCCGGGCGCGGCAGTTGGTAAGCCTATCGTCAAGCCTGGATGACGCGATTGTGACCTTTAACAACCGGGTCCGGGTTTTTATTGATGGTCAAAAATTGTTTTCCGAGATGATTCGGGATTTTGACCA
Organism: Limosilactobacillus oris; assembly: GCF_025311495.1. Taxonomy (NCBI): domain Bacteria; kingdom Bacillati; phylum Bacillota; class Bacilli; order Lactobacillales; family Lactobacillaceae; genus Limosilactobacillus; species Limosilactobacillus oris. The sequence continues at coordinate 1,232,136 of NZ_CP104398.1, read as the reverse complement.
CGCTCAGGACCACATTTATGTTGAATTTTATACTTTCTACGCGGATGAACTTGGTCACCGGGTCCTAGCGGCTTTAGAACGGGCTGCCGAACGGGGAGTGACGGTTAAGGTCCTCTACGACCTCAGCGGGTCGCATGGGACCACTTATAAGTTCTTTGCTCACCTGGAGGAATTAGGGGGCGAGGCGCAGCCCTTTAATTCCAAGTCAAACAAGCGACTATCGACACCCCGGCTGAACTACCACCTGCACCGCAAAATTGTGGCGATTGATGGCAAGCTCGGCTATATCGGGGGCTTTAACATTGGGGACCAGTACCTCGGTGAGGATCCCAAATTTGGCTACTGGCGGGATACCCACCTGCGGGTTGCGGGCCAAGCGGTAATTGCGCTGACTGCCCGCTTCGGGATGGACTGGAATACGACCTGCCGGAAGACGAAGAAGGAACGGGTTGACCTGGATAAAATGCTGGCGGACCTGGAAATCGAGCGGCCAAGTGACCCTGGTCAGGATGTAGCAATGCAGATTGTCTCCTCAGGACCGGATAATGATAACTTTGCCATCCGGCGGGCCTATGAATCAATCATCAGCTCGGCGCGGCAATACGTGTATATTCAAACGCCGTACTTGATTCCTGGTGAACCAATCTTGGAATCCTTGATTATCGCGGCCCGTAGCGGAATTGACGTCCGGGTGATGATCCCTTGTATGCCCGACCACCCCTTTGTGTACCGGGCAACAGAGTACTACGCCAAATACTTGGTTGATAACGGGGTCAAGGTTTATAAGTACAATCACGGCTTTTTGCACGCTAAAATGGTGGTCAGTGGCGAGAACCTCTCATCGGTCGGCTCGGCGAACCAGGATTACCGGAGCTACCGACTGAATTGGGAGGCCAATGCGTTTTGCTACAATGAGGCGCTGACCACCCAGCTCAAGCATATTTTTGAAGATGACATTCAGGATAGCACCCTGCTGACGCCAGAATATTTTGCCCAGCAGTCGAACTGGCGGAAGTTTAAACAATACTTCTCCCGCCTGCTGTCACCGGTGCTGTAACTAGGAAACGACGCTAGATGGAACAGATCTGGCGTCGTTTTTACGTTTAAACTATCTTTTTTCGACAATTTGGTGATAGATTCTGGTCGTTAAACCGTATATTACTAAGTAGATGGCTAAGAGTGCGAGGGTTATCGTTCCGGCAATGATGACCATGGCTTTTTGGTTGTAAAAGCTAAGCTGGATCATGATTTGACGGATTGCTGGAAGGGCAAAGAGCAGGTTGACGATTGCGCCAATAATTGGCAGCATAAAGACCATTAGCACCTGACTGTGGATGCTCTTAGTCGTTTCACGCTCGCTGAGGCCGACTTGCTGCATAGTGGTAAAGCGTTGCTGGTCAGCGTAACCCTCCGAAATTTGCTTGAAGTAAATGACGATGGTGGTAGTGATTCCCAGCGCCAGACTGATTAAAATACCAACAAATACGAGGCCGCCATACATCTGTTTGAGGAGGGCGGTGATGGTCGTTTGGCCGGTAACCTGCGAGTTTGGCAGGCCCAGATTTTGCTGGAGGGCGGTTTCAAAGGCAAGCCGCTTCTTGTTGCCGGCTAGCTGGTAATTAAAGCTCGTTACGGACATCGTTGGAAGCCCCTGGCCACCATAAAGGCTGGTGTGTAGATCGAGTGGTCCGGGTTAAAGGCAAAGCTGAGCCGGTGGATGGCCTTAGTTTGGTATATTTGGCCATTAACCGTTAACCTTCCTGAACGCGGTTTAGCTGGGGAATAAAGCAGTGCTTGCTTGGCGGTTAGGTTCGCGTGGCTGCCAGTGAGCCGCTGGTAGGTATTGGCATTGACCAGGATAAGGGCGCTGGAAGTGTCCGTATTCATCTTGCTTAGTGCTCCCTGGTTGACGAATCGCTGGCCTTTCCAGTAGCCAAATTGAGCAGTAGTTGCCTGGTAAGAGGTGAGCTGGCTGAGCTTGGCGTGGTGGTCCGCAGCCGTATGCTTAATCACTTGGCGCTGCGCGCTTGACAAGGGCTGGTTGGTAACGATTGTCATGTCCGTAGGGGTATAGGAATGGACGGTATTCTGGATTCCGGTATAAAGGGTCAAAGCGGTGAAGAGAATAACCAGGACCGCGGTACATAAAAGGCAAATTGTCGCCAAGGCCGCGCCGTTTTGCTCCATCCGCTGCCGCATTCCAGAAATCGCGATGAAGTGCCGTGGCTGGTAATAGAAGCCCGATTGGTGCCGGAGCCAATTCAGGAAGAGGACACTGCCGGCAATGAAGAGGAGGTAGGTACCGATGACAACCAGGATTACTGCTAACATAAAGTGGTTCAGCGCGGTAATTTTTGGCTTGGTGGTCAATGTGATGTAATACGCACCGGCCAGCATGGCAATTCCCAGGCCGCCAGCGAGGCTGAACATGGTCCCGTGGTGCTTGGGGACCATTGCGCTAGCGTGCCATAGGCTAGTCGGCTTCATGAAGTGGATTTTAACTAGGTCGATAGCCATCAGGATGAAGAAAAAGTAGGCAATCAAGCCAGCGGTTTTAACCAGCGCCCCCGGGACGGCCCAGGGCTGGTGGAGTTTGCCGATTTCAAGGAGGCGGTTCAGGCCGAGGAAGGCGAGCTTTTCGAAGATTACACCGGTAACTAATCCGGCGACGAGGCTGATCACCAGCAAATAGCACTTCTCCAGCACGGTAAGGAGGGAAAGGTTTTGCTGGTCATTCCCAGCATACTGTATAGGCCGATTTCCTGGCTGTGTTGCTGCCAAAGGAAACGGTTGACGTAAAGGAGAAAGGCCGCGGTCACCAGGATAATGAAGGTGCTCCCCAGCTTTAAGAGCGACCCGGTAACGGCACCAGTGCCCAGGCTTTTCAAACTTTGGTTAGCGCTGATTGCGGCAAAGATATAATTGATGGCAACGATCATGCTGGTGGCAAGCAGGTAGGAGCCGTACACCCGCAAGTTGCGCTTGAAGCTGGAATTAAGGAGTTGAATGAACAGCATGGCTATTCACCCCCGTTCGTCAAGGTAATCATTGTGTTGCTAATTTGGTCCTGATATTGTTTCAAGCTTTGGTCACCACGGAACAGTTCATGGTAGATCCGGCCATCCTTGATAAACAGCATGCGCTTGGCGTGGCTGGCCGCGGCCGCGCTGTGGGTAACCATAATAATGGTTTGCCCATTCTAGTTCACCTCGTCAAAGAGGCGCAGAATTTCCTGACTGGTATTGGAATCCAGCGCACCGGTGGGCTCATCGGCTAGGAGCAGGTCGGGGTTGGTGATTAGGGCCCGGGCAATCGCCACCCGCTGCTGCTGTCCACCAGAGGCCTCTGCTGGGTAATGGTCGATAATTGGCGCGATTCGCAGACGGCTCGCCAGGGGCTTAATTCGGCGTTCCATTTCCGCTGGCTTCGTCTTAGCTAGTACTAGCGGGAGGTAGATGTTGTCCCGGTTGCTTAAACTATCAAGGAGGTTAAACCGTTGGAAGACAAAGCCGAGGTGTTCACGGCGGAACCGTTCCGCATCGTCTTTGCCTAGCTCACCGAGGTCTTGTCCGTTTAAAACAGCGGAACCGTTCGTGGCTTTATCCAAGGTCGCAATAATGTTGAGCAGGGTACTCTTTCCGGCCCCCGATTCACCCATGATGGCAACGTACTCTCCCTGGTCAACGCTAAAGTTAACGTCCTTTAGCGCGGCGACCTGGTGGTTAGTGTCGGCGTCGAATGTTTTTTGGACGTGGTTTAGATATAATAAGGCCATAATCTGGTCCTCCCTTTTCTTGATTAACTCCATTATAAAAAGGCCCCGTGGCGTTTCCTACTTACAGGAGCGTACAGAACCTTACAGTTTTGTAAGAATCAGCTGATGTTATCGGGAGGGAAAATCAGCTCAGCGACCGTGCTGTGGTCGTTCGGTGAGAAGACCCGGACGCTAAAATTGAGCTGGTCGGTGACCTGTTTGACAAAGTATAGCCCCATCCCCGTCGACTTGGTAGTTTGGTGGCCATTTTGTCCCGTAAAGCCGCTTTCGAAGATGCGGGGCTGGTCGGTACTGCTGATGGGCAGCCCGGTGTCACAGATCGTTAAACAATCCGTTTGCCAAACCAGTTTAATAACGGAGCCTGGTTCTGCGTACTTAATAGCATTGGTCAGAAGCTGGTTGATACAGAAATGAAGCCATTTTTGGTCGGTTAGCAAGCGCAAATTTGCGGGAATGCTGATCTCGGGGACAAGCTGCTTGTTGATAAAGAGTGCAGCATTTTCTTGAACAATGGTCGCCGTCAACTTGGCGAGTGGTAACCACTGAAAGTTAAAATCATGGCTAGTTATCGCCAAGCGTTCACCGCTGAGGAGCAGGTCGAGGTATCGCGGCCCGGACTTGTTTGCTGGGCACTTGGGGCTGCTCCTCGGCCTGAGCCCGCAAAATTGCAAGGTGGTTCTTAATTTCGTGGGCGAACAGGTCCCGGTGGTCGTTTTGCTCCTGTTGTTTTTGCCGGACCGCTTGAAGAATCTGTCGGGAGCTGTGCTGAGATTTGGTAAGCATAGTTGCTAACCGCTCCTCGACAGGCGAGTGTGGTTGAAAATCAGCCTGTGGCAACTGACGCGCAAGCAGGACCTGCCGATGCTTTGCCAGCAGAATCGTAGCAATTAGCCAGATGATGAGCAGCGGCAAACTGAAACGGAGGAGGTCAATGAAGACTATTAGCGGAAGTCGGTACAGGTAGCAGAGCAGGGCAACTAAACCGGTGAGGAGAGCGTAGCTGCTGAGTAGTGGGAACTGGGACCACAGCCAGAGCCGCCAAAAAGAATTATTCATGGTCATCCACCATCCGGTAGCCAACGCCCCGTTCCGTTCTGATAGTCTGGTCAAGGCCGACCGAGGATAGTTTGGTTCGCAGCCGGCTGACGTTAACGCTTAACGTGTTCTCGTTCAGGTACTTGCCACCTTGCCAGAGCCACTCTAAAAGCTGCTCCTTGGTTACGGTTTGACCAAGGTGGTGAACCAGCACCTGCAAGAGGGCACTTTCGGTGGGGGGGGGAAGTTGGACGGTTCCCTGGGGGCTTCGCAGCTGGCCCGTGAGCGGGTTCAGCTGATTGTTGCCCCAGTGCACCTGGCTCTCCCGCTGGTCGGTGGTATGGCGGCGCAACTGTGCCTGGATTTTAGCTAATAGGACCGTCAGCGAAAAGGGCTTCATCAGGTAGTCATCTGCTCCGGCTGCAACGGCGTGCATCACGTTGCTGTCAATGTCTGCGGCCGAGATGACGATAATTGGCGCCTGGCAGGTCTTACGAACCTCCTGAATCCAGTAGAAACCATCAAAGCTCGGCAGGGTGAGGCCAAAGAGTATTAAATCTGGTTGGGCCATGGCGATTTCATCGGCAATTGCTTGCCAGTCATTGACAGTTGCTACCTGGTGCTGCCACTTATTAAGTTCGGTGCTAATGGCAGCAACCATTGTAGGGTTATCCTCGACCATAAAAATTTTGGCCATTGCGCATCATCCTTTCGTACGTTAATTTTACCGCATTTCAGCTTTATAAGTATTCAATTGATATGCATTGATTTTGCATAAATATGTGGACTTTTGAATATAAACTCACTATACTAGGGGTAATGAGAGTTCTGTGAAATGAAACGGAGGATGCAAAATGGATAGTTCGATTTTAAGCAAGGCTTACCAGCAGCCGGCCGCCAATATCTTGGCAGACGTGTGTGCGCTGGCGGCGAAGATGGACAACGTGATTGACTTGTCAGTCGGTGATCCTAATTTTACGACACCAGAGCCGATTATCGAGGCGGCGTTTGCTAAAGCAAAGGCGGGGATGACCCATTATACAGCTGCTGAGGGATTGCCCGAACTGCGTCAGGCGATTTGTGATTTTTATCAGAATAAGTACCAGCTCCATTTTGCTCCCCAGCAAGTGCTGGTTACCGTCGGTGCCGAACACGCGCTGTTTGTTGCTTTGGAAGCACTGCTGGATCCAGGCGATGAGGTGATTATTCCCGAACCGTGCTTCTCACCGTACCTTGAGCAGGTCAAGCTGGCCGGCGGCACCCCGGTAATAGTCGATGGCAAGCCAGACCAGGGCTTCAAGATTGACGCCCAGGAAATTGCCAAGAAGGTCACGCCAAAGACCAAGGCAATCATTGTCAATACCCCGAACAACCCGTCTGGGAACGTGATGACGACTGAGGAAGCCCAGGCATTGGCCAAGCTGGCGGTTGAAAAGAACCTGCTGATTCTTAGCGACGAGATCTACTCTGATTACGTCATGCCCGGACAGATCTTTACGCCGGTTGCCAAATATGCACCAGACAATACTGTCATCATCAGCGGGATGTCAAAGAGTTTTGCCATGACTGGCTGGCGAATCGGCTACCTGGTGGGACCGGATTGGCTGGTAGCGGCGGCCAATGACGTTAACGATGCGGTTACCTTTTCGGCACCGACGCTTTCACAGGTGGGGGCCCTGTATGGACTTCAACACCATGACGAGCTGGTCGCACCGATTGTGCAAGCCTTCCAAGAACGGTTAGATTACCTGCAGAAGGAGCTGCCGCAGGTTGACTGGCTGTCCGTCAGTCCGGTTCAGGGGAGTATCTACGTCTTCGCCGACATTCGCAAGACCGGCTTGAATTCCGTTGACTTTGCCGACCAGCTGCTCAAGAAGGCGGGAATCCTGGTGGTACCAGGGTTAGCGTTTGGCAAGTGCGGTGAGGGCTTTGTGCGGATTGCTGCGACCCAACCACTGGCGACGCTCAAAGAAGCAGTGGCGAAGATGAAGCAATTGAATTGGTAAGGAGGTGTCCATAATGAAAATTCTGATGTATGCGGTCCTGGAACCAGAAAAGAAGTATATTCAGGAATGGTCCGCAAAAACTGGGGTTGAGGTCAAGTGCGTCGCCGAACGCTTGGATGCGAACACCGTCGAATGGGCAAAGGGCTTTGATGGCATTGACTTCCAACAGACCCAATCACTGGAACCGGTAGTTTACCAGAAATTGCACGAGTATGGCATTAAGCAGCTGACCGCCCGGATGGTGGGCTACGACATGATCGACTTTGACCTGGCAAAGAAGTATGACTTGACGGTCACCAATGTCCCGGCTTACTCGCCCCGGGCCATTGCTGAGATGGGCTTAACCCAGGCTCTGCGCCTGGTCCGCAAGTTAGGCTATTACGACAAGCGAATGGACAATTTGGACTTCCGCTGGGCAGGACTGGAAAGTACCGAAATCTACAACTTGACTGTCGGCATTATCGGTGCTGGGCACATTGGGGGTGCCACGGCTCAGTTATACTCTGCATTAGGGGCTAAGGTGATCGCGGTAGACCCGATTCACCGGGTCGAATTAAATCCCTACCTGGAATACACCGACCTCGAAACGCTTTTGCAGACGGCGGATATTGTGACAATTCACACGCCGTTAAATGAATCGACCGCTAACCTCTTTAACAGTGCCACCTTTAAGAAAATGAAGAAGACGGCCTACCTGATTAACATGGCCCGGGGCGGGATCGTAAACGCTGCCGACCTGATTGCGGCCCTGCAAAGTCAGGAAATTGCCGGGGCCGCGCTGGATACCCTGGCTGATGAGGGCCAGTTCTTTGAAAAGCAGGCCACGCCAGAAGAGATTCCAGAGGACTACAAGACCTTGCGGGCCATGCCGAACGTCTTGATTTCCCCACACAGTGCCTTTTACACGGATACGGCGATGAAGAACATGGTCGCCATGGGCCTGGATGACGTGGTCGCAATTGTTAATGGCAAGCGGCCGCAGTTTGAAGTCTATAAGTAAAATTGGATAATCAGTGGAGCACCGAACTATGCTTGGCCAAGCATGGTTCGGTGCCTGATTTTTAAACAGAGAACCAGAGCATGGGCGGGCCCTTGCTGCTTAAAAAAATAAATATTTTAGAAAGGGTTAGCAACGCCAAAGCGACCATGACTTTTAAAAATAACCCATCACGGAATAAAAATGTGCAAGCGGTTGCACAAACAATCAAACAGTTGTATTATGTAAGCGTAATCATTATATATTGCTGATGGGGGTACTACTAGTATGAGCGAGAAAAAGCTAAACAAACACTTACCATCCCTGGCGTTTTCAGTATTAATGCTGATGACGTTTGGGAACCTCGGAACTTCAATGGCCTTTGCCTTGCAGAGCGCCAATATGGGACGGATTTTCCAGACACTGGGCGCTGATCCAACCAAACTAGGCTGGTTCTTCATCTTGCCGCCCCTTGCCGGAATGATAGTTCAGCCGCTGGTCGGCTACTTCTCCGACCGGACCTGGATCCCGAAGATTGGTCGGCGGCTGCCGTACCTGATTTTAGGGACAGTTGTGGCCGTTATTGTGATGTGCCTATTGCCAAACTCTGGTTCATTTGGCTTTAAGACTTCGACCGCACTCTGGTTTGGTGCCGTTGCGATCCTGTTTATGGACCTGTCCTCTAACATGTCGATGCAACCATTTAAGATGATGATTTCCGACATGGTAAACGATGAACAAAAGGACCAGGCATGGTCATGGCAGACGATTTGGGGAAACATCGGTTCTGTGGCTGCCGACCTCTTCCCATTCTTCCTGACCTGGATCGGGGTTAAAAATATCGCTGCCAAGGGTGAGTTGCCAGAATCAGTCAAGTGGTCATTCTACCTCGGTGCTGCAATCCTGGTTGTTTCGTCCGTGTTTACCATTTGGAAGGTTGATGAATACGACCCGGCAACTTATGCTAAATACCACGGTTTAGACGAAAACTCTGACATTAGCGAAAACTTCTTCACGATTATTAAGCGCGCGCCAAAGGTTTTCTGGACGCTGGGCATTGTTGAATTTTTCTCCTGGACTGGTTTCCAATACTTGTGGACCTATGGTACCGGGACGGTTGCCCAAAACATTTGGCACACCACAGATGCTACTAGTGCGGCTTATCAGGCGGCCGGTAACTGGTTTGGTGTTCTATCTGCCGTTGAGGTCGGGGTTGCCATCATTTATGGTCTGGTTTTGCAAAAACTAAACGATAAGATTCGGAAGCCGGCTTATGCTTTCGGGATGCTTTTAGGGGCGCTGGGCTTCTGGGGCCTGTCCGTTGCGCCTACTAAGTTCTTGTCCTTTGTTGCCTTTATCGGCATCGGGATGTGCTGGGTTACCATCAACTCGATTCCATTTACTATTCTGACCAATGCCCTGGACGGTAAACACGATGGTACCTACATGGGATTATTCAACTGCTGGATCTGCTTCCCACAGATTGTAGCTTCTGTTTGCTCCTTTGCCCTTTACCCGCTGCTCGGCAACTATATGCCATATATGCTGGCCGTTGCCGCTGTATTAGCCCTGATCGGTGCGTTTGCGGTTTACGTTGTCAAGGAAACCTCGGTCGAAAAGGGGGATATTGACTAATGAATTTCGCTGCTATCTACCACCGGCCGGAAAGCGAAATGGCCTACCTCTATGACCCACAGACGATGCACATTCGCCTCCGCACGGCCAAAAACGATGTCAAAACCGTGGGGCTGATGCACGGTGACCCTTATAGCCTCCGCAGTCTGGCTGGGATCAAGCCGCCATTTTACCTAACGCCGACGCCGATGAAGAAGATCTTATCAGATGACCTGTATGATTACTGGCAGCTGGCGGTGACTGAACCCAAGAAACGGTTGGCGTATGCCTTTGACATTACGGGTGCTGACGGGACGCGGACAGTTTATACCGATCGCGGCTATATCCAACCGGACGACCACGCCGCATTGGATGAGTTAAACACCTACTTTCGGATGCCGTTCTTCCAGGAGATCGATATGTTCCATGCCCCAGAATGGGTGAAAAACACGGTTTGGTACCAGATCTTCCCGGAACGGTTTGCCAATGGGGATCAAACTAACGATCCGGTCGGGACCAAGGCGTGGAATGCCAGTGACCATCCGGAGCGCCAGGACTTCTACGGTGGTGACTTGCAGGGGGTTCTGGACCACCTCGACCACCTGCAAGAACTGGGGGTCAACGGGATTTACTTTAACCCGCTGTTTAAAGCGCCGTCTAATCATAAGTACGATACCGAAGACTACTACCAGATCGACCCCCATTTTGGCGATGCCGCACTGTTTAAGAAAGTGGTTAACCAGGCCCACAAGCGGGGGATTAAGGTGATGCTTGACGCGGTCTTTAACCACATTGGGGATAAGTCGCCGCAGTGGCAGGATGTCCTCAAGAATGGCCAGAACTCAAAGTACGCCGGTTGGTTCCACGTAAATCAATTTCCAGCAACCTATACGCCGACGAAAAACTTTGAATTTACGCCCGACGCCAGCTACGATACTTTTGACTACAATCCCCACATGCCGAAACTCAATACCGCCAACCCAGAGGTGCAGGAGTACCTGTTAGGGATTGCGAAATACTGGATCAAAGAGTTTGATATTGATGCCTGGCGGCTAGATGTGGCGAATGAAATTGACCACCACTTCTGGAAGAGCTTCTACCAGGAGACCACGGCCCTCAAGCCGGACTTCTACATCTTGGGTGAAATTTGGCACACTTCGCAGGCTTGGCTGAACGGGGATGAGTTCAGCGGGGTTATGAATTACAGTTATACTGGCGCGATTTTGGACCACTTCATCAACCATCGGCTCCGGGCGGACCAGCTGGTTGACCAACTCAGCAACCAGCTAATGAAGTACCGTGACCAGACGAACCAGATGATGTTTAACGTCCTCGATTCCCATGACACGGCCAGAATTATGACCCTGGCCCACGATAACCGCGACCTGGTTAAGCAGACCTTTGCCTTTACTTTCTTGCAACCCGGGACGCCGTCGATTTATTACGGGACCGAGTATGGGATGGACGGCGAAAACGACCCCGACTGCCGGAAGCCAATGAACTGGAAGCCGGATGCGACGGCCCAGGAAATGTTTGCGGACTTTAAGAAGCTCGTTGCCTTGCGCAAAGATTATGCTCACCTGCTTGCGGGCGGGACAATTGCCTTTCGGGTTTTGCCAAACGGTTTGGTCGGAGTTTGTCGAAAGGACGCCGATCAAGTGCTGACGGGACTTTTCAACACCACGAACGCACCAGTTGCTGTCACAGCTAAGGGTCGGGTGCTTTTGAGCCAGGGGGTTCATGAGCAGCAACTAGCCCCAGCTGGCTTTATGATTACAGTCGAATAGGCACCAGCCGCGAGGATGATAAAACCTCTGTTAACTTAATGTGTAAGGTTCACATAGTTAGCAGAGGTTTTTTACAGTTCAATCTTAATGATGGTAACCTGGTAAGTTGCTTGTGGTGCCTGGACTGTGACCCTAGTTCCTGCGGCCTGGTGCATTAGTGCTTGGCCAAGCGGGGAGTCGAAAGCGACTTTTTGTTTTGCCAGGTCAGCTTCTTGCTTGCCGACGATTTGGTAGGTGACCACGTCGTGATCATCTTCAAACCGGATCGTCACTCGCGTACCCAGGTCAACCGTACTGGCGTCGGTCGGTGCAATAATCTCCGAATACTGGAGCTGCTTGTTGAGGTAGCGGAGCCGGCTCTCCAGGTGCCGCAGTTCCCGCTTGGCCGTACTGTACTCCGTGTTTTCTGAAAGGTCGCCAAGGGCACGTGCCGCCTTTAGCTGCTCAATTTTAGCGGGCCGCTGGGCCTGTAGGCGGGCAATCTCATCTTCAATTTCCTGGTAGCCCGCCTTCGTCATCTTTTGAAAATAAACGTGTTTCATTGCTTCTTGAATCTTCTTTTTCTGCATTTGACTTCCCCCGCTACTTCTTTATTTTTTAATTATGATATGATAGAAAGGAAAATTCAATTTATGACGGAGGAGTAGTGAAGAATGAACGAACGAGAAGGAAAGGTTAAAGAGTTCCTTGCTTCGTCCACGTATCATCAGCTATCTGCTAACCAGCAAAAGCACGCGCAAGATATCTTGACCCGCTTTACTCAGCATATGTTGGAGGAACAGCACCTGGCCGACACCGCGTGGACTCCCCAGGCGGTCAAAGAAGTAATGGTGGGTGACTTTATCGCTGATCCCGCGCTGACCAACCAGTTTGGGATTGCCGTGGCGCCCGTGTTAAAGGCGTATGTCGCTTTCATTAAGCCGGCAAACTACCAGGAGCTGATTCAGGTAATCGATGACCAGCGGGTTAATATGAACGCCTGCCGGAAGGCCCACCAGACTTGGGCACAATTACACGGGACGCAGGACGTTCAAGCAACTGCCACGCCGTCCCAGCCGGCAGAAAATAACGATGACCAAGCAGCCGCTACGCCGTGGTCAAAGGAACAACTGGCCGCTTTTATTAAGCAGGCAAGGGAAGCCGCTGCACTGGCGCCAGAGTTTCAAAATCAATTACTAGACGGTGCTAGTCGCCAGTACCTGGTTAGCCAGTTTATCCAGCTGATGGCGCAAGAAGTTCATCAATACCCCGGCAGTTGGGCATTCAACGACTTGCAGCAAGTGCTGGGAATGATGATGCCGCTAGACCCGGAAATCACCCCGAAGCAGATCAAAAACATTGTCCCGACCGCGCAGGCGCTGTTTGACTACCTGAAGCGGACGGAGCAAATTGACCTGGACCAGTACCGGATTGGCTTAAAGGCAATTGCGAAGATGCAGCCGTCACAAGATATGCTGGCTAGTTTAACTCGGCAGGAGCGGGAAACCCAGTTAATGCTGTCCTTTATTCGGAGTAACGGGATCGACACTGATGACGTGCAGACAGCAGAGAAGTGGATGGACGATCACCGCGCGGAAGTAGCGGGCTTCATGCGCACGCTCCTGAACCCCTGGAGCGAGTACGAACACCAACAATTGGTAAAACGCCAGCAACGCTTAGCCCGTCAGCAGGCAGCTTCGACCGCGGCACCAGCTCCACGGCGGGCACCGCGCGGCATTAAGTTTAGCAAAAAAGCCCGGCGGAAGAAGCGGCGAAAATAGAAAGGAAGTCAACGAATGAGTGTTGAAATCCCCCAAAGCATGGATGATGTGGTTATGCAGGTGGCGCAGCGCCGCCTCCATGGTGAACAGGTCAGTGAAGACGAGGTTATTCACCAGGCCGTCCAAGACATTTTGCAAGCATTGTTTGATGAAGCCTTGGAAGGACATTACGATGATGTTCACTGGGCCGGTGATAACTTGACGGTGACAGACATTATGGGAAAACAAGTCGGTAAGCTTGCCCCCCAAGGGACGAGCTTTATCGCGGATTTTCGGGAGAATGCCGACGCATTGATTACGCGCTTGGAAGAAGAGACTGCCAAGATTGTCGGCGGACGGTAGGAAAGAAAACTAGCGTTAAATAAAAGGAGGCTGGGGAAAACCTCAGCCTCTTCGCTATTTTAAAGGTAAAAGTGTAACAGGGTGCGGTAGCTGGCCCACGCTCTGTTTGTTGATAAAGAATTATTTTGGTAGAACTGTTATATTTTAAGACGAATTGTGGTTAATTGTCCTGTTAGTGAATGAATGACAAGCGCAAAATAGCTCGCAGCAACTACCTGAAAATTCACAAGACATTAGTTTGTGAAATAAGTGCTGTTACACATTTAAATAGGTAGGAAAATGCTTTTATATTAGTTCTTCACAAAAACCGGGCTTGTGAAACTACGATAATTATATTATTTTAAATATGAGCATAAGGGAGGCGCCAAATGAAAGGAGCATCTTAGTTATGTTAATCGGTATTCCAAAGGAAATCAAGAACCAAGAAGAACGTGTCGGTGCTACACCAAGCATGGTCGCCAGTCTGATTTCTGCAGGCCACGAAGTAATTGTGGAACATAAAGCTGGAACTGGCAGCGGCTTTACTGATGCAGATTACACCGCGGTAGGAGCCCAAATTGGCTCAGCTGATGAAGCATGGCAGGCCGAGATGGTAATCAAGGTCAAGGAACCGCTAGAAGCAGAATATCACTACTTCCGTCCCGGAATGATTATCTATACTTACCTTCATTTAGCTGCTGATCCGCAATTAACGGCGGCAATGCTAGAAAAAGGCGTAGTGGGAGTTGCCTATGAAACGATGGTCGGGCGCAACGGTGGTCTTCCGCTGTTAGCACCAATGAGTGAAATCGCTGGCCGGATGTCGGTCCAAGTCGGAACTCACTTCTTAGAAGAACCCCATGGCGGAAAAGGACGTCTGCTGGCTGGAACGACCGGAGTAGCCCGGGGAAAAGTAACCGTGATCGGTGCGGGAACCGTTGGCTTCAATGCTGCGAAGATTGCAGTAGGGCTGGGGGCCCAGGTAACCATTTTAGACATCAATGCATCCCGGCTAGAATACATTGATAATCTTTTTGACGGTAAAGTTCAGACCTTGATGTCGACACCACATAATATCGCGGCGGCGGTTGAAAAAGCTGACCTGGCAATCGGGGCTGTTTTGATTCCCGGTGCGAAGGCGCCAACCCTGGTAACGACAGAAACGATTGACAAGATGGAAGATGGTTCAGTGATCGTCGATGTGCCAATCGACCAGGGCGGGATCTTTGAAACAACTACTCATGCTACCACTCACGACGACCCGGTTTACGTCTCGCACGGGGTAATTCACTATACGGTTGCTAACATTCCGGGAGCAGTACCAAAGACTGCGACGGAAGCACTGACCAGCGCGACGACCGGTCCGGCACTGAAAATCGCCAACCTGGGAATCGCGGCGGCTGCTAAAAGTGACCACGAAATCGCAACTGGCGTCAACACATATGATGGGAACCTAACTTCTAAGGCGGTGGCCGATAGCCTGAAGTTAACATATACTCCCCTGGATGATTTAATTGGGTAGCCACCGAATTGAGCCAAGCCTGGTTCTGCAAAATGCAGCAAAGGCTGAAAAAGATCGAACCCTCGGCCTGTTTGATCTAACGATTCTAGGTGTCGGGGCGATTATTGGGACCGGAATCCTAGTATTAACAGGAATTGTGGCTGCCCAGGATGCTGGCCCGGCCGTGACACTCTCCTTCTTGATTGCCGCGACGGCCAGTTGTTTGATTGGCTTGTGCTACGCGGAATTAACAACGAGTATCCCGAATTCTGGTGGGGCGTATATCTATACTTGGGTTTCAATTGGCCGGCTGCCTGCCTTCTTTACTGGCTGGACCTTACTGGGGGTCTATGTCGCGACAACCGCGACCGTGGCTAACGGGTGGACGGGCTATGTTAAGTCCTTCCTATATGAACTGAATGTTCACCTGCCAAGTAGCCTCCTCGTACCAGCGGGCAACGGTGGACTGGTCAATTTACCAGCAGTGATAATGGTGCTGCTGATTACGTTGCTCTTAATGCAAGGAACTGGGCAGAGCAAGTTTGTTAACGACTGCCTGGTCTGTGTCAAATTAATTGTGATATTACTCTTCATTGTGGTTAGTATTCGGGATGTGAATCCAGTTAATTGGCGGCCATACTTCCCATACGGTGCCCAAGGAGTAATGACTGGTGCAGGAGCAGTCTTTTTCTCCTTCCTCGGCTTTGACGCGCTAGCAACATCGGCAGAAGACGCCCAGGATGTCCAACACTCTATCCCGCGAGCAATCGTTTACTCGCTAGTAATCTCGACCACACTGTATATAATTGTGGGGTTGGTAATGACGGGCGTAGTTAAGTATCCAAAGCTGGCCGTCTCAGAGGCGATGTCCTATGTTTTGATTACTCGTGGGCATAAGCTGGTTGCTCAAGTTGTTTCAGCAGGAGCTATTTTAGGAATCATTGCGGTCGTTTACGCCTTTATCTATGCGGGCTCGAATATTATGAAGGCAATGAGCCGGGGCGGGTTCCTGCCAGCTTCTTGGTCGAAGCTCAATGAGCGCAGTGGTAGTCCTAACCGAGCCATCTTGTTAAACGGCTGTTTAGCGGCTGCCCTTGCCGGAGAATTTGACCTTCATTACTTGGCATTAATAGCGAATGTTGGTTCGCTGATAGTGTTCTTTCTAGTTTCTCTGATGGTGATTTTGCTAAGGAAACAGTATCCGCACTTAGCAAGGCCGTTTGTTGTGCCGGGTGGAAAGGTAGTTCCGCTGTTGGCAATGACGATTTGTATAGCCCTGCTAATAACAATTTCGAAAGAAGCCTGGTTGGCCTACATTGCTTGGCTGGTTTTCGGCGGGGTCATTTACATTGCCTACTCACGACACCACGTGATTGCTTAGTGATGCCGTTCAATCCGATGAGCAAAGTAATTCTTTGCTAGTTCAAACATTAAAAGAAACGCTCTCCAATGTTCAGTTAATTGGGGAGCGTTTCTTAAATTACAGCTTATCCTTAACGTCATATGGCTGCGACTTTTGGTGGTCAGCCGGTAAGGCGTCCTTGGCGTAGAAAATAGCGTATTCTTCATCGTCGGGGCCCTTGGCGATAACTAAATCATCGCTCTGGCGTTCCCGCTTAAAAATCTGTCCTTTGCGGACGGCTTCGTTGTAGTCATGGATGTTGGCGATTGAGTCGCCAGGATTAAAAAAGATTCTTGTTTTCATCTGTTATCACTTCCTTTAGGCGCGGCTTGGTAAGGTTGCTTTAGCTTTTGCCAGTACGTGGCCCGCACTTTGATGAATAAAGTCGTTTAGCCAGTATCCATCAGCGAGGGGCAGGTCTGTATCGAGGGCGTATACGGTCAGGGTGTAGTCATGGGCCTTGTCAGGCGGCTGGGGCCCTACGTAGCCGCTGCTGATCCGGGGATCACCGTTGACAAGTCGACCAGCGTTACTGTTTTTTCCTTGAACAAACTGGTCGGCTAACTCGCGGCTGGCATTGGCCGGAATAGTTGTCATTGTTGCTGGAATGTTAGCTGCTAGCCAGTGAATCCAGGTAAAACCGCAGACTGGTGTGGAGTCAAAGTCGACAAAGACAAGGGCAAATGACTTGGTAGCCGCGGGGGCATCGCTAATACTGATGGGAAACGACTTGATGGGATGGTCCGCTAGCATTGCGCTGGCCGGAGCATATTTGCCGTATTCATCCGCTAGTAAGCCGTTTTCCAATGGAACTGAAACATGCATACGCACATCCTCCTTATGTTCATCATTATAACCTTTCCTAGTCTAAATATAAACGCCGCAAGTCTGCTAAGTCACCGCGGGTCAGCCCCAGGCAGTCGGTCAGGTACTGTGTCGGGCTGCCAGCCAAGCGGTTAACAGTTTCAATGGCTGTGCTCAGGTAACCAGGAAAGACTGCCATCATATCACTACGGTTCTTGATAACGGCGTCCCGATTGCCCAGCTCAGCGGTACTGGCCCGCAGCTGGGCAACCCACCGGCGTCGAAAAGCGGCGGTGACATCGTTTGTTAGCAGGTAATCTTGGAGGATGGTTTCACGTGGAACACCAAGGGCGGTCAAAAGCAGGTAGGCGCCAAAACCGGTCCGGTCCTTCCCGGCTGTGCAGTGGAAGAGGGTTGCCCCAGATTGATTGCTTAATAGTAGCTGAAACAGCTCTTGGTAGGCTTGCTGGGCGCTGGCTAACTGTACCATGTTGCGGTATTCCAGCTGCATATGCCGGTAGCCATTACCTACTTCCTGCATTTCTCGGGCGACTTCCTCGTCACTGCGAGAGGTATTGGTAACGTCGATGCTGAAGACAGGGAGGTGGTAGTACTTGGCAGTGCGGGGCACCCGGTCAGGCGCGGCGGTGATTTCTGGTTTCGACCGCAAATCAATGTCAACGGTAACCGGGATTGCCACGAGGGCTTCCTGATCTTGTTCGTCAAGGTTGTTAAGGGCGCCGGAACGAATCAGACGGTGCCACTTAACAGTATGCCCATCGCTGGTTTGGTAGCCGCCAAGGTCGCGAAAGTTATAACCATGCTTAATCGGAAGTAATCGTTGTTGTGTCATGGGTGTACCCTCCTTGATTCAGCTAGTGCTGCTTTTAGTACCGGGACAAGGTGGTGAGCTGCCGTCGAAGAGCCGTTCTGGTTGGGGTGGAGCCCATCAGTGAAGTCCTGACACCAGCCGGTGGTATTCACCAGCTGGAATTGGTGGCGCGCGGCCAGCTGGCTGATTTGGCTTTGAAACGTCTGACTAAATGGCGTTAGGACCAGGACTTTGCTGCCCGGAAAAGTGGTTGCGACTTGCTCTAGAAACTGGTCGTAAGCGCGGGTGAACTGGTCGCTGGCAAAGCGGCGGTCATTAACCCCTAAGTTCACTACTACCACCCGGGGCTGGTTGGTTTTCCAAGGAGTGACGTTGTCAATCGACCCCAGGAAGTCCTTCACAGTTGGGACGCCGCCGGTACCGGGCCGGAGAACGCCAGCGGCGGAGTAGGCGATGCGGACGCTGTCAATTGCTAACTGGTCACTGGCAATGCCGACATAGTTACTTTCTGGACGGTAATCGACTGCGGCGTGCTTACCCATTACCCAGCAGCCAGCGGTAATCGAATCACCGATAAAATCAACCAGGGGCCGTTCCGCGGCTGGTGTTAGCTGCCCGCCGTTAACAGCAATGCCGTTAATAGCAAAACCCTCCTGGCCCGTCCAAACCTCATCAAAGTCGCTGTTACCCGCTGTCATGATTTCAACCAGGTGGCGGTGGCGGTCTGGAAGCTGTAAGCTGACCGGGGAATCTTGTACCTGGAAACGTTGCCAGGGCTGCTGGTCATAGCGCCATGCATAGACCTGGTGGGGGAAACCGGGGTGTCCGTTGTTGACTGTTTGCAGGTCAAAGGAGAGCGCTCCGGTAATATTGAAGCGGATAGTGCTGCTCAGGTTAGTGGTGTATAGTGTTGCCTGGCCCTTGATAGTTTTAACCACCCACCGGCCGGTTCGCTGGGCTAGCGGGAGTAATTGTTTTGGCGAATACTGCTTCATACGGGTCTCCTCTTTGCTCGTTTTTTCTATTTTAACATTGTTTGCTGTGTTATATTTTAGAAAGCGCTCACTACATTTATTTAATGAAAATGAAAGCGCTTATTGACGAATGGGGTAAATGATACTAAAATATATTTAGTAAAAATTTACTATGTAGTTTATTTGGACAATGGAGGTTATCGTGATGGATAAGCAACAGTTTCTTGACGAATACAAGGCGGTATTTAACGAAAACGGCAAGGATGTTTTCTTCTCACCTGGCCGGATCAATGTGATCGGTGAGCATACTGACTATAACGGCGGACACGTCTTTCCGTGTGCCATCAGTATTGGGACCTATGGTGTTTACGGGCCGCGGGAAGACAGTACGGTGGCGGTTTACTCTGCTAACTCCGCCAAGGAAGAAAACAGCAAGATTATTACCTTTGACATTAACGATGACCAACCGCAGGCAGCTGCTGATGAAAAGTGGGTCAACTACTTCAAGGGGATGCTGGTGTACCTCAAGGAGCGCAACTACAACATTGACCACGGCTTCAACCTGTACATCCACGGTTACCTGCCATACGGTTCCGGCCTGTCATCATCGGCTTCGATCGAAATGCTGATGGGAAACATTTTGAAGGACGAATTCGACCTGGACATTGACGAGGTCGAACTGGTTAAGCTGGGTCAGAAGACCGAAAATGACTTTGTCGGCCTGAACTCCGGAATCATGGACCAGTTTGCCGTTGGAATGGGGAAGAAGGATAACGCCATCTTCCTGGACTGCAACACCTTGGAATACAAGTACCTGCCACTGGAACTGGGCGACTACGAAATCCTGATTATGAGCACCAACAAGACTCACTCCCTGGCCGGCTCCAAGTACAACGAGCGGGTGGAAGAGTGTCAGGAAGCAGTCAAGCGCCTCAGCAAGAAACTGGATATTAATAAACTTGGTGAAATTGATCCGGAAACCTTCGATCAATACACCTACCTGATTAACGATGACACTCTGATTCGCCGGGCCCGCCACGCGGTCAGTGAAAACGAACGAACTAAGCGGGCCATCGACGCGATGGAAAAGGGCGACCTGGAAGAACTGGGCCGCCTGATCAACGCTTCTCATGTTTCCCTGAAGTACGACTACGAGGTCACTGGGAAGGAACTGGATACCCTGGCCGAAAGTGCTTGGGAACAACCTGGCTGCCTAGGTGCCCGGATGGTCGGCGGAGGCTTTGCCGGGAGTGCGATTGCCATCGTGAAGAAGTCCGCGGCCGAAGACTTTAAGAAGAACGTCGGCAAGATTTACCGGGACAAGATCGGCTACGATGCTAGCTTCTATGATGCCGAAGTTGTTGACGGCCCGCACAAGCTGTAATTAATGCCATTTGCAAGGAGAATGAGAAAATGAAGTTAATGGAAGAGTATGCTGATAAGGTAATTGCCAGCGGGGCCTACGAACCGCTGGACCGGATTTATGTGCTGAACAAGATTCGGGCCCTGGTCGGCGACGAAGATGTTGAAGCCCAGGATGACCAGCCATTAGTGGCGCAACTGGTTGACCTGGCCGTTAAGCACGGGCAAATTGAAGACGGCCAAACCGCCCGCGAAATTCTCAATGACCAGCTTTATGACTTAATGACCCCGCGGCCGTCAGTCGTCAACAGCACTTTCTGGGAAAAGTACCAGCAGTCACCGGAAACGGCGACGGATTGGTTCTACAAGCTGTGTACCAGCAACGATTACGTTAAGGTTGCGGCCATTAAGAAAAACGTGGTCTTTGATAAGCCTACTAAGTATGGTAACTTAGAGATTACGATTAACCTGTCCAAGCCGGAAAAGGACCCCAAGGCCATCGCGGCGGCGGCTCATGATACCAAGAAGAAGTACCCGCAATGTGCGCTCTGCATGGAAAACGAGGGTTACAAAGGTCGGCTCGGTCAAGCAGCCCGGAGCAATCACCGGATTATCCGGATGATGATTGGCGGCAAACAGTGGGGCTTCCAGTATTCTCCATACGCGTACTTCAACGAACACTGTATTTTCCTGTACGGCAAGCACGAACCGATGAAGATCAACCGGCAGACCCTGATTAACTTGGTCGAAATCGAAAACACGCTGCCCGCTTACTTCGTCGGCAGCAACGCGGACTTGCCAATCGTCGGCGGTTCGATGCTGGCTCACGAACACTACCAGGGTGGTCGGCACGTCTTTCCGATGATGAAGGCGACGATTAAGAAGCCGCTGCACTTTGCTGAGTACCCAGCGGTCGAAGCGGGGATCGTTAACTGGCCGATGAGCGATATCCGTCTGACCAGTGCCGACGCGACCCAGCTGATTGACCTGGGGACCCACATCATTGACGTTTGGGACCATTACAGCGACGAAAGCTTGAATATCAAGGCTTTCGATGGCGACACCCGTCACCACACCGTAACGCCGATTATGCACCGCGACGGTGACAGCTATGTCCTTGACCTTGTTTTGCGGGACAACAACACGAACGACCAGTATCCGCTGGGCATTTTCCACCCGCACGAAAAGCTGTGGCACATCAAAAAAGAAAATATCGGTTTGATCGAAGTGATGGGGCGGGCAATTCTGCCGGCCCGGCTCAAGGATGAGCTGGCGGAAGTTAAGAAGTTCTGGCTGGGCCAGGAAAACAAGATTGCGGACAGCCACCTGCCGTGGGCCAAAGAAGTGCAAGACCGTCTGGAAATCACCAAGGACAACGTTGACGAAGTGCTGGAACAGGAACTAGCCAATATCTTCGCTAATGTCCTGGAAAACGCCGGGGTCTTCAAGGACGACGCGGCTGGTCAGGCTGGTTGGGAACGCTTTGTAAACCAACTGTAAGGAGTAACTGAAAGGAGTAGTTAAGGATGGCAGTAACGTTACGAGACATTGCGAATAAAGCAGGGGTATCAATCGCTACGGTATCGCGGATCCTTAATAATGACACGACCCTTTCAGTAAACGAAAAGACGCGGCAACGGGTGATTGAAACCGCGGAACAGTTTAACTATACCAAGCACAAGCGGCCGCAAAGCAACCAGGTCCAAAAGATTGCCGTGATCCAGTGGTATTCGCTAACCCAGGAGCTCGATGACCTCTACTACATGGCAATCCGGATGGAAATCGAGCGGTCAGCCCAGCAGCGAGGCCTGCAGACGGTGCCTATTTACCAGAACAACATGGAAGATATTCCCCAGGACGTGACGGGTATTATCGCCATCGGTAAGTTTAGCAATTCGCAGGTCGAAAAACTGCGGCTGGTTACGAAGAATATCGTTTTTGTCGACTATGACAGTCTAGCGGCTGGCTATGACTGCTTGGTGCCTGATTTTGAAAATGCCGTGCGTTCGGTGATTGGTGAATTCCTTAATGAGGGGATCAAAGACATTGGGATGCTGGCGGGGACGGAAACGACGACGGATAACGAAATCGTGCCGGACCTGCGTCGCTTCTACTTTGAGAGTGACCTCCGCCAACGGGGCCTGTTTCATGAAGAATTTATGTTAGCCGGCGACTACACCTCGATGTCTGGCTATCAGGCAATGAAACAGGCGATTGACCGTCTTGGCGACTGCTTGCCTCACGGAATTTTTATCGCCAATGATCCGATGGCAGTGGGGGCACTGAAAGCCGTCCAGGAAGCCAAAATCGCGGTTCCCCAGCGGCTGGCCCTAATTAGTTTCAACGATACTGCTTTAGTGAAGTACGTTTACCCAAGCATGTCGGCCGTCCACGTAGCAACCGACGAGATGGCCCACGCAGCCGTGGAAATGATGATTAAACGCTTGCGGCGACCAGATGCCGACCCGTGTAAGACGGTTGTCGGCACCCACTTGATTAAGCGGCAGACGACCAAGTGAGGGCAAACTATCAGGGAAAATACATGCATCTTAATCTGAAAGCGCTGAATAGCAGAGCATAGCGCTCCGCTGTTCAGCGCTTTTTGGTGTTTGACGCTAAATGCGAATGGTTTAAAAAACTTCCTGAATGTTGATATACCAGTAATACAAAGCATCTTTGCTTGTCATCAATGACCGCGCTTTAATATAATCTATTCAACATTATCAAGCAAAAGGGAGAATTATCGATGGATTTTAGCACGCAAATTAAGCAACAGCGACAACAGCTGGGGTTTGACCCAAGCCGACGTCGCTAACCAACTTTTTGTGACCCGGCAGACAATTTCAAGTTGGGAGCAGGGGAAGAGCTATCCGGATTTGAATATGTTGGTTCGGCTGAGTGAAGTGTACCAAGTTTCGCTTGATTCCTTACTCAAGGGGGATGAGTAGCTCAAAAATTATTTGGAGCAGGGAAAAGCATACAGTGCCTTTAGTGTATTTAAGGGGTTGTTTTTCCTAATAACGGATGAACTAAATTATGAATCACCGGTTACGCAGTTTTGTATCTGGGGATTTGTGATTACTTTTTGTATTGTTATTTTTTATGGATGGTATGTTCAGCCGTTCTTTCTGGGGATGAATAAGAAGCTGTTCAACCGCAAGAACCACCGGCCAGACCAAAAAGGCCACCTGGCTTAATAAGCTCTGCTGTGGAGTGGTATTCGCGCTGCTTGCGGCCATGGTCACTGTTAATAATGATTGGAGCGATTACCTTTTAACGGCGGGATTAATGCTGATGGGACTGGTGAATATTTTCCAGAAATATATGTGGAAGCAGGGGTAAGAGGGAGAATGACAGGAGTGATGAGGAGAGCAGAAAAGAGTCCCCAAATCAGTCGCAAAGCTGTGTTGAGAACTCTTTTTTAAATACCTAATGCTAATTTAGCAGCTCGACTTAGCCTGTCTGGCGACCATACTGGCTCCCAAACAAATTGCACATCAACATTCCTGACTTCATCAACTTGTTTAACTGCTACTTTAACTTGCTGAACTAAGTAGTCCGAAATTGGACAGCCGATTGTTGTCAAGGTCATTTCAATGAGGCAGATACCATGGTCATCCAAATCAATGGTGTAGATTAAGCCAAGGTTGACTAAGTCAATACCAAGCTCTGGGTCAATAACAGAACTAAGCTGGTTAACAATATCATTGCGAATTACTTGAGCATCACGCATAACTAAACCTCATTACCAAAGATACGCGCCTTGATTGCCTGTCCGGTCGGTGTGCCTGCCAACCCGCCAATTCCAGTTTCACGTAATGATGCCGGTAAGCCCCGGCCAACCTTATCCATTGCCATAATACATTCATCTGTCGGAATCTTGCTGGTGCAGCCGGCTAATGCCATATCGGCGGCAATCAAAGCATTACCCGCGCCAATTGCATTCCGTTTGACACATGGGATTTCCACCAAGCCAGCAATGGGATCACATACAAGTCCTAAAAGATTGGAGATAACGATAGACATCGCCTGTGCACTTTGCTCGGGTGTTCCATTGGCAGCTTCGACTGCGGCAGCAGCTCCCATTGCAGAGGTACTACCGACTTCAACTTGGCACCCCCGTGGCACCAGCAATACCCGCATGGTTAGCAATTACTAATCCGACTCCACCGGCAGTAAAAAGAAAGTTTATCATTTGTTTTTTCGTTAAACTAAGCCGTTCTTTGAGCATAAATAGTATTCCAGGAAGAGTTCCAGATGAGCCAGCGGTAGGCGTTGCACAGACAATGCCCATTGCAGCATTGACCTCATTAGTTGCTATTGCTCCCTGAACGGCTGCCATCATCACATCACCTGAGAGTGGATGGTGACTTGCTCGGTAATTTTTGATTTTAACTGCCTCCCCACCAGTTAGATGAGTCTGTGAAAATACTCCCCTGCCACTTTCCCCGCGTTGAACGGCTGCTTGCATTGTTTGAAGATTTACAGTCATTCGCTGCCAAATTTCATCACGACTTTTCCCAGAAAGCTGACACTCTTGTTCAATGGTTAATTCAGCAATTGTTTTTTCCTGTTTCATTTGCTGCAGTAACGATTTCTTTAATGCTGTTGTACATTATCTTATCCCCCTACTTACAAACAGATAACATTTTTAAACTGCTTCTCAATTTGTTGAATCGTTGCTGCACTCATATAATTTTTTATATCAAACTCATAAATATCGTAGACCTGGCCCTTAAGTGACTGCTTGCGGTAGAATGGTGCAATTTTTTTCGACTACACCAGTTAATTCAACAGCATTAGGGTGCTTTTTTCCGTGATCTATGTAAACAATAATTGGGAGGGGTCCGGCCGGTTGGACAGTAATATTATCAATGACAAACTGCCGAATCTCAATCGCACCGCCACCAATGGAGCAGGCAGTTAATTCAATTGAGTGATTATCGTTGGAAACTTCAAGGACAGCGGTATTGGGATGATGAATAGGGCTGGGACCTTCTTCTACAAAACGGATATCGATGCCGTGCTGACGAGCAAGTTCAACGGCTCTTGGCACACGAGAATCATCAGGGGCAAATCCCTGGACACCCGCAGCAATTGCATAGTCAGTTTCATGGCCACGATGGGTCTTAGCAAATGATTCGTAGTAATAAACAGTAACTTTTCTGATAGGACCATTAAATAGTTTATATGCTGCACGTCCGATTGCGGCTGCACCTGCTGTATGTGAACTTGATGGACCGATCATGGTTGGTCCGATGATATTAAAGACACTCCGGAATTTCGCACCCATTATAAGCTCCCTCCGCTAAATAGTATTAGGCTAAATTTACTATTTTAGATCCCGAAATCTTTTTAGGTGTTTTTTAAAGCTGTTATTCAATTACACTGTTGTTATTCTTAAATAGTGAATAACTGCTAACAGATAAATCTTTTTTTGTAGAGTAATATTGATCAGTGGCACTAAAGTTTAGGCAAACAATAACAAGTATTAATTCCTACAATACTAGCAAAAACTGTACGTTGAAATAACTGGTGGGCCATCTTTTTTGATAGAAGCGGAACTTTACTAGCCAAATCATAAAATTTTACATTTATAAATAGTGAATGACTATGACTGAAAATTAGTTTAAAGTTCACTTTTTATTAAATCGGTACGTGAAAACCGTGAATGGATGTGCTAAAGTAGTTAGTGACATTAACAGGGAGAGAAGGATGAAAAGTGAAACGCTATCGCTTTGGCCGGCTGAGTATGGGCTGGCAAATAATGATTGGTTTAGTATTAGGAATTGTCTGCGGGGTAATTTTTTACCAAAATAAGGGTGCCATTACGGTAATGCAAAGCCTGGGGACCATCTTTATTCGGCTGATTCAAATGATTGTCATGCCGATTGTGGTCTCCTGTCTGACCGTCGGGATTGCCAACATTGGTGACATAAAAAAGCTGGGACGGATTGGTGCCAAGACGTTAATCTATTTTGAAGTCTTGACCACGATTGCCCTGCTACTGGGGATTGGGATGGCGAACCTTACCCATCCAGGGTCTTTTATCAATATTCATGATCTTCACGCAACGGACATTTCGCAGTACATGTCGACAGCTAAGCATGCTGCTCACGACAGCGGCTTTTGGCCTTTGATTCTTTCAATTATTCCAACAAACATCTTTAAGTCGATGTCTGATGGTGACATGATGCCAGTGATCCTATTCTCAGTACTCTTTGGGTTGGGAATTGCGGCCGTCGGTGAAAAAGCCAAAATTCTGATTGATGTTTTGAACGGGGTTTCTGAGGTTATGTTCAAGGTCACTAACTGGGTAATGAAGTTTGCACCCATTGGTGTCTTTGGACTAATTGGGATGACCATTGCGGAGATGGGAATCAGTGCGCTCCTGCCGCTGGGTTACTTCATTTTAATTGCCTACGTGACAATGATTATTTTCATCGTTGTTGTTTTAGGGATTACGGCCCACCTCTTCCACCTGCGTTATTGGAAGACGATGCGGGTTATCTGGGACGAAATCATCTTAGCCTTTACAACTGCTAGTTCCGAAGTAACGTTGCCACGGCTGATGAAAAAGACCCATGAGATGGGGGTTGAAAAGGGGGTTACCTCCTTTGTTATCCCTACTGGGTATACCTTTAACCTTGATGGCTCCGCGATTTACCAATCACTAGCGGCAATCTTCCTCGCACAGGCGTACGGCTTGCACCTGACGCTTGCACATCAAATTACGCTCCTAGTGGTATTAATGATTACCAGTAAGGGGATGGCTGGGGTGCCCGGCGCATCCTTTGTGGTCCTGCTTGCCAGTGTTTCGACGATTGGGGTTCCGATGGCCGGTTTAACCTTTATCGCCGGGATTGATCGTTTCGTTGACATGGGTCGGACGGCAGTTAACGTGGTGGGGAACTCAATTGCCACCCTAGTAATTGGTGAATCAGAAAAGTCATTGAACCGGGAACAATATAACCACTACTTAGATAATTACGGGAAATAATTGAAGCCAAATTAAAAATCCAGGACTGCGGAAGACGGTCCCGGATTTTTTATTGTTTGTAAAAAATTACGCCTCATCATCTAATGTAATCCCACGGTGCTGGACACTGGTGCTGAAAACGATTTGGGTACTGGTTTTGCCAAAGCGCTGCTGGATAGTATTAATAAAGTTATCCAAATCAGTCGTAGAAGGGAAAATGACCTCCATGATTTCCGAATAATCTCCGGTTACGCAGTTGCACTCCACCACATTGGGAATGCTTTGTACATAGGGGTAGAATTCATCCTTTTGCCGTGGTTCCAGCTGGACCTGAATAAAAGCCCGTACGTGAAAGCCGATTTTTTCGATGTCAATTGAGGAATGGTAGCCATTAATAATTCCTGATTTTTCGAGTTTATTAATGCGGGCGGCAATTGCCGGCGATGAAATGAAACATTCCTTTGACAAGTCCTTTAAGGAAGCACGGGCATTTTTTTGTAATGAATTAATAATTTTACGATCAATCTTATCCATCTGGTAAACCTCGTTTTATCCCATTAGAGCCTAATGTATATTTTCTCATAGTGGCTTAATGTGTTGACTGAATTGTAGGCGATTTCCTGGTCAATGTCAATTGTGATAAATTTAGCTACATCGTATGAATGCTTACTACTGACAACGATTTAATGGTACAATAAAGATAGACAATACAAGAAGCTGCATTGGAGGCTCAAGCATATGGATCAAGAATACCAAAACATTTTAGTGCCGGTTGATGGTTCTAAAGAATCTGAATTGGCTTTAGAGCGGGCAATTTTTGTTGCTAAGCGCAATGGTGCTCACGTTGATGTCCTAAACGTCATCGACACTCGGGCAATGGCCTATAACTTTGCAGGGATGTCAGACGGGAGCATTGCGTACCAGCTGGTTGACAAGTCCAAGGAATACCTTAGCAAGCTCTTGAAAGAAGCTAAGGAGAAGAATGACTTTGACAACATGGACATCCACATTCGGCTAGGCAACCCGAAGACGATTATCTCCTTTGACTTTATTCATGATCACCACAACGACATGATTATGATCGGTGCCAGTGGTTTATCACGGATGCAACGGGCTGTGATGGGTTCCGTAACCTCGTACGTAAAGCGGAACGCTCCTGTGGACGTATTAGTCGTTCGGACTGCCGTTGACCAATAGCGTTAAGTTAATCGAAAAACAGTAACAGGGAGCGAGACAGAAGTCGGAAGCGACTTCGTTTTCGAGCCCCCGTCGACGCGTAGCTAGTCTTTAGAAAGCGCAAATAGGGTTTCAGAGTTCGGCTTTGCCGAGCACTGGAACCCATTTGCGTACTGCACCGTTCGTATTTTATCTAAGTGAGAGGGCTTATGTCATAGCCCTGTTCTTCTTTATTAAAACTGAGAAGGGGAGAATGATGCGAGGACGATGGCGAATAATCTTAATGCTAATCATGGTTACTAGTGTGCTCATAACCCCAATGCCGGTCAAGGCGGCGGCCGGCCAGCAGCAGGTTGCCGATATTCAGCAAGTCCTTCGGGAAAATAAAGTAAACGGGATTGTACTAATCGACGGTCACGCGCACAATCCCCGTGTTATTAGCAACCAGACGTCCGATGATCCGCGACTGGTTGTCAAGACGGACCGGCTGTTTCCCATTGCGTCTTTTCAAAAATTAATGACGGGAATTGCCATTGAACGCTTAGTTGAGCAGGGGAAACTTTCGCTGGCGACACCGCTGAGCCGCTATTGGCCGTCAATCCCCCACGGACACCAGATTAGTATCCAGCGGCTAATGATGCATACCAGCGGGCTTAGCAACCAAGAACCGCCCTTAAACCGTCCGCTCGGGGGCGAAAAGGAGCAGGAACACTACCTTCTTCGCCACTATCGTTCCAGCGGTCACTTCACTTGGAACTATGCGGATATTGATTTTAGCATTCTTGCAATGATAGTACGGACGGCTAGCCGGCGGTCCTACCGTAGCTTTCTAAACCAGCAGATTTTACGCCCTGCCGGGATGCAGGTAAAGTCATACCAGCAGGTGCGTCCCGGGCAGGTAACTCGTTCAGGAGATGATTGGGGACAGCTGCAAACAGCAATGTCAAAGGAACTTGGTGCCGGTGATGTTTTCTGTACACCCCAGGACTACTGGCGCTTTTATCATCGGGCATTCTTAGAGCAGCCGCACTTGTTGCGGCGCTTTATCGCCAAGCACGGGCCAGCGGGGAAGGAAACATACTTTGGTGGTACATATATTGAGCCGCCGTACCTGCACGCAAACGGCTACCTCAGCGGTTATTCCTGCACACTGTACTGCAATTACCGCACTAAGCAGACAATTATGCTATTTGCCAATAATCTTTCCTATTCCCAATTGCGGTCATTAAGCGGCCAGCTCTACCATGCTTATTTCGGCGACTACCGGGAAGAACAGTCGCAGATTAATAATTAAGCGGAGGCGCCAATACGTTTAGAGAATGCTAAAGGACTCCAGCGTTCGGTTTTACGAGCACTGGAGTCCCTTTTTTGTGTGGTAAGAGGACCTATCATGGCCCTATTGTTCCGTTAGCCAACCTAGTTGTTAGTGGAATCTTTCTTGGTAACCTTCAGGACGTTATCCTTCGTGGTTACCTTCGTACCAGCTTTAACTAGCATATCGAGGTTGAAACTTTCACTGTTAGTAACTGTGACAATGACCGTATCGTCCAGGCCCGCCTTCTTAATGGTTGGGTCCCAGAATTCCATCAGCTCTTGACCCTTTTCAACGTGTTGTCCCTTGTTGAAGTAGGTCACAAAGCCGGTTCCATGGAGCTTAACGGTATCGATCCCAATGTGGATGAGGAGGGCAATCCCGTTGTCGGAAACCAGCCCAACGGCGTGCCGGGTAGAGAAGGTTGCCCGCACTGTTCCGGCGAATGGTGCATAAACCTTACCATCGGTTGGCTTGATTGCAAAGCCTTCGCCCATCTTGCCTTCAGCAAAGGCAGGATCGCTGACGTCCTTCAGGTTGACAACTTCACCGGCAACTGGTGCTGGAATGTCAGTCTCACCTGGTTGTGGTTGTGGAGCGGGCTCTTCAATTGCAGTATCTGCAGCAGCTTCGCCACCCTTAAATTGCTTACCCCAGGTTTGTTCCAACTCAGCCACAATCTTGGCGTGAGAACTTTCGTCCAGTTTAACCTTGATGGCGAAGATGATAATCCCAACGATGATTAAGGCGATTGGAATCAAGAACATGTAAATCTTGAAGACGCTAACGCCGTGGGCAGTAATGGTAGCGGCAGTGGCACCACCGGTCATCCCAGCGGCAACGGTAGCCATCCCAACAACCCCGTTGGCAACGGCACCACCGAACTTATCCAGCAGTGGCCGAATTGACAGGGTCAGGGATTCGTCCCGGTGTCCTAACTTCAGCTGACCGTATTCAACAGAGTCGGTAATCGTCATCAGGACAACCAGGAAGATAATTGGTTGCGGGATGAAGAATAATTCGGCACCAAGGAGGACCAGTGCTAATGACTTGCCAGCAAAGGCAAAGATCAAGGCACCGATAACTTCGATCGTAGCGGCACCGTAGAAGAGCTTGTGCCGACCGATCTTTCCTGAGAACAGTGGGAAGGCGAAGACGGAAATCACACCGACAACCGTGTTCAAACCACCCAAGATAGAGAAGGCCTTGGAGTTACCGAGAACGTAAGTGAAGTAGTACAGTTCAAAACTGTTCAGCAAAGTCTGACCAGTGGTGAAGAACAGGTAGGACATCGCAATGGCTAGCAGTTGGTCGTTCTTAACCAGGATGTGCAGGATATCCTTGAGCTTCGTTTGTTCCTTGTTTTCCCGCAACAGCGACTTCTGTTCGTGGGTAAACATCCCGACGCCGATGGCCGTGATTGCAGAAATGGCAGCAACGATTACGGCAAAGATAAACCACCCACGGTCATCACCGGTTCCGCCATTTTGGTTAATGGAGAAGAACAGAACCATTGGCATGATGACAAACCCAATGATTTGCCCACCGATGGTTGAACCAACCCGGGCAAAGGTAGCGATCTTATCCCGTTCGTGTGAATCAAAAGACATTGCGGGAATCATTGACCAAAAACCAACATCATTGAATGAGTAGAAGATATCCATAATGATGTAGATAATGGCAAAGACAACCAGGTACAGGTAAGGGCTGGAGACGTTCAGTCCGCCAAGGGGCGTGAATAAAGCGGCCAGCAGGACGGCTGAAATAACACCACCGCCGACAACCCACGGTTTAAACTTACCCCATTTAGTGTTGGTCCGGTCGATTGCGTTCCCAATCAACGGGTCGATTAACAATTCGACAATCCGTAAAATCATGATGATGGCGGTAACGTAACCGACCATCCGGTTGTCAAATCCCTTGTCACTTGAAGTAAACAGGTGACCAGTAACGTACATCATGAAGTACGTTGATAGTAATGCAAAGAAAGCGTCATGTCCGAACGCCCCAAGAGAATATGCGAGACGTGAGCGGACCATATGTGGCTCTTGCTTATCCATTCTTGACTCCTCTTTTCTAACAAAAATAAATAATTGCTTACAACCATCATGTTAAGCGCTTTCAATGAAGCTGTCAATGATTTTTTAGTAAAATTTTACGATGATTGTTCACTATTTTACCTTGTTAGTCTAATAACATGGAATACACTGGGCAAAGTCAGTCACGGATATTCTGCCAGCAACTGCGAGCAAGTAAACTTTTAGTAAGTGCAGACTTGGACGGGAAGTAGGAGTCAGGAGGGAACTTCAGCAAAGCAGCTAATTGGACCTGAACCACAGATGACATTGCCGAAGTTCAAAAGCGGGATCTAAAAAGACGCCAGCAATCAGGGAAAAGCCGACTGCTGGCCTCTTTATGCTTCAAGAGCGTGCAGGCCGTTTGTCCTCCACGCTCTTAAAAAAGGTTTAACTAAAATTATTGTTCTTCGTACCAGCTGTAGTGGTAGTTACCTGGGCGGTCAACACGTTCATAAGTGTGAGCACCGAAGTAATCCCGTTGTGCTTGCAGCAGGTTTGCAGGAAGCACTTCAGCCCGGTAGGAGTCGTAGTAGCTGATGGCAGCACTCATTGATGGTACTGGGATACCAGCCTTAACGGCCAGGGCAACAACGTCCCGGATAGCCTTTTGGTACTTCTTAGCAATGTCCTTGAAGTAGTCGTCAAGAAGCAGGTTCTTCAGGTCAGGGTTCTTGTCGAAGGCATCAGTGATGTTTTGCAGGAACTGTGCACGAATGATGCATCCTGCACGCCAAATCTGTGCCAATTCACCCATCTTCAGGTTCCAGCCGTAACGGTCGGAGTCGATCCGCATTTGTTCGAATCCTTGGGCGTATGACATAACCTTACCGAAGTAGAGGGCTTGACGAACCTTTTCAATCATTTCCTTCTTGTCGTCGATGGAGATGGAGTCAGTTACTTCAGGCAATACCTTGCTTGCGGCAACCCGTTCGTCCTTCATCATGGAGATATAACGAGCGTAAACGGCTTCGGTGATAACTGATTGTGGAGCACCACCGTCAAGGGCAGTCATTGATGACCACTTACCAGTACCCTTGTTGGCACCACGGTCAAGGATCATGTCAACGATTGGCTTGCTCTTGTCGTCACCCAGGTCATCCTTACGAGTCAGGATGTCAGCAGTGATGTCAACGAGGTAGCTTGATAATTCACCCTTGTTCCATTCAGCAAAGGTCTTGGCGATGTCGTCAACAGGCATCTTCAAAACGTTCCGCATGATGTTGTAGCTTTCGTCAATTAATTCTTCGTCACCGTATTCGATACCGTTGTGAACCATCTTGACGTAGTGACCAGCACCGTTAGGGCCGATGTAGGCAACACATGGCTTGCCGTCTTCTTCAGCCTTGGCAGCAATCTGAGTCAAAATAGGAGCAACTAAGTCGTATGCTTCCTTTTGACCACCTGGCATCAGGGCAGGACCGTGGAGGGCACCCAGTTCACCACCGGAAACACCCATGCCGATAAAGTTAATCCCGGACTTGTCCAGCTTAGCGTTCCGTTCCATGGTGTCGTGGAAGTTAGTGTTCCCACCGTCAATCAGAACGTCACCCTTGTCAAGCAGAGGGAGTAATTCATCAATGACAGCGTCAGTTGGCTTCCCAGCCTTAACCATCAGCAGGATCCGCCGTGGCTTTTCCAGTGAGTCAACGAAGTCCTTAATCGTGTAACTAGGAACCAGCTTCTTGTCGCTGTGGTCCTTCATCATTTCATCTGTCCGGTTGCGGTGACGGTTGTATACGCCAACCGTGAAGCCGCGACTTTCAATGTTCAATGCAAGGTTCTTACCCATAACAGCTAAACCGACAACACCGATTTGTGCTTTATTCTCTGACATTAAAGTCACTCTCCTCATAGAAAATACATGTAATAATTTTCACAATGTCCATTATAGCAAAAAAATTAAACTGTGCAACCGATTTACATAACAAAAAAGCGTTTTAAGCTGAAACTTAAAACGCTTGGTTAAATTATTATTAGTGGTTGAGGCGGTAAACCCACTTGCGGCCGTCACGAGCCAACAGTTCGTCGGAAGCTGCTGGACCCATTGAGCCTGGAGTGTAGTTCGGGAATTGTGGCTTCTCGATGTCCCAGAGCTTGCGGATAACGTCAACAAACTTCCAGGCGTAAGCAATTTCAGCCCATGAAGCGAAGTTGGTGTGGTTGCCTTCCAGGGCGTCGTGGAAGAGACGCTCGTATGGTTCTGGGGATTCCTTCTTGTCGGAGTCGCTTTGCAGGTATTTGAGGTCGACCGGCTGGGTAGTGAAGCCTTGACCAGCCCGCTTAGCGTTTAATTGCATTGCGAAGCCAGACTTTGGTTCAACAAAGATCGTCAAAACGTTGGAGTTCAGTGACTGGTCGCTTTCGTTCCGTGGGTCAGCGAAAATGTCAATCAATGGCTTCTTGAAGACCACGTCAATCCGGGTAAACTTGTCGGCCAGCTTCTTACCAGTCCGAACGTAGAATGGCACGCCAGACCAGCGGTAGTTGTCAAACAACAGCTTAGCAGCAACAAAAGTTTCAGTACCAGATTCTGGGTCAACCCCGTCAGCAGAACGGTATGCTTCAGTGCCGTCACCAGCATCGTATTGACCACGAACAAAGTTAGCCGCAGCTTCAGATGGCGTGTAGACACGGAGACTCCGCAATGCCTTGATCTTTTCAACCCGGACATCGGTGTCAGTAAAGGAAACTGGTTGTTCCATTGCCAACTGGGCAACGATCTGCATAATGTGGTTTTGTACCATGTCACGCAGGGCACCAGATTGGTCGTAGTAACCGGCCCGCTCTTCGACACCCAGCTTTTCACTCAGGGTAACCTGGATGTTGTCGATGTAACGGTTGTTCCACAGGGATTCGATAATAGTGTTACCAAAGCGCAGTGCTTGGATGTTTTGCACCATTTCCTTACCCAGGTAGTGGTCGATCCGGAAGATCTGGTTTTCGTCAAAGGTCTGGGACAGTGCGTCGTTCAGCTTCTTGGCGGAATCGAAGTCGCGACCGAATGGCTTTTCAATTACCAGCCGGTTGAAGCCGTCGTCGGAAAGGAGCCCCTGCTTCTTCAGGTTCATGGCGATGGTACCAAAGAATTGGGGAGCCATCGACATGTAGAAGAGGCGGTTGCCTTCCGTACCGAATTGCTTATCCAGCTCTTCGATCCGTTCCTTTAAGATCGTGTAGTGTTCTGGCTTCGTAACGTCGTGGGCCTTGTAGAAGAAATGCTTGGAGAAGTCAGCGGCTTCACCGTCACGGCTTTCTTCCACGTCCTTAATTGAGTTGCGAACAAGTTCTTGGAATTCTTCATCACTGTAGTCGTGACGGGAAGTCCCGAGGAGGGCAAAGTGGTCTGCTAAGTAGCCCTTTTGGTAGAGCTTGAAAAGCGCAGTGTAGAGCTTCCGCTTAGCGAGGTCACCGGTAGCACCAAATAGTGTAATAACAGCTTTATTTTCTGTAGCCAAAATGTTCACTCCTTCTGAAATTACAGAAATTTTTTACCATTCCCAATTATATACTCTCGTGCTAAAGTCTGCACTATAAATGGAATTGTTTCCGCGCTGGGGCGGAAATGGCCCATTGTGGTCAGGGGGCTTCAGATGAGCTTTCAGTTGTCAAACGCTTGGAAATGGTCTAGAGCAAAAGTTTTTTTGCAAAGGGTTGCAAATGAGCTATACAAAATTGTATTTGGGTCTCTTACTAATATATCAAAATTGATATATTGGAGTGTTAGTAATGAATTACTGGTTATTATCGCTAACGTTTATTGCAGTCAACCTAGACTTTTTTCTGAGCGCTAATTTAACTAGCATTTTTAGAAAAAGGAGGGGCATGGTTGGCTTCCGTACACGATTTGATTGAAAACAGCGCAGCGGTAGTTTACAAAGTTACCGTTGCGCTGTTTTCAGTTAAATATACTGGTGACGTTCGGCGAGCATTCCAAAAAGAGTGAAGAGAAATGCTGCCACTAAGATGACCGCGACGCTAGCAAACCAGTTGTGCGTCTGTGCATTTAGGTTGCCGATGATGACTGGCCCGAGGGCTGCGATTAAGTAGCCGATTGATTGAACCATCCCGGAAAGGTTCCGGGTGTCGGCAGCGCTCTTCGTCTTGAGGCCAAACAAGGTCATTGCTAGCACAAACGTGGTCGTTGAGCCCGCACCGAGCAGCAAGGCGACAACGCAGAAGTAGGCAAAGGAGTTGACCGGGAAGAACATCATGACTGTGCCGACCATTGCGGACAGCCCGGCTGCCAGCATAATTGGTTGCCGGTTGGTCATTTTCGCCGCGATTACGGGAACCGCAAAGGCAAATGGTAAGGCAAACAACTGAAGCAGTCCGGCGATCAAACTGGCCTGATCACTGCTAAGTCCCGCGCTCATCGCGATTGTGGGCAGCCAGGCTACAACACTGTAAAAGACGAAGCACTGAAAGCCGAAGAACAGCAGCAACCACCAGGCGTTGACTTCTTTCCACATGTTGGTTCCCTTGTCGGCTTGCTGGCCAGCCGTGGCGTGTTCGTTGTACTTGAGGTTTGGCAGCCAAACAATCGCACTAATTAAGGCAATCAAACTAATAAGGATGACCGCGGTCTGCCAGCTGCTCTGGTGGGTGATTGGCGTGATGGCGTAAGCCCCGATAGCCGCAAACAGGGTCATCGCAGTGTTATACATTCCTGTAATACTGCCGATTCGTTCCGGAAACTTATCCGTAATGATTGCTGGCAGCAAAACGTTGATACACGTAATGGCGACTCCCACCAGAATTGTCCCCACCATTAGCAGCGGGAAACTGATGATCCGGAGGTAGGAACCGATAAACATCAAGGCCATGGCAATGGCGATGGTTAATTCGTTCCCGATTCGCTGGGCGGTCGCTGAAACGACGGATGACAACAAACCAAAGCAGAGCAGGGGGATGGTTGTTAGGATTCCGAGGCTGGTTGGCGCCACGTTGAAGGTCTGGGCAATTTCTTTGATGACGGATGGGATAGAAGTGATCGGCATCCGCATGCAAACGCCAAGCAAGAGAAGGCCTAAGATAAGCAGCGGACTATGTTTTTTAACTTTTTCCACAAGATTCGTCCTTTCGTAATCTAAAATAGCTAAACACTATTATACCACACTAAAACCTTTTACTAACTAGGGCAATCTCGACTGTGATTCCGAGCAAAATTTGACGGAAACCGCTTCTAACCATATAATCAATAGCGAAGATTTATACGGAGGAAAAATATGACGGCAAAAATCTACCCGTACTTAACTTTTGAAAATGCCAAGGAGGCAATGGACTACTACGTCCAAAACTTTGGGGCGCAAATTGTGCACCACCAGCCGCTAAGCGAAAAGCAGGCTGAAAACATTGGCCTGACCACTGATGACTTGACGGCAACCACCCTCTACGGAGAGTTTTCCATTGCGGGACAAAGGATTATCTGCGCAGACGCGACGATGGGCAACCCGCAGACTTCGACACTGATTTCTATTATGCTGAATTTTGGTGACGATAAGGGTGACGCCCAGCAGCTCTTTACGCGGTTAGCGGATTCTGACGAACAACGGGTCACGGTTCCGTTTGGCAACTGGATGCTGGGCGGCATGATGGGCCAGGTGGTGGACCGCTACGGAATTACCTGGCTGATTTGCGCGGGCAATGAGCTGGTTGGTGTGGAATAATTATGAATTAAAGAGAGGGGACCATGAACTAGCTTGGCTAGCTCGTGGTCCCATTTTCGTCATTGCTGTTTACAATAGCCAAGAAGCTGGGAGAAAGTTCTTTCTCCCAGCCTCCTTTTACGTGGCGACTATTCTTCGCTAATACCGTTTTTTGCCCATTCTTTGGTAAGGGAGCCGTAAATCCGTTCCACGTCCGCGTCAGTTCCCCGTAATTCATAATTATCTAGGAACGGTGCGTTAAAGATCTTGGCATACTTACGTGCAGTCAAGCAGTATTGCTCGTTGAAATTCTTATTGCCGCTACCAACCACGCCGATGCAGTAACGAGCGTTATTACCGTCCTCAATGTACTCACCCAGTGCCGTGGTCATGATTTCGGTATAGCCAGAATCAATCCCGTTGCCCCCGGTTAGGTAGGTAGGAACAAAGACGAAAAATGGTTTGCTCTCACTGGCAGGGGCGTCCTGAGGCCCGATTTCCTTGGCGTTGATTTCAGGATTAGCCTGGTTAATCATGTTTTGCTGCTTGGCAAAGGCAGTCAATCGTTTTACAAAGGAGCGCGTATTCCCTTCAAGCGATATGTATAGGATATTCATTTTGGCCATTAGAACCCTTCTTTCTGCTTTGATATTCTCGCAGGTTTAATTATACGCTAAAAAAGCGGTAACTTGTAATATTCTTTTGCGCGAATGTTAATTTTTCCGTGAAGTTATTATTTTTTAGGATGAAATAAGTTGAATAATAAACCATCTTTCCGGGTAAAATGCTAAAATTAATACTAAATCATAAGATCTTTAACGGGGGAATGGATAGTGAGCAGTGTTGTGTTGAATAACCTGACCTTTGAAGCAAAGTCGGGAGACGAACTGGAAGAAGTATCACTGGGCCTGATGTCACCGCAGATGGTGGCGCTGTGCAGCAATAGCACGGCACCGGTAGCGGCCTTAGAACAACTGCTGATGAATCAAGGAAAAATGATTGAGGGATCCGTCCAAATTAACGGCAACGACCTGTCACAGCTAAAGCGCCACCCCGAACAAGTGGTGACCTCGTTTGCCCGGTTGGTCCTAAAGGGCAAAACAGTTGAGCGGGCCATTCACCATGTCAGTCGCCACTTGAAAGATGCCCTGCCGGTTGAACAAACACTGCCGATGCTATCACCGTTGGGAATCAAGCATGACGATAAGGTGGCGGCGTTAACGGCCAGCCAGCAGGTCGAATTGCGGGTGATCATTATGTTAGCGTTGCGGCGCCCGGTCGTCTTCCTTGGTGATGCCCTCGATCAGCTGCCCGCGCCGGCACGGCAGACGATTGGCAACCTAGTGAGGGACTATGCTCAAAAGACCAACTCCATAGTGCTCTTTTCCAGCAATGACGTTTCGACCATGATGCGGTTTGCCCAGACGATTTATTATTTCAGCGGCAGTCGGTTGACGTCTGCTCGTGATATTAATCCGAGTGATGGAGTCGACTGCACGGTAACCGTAACGGGGACGGGGCTGCCAATTGACGTGGCGATGAAGATGGGGGCTCATATGCTCGGCGAGGCAGAAAACCAAACCCGGTTCCTGTATACCGGTAATATCCAGGCCCTGTTGCCACTGCTGGAACAAAACACCATCACCGACGTCCGGATCGAGGACGCCACGGTAGACGATGAACTAATGGCTTATTAGCAGAGGGGTGGTCAAATGGGGCGCACGATAATTGTCAGTTGCCGGCATGACCGGCTTAGCCAGCTGATCATGAAAAAAATGTACGATGCGGTGGCGGTAAGCAGTCTCAAAGTGAGTTTTCAGCGGGGGGACCAGTTATGCTGGCTCCCAGAGATCAATGCTCCAGTAGATGAGGAAGTGCAAGCGCTGGCTGCGCAAATCGACCAGGCGGTGTTTACTCCCCAAAAGATTGTTATGCTATCAATGGTCGGTACGGCAGATGATGCGACGCCAGAACAAGTGCAGCGGTGGTATGGCAAGGGAGCGCAGGAATACCTCTGGGCTCACCAGTACGCAATTAAGATGATTGACGAGCTAGAACTGCCGTATACGGTGATTCGCTCCCTGCCGCTGACGGCGACGGCTAGTCCCGCGGTAATCACGTCCGAGGGGCAGGCGGTCACTGGTAAGGGCGTCAGTGAGGAGACCTTAGCAGGAGTGATTGAGCAGGCGCTGCTGACCGACCGCTACCGCAACCAGTCGATTGGAATTTCCGCAAAGGAGGACGACTAGGATGATTCAGCAAAGCTATCAGGATTGGACGGGGAAACTTGCCCAGACGCGCTTTCCCCGCTGGAAAGAACTACCGACGCTTGGCCTATACATCGATCAGGTGGTAACGATTGTCAATGACCAGTTGTTAGCAATTGGTGTGGAACCACTAACGAAGTCAATGGTCAATAATTACGTTAAGAAAAAAGTGATTCAGGCACCGGTAAAGAAGAAGTATGCGGTGAACCAATTAGTTGATCTTTTGCTGATTGGTCTGTTCAAGACGAGCTTTTCAATTGAAGAGATTCGGGCGGGAATTGCCGAAGTAACGGTCGCTGCCTACCCACAAAAAGCGTACGACCAATTTGTCGACATCCTCAACGCCAAGCTGACTGGCGAGCCCCTGCAGCCGCTCGCTAACTACCAGCCGAGCCAGCAACTGGAGATCTACGCCATTGATGCAGTGCTGACCCAGTTAAAGGCTACCCACCTGCTACGGGAGCTGCACCAGCAACAATCCGTTATGCAGGTTGATTAGGAATAAAATAACGGCTTCTGCAATGCGCTTTTCCGCATTACAGAAGCCGTTTGTTATATGCAGTGAAGTTGATCGCCTACTCTTGCCCGGGGCGCTCACGCTTGCCGACGTCGGTAGCGATGATCTGGTAAAGGGCAGCAAAGAGGGGAACCGTCAGCATCATGCCAAGGATTCCGGAAATGCTGCCACCGATAATGACCGCGGCAAAGACCCAGACGCTCGGTAAGCCAATACTCTTGCCGACCACCAGCGGATAGGTTATCCGGTTGTCCAGCTGTTGCAGGACGATGATAAAGATAAGAAAGATACCGGCTTTCAGTGGCGAGACGGCAAAGATGAGCACGACCCCGATACTGGCGCCTAAAATGGCCCCGATGATTGGAATAAGTGCACCGATGGCGGTCACGACCCCAATCATTGTCGCGTATGGCATCCGGAGAATGGACATACCGATAAAACAGGCGATTCCTAAGATGGCAGCGTCCTTGCACTGCCCGGCAATGTAGTTGCTGTAACAATTGTCAAAAGTCCTGATGACGTACATCAGCGGCCTTTTGATCCTGCCCAGGTAAGCGTCAATCAGGCGGGTACACTGGCGGGCCAGCATTTCCTTATAAATCAGCAGGTAAATGGAGAAGAAAAAGGCCACGATGGAGGTGGTCGCCACGGAAACGACTGACGAGGCGGTAGACATAAGGGCTTTAACAGTGCCGCTGAAGCCGTAGGAAAGGACCTTCTCGGCTTTGGACCAGCTCAAATGCCGCACGTCAAATTGCTTGAAGACTTCCTGGAGGTTGCTGTTGTGTTCGAAGGCCGTAATAAACCTTGTAATCACCTTGCTGTGGTTGTTAATTAGTAGCTGAACACAGCTGATCAGTTCGGGGATGATCAGTCGGATGACGATGGCTAAAATCAAGAAAATCGACAGGTAGGAGAGAACGATTCCCCAGAGACGCTGGAATTTCTTTGCACGGGGGCTCTTGAATAACCGGCGGTAAAGCTGTTCATACTTGCGTAAAAGCAGGTTGACAATGTAGGCAATCACGGCGCCGGTGAGGAGGGGTGTCATGGCCGCAAAAATCGTCGTACACCATTTAGCGAAGTGGGGCCAAAACACGATTGCCAGGTAGAGGGCGAAGAGCGCCAGCGCTAGGGAAACGTGCTGACGGTTGACGTACTTTTTCATTAGCGGTCCTCCTGTTTGGTCAGCTGGGCGGCTAGGCGGCTTAGGTAGGCATGGCTGGCAAGCTGTTCTTGGCAGTTGCCCTGGTCATGCAGGTTGATTTCATAGATGCTGCTTGCCTGGGGATTCATCCGGGGGAGGACGCCAGCCCAGTCAATTTTGCCGGTCCCCAGCGTCAAGCTATCGTGCGTTTGCCCCAGAGAATCGACGAGGTGGTAGTGAACAACGTCGGGTGCCAGGTGACTAAGTGATGCTTGCAACCCTTGATTGTCCCCATGCAGCTCAATAAAGCAATGGGAAGTATCAAACGCTAGCCGGTAATGGTGGGCCAGGATTTCGTCTTCCTGAGCGGGGTCACCGTACGCAAATACTGGTGCAATCGAGTTTTCAAACATAATGTGGTCACCGCCTGCCCGGGCAAAACGGTCCAGCCGCTGGTAAACGGCGTCCCGGGCTGCTTGGACGGACGGGTACAGTGCCACCATGTGCTCGACGGTTGGGCCAGCGTAGCCACCGTGAACCAGCACTTGGACGTCCAAGTCATCAGCGAGGCGGAGCAGCTGCGTGGTCGTTTCCTCAATGAAACGGTACAATTCTGGATAATCCTTTTCGGGCGCAACGACATCGGCATGGTACTCGCCAAAGCTCATTGGGTGGTGGAGGACGATGTGACGGACGCCCCGAGATTGGACGTACTGGATTGCCTCCCGAAGGTGCTGGTAACCCTCCGGCGTAAAGTCATTAGCAGCGGTAAAAAATTCGTAGACTTGTGGTTGGTAGCGCAGACGGTCGTCAATCTGTTCACGGCTGCTGCTGCCTTTTAAACCGAGTTGGGGCTGAAACATGGATAAAACTCCTTTACATACCGTGATTACTGCTACTATCATAGCAGATTTTAACTGGGGTGATAAAAAACGGGGAGCTTTGTTATAATGAAGGCGTTTGGAGATGGGAATCATAGTTTGTGAGCGGAGGGATAGAACAATGACGGCAGATATGAATATTTTTAACCAGGTCGACGACTCACAGGTCAGCAACCTCGACCAGCTTTCTAACTTTGAAGTAGCAGCGATTTTTAACAAGTATGCTCAGCATAACCTGCGGGGCAACGAGGTCGTCAATGGCGGCCGGGGGAACCCAAACTGGATTGCCACGACAGCCCGGCTGGCCTATTCCCGCCTGCTAGAGTTTGGGGTCACCGAAGCAGAACGGACCTATTTTGACCCGCGGGGGATGGCTGGTGATGTTCAAAAGGAGGGCATTTACCAGCGCCTGATGATTGCCCTGAAATCCTCGCGGCGGGATATTTTCCTACGGACGGTGATTGACGCGGCAATCAGCCAGCTGGCAATTAAGGATAAGGATGCCTTCGTCTACGAACTGGTTGACGGTGCCCTTGGCGATCACTATCCTTACCCGCCTCGCTGCTTGACCTACACTGAAAAGGTCCTGCAACGGTACCTGCAGAAGGTCTGCTTCAAGGATGTTCAAATGGCACAGGATGTTGATATTTTCC
This sequence comes from Limosilactobacillus oris, assembly GCF_025311495.1. Lineage (NCBI taxonomy): Bacteria > Bacillati > Bacillota > Bacilli > Lactobacillales > Lactobacillaceae > Limosilactobacillus > Limosilactobacillus oris. The sequence goes on along the minus strand of NZ_CP104398.1, from coordinate 1,189,332 downwards.
CAACGGAGGGCGGCACGGCAGCGATGGTCTATATTTTCCAGGAACTGCACTACGCCCACGTGCTGTATCCCGGCGATACGGTCGTTGTTAATTCGTCCATCTTTACCCCGTACCTGCAAATCCCAGAACTGAGCGAATACAACCTGCGGATCAAGACGGTCACGACCAAACGCGAGAATAACTGGCAGATGACTGATGAACAATTTGAACAGCTCAAGGATCCACGGGTCAAGGCCTTCTTCGCGGTCAACCCGACCAACCCGACGGCCCGGGCATTCACGCCTGAACGGCTAGCAAAGTTTAAGGAAGTTATTAAGGCAAACCCCGACTTGGTAATCATCACTGACGATGTGTACGGAACCTTTTCGCCAAGCTACCAGTCGATTTTCGCGGTGGCGCCCCACAACACCATCCTAGTGTACTCATTCTCGAAACTGTATGGCGCGACCGGGCAGCGACTTGGTGTGGTCTGCATGCACCACCAGAATGTCTGTGACCGGATTATCCAAGAAAACCTGCAAAACCGCCGCCTAAGGGAATTAGATGAGCGCCGGTACTCAATCGTGGTGCCCGACCCGTACAAGATGAAATTTATTGACCGGATGGTTGCTGATAGTCGGGCAATCGGCCTTTACCACACTGCGGGTCTCTCATCGCCCCAACAGGTAATGATGGACATGTTTGCCCTCTCGAACCTCAAGGACGCGGGGCTAAGCCCGTATGTCCAATTGTCACGGGAAGTTGTTGCGGCCCGTTACCATGAATTTTGGCATGGCCTTGGCATCCAGCCCGATGAGACACCAGAAAACACCCGCTATTACACCCTGGTCGACATCTTTGACCTCATGCGCCAGCGGCACGGGAAGGAATTCTGCCAGTACTTCAAGGACAACTACAACTACTTGGACTTTACTTACCGGCTGGCAACTGAATTTGGGGCCGTGGTAATGGATGCGACGGCGTTTGGCGCGGAAAAGGGAAACGTCCGGGTTTCGTTGGCGAACCTTGAGAAGGCTGACTACCGGAAACTTGCGCGGGCCATCCTTGACCTGGTAGATGAGTACTACCAGGTATTTAAAAAGAAAAATAAGAAGTGAGTAAGCAGTTGGAAAAGCAAAGTACAAGGCGACCGTTGATATTAGCGCCACAGTTGCCGTTAGCCTGGACGGTGAGTTGGCTGGTCATTGCCAGTGTGGCCCACGCACTGGGCCGACCGCTGGCAACTGGGGATGATGTTCAAGAGTCCGTCTTGCTCTTGTCGGCGGTCGTGATCCTCGCCAATATTTATAATCTCGTAATCTTATACCAACGGCCGACCGTTAATCAGCTGCGTGACAATTGGGCGATTCTTGCCTATGCGTTGGTGCTGAGTTGTTCGACCGTTCTTGCCTGGGGCCAGCCGCGCGCGATTCTCCTACCAGATAAACTAGCTGGCTGGCAGTCCGTCTTTCTGCTCCTGAACTGTGGTCAGGCGGGGCTGGGGATTTATCTCTGGCAACGCTGGTCCTGGACAACGCCCGCCGGTGACCGTGACCGCCTATCGCTATGGCTGATGCCGGCCGCCTTGCTGGTGACGGCAATTATCTTTCCACCGGTCTTGGCGCCGTTCGGAGGTGCCGCGCGGCTGGTCGTGCTGGCGAATGCGGTGGCCCTTGGCGTCCTGCTTTACTGTCAGTGGCGTAACCGCGACCGTTTACTGACTCCGGTACCGGCCCGGCTGAGTGCTGGCTACCAGATGATCCTAGGGTGTCAGCTTGCGGCAGGATTGTTTTGCCTGGTTTTAGGGGTACCGCTGTTGGTTTGGCGGTGGAATGGTGAACCGACGGGAGCTGTTGGTGCCTGCGTGGCCGTTAGCATCCTCGTCGCCGAGCTGACTACCGGCGTACTAGCCGCCCTGCAACGGTACCGGCTGCAGTACCAGTACGGGTTAGCCAGGAAGCACCAGTTGCGTTACCGGTGTTTGGGTGCACTTTTATTAGCTGCGGTATTAGTCAGTTGTTGCCTATTGATGATATGAAAAAACTCCCCCTCGTTGTTCAACGAGGGGGAGTTTTTTGGGGTACGGATGAAATTAAAGGTTCTTATCCATAATGAAGGTCAGCTTGGAAAGCTCCAGGCCGTGCATAATCAACTTCGCCATCAGGTCCTTGGTCCGCTTGGCTAGTTCTGCAACCATCTTGTGGCTTTCGGCGCTCAGGAAGGCGCTGACCTCACTGCTGTCCTTGCCAGCAACTTGTGGGGCGACGGTGTTGACCCACCGGTAAAGGTATTCCCGGCAGTCTTTGAGGTAGTCGAGATCCTGTTGAGCAAATTCAGCGTGGTGAGCCTCCACGATCATCGACAGGGCGCGGTACATCCAGTAGGCGCTCTTGAGATCCATATTCAGTTCCATTGGGGTTTCCCGGTAGCTTTCGTCCATGTCCTGGGCCTGACCGAAGAACGGAACGTATGGGGTAAAGGTTGGTACCCCGAAGCACATCCACATAATGGTCGAGGCTGCTTCAGGCAGGTCGTTGCGAACTTGCAGGACGTGGGAGTTTTGGGTCCGGTTCAACGAGATTGGCCGGAAGAGGTGCTTTTCTTCGTCCGTCCCCCTGCCCAGTGGGTCGTAAGGGGTGCTCTGGTAGTGGCTGCTTAATACCTGTTCGACATCTTCCAGGGTCAGCTTCCGGTCGCTCCGCATGATGAACGGCAGGTCAAAGTCCAGTGGGTCCATCTCAACTGTTGGGTTTAGAATTTTGTGCCCGTACCACTGGCGGGGAGTGTTGTAGTGCTGGTCGAAGAAGTTAGCGGTACCGAAAATATGGCGGAAATTCCAGCCGTGCTTGTCCGGGTTCAGGTGGTGCTGTTCAACGAACTCCTGGATTCCTTCCGACCACATAAAGTTGTCAGGGTCGCTAAAGTCGACCTGTTGGATGGCAACCCGGTTTCCGGTGACGGCGTAGGCATCATCTGGAATCCGCTGGGCAACCCAGTGGTGCCCGGTGACGATCTCCATGTACCAAATATCATTTTTGTCACTGAAGATGACCCCGTTTCCTTCAGCAGAACCGTACTTCTTGATCAGGCCACCCAGGTAGCTAACCCCTTCCTTAGCACTGTTGATGAAGGGAAGGGTGGTGGCAACGATGAGGTCCTCGTTAATCCCGGATTCGGTGTTCAGGGGGTCAAACGAAAGGACCCGCTCGTTGGCGTAAACACTTTCAGTCGCGCTCATGCCGACATTTTGGGAGTTAAAGCCGCTTTCGTCAAAAATCCCCTGGTTCTTGTAATCGACGTTCGGCGTCCCCTGGTAGCTGTAGCCATCAGCTGGACGGTCGACGACACAGTGGTTGAGGTAAGCCTTGACCTGGTTAGGGTGGTTGCGGTAGGCCGGGTAGACAACCAGCCGCATTGGGTTCAGTGGGCCAAAGGTGTCGTCATTACGGGCAGCCATCGTCGACCCGTCAATGCTGGCATTTTTACCAACAAGAACGGTAGTGCAAGCAGATAAGTTTTTCTTCATTACGTATTCAGACCTTTCTACAAACCTGATGAACAAAAGCGTTTCCTATACTATTATTTTAAGGTTTAGCAATGATCTGGTCAAACATTACTCCCCGTAACTAACCGTTGAAATGGGCCTGCTGCAAGTCGGCGAATTCTGCGTGGACAAGCTGGGCGAGGTCTTCAGCATTGAGCTGTACTGACCGGCCGATTTTGCCGGATGAAACGTAGATGTTCCCCTGCTCCCGGGCTGACTGGTCGATAAAGATCGGGTATTGGAACTTTTCGTAAATACCGACCGGGGTGTTGGCCCCGTGGACGTAACCGGTAGTCTTGAGCAGGTTCTTCAACGGGACCATGTTGACCTTTTTGTTACCGGAAACCTTCGCCAGCTTTTTTTCATCGAGGTGGGTATCAACGGGGATGACTCCGACGAGCGGGCCGGTGGCGTTTCCGGTCAGGACTAGGGTCTTATAGATGGTATGCTCATCAATCCCGGTGTGATCCACCGTCATTGTGCGGACGTCCCCATCCTGGTGGGTAGGGAACTCAGCTTGCTGGTAGGCGATTTTGTTTTTATCGAGGATTTGTTCGACTTGGGTCTTTTTTAATTTGCTTTTTTTGTTCTTTTTACTCATAATAAGATTCCTTTCGAAATAATGGAACGGACCAATCTTTTATAAAAAGGTCCCAATTAAAAATAGGTCTGTTATACTAGTAATGAATATAACAGCACAGGAAATAAATCTGAGGAGCTAAAAACATGGCAGATTTAGTATACCGCTCTGTAATGCGCGATATAAAACAAAAAATCTTGAAAAATCAGTATGCGGGGATGCGCCTGCCTGACGAACGGAGCCTGAGTGAAACCTATGGGGTAAGCCGGAGCTCCATCAAACGCGCGCTCGGCATCCTGGCCCAGCAGGGGATTATCTTTAAAAAACGGGGGTCGGGGACCTTCATTAACCCCCTCTACCTCAAAAATCAATCCCTCTTCCACTACGAAGGCAGTAATCTCGGGATTACCGACAGTTTCCAGCTAGACGGTAAGAAGCAGAGCATCCGGCTGCTTGACTACCAGGTTGTCCCAGCCAACGCGGACATCCAGGAAGAGCTTTTTCTCAGCAACACCGACTTTGTTTACCAGATTAAACGACTGCGCTTGATTGACGACCAGCCCTTTATGATTGAGACTGGCTTTATTCCGATTAAGATCGTGCCGACCCTTTCCCCGGCCGTGGTTAACAGTTCGATTTTCAACTACTTAGAGGATACCAAGGGCAAACGGGTCACCAAGTCCTTTACGACCATCAGTGTGTCACCATCGACAGCTGACGACCAAAAACTGTTGGAGTTGAAACCAACGGAGCCGGTTGCGGTAATGGATGGGGTCTTTTTCCTTGACGACGGAACCCCATTTGAGGTTTCCAGTATGCGGATTCACTACCGTTATATGCGGTATAGTACTTTTATCAACCTGGACCAGGAAGGCTAACAGCGGTTGGGAGCGTGCTCTCAGCCGTTTTTGATTTGGCGGTGTCCACAGGCGCGCTTGATTCCTGACCAGGTCCGGTGGGCACCGTAGGCAAAGGCAAAGGAGCAGATTACGGTAAGGATGACCAGCAGGGGGAGGGTCAGCTCGAGCGGCAGCCACGGCAAGAACCGCCGGCTGGCCTGCCAGAGCCAGTAGAGCCAGAAAATGTGACCAAGAAAGGCGCGGTGGGCATAGAGCGCAAACCAATGGATGAAGGGGAGCCACTGGTTGCGGAACTTTTGCAGGTGGCCGAGCAGGGTGGCAATCAGGCCGATCGTGGAGAGATTATAAAAAATCATCGACGGCAGGTAGTAAGGGGCGTTGGTCAAGCGAACCGGATAGCCGTAACGAAAGAAGTCAGCGGTAACGATATACAAGAAGAATAGCCAGAGGACCAGTTGGGCCAGCCAGTGCCGAGCCATAAATGGGCGTAGCTTGGTTGCAAATACGTGCGTGAGAACTCCACCGACGGCAAAAATAATGAAGCTCGGGAAGACCCGGTCAAGCAGGTACCAGTGCTGGGCCTGATAGCCGTGAAAAACGACCCGCTCATATAGCAGGTGCCAGCAGATTTCAAAGAGCAGGGCCAGCGAAAAGAGCAAGCAGCCACGGGCCGGCTGGTGGTGAACCAGGCAGGCGAGCCACCAAAAGAGGGGCATGATGATGATAAATTGCAGCATCATCACGTTGTACCACAGGTGGGGTGCCGCGTTCCCGTTAATGAACTGCCAGGCAAAGCTCGCCCAGTTGTGGTAGTGCTGGTGCTGCTGCAACTGTGGCAGCACCAGCAGGTAAACAGTCGTCCATAAAATTGACGGTACGAATAGGATGTGCCAGCGGTTGAGCATAAAGTGTGGGTAATCGCGGAGGTGGGCATCGGGATGGGTACGGACGGTTGAGTACACAATTCCAAAGATGAAAGCGGGGGCGCTGAACTTAATGAGTTCATAGATTCCACCCAGGAAAAACTGCTGACCGATTGCGTGAGTGGCCGGCAGGAGGAAGGTGATGACGGACTGGGTCATCACCGTCGTTACCGCCATAAGTTTTTCAAAATCACCGATATCCGCGCGGTTCAGGCTGTTTAACTCTACCAATTGCTCCTTGCTCCCATCTTTAGCTAATATTACATTTTTTAGTATACACCCCTGACTGCAGTGTGGGGTTTAGGGACCGCTATAGTGCGCTTTTAGCTGGTTATTATCAATAAGCAGAAGTTAAAGAACGGCTAAAAAAGATTAAAATTTGATAATTGGACCGTATCAATTTTCAAAAAGGTTGACTTTAAAGAAAAAGTGTATATCATATAAGGTGTAAATTGAATGGTTTACGTTAGTTGTTAGAAGCACGAACGTATTTGATTTATTCAGAAGGAGTGTTTATTAGAATGGCAGTAGATTACGATTCCAAGCAATACTTGGAAAGTGTTGACGCTTATTGGCGTGCAGCAAACTACCTTTCAGTTGGTACTTTGTTCTTGATGAGCAACCCACTGTTACGTCAACCATTGAAGGCTGAAGACGTTAAGCCAAAGCCAATTGGTCACTGGGGTACGATTGTTCCACAAAACTTCATTTACGCCCACCTGAACCGGGTTATCAAGAAGTACGACCTGGACATGTTCTACATCGAAGGTTCCGGTCACGGTGGCCAAGTTATGGTTAACAACTCATACTTGGATGGCTCATACACTGAGATTTACCCAGAAATTACCCAAGATGCTGCAGGGATGGCTAAGTTGTTCAAGCACTTCTCCTTCCCTGGTGGTACTGCATCACACGCCGCACCTGAAACTCCAGGTTCAATCCACGAAGGTGGGGAACTTGGTTACTCACTTTCCCACGGTGTTGGTGCCATCTTAGATAACCCAGACGTTATCGCCGCTGTTGAAATCGGTGACGGGGAAGCTGAAACTGGCCCACTGGCTGCTTCATGGTTCTCTGACAAGTTCATCAACCCAATCAAGGATGGTGCGGTATTACCAATCATCCAAGTTAACGGCTTCAAGATTTCTAACCCAACTATCCTTTCTCGGATGAGTGATGAAGAACTGACTAAGTACTTCGAAGGAATGGGCTGGAAGCCATACTTCGTTTCCGCTTACAAGGAAGCTGACCGTGAAGGTGAATTCGATGGTTACAAGGACCACATGGATGTTCACGAACAAATGGCTAAGACGATGGACAAGGCCATCGAAGACATCAAGGCTATTCAAAAGAACGCTCGTGAAAACAACGATGATTCACTGCCACAATGGCCAATGATCATCTTCCGTGCACCTAAGGGTTGGACTGGTCCAGTTAAGGATCTTGATGGTAACCCAATCGAAAACTCATTCCGTGCTCACCAGATTCCTATTCCGGTATCACAAGATGATATGGAACACAAGGACATGCTGGTTGACTGGATGAAGTCATACAAGCCAGAAGAATTGTTCGACGAAAATGGTCACCCAGTTGACTTAGTTGAACAAAACACTCCTGACGGTGACAAGCGGATGGCAATGAACCCAATCACTAATGGTGGTAAGGATCCTAAGCCGCTGATCTTGCCTAACTACCGTGACTTTGCCGTTGACGTTCAAAACCACGGTACTGTTGTTAAGCAGGATATGCTGGAATGGGGTAAGTACCTCAGCAAGATGGCAGAACTGAACCCAGATACTTTCCGTGGTTTCGGTCCTGACGAATCTAAGTCTAACCGTCTGTACGCATTCCTTGACAATGACAAGCGTCAATGGATGGAAGATATCCACGAACCAAACGATGAAAACCTGGCACCACAAGGTCGGATGATTGATTCTCAATTGTCTGAACACCAAGCAGAAGGTTTCCTTGAAGGTTACACTCTGACTGGTCGTCACGGTTTCTTCGCAACTTACGAATCATTCGGCCGGGTTGTTGACTCCATGCTGACTCAACACATGAAGTGGTTACGGAAGGCAAAGGATCTTTACTGGCGTAAGCAGTACCCAGCATTGAACTTTGTTGATACTTCAACTGTCTTCCAACAAGATCACAACGGTTACACTCACCAAGATCCAGGTCTGTTGACTCACATGTTCGAAAAGGAACGTCCAGACCTTGTTAAGGAATACCTTCCAGCAGATACTAACTCCCTGATGGCTGTATCCAACAAGGCCTTCAACGACCAAGAATGCATCAACATCTTCGTAACTTCCAAGCACCCACGTGCACAATGGTTCTCCATTGACGAAGCTACTGAATTGGTTGACAACGGTCTTGGCTACATCGACTGGGCTTCTACTGACCAAGGTAGCGAACCTGACGTTGTCTTTGCTTCAGCTGGTACTGAACCTACTGAAGAAGCTCTTGCCGCAATCGACATTCTGCACGACAACTTCCCAGAATTGAAGATTCGTTACATCAACATTGTGGAAATCATGAAGCTGATGAACACTGACAAGAACCCTGAAGGATTGACTGATGCAGAGTTCAACCAATACTTCACTACTGACAAGCCAGTGATCTTCGCATGGCACGGTTTCCGTGACATGATCCAAGCCCTGTTCTTCGACCGTGCTAACCGCAACGTTCACATCCACTCATACGAAGAAAATGGTGACATCACCACTCCATTCGACATGCGTGTATTGAACGAACTGGACCGGTTCCACTTGGCTAAGGACGCTATCCAAAACGTACCTGGCTACGAACAAAAGGCTGCTGCTTTCGTTGCCAAGATGGACAACATGATTAACAAGCACAACCACTACATTCGTTCAGAAGGTAAGGACTTACCAGAAGTTACTAACTGGACTTGGAAGGGTCTCAAGTAATCAACTCCTGATTGCTAATTAAACACTTAATAAATAAAGGAGACTGGGAATTAACTCAGTCTCTTTACTGTTTTAAAGTTAAAAATGCAACAGCGCAGTAGATGGCTGGCAGTTCAAACGCTGATTTATCAGCATTTGACCAACCTAGCCATCCTTGCGGAGGTGGGACGACGAACTAGTTAAGCTAGTTCTGTCCCACTCTCTTTTTCGTATTCCCGGTATAATTTATAGGATTATTGACGAGGAGAGAATTGATGATGAACGTACGCTGGCAACGGGGCCGGACCTACCTGGTGATTGGCTCACTCGTTTTTGGAATGTTGTTCGGGGCTGGAAACCTGGTCTTTCCAGTCCATCTGGGCCAACTGGCGGGAGCCAACTGGGGTCCGGCCGCGGCGGGTTTTATTAGTTCCGGGGTCCTCCTGCCATTACTAGCGCTCCTGGCGCTTAGTGTAACCCGGAGCCGGGGCTTGTTTGACCTCGCCCGGCCGGTCGGTGACTGGTTTGCTCTGGTTTTCTTGGTAATGGTTCACGCCACCATTGGGCCGCTTTGTGCCACCCCCCGGACGGCCACCGTTCCCTACGCAATTGGTATTGCTCCGGCCCTGCTGGCGAAGATGCAGTCGCTGGGGTTGGCTTTGTTTACCGGGGCCTTTTTCCTGGTGACCTACTTCTTTTCAGTGAAGTCCGGAAGGGTGACAGAGATTATTGGCAAGGTCCTGAACCCGGCCTTTCTGGTAATGCTCCTGGTGGTGTTCCTCCTGGCCTTTTCCCGGCCAATGGGTAAATTATCCACTCCGCACCCCACAAACGACTATTTAACGCAACCCCTTGCGAATGGCTTTTTACAGGGCTATAACACTATGGACGCTCTGGCGATGCTGATCTTTGGAGTAACCGTCGTCGCGGCCGTCCAGCAAATGGGCTTCGATAACCGGGCCCGCTCGCTAGCAACGGCCAAGGGGGGATTTATCGGTATTCTGGGGATCGGCGTCCTCTACCTGGGGCTGATTTACCTCGGGACCACCAGTAGGAACCAGTTTGCATTAGCGACCAACGGAGGAACGACCCTTAACCAGGTAGCTCATTACTACCTGGGGGCGTTCGGCAACGCACTCTTATTGACGTTAGCAACTGTGACCTGCCTGACGACGGCGATGGGGTTAGTGATTGCTTTTTCCCAGGACTTCCACCAGCGCTTCCCGCAGATTTCATATAAGACTTTTTTGCGCTTGAACTGTCTGCTATCCTTTTCAATTGCCAACCTTGGCTTGGATCAGATTGTAACCTGGTCGACGCCGGTACTGATGTTCCTGTACCCCTTAGCAATCGTTTTGATTTGCGTAGCCCTTGCTTCGCCATTATTTGGCCGGGCTCCAGTGGTATACCGGTGGGCACTGGGACTAACGGTAATTCCCGCTTTCTTCGCCCTGGTGGGTAATGTACCGTCAGCCTTGCAAGGATGGCCGGTTAGCCGCTTACTGACCAGTTGGGCAGAGCAGCATCTGCCACTTTTTGCTACGGGTTTTGCTTGGCTGCCCTTTGCGCTTGTCGGGACAGCTATTGGTTTGGCCGTCCGGCAGTACCAGCGGTATAATGCAGGTAAATAACGCGAGGGGAGAGTGAGCAAGTGCAACGTTACTATTTAAGTATCGATATTGGAGGAACGGCCATCAAAAGTGCCCGGATCGATCATTCCGGCAATATTATTGCGATGGACCAGTTGCCAACGCCCCAGCGAGCGGACGATTTTTTAGCGGCGCTTGCCCAGCTTATTCACGCTAGTCAGGATGTTCATGCTGTGTGCGTGAGTGTCCCTGGAATCGTCAACCCGACTACGGGGCAGGTGGAGTTTACGGGGGCGCTTGGTTTTATGGGCGAATTTAACCTGGCAGAGTATGTGCGCCGGTTAACCGAACTGCCGGTCTACGTTGGCAACGATGCCAACTGCGCCACCCTAGCGGAGATGTGGCTAGGCAACCTGACGACGGTGGCCAACGGAGCAGTTGTCACCCTGGGAACTTCGGTTGGCGGAGGGCTGATGATTAATGGTCAGCTCCTGGCCGGGCCTCATTTTCGGGCCGGTGAAATCAGTGCGATTGTCAACAACTATGATCACTTGGACCCCCACGAGGCGACGGTTGGGGCCAGTACGTCGGCCGTCAAAATGATTGCAGCGGTGGCGGCAGCCTGTGGCTTGCCAGATTCCAGGGATGGCCGCCGGGCATTTGTAGAAATTAACCGACATACTCCGCCAGCCTGGGAGATTTTTGCTGCCTTTTGCCGGCGGGTGGCAGTCCTGCTAATCAATGTTCAAGCCGTTGTTGACCTTGAGCGGATCTTAATTGGTGGTGGAATCAGTGCTCAGCCGGTAGTTGTCAGTGAGATCCGTCACCAGTTTAAGCTGCTCCAGGAGAGTGACCGTCGTTTGCAAGACGACATTGCGGTGCCCGATATTCAAGCTGCCAAGTTTGGCAACGAGGCCAACTTGTTAGGGGCCCTATATGGCCTGCTCCTCCAGCTTGAGGAAAAGTAGAATAGAGTAAGGCGCTTAGAGAGTGAGAAAAAACACCCCAAATCGGCTAACCAGCAAGCTGATTTGGGGCGTTTGTCTTTCGACGCGAAGCTAGCCTCTGGGAACCTCCGTCGACGCAAAGCTAGCCTGTAGGAAGGATGGCTACGCCGCGCAGAAAGCCTATTTGGGGGTGGTCAAACGCTGATTTATCAGCGTTTGACCTGCCAGCCAGCTACTGTGCTGAGACATTATTAATCTATAAAATAGTTAAGAGGTTGAGTTAATTCCCAGCCTCTAAGCGCCTCTTATTTTTGGTATGGGAAGTGGGCCATGGCAGGAACCTGATCCCATTTGACCGGGTAGCCGGCACCGTGAGCGCAGAAAACCGAATCTGGTGTATTGGGGAGGTCCGCTACCGGATCATATTGGTGGTCGGTAATAACCTCGGCAGCGTTGTGGCACGGACGGTAGCCGTCAACGACACACTCCAGCTGACCTTGACCACGGCTATAATTACGAACGGTAATGGCGTAATCACGCATTGTGGCGACGGGTCCGCTGCCGGTGATGGTAGTCAGCGGACCGGTACTACTCTCCGCGAGCTGAAAATCAGCACCCATCTGCTGCAGGTCGTTAATCGCGCGCCCAACTTCCTCCTGAGGGATGGTTAAACGATAGTGGTACCAGGGTTCTAAGAGGACGCACCCCTTTTGAGCCCGCAACTCCATCAACCCCTGGCGGACAGCTCGCCAGGTGGCCTCCCGAAAGTCGCCGCCGACGGAGTGGACGATGCTGCCCTTACCGCCAACCAGGGTAATTTGAACGTCGGTGAGGGGAGCCCCAATGAGAACGCCGCGGTGTTCCTTGGCGCCCAGGCTGGTCATGACCTGTTGCTGCCAGTTATGACTCAGGATGTCTTCGCGGCAATGGCTGGTGAAGGTGAGCCCGCTTCCTCGGGGAGCAGGCTCTAAGCGCAGGTGGACTTCGGCATAGTGCCGGAGCGGCTCAAAGTGTCCGACTCCTTCCACAGGACGATCAATCGTTTCGCGATAGAGGATCTGCCCGTTAGTAAACTGAACTTGGAGGCCGTACCGTTGGGCTAGCAGCTGTTCAAGAACCTCTTTTTGAACGGTTCCCATCAGCTGAACACGCGCCTCTTGGAGCTCTCTCAGCCACTCAACCTTGAGTTGGGGCTCCTCGTCGGCTAGTTCGCGCAGGGCCGCGAGGTATGGCCGCGGATTATCATTGTCGATTTTGACCGCGTAGGAGAGTACAGGTTGCAGTCGGGGCTGAGGTGCGGTTGTGGCCTGACCCAGTCCCTGGCCGGGATACGAGGAAGTTAGGCCGGTAATGGCACAGACGCCGCCGGCCGGAATCGACTGCTGGATAGAAAACTTACTGCCGTTGTAAACCCGCAGTTGGTCGGCTTTCTCACCGGGGAGGACTTCCCTTTTGGCAACCAGCTTTCCGCTGAGGACACGCACCCAACTGAGCCTGTTACCGCGGTCATCATGAGAAATTTTGAATACCCGGGCAGCAAATTGGTCACCAGTAGAAGGAGTTTCGACCGTCCACTGTGCTAAACCGTCGAGCAGTTCTTGGATGCCGGTAAGTTTTAACGCGGAGCCGGCATAACACGGAAAAAGTTTTCGCTGCTGGATCAGGCTTTGCACCTGCTGCTTCGTCAGGCAATCGTTAGCCAAGTAGCTTTCGAGGACCGCATCATCTTTCATGGCGATTGCTTCGGCGGTAGCGCCGGTAGTTGGTGTTTTGCCTGTAAAGTCAACACAGGCTGCTGATAATGAGCTTTGCAGCTGTTTGATAACTGCTGGGACATCGGCGCCGACACTATCAGTCTTATTAATAAAAATAAAGGTTGGCACGTGGTATTGCGCTAACAGGTCCCAGAGGGTGCGCGTGGAGCCTTGAAGTCCGTCGGTGGCGGAAATAACGAGGACTGCATAATCAAGCACCTGCAGAACCTGCTCTGTCTGGGCCGCAAAGTCGATATGGCCTGGGGTATCAAGGAGGGTTAGGTGGAGCTTCTGGTAGTCGAGGGCAGCCTGGTGGGTAAAAATCGTGATCCCGCGTTGCTTTTCCAGCTGGTCGGGATCGAGGAAGGAACTTCCCTTGTCCACGCGCCCGAGCTGCCGCAGCTGACCAGCCTGGTAGAGTAATGCCTCTGTCAGGGTAGTTTTTCCCGCATCTACGTGGGCAACCAGGCCCCCAATAATCTGCTTAGTCATCGTTCTACTTTTGGAAGCCTTCCGTGGCCCGGACGACGAGGACGTCGCAGTGGGCCGTCCGGCTAACGTAATTGGTGACGGAACCGATCATCAACCGTTCTACGCCAGAAAGCCCCGAGGCGCCAATTACAATCAAATCGGAATGGTGGTCGGCGGGAAATTCCCGTGCGATGACCCGCTTGGGATTACCGAACCGGATATGGATGCTGACGTCGGTCACCCCGGCGTTTTGCGCCTTCTGCTTGAGGTCATCCATCCGCCCGCGGGTGGCGTGAACCACGCTATAAGTTTGGTCATCAGAAGGACCGGCATCACTGTAACCATCAGTGAGCTGGTCGACTTGGGTGATCGTTAAAATATCTAGGTGGGCGTTATTACGGAGGGCGGCCTTGATGCCAGCCTCTAGGACCCCGGCAGTTGCCTTCGAACCGTCGACAGCGACCAGGATATTCTGGTATTGCGAATTGTCTGCCATATTAAAAACTCCTTTACTGCAGTGGGAAGTGGTTAGCGTGATGAAGAGCACCGCAGGTTGCGAAAGCAGCGTCATGCTCTTGCTTTACCCTTATTATACGGTTTTTCGCCGTTTTTTTTCAGCTTATTCTTACTTATTATTTGAAAACGTTTGCAAATAGGAATAAACTAATCATAGAAACTTAAAAGACATATTTTAGGTTTTAGTCTAATTTTGTTATGATTTTCACAAGTTAGGAGTAGGACAATGCGTTATGTTTCAATGACTTCCCACAATATCGGGATGAACTTGGCGACTGAACAGTATCTGATGAACGAGAAGGATTTTGGTCAGGAACCACTGGTACTTTTTTACTATGAAGAACCGTGCATTATCGTCGGCCGCAACCAGAACACGGCGGAAGAGATTAACCAGGACTACGTTAAGGAGCACAATATTCGGGTGACCCGGCGGCTATCTGGTGGCGGGGCCGTTTACCAGGATTTGGGAAACCTCTGCTTTAGTTTCGTGGTGCCAAGCGACAGTGAAGAGTTTGGTGACTTTAAATCCTTTACCCAGCCAATCGTGGATGTCCTGCACAAGATGGGGGCAACGACCGCCGAAGTGAGTGGTCGGAACGACATTTTGGTTGATGGGAAGAAGTTTTCTGGTAACGCAATGTACTCCAAGAACGGCAAGACTTTCTCACATGGGACACTGATGTTGAACGTGGACCTGAGCGTTGTTGCGGATGCCCTTCACGTAGCACAGGATAAGATTGCCTCCAAGGGGATCAAGTCGGTGCGGTCCCGGGTAACGAACCTTCGTCCGTACCTGGCAAAGGAATACCAGGATATTGATGTGCCAACGTTCCGTGACGACCTCCTAAAGGGGCTGTTTAATGTCGACAGCCTTGAAGAAATCAAGGATAAGCAGTATGTAGTTACTCCTGAGGATCAAAAGGAAATTGATAAGATCTACGAGCAATACTACAACAACTGGGACTGGGTTTATGGCAAGAACCCTGAATTTACAACGAAGCGCCGGAAACACTTTAACATGGGAACGATTGATGCCCGGCTGGATATTAAGGATGGCGTCATCAAGAACGTGAAATTCTTCGGTGACTTCTTCGGCCCGCAGGACGTTACGCAGCTGGCCGACCAGCTCAAGGGGGTCAAGTATGACCGGGATGCAATCGCGGCGGCGCTAGAAAAGGCCGGGACTGCCCAGTACATTACGGGAATTCCAACGGCAGAGATTGCTGATTTGCTGGCCTAATTGAGCTTTCCTAATTAATTTAGTAGAATGGGAGTGTAAGCGGGTGAGTTATGTGAAACTCATCCAGCCCCGCGGAATTTGCGTAACGGGGTGCAGCAAGCACTCCTTTTTGTTTTTAAATGAAGGTTGGTAATGAGATGAAGAATTCTGATAAAGTGATAGTTGTGACGTCGGTAGCGGCGGTGTTCGCCCTGGTACTGGATGCCATTATGTTTCTCCAACACGGGCAGTCCTTGGCTGACCCGGAAGTTTGGGGGCGGCTGCTAGTATTCATTATCCTGGCAGTGATCGTTAACGGTCTGGCCCTATTGAAGATGCGCTTTTGCGGCTATGCGACCATTCTCGTGAACCTCTACTTTGCGATTGCCAGTTTAGCCACCTTTCAAACGATTGATTCCCGGATGACAGTAACGGGGGTTCTGGTACAAGGACTCAGCATTATTGGGATTCTCTTGGGCTGTGCGGGAATTTACTATGGCATTAAGCAGCGGGCGGAATACACGCAGGCACGGATTAAGAAAATGGAGGAGCAAGCGAAAAAATGAAGATGACGGTAGCCGATTATTTAGGACAGGTAACGGGTGACCGGGTCGTAAAGGAAACGGTTGCGAAGACAGCGGCCCAGGCCCAGCAAAAAACGACGCTAAAGGCGGCCATCCAGTTTATGCTTGACCAGTTTGATAAGGGGTATCTCGGCCAGTATAATCTCGACGTTAAGATGAAAAAGGGCGATCCAGTGAGTGTCCGCTTAGAGGCGAACCTCATCAACGTCCCGATGGGGGAAGCAGAGCGTTTAGATGTGAAGTTGTTGGACCAGGAGCCGGAATACCCGGTCAACTTGTACATGGTCATGGAAAGCGCCGACGTTAATAAATCAGGACTGCGCATTGATGAGCTGGCAAATGATACCGACCAGGGCGGCAGCATTACGGCCCTAGTGGAACGGGCGCAGGAATGGATAGCAGAGCACCTGGCAGCCGTTGCTGAGAACCGGGCATAGTGCTTGTTAATTCCGGTTGATTTGGTATAATAGACTTTGCGATGAGTCGAGAGGTCTGGTAGCAACCCAAATGGCTACCATTGACATTTTGACAGTGGGGCGCGTTAACTCACCGGATTGTGAGGTGCCTGGTTAATGGCGAAGTGGACATCGCAATTGACCTGAGATAATATCAAGACACTCAAAGGGAGGCTGGGAATGAACTCAGTCTTTTTTGTTTTAAACAAGGCAGATTGCAAGAAATAAATTAAACGCTTTTATTGATGTAGATTAAGCAAAAAGATCTCAATAGGTGAGTGCCAATTGAGACATTTAAGTGGTCGGGAATTCAAATACCAGTTAATTTGAATCAATTCATCATCGGTAATCTCATCAATCGGTTGACCCTTAGGAATAAATCGCCGTAACACTCGATTACGATTCTCATTACTACCACGTTCATGCGGAGAATAAGCATGTGCAAAGTACAACGGCACGCCGGTATTTTTCTCAATTGATTGGTAGTTGGCGAACTCTTTCCCGTGATCAACCGTCAGTGTCTTGAGATTAGTTCCTAATTGATTAGCTAACTCAAGGATAGCATTAGTCATTGAAGTGCTATCTCGTCCATCAAGCCGTTTAACGATAGTAAGGCGACTCTTACGCTCGACAAACGTAGTTACTGCTTGACCTTTACGTTTTCCAGATAAAACTGTATCAGCTTCGAAGTGACCTGAAGTATTACGATCAGAAATTTCAGTTGGACGATCTTCGATGGAACGTCCATGACTAAAAGTACCACGGGTTTCTTTAGCTCGTTTGCGACGAATACCATGGTCAGGTAAATCAGTCACATTAATATCCAGTAGTCCCTGATCAATCCAGTTATAGATGGTTTTGTAGGTAATTCTAACTACATGAGCCACTTGTTCAATTGACCATTTTTGAATCTTGATTTTTTCTTCAATCAATCGCTTTAGGTTAGTCGTTAAGATGGTTTTACGACCACGATGACTAAGTTTAACTTCATGGTCAGTTTGAGCCTTAACTGCGTGATACTCACCAGCTAAGCGATGAACCTCATTAAAGATAGTGGTTTTACTAAAGCCTAAATAATCGGCAATATATTGAAGTGAGTGCTTTTCATGATGAAGTGTTTCAATGACAACACGGTTCTGGAATGATAAAATAGTGGTGCTCATCAAGGTCCTTCTTTCTAATGGATTGTGTGGTAACACCATTAAAGACCTTGATGGGTTTTTCTGTCCATTTAAATGTTCAACTTAAATTTTACAATCTACCTCATCCTTTCGTGTATTCATTTAATCGTTATCTATATATTACCCAGAAAAGTAAACATTGAAAATTACTTGATTGGAATGGGGGTATAGATCAAACATATACTTTTTTTTGTTAATCATTCCCCTTGCGCCAAACTTTATTTATTAACCTTCCTATTATTAAAGGTAATTATTCTACGTTTTCTAAGATTCCTTCTTGCACTAATCGTTTCACCAGTGTTTTAATAATTACTATATATTACGAAACGATTAGAGAGTGATTAGAAAATGAAGATAGGAATTACTGCCGATGTAAATTTAACCGAAACTCCGATTATTAATTTAAAGCTGGCACACTTTGCCCCTAAACCATTAGTTGATGTTTTAGTAAAAAACAATGTGGTGCCTATAATCCTGCCAATCCTCCCTGGTAAACTTGCGAAAGATAGTTTAGCCGGCCTGGACGGTTTAATTATCCCTGGTGGCCATGATATTGCTGCTGAATTTCTTCATGAGAACCCTTCGCTTGAATTAGGACCGACCTATTCTCCACGTGATGCGTTTGAATTTCCCGTTGTCAAGGCAGCCGCTGAACAGCACTTGCCATTACTTGGCATTTGCCGGGGTGCACAGGTAATCAACGCTGCCCTTGGCGGAACAATTTACCAGGACCTGCCAAGCGAATATGAAGGAGACGGGCTCCTCCAACATTCACAACGAACTAAGGGAGACTTGCCAACTCATGAAGTTAAGATTGACCCTACTTCCCAACTAGGTAAGGATCTCGGTCCTACTGCATTTGTTAACTCTCGCCACCATCAAGCAGTTAAGGAGGTGGCCCCTTCGCTGAAGGCTGTTGCTCAGGCGCCTGATGGTGTAATTGAAGCAATTGAAAATGATGATGCTTCAGTTCAAGCTGTTCAGTGGCATCCGGAAAATCTCTGGCAAAGTAGCCCCCAGCAAGAGCGCTTATTCACTGCATTTATCGACCGGATCAAAGGGGGGCTTTTAAATGGCTAAAGTAGATGTACAAAGCCATAAACTTGGCTTTGGTAGTATTGTTCTTTTCGGGATCAACGGGATCATCGGTAGTGGGATCTTCCTCCTACCAAGTTCGGGAATGAAATTATTCGGTCCCGCCAGCATCCTAGCATTGTTTTTCGATGGTTTTCTAATTTTCTGTATCGGCTTATGTTTTGCAGAATGTGCCGGTCTTTACAAACAAAATGGTGGTCCCTATCTTTATGCCCGGGGCGCCTTTGGTAACTTTATTGGTTACGAAGTTGGTTTCATGACCTGGGTCGTTCGGATTATTGCTGAAGCAACCTTGTATGTTGGTTTTGCAACTGCACTGGGCGGAATGTTCCCAGCACTTAATAACAACCTTGCCAAGAATATCCTCGTAACCATCATCGGCTTATTCCTGATGGGACTAAACATTGCGGGGGTTCGGGTTACCGCCGTTCTTAATAACATTGTGACGGTTGGTAAATTAATTCCAATTATCATGGTGGCGGTACTTGGGCTATTCTTCCTCCATCCTGCCAATTTCACTCCCTTCTTCATCCCCGGCCACAGCGGCAGTGCTAATTTCGCCCAGGCAACATTGACTCTCTTTTACGTCTTTACTGGATTTGAAGGTTTGGTAGTTGCAGCCGGTGAAATGAAGAATGCTAAGCGGAACCTGCCACGTGCCTTGATGGTCTCCATGGCAACCGTTGTCGTCATCTACCTCCTGGTCATGGTTGCTTGCATCGGAGTCCTTGGCTCAGGTCTTACTAAGTCAACTGTCCCACTCCAAGATGCAATGACGAAGATGGTTGGTGCCTGGGGTGGCGCATTAGTTGGCGTTGGTACCCTTCTTTCAATTGGTGGGATTGCCGTGGCCTCCTCCTTCATCACCCCTCGTTCTGGTGAAGCCTTGGCTGACCACAAGATGATGCCAAGTTTCCTCGCAAATAAGAACCGTTATGGTGCACCATACAACGCAATTATTATTTCAACCGTAATTGGTCTGCTGTTAGCATACAGTGGTACCTTCTCCAAGTTAGCAATGATTTCAGCTATCTCACGGTTCATTCAATATATCCCTACTTGTCTAGCAGTAATTGTCTTCCGTCATACCAAGAAGGATGTGGCACGGCCATTTAAGGTTCCACTGGGACCAGTTATCCCTGTGATCGCCTTACTAATTTCTGGCTGGCTACTCTTCAACACTCCTAGTGCCAACCTTATCTGGGGCTTTGGTGCCTTAATCATCGCCATTCCGTTCTACTTCTTAACAGGACGGCACGCGGACGAAAACTTTAGTTGATAAAAAAGACTGGGAAAACTTGAAGTGCCTCATCGTACAATACCCCTTAGGGTTGACACTTTAAATAATAAAAGTGTGAATCCTAGGGGGTGTTTTGCATTGTAAGTTATTCAACTATTGAAAAGCTTAAATTACTTCATGATTATCAGAAATCGGATTATGGTTTAACGGTGTACTCCGATTACCATGGTGTCCGACCAGCAAACATGAGTAAGTGGATTAAGCAATTCCTACTCGCTGGATTGGCGGGATTAATTAGACCTAAGCATAATCAGAAGTACTCATTAGAGACTAAGTTAACTGCTGTAAAAGCTTATCTTTCTGGCAAGTATACTAATCAAGCAATTCTTCAGCAGTATCAAATTGGCAGATTGCAAGAAATAACTTGAACGAATTTAATGGCGCAGATTAAGCAAAAAGATCTCAATCGGTGAATGCCAGTTGAGACATTTAAGTGGGCGTGAATTTAGGTACCAGTTGATCTGAACTAATTCATCATCACTTAACTCTTCAATTGGTTTCCCTCTAGGAATAAATCGCCGTAGAACCCGATTGCGATTTTCGTTACTGCCTCGTTCATGTGGTGAATAGGCATGGGCAAAGTAAAGCTGAGTGCCAGTTAATGCTTCGATTGCCTGGTAATCCGCAAACTCTTTACCATAGTCAACGGTCAATGTTTTGAGCTTACCGTTAAGCTGATGAGCTAACTCGACGATCGCAGCTTTCATTGACTGACTGTCACGTCCATTGAGCCGTTTAACGATCGTCAGGCGACTCTTCCGTTCCACAAAAGTAGCGACGGCTTGTCCTTTGCGTTTACCAGAGAGCGCTGTATCAGCTTCAAAATGGCCGAATTCTTGGCGAGTCTCGATATCTGCTGGACGTTCTTCAATCGAGCGTCCATGACTAAAGGTACCACGTTTTTCTTTAGCCCGATGTCGACGGATACTATGATCTGGTAAGCAAGATCTAGTCGGTGAAGTTCATTAAAGATGGTCGTTTTACTAAAGCCCAAGTAGTCAGCAATATACTGCAAGGAACGTTTCTCATTATGAAGTGTTTCAATGACAACGCGGTCTGAAAATGATAAGATAGTGGTGCCTATAAAGGTTCTTCTTTCAATGGATTTAGTTAAGCAACACCATTAAAGACCTTTATGGGTTTTTCTGTCCACTCAAATGTTCAACTTAAATTTTACAATCTGCCACAATAAAAAATGCCCCAGCACAGTAGCTGGCTGCTGGTTCATATAGGCTTGCTGTATGTCGACTGAGAGGGGACAAAACTAAACCAGTTAGTTCTGCCACCTTTTTTGTATAGGTGTAATTTTTCTGTGAAAGGGGTTACAATAAAGATAGAAATAGAAGTGGAGGCGGTATTATGATGCGCGAATGGTACTTCTTATTCTCCTTTATTGCATTAATCTTTGTTGTGTTTGGACTCTGCGTTGTATAAATTTTGTATGAGGGCCGCGATGTCGGCTGGTGAAAAAAGACGCCCTCCAAGACTTGCTAGAAGTGAGTCTTGGAGGGCGTTTAGCTATCCGGCGCGTGCCGGAGTTTGTGCTAAATTGGTCCCAGATGGTTACGCATCCCCGCGTACTTCCGGCTCAGCACGATTACCAAGATGGTTGCGAGAAGAGCGTAGATGGAACCGACGTAGCCCAGCCGGGTCAGCCCGGTAAATTGGACGGCCTGCGAGGCAGTGAAGGAGCCGAGGGAGATGCCAATGTTGGCAAAAATGGAATTGAGCGAGGACGCCAGGTCCAGTGACTGCGGGTACTCTTTTTCCGCAATGTCTAAGAACATCAGCTGGGTGGACGACCCGTAGCAGGAGAAGGCCACACAGAGTAGGGCGACAATCAGGATGGCGAACCACTTAAAGCTGAGCAGGGGACCAAACGCGAGGTAGAGGACCGTCATGATGGCGTAAATGATCGGCAGGCGGTGGATACCCCCGCGGTCAGCCAGGAAGCCCCCAAACTTGTTCCCAATGATAAAGAAGATTCCCATTCCGAACAGGAGCCAGTTGAGCCAGGTGTTGTCAAAGCCCATCCCGGTGGTGATCAGCGGCCGGATGTAGGTGTAAATGGTGTAGTCGGCCGCGCAAATCGCCACGATAAAGAGGACGCCCAACAGGACACGGTAGTCCTTAAACAAGACGAACTGCTTTTTCAAGCCGCTCTTGACTTGCGGGGTGTCGCGGGGAACCAGCCAAAAGAGAAAGAAAAAGGCGATGACGGTAATGATTGTGACCATCCAGAAACTATCATGCCAGGAAAAGGTAGTGCTGATGATGGTCCCAATCGGAATCCCGATGACGGAGGCAATACTAAAGCCGGCGAATACCCAGGAAACAAGGCTGGCCCGCTTGTTGTGTGGCGCGACGAAACTAGCCATGACCAGGACCAGGGAAATGATTGCCCCGGCAACCGTCGCCGTCAAGATCCGGGAGAGGAGCAGGGAAACAAAGTTGGTGGCTAACGCGGTCCAGGTGTTGCCGACCAGGAAAATAACCATTAGCCAGAGGAGGACGTGGTGCCGGCGCCAGCGGTTGGCTAGCGAGGTAATCACAGGGGTGAAGGCCGCGTAGACAAAGGCAAAGACGGTGACCAACAGGCCGAGGGTAGAGAGTGAATCGTGGTATTCATGGGCGATATCGGGTAGGACACCGACGATCATGTATTCATTACAGCCGAGCATAAAGGCAATAAAAACGAACAGAATTGCTTGTAAACGGTACTTCATATTAGTCCTCCTTAGTTTGAATTTTTCCATAACCAAATCATTATACGTAAAAAGCCAACTGGTAATCAAGAATAAAATTCCAGTTGGCTTTAATTAAATTAGTAGGTCTGGCTTCCTCCTGGGTCATCCAAAAATGAATCCCGGTTGTGGAATCGCACCAGCTGTCTTCATTAAAGTTATCAACGGTCACCCACTGTCCCTGCCGGTAGACAAAGTTTTCATCCACCAGGGACCAGGCTTCTGTATACTCCTCGTCTTGGGCAAAGTTAGTGATCTTGAGGACCTTCGCCTTGTTATACCGGCATGAGGGCACGGTCGCGGACGTTCAGTTGGCGTCGGCTGGACGCTAACTTGGATTCGTTAATTTTTCTTCCCTACTTTACTAGGTAGATCTGCTCATCAATGAGGTCAAAGGAGTGCAGGTACTGGTTAACCCGTTGCAGGGCCTCGTCTTGACTGAGCAGGGCCTCCTGCCAGAACTTCTTGGAGTCCGTAGCCCCGTTCCGTTCACCGATGACTAGGAAGTGGACCGTCGGGTAAGTTTGGCGGAGCAGCTGGAGGACTTCCCGGTCGGTTTCCTGCTTGTCGGGAGCCCAGGACATAATGACGAAGTCCACCTGATTACCGTACTTCTTAATGGCAGAGAGGGCGTCGAGGCGTTCAATCTGGGTGACCGGGTGCCTGCCGGTTTCGTTTTCAGTCACCCAGTCCTGGCTGTCGGTCGTGTAGATTTTTTGCTGAGGGTTATTGTTCCGCAGGCCCTTGGAAATGTAGCCGTTCCCGGCCATGATCTCTAAGACCGGCCGGCCGGCGAGGTAGTCGGAAAGGGCCTTGGCAAAGGGGGCATTGACGTAGGACCACATCCCGTACGTGTCTTCCAGGTGGTCACGGAAGTTGCGCAACGCCCGGTCAAGTTTCGGCAAGGCGTCATTATACCGGTTCCACAGTGCGTCGCCCCGCGGGTCGCCCTGGGGATACTGCTCGTTGACCCGCTGGAAAATCGTGTCTTGGATGTTGTCGGGTAAGAGCAAGCTCGGCAACGGCTGGGGCAACAGGCCATTTTTCAACAGCCGGTCGCTCTCTAAGGCGTTGTTGATTAGGTACTTGATTGCGGGAAAGTCATCAAACAGCTCACGGTAACCCTCCAGTTCTCGGATGTAAGGGACGGTCTTTGCTGCCTGCTGGACCTTCTTAACGCGTTTTTTTAGTTGTTTCAGTTTTTTGGGATTCATCTTGTCTCACTACTTTAACTTTAGATTAAGCTGTTCCTGCTTGCCATAGAACTTATCAGTATCCCGCCGGTTGTGCTTGCCCTTTAGGTAGCCGTCGATTAGCTGGAAAATTTCGTAGCGGTCTTCGCTGGAGAGGACGGTCTGGTTAAAGGACAGGTTTTTACTGGAGAAAAACAGCTTGCCGAGGTCAAAGTCGTCCCGGTCGGTTTTCCCAGTTAAATAGTCGAGGCTAACATCGAAAAATTCGGCCAGTTTACGGGCTTCAACGTATGATGGCGTTCGAATCCCCCGCTCCCAGTTGCCGATTTGAGAGGCGGTATTTGGCTTTTCGTTGGGCCCGAGATTTTGGTTGAGGTGGTTGGCCAGTTCTTTTAAGGTAATTTTTTGGCCCTTGCGCAGTGCCCGGAGTCTTTCAGGAAACATCTTCTCACTCCTTTTTAGTGTCAACTTCTATTTTACCATTGGAAATGGTATTTACTAGGGATGAATGTTATCAAGTAACGGAATGTGTGCTAAAATATGTCCGTTAATCAAAAATACAACATGGGGTTAATCAATTTGAAAACAAAAGTTTCTAAACGCCGTCACCATCTCTGGCGGTGGCTAATCAGTATTATTATCTTGTTGGCACTGGCACTATTTGCGGCTGGGAGTTACTTCTTCAATGTGGCGATGGTACCGAGCCACAAGTCTTTCATCAATAACTCTGCTCGCATTAGCAAGAGCGACCCGCTGTATTCACAGAAGATGTGGTTTAAGCGGGCACCTAAACAGCAGTGGACAATGAAGTCAGCTGGCGGTGACTACCAATTGGTGGCTGACTATTTACCAGCTGCCCACCCGACTACCAAGAACGTGATTATCCTCCATGGCTTTATGGGCCGGAAGGAGAAGATGGGAGAGTACGCGGCAATGTTTCACCAGCTGGGCTACAATGTCCTGATGCCGGATGCACGGGCCCACGGGGAGAGCCAGGGAAAGTACATCGGCTACGGCTGGCCAGAGCGGTACGATGTCCGTAAGTGGACGGACCAAATCATCACGAAGAACGGCCGAAATAGTCAAATCGTCATCTTCGGCGTCAGTATGGGCGGGGCCACGACAATGATGACCAGCGGGATCCCGCTCCCGCACCAGGTCAAGGCCTTCGTCGAGGACTGCGGTTACACCAGTTTGAACGATGAGCTTAACTATGAGGCGGGGAACCTGTATAATATTCCCCAGGCAATCCGTGCGCCATTGATTGGAAGCCTGAGCATGATTAACCGGGTCAAAAATGGTTTCTACGTGCGGCAGGCCAGTTCAACGGCGATGCTGGAGCATAATCACCGCCCAATGATGTTTATTCACGGCGGCAACGATAATTTCGTCCCGACACGGATGGTTTACCGTAATTATGCGGCTACGAAGGGTCCCCGTGAATTATGGGTGGTCAAGGGTGCTAAACACGCGGCTTCATACGAAAAGGAGCCAGCACGCTACCCACAACGGATTGCTCGCTTTTTAAATCATTATGTAAAGTGAGTGAGGAAAAATGATACTGCTAATTGTCCTAATGATGTTAATTGCAATCGAGCATCTGGGAATCATGGTCATGGAAATTTGGGGCCGCCCCGAACAGCAGGCCCGCGCGTTTGACCTGCCGGTAGAGTATACCCGCCAGCGGCCTGCCCGGATTTCCTTTGCCAACCAGGGAATTTACAACGGAATGCTGGGAATCCTTATCATTGCTAGTTACTGGCTAGTTCACGGGATTACCCTCATTACTGTTTGGCAAATGCTGCTGGTCTTTATCATGGTGGTAGCCCTCTTCGGTGGCTTTACGGCTACCCGGAAGATCTGGCTGTTCCAGCTGCTTCCAGCAGTTCTGGCGTTTCTCTTAACACTATAAATAAAATAGGGTCCTAACCGTTGACATGAGTTTGTCAGTGGTTAGGACCCTTTTACTTGGAATACATAATTAGTCTAGTGATTGGACGTAGACCAGTTCATCAGTGGAAATTTGTTCGTTGAGGGCGTTGGCGAGCTCCTGGGAAAGGTTGCCGGCAGCCAGCTGTTCCTGCACGTAGCTATGTTCAAGCTGGAAAGCCTCAATGAACAGGCTGGTTGCAACGTCGGTATCGATGGAAACTTCATGGTTGAAGAAGCGTTTCTTTTGGAGGTAAATGTGGTTGACCATTGCGACCTCGTTAACGTTTTTCGGGTTAGAAACCGAATGGAGGTATTTTTCAACGTTTCGGTAAACCAGCTTCTGGATTTCCATGATGACCTGGTGCTCGCTTGCGGTAATTAGCTGGTGACCGGTGTCACTGTTAAGCAGGCCCTTGCTCTTTAGGTGCTTTTTCAACCGGCGCCGGCGGGCATACCGCCACTTGATTCGGTGCCAAAGGATTACCCATGATTCGCGGAAACTATGACGGCTGCTACGGAAGACCGAGCGGGCAACGAAGCTAGCGTAGAACTCTGCCTGTTTTTCGGTAATGGTGCCATCATCGGTCAGCTGGTCCAGGGTTGCCAGTTCAACCTGGTGGGCTTTCTTGACCAGCTGTTCAAAGAGTTCCCGATTGAAGTCGTGAAATTGCCTGGTTTGGCTGGCGAGCTGGTCGGCAACAAAAGTTTGTTCCCGGCGGTGGTCGTCATGGTTATGAAGAGCATTGATTGCGTGGTGGACGGTCTTATTGAACGCCTGCTGAAACTCTTCCTTGGTATAGTCCCGCGACTTGGGCGGCAGCAGGAGGGGGTAGGCCACGGCACCCACGATAATACTAATCAGGATGACAAACGCCGCAATCAGGATCATCGAATTGCGGAAGGCAAAGGTATGGTGGTTGATCATCACTGGCAGGGAGAAAGCTAAAGCAAGGGTAATGGTTCCATGAATTCCACCGATTGCCATCAGGAAGCTATCGCGGTTTAGATTTTCCTTCGCTGAGTGGATGTTGACAAGGCGAAAGCGGGTCCACAAGAAGCGGAGCAGGGTCATGATGATATAGAGCGCCAGGGCAATCCATAGCAGGTTCAACAGGTTGTGTGGGGCTGTCCGGCGGAGAACCTGGGGGAGCATTACCCCCAGGAGAACGAACACGACTCCGTTTAAGGCGTCACTGATGATGGTCCAGATGGTCGTAGTCGCCATTTGAACCTTAGTCGAGGTGAGGCGCAGGCGGTCGTAAAGAATACTGTGGACGATTCCAGCCGAAACGACGGCAAGGATACCAGAGAGGTGCAGTTCCTCAGCCAGCCAGTAGACGACAATGGGGGTCATGACGTTGATTGGGATGACTATGGAGCCGATATCGACGTGGTTGCTCATCAACCGTTGCCGCAGGCTAATCACCAGGTTTCCCATAATTGCCCCAAAAATAATGCCGCCAAAAAAGACGTAGGAAAAGATCCACAGGCTGTGGCCCAACGAGAATTCGCCTGACTGGTAGGCAGCCAGGGAAAGGTCAAGGAGGACGATTCCCGAAGCGTCGTTGAAGAGCGATTCATATTCGAGGGCCCCGTTAACGTTTTCCGGCACCGTCATGTTGGAGGTGATGGACTTAACCGCCACCGCATCGGTAGGGGTAATAATCGATGCCAACATGAAGGCGAGAGCAAATGGAAAGACGGTTGGTAGTGCCAGGTGCAGGATGGCGCCCGAAATAAGGACGGTTACCAGCGCGAGGACGACCGAAATTGACAGGATTGACTTGTAGTTACTGGTCAAATAACGGAACGACTGGTTTTGACCATCATTGAACATCAGGGGTGCAATCACGACCATCATGAAGAGTTCGGGATGCATCGTGAAGTCAGTGGCAGTGGTTGGCAGTGATGCCAGCAGGACCCCCGCAATGATTTGGTAGATGGACAGCGGAAGTTTGGGATAGATCAAGTGGATGACGTTAGCGACAACCACGGTCGTAAATAGCAGGATAATTCCTAAAAGCAGGCCCATAAGATTAACATTCTCCCCTTTGTATAGTTAAAACGGCCTCACCATTCGGGCAGGACGAATACTGAGGCCGTACAAATAT
The DNA here is from genome assembly GCF_025311495.1 of Limosilactobacillus oris. Lineage (NCBI taxonomy): Bacteria > Bacillati > Bacillota > Bacilli > Lactobacillales > Lactobacillaceae > Limosilactobacillus > Limosilactobacillus oris. The sequence continues at coordinate 1,161,443 of NZ_CP104398.1, read as the reverse complement.
TAGACAAAGCATGAAAGCAGTTCATTGCCCATGGCTAGTCACGCCCTAGCAGCATTTTGACCCCCATCGCAACGTTGTAGATAAACAGGAGGAGGGCAATCAAGAGCGCGAAGGTCAGTAAAATTCCCAGGAGCGCGCTCGCATGGAAGGTATAGTCGCGTAGCGCGTTAATACTAGCGACGAGCGCGCCAAAAATCAAGTAGAGCAGCGGGAAAATCTGGCTCCAAAAGGCCTTCCGGGCGTTGCTGGTTACCGAGGGATCGTCGCTGGCGCGGGCAATGATCCAGACGATTAAGGGAAAGATAACCGGCAAGAAGAAAATGCTGAAGTAGGAAAGTGCGTTGACGATTCGCGTGGCGATACTGTTGTTATTCATAATCTGTCCTTCCTTTTTTCTATATTATGACTGATAAATTAAGGAAGCGCAATTATTACTATTTGGATAATCAATAAAATCAGGAGCATGGTTAGCCAGTCACGTTTCTCCACCCCAATCACCTGAGCAGCAGAACGGGGAGCGTCCTCCTTGAAGCCATGGGTTTCCATTGCCTGGGCTAACTGGTCGGACCAGGCAATGGCGGAAAGGATCGCTTTGAAGTAAAGGGTTGGTGACCACCAGTGCAGGGTCACGCCCCGCATTTGGGCGGCCACCCGAATGGTAACCACGTTTTGCTTAATTCGCGGAATAAGGTTGAGCGCTGCCAGGAAGCCATAGGCAAACTTGCTGGGGAGGTGGCAGTTCTGTTCCAGCGAACGAATCAGGCTGAGTTTATTGGTGGTGAGGGTCACAGCAGCGCCAACACTTACGTAGCAGTAGAGCCGGCTGACCAGTACCCAGGCAAAGAAGAGGTCACGCTCGGGAGAGAAGTAGCCGATGGTCATAAACAGCGCTGCCGCTGGAATCAGGGTAATCAGCAGTAGTCGGCACAGCTTCTTCCAGGCCACGCGTTTAATTATGAGGTAGGTTAGCGCGGCGGCGATGATGATGAGGTTGCCCCCCAGGTGGTTGGTGAAAGTTATTTCCAGGGAAATAACCAGGGCGAGAATTAATTTAAAACTAGGATTCATGGTAGTCCTCCTCATACCGAAGCTGGTGCCCGCTCAAGTGCAAGTGGAAGTCGATTAGCTGGTCGATGGCGGCCAACTGGTGGCTGATGATTAACATGGTTTGCGGCTTAGCTGCCTGGGCAGTTTTAATTAGTTGGTAGACGTTTTGGAGGGACTGCCGGTCGAGCCCCGCGAATGGTTCGTCGAGCAGGAGGACTGGCTGGCCCATCATCAGCATCAACAAGAGCTGGAGCTTTTTGCGCTGCCCGCCACTAAGGGAGTAGACTACCCGCTCGTCCAGCCCCGTGAGTCCTAACAGCTCTAGAGCGGCGGGAAGGCTAGTTTGAAAATAGGGGTGGCGGCCATTGCGTTTGCTGAGGGCTAGCTCTTCGGCAACGGTAACGTTAATAAACTGGTCGTCGGCGTGCTGGAAGACGAGTCCTAGGTCCGCCCGGTAACGCCGGTTTTTGATTTGCTGGATGTCGTGTCCGGCGAAGTCAATCTGGCCCTGATAGGGAATCAGCTTGGCGAGGGCTTGGAAAAAGGTCGATTTGCCACTGCCGTTTGCGCCGGTGACCAAGGTGATTTTATCTCGAAATAGTGCGAGCTGGGGAAGACTTAACAACTGGCGCTCGCCCCGCTCAATTCGAACAGCTGTCAGTTGAAAAGCAGTTGGTGCGCTAGCAGTTGGTCGGGCAGTCCGCAGGGGCTGCTTGGCGCGTTCGTCAGCCGCGGCTAACAACTGGGCGCTGGTAACGGCTGATTGGCGGGCGACCGTCCCCGCCTGGAACTGGTAGACCAGGGGATGCAGCTTTTGGTAGCCGTGACAGTCGTGGTCGGCAATTAAGATTGTGATGCCCTGGTTCACTACCAGCTGTTGCAGTTGACCGATCAGGAAGTGCCGGCTTTCTTCGTCAATACTGGCGAATGGTTCGTCGAGCAGGAGCACCTTCGCCTGCCGGGCAATTGTGACGGCCAGGGCGACCCGTTGCTGTTGGCCGCCGGATAGGGTGGTCAGCTGGCGGTCTGCTAAGTCAGTGATTTTACAAAAGTGCAGGGCCGCTGTTACTCTGGCGGCAATTTGCTCGTGGGGGACCCGTTCGTTTTCGAGAACAAATTCTAACTCGTGCCGGGGCGTATCCAGCGCAAACTGCATCAGGGGGTCTTGAAAGAGCATTCCGATGGTTGGTTTCCCGGCTGGAAAATTAATCCGCCCGTTAGTGAGGTGGCCGCCATACTTAGGCAGCAAGCCAGCAATCAAGCGGAGAAGGGTTGACTTTCCGCAGCCGGACGGCCCAGTCAATAGGGCCACGTTGCCGGCGGGGAAACTCGTGGTGAGCGCTTTAAGGACCTCCTGGTGGTCGTAAGCAAATGAGAGTTGCTGAACGTCAATGATATCGTTAGTCATGGCTAGCTCCGGATAACGTGGGCCCGCGTCAACAGGTTTACGATCAGCTTGACGAGGATTCCAGAAAAGAACAGCATGGAGAGAAAGCGTGCGACCAGCATGATGATCAGCATACTAGGAGCAAAGTGGCTATAACCGTTCCGGAACCAGTCCCAGGCAAAGGTGACGATGGTGGTCGTGACGCTCGTTAAGATAACGGTGAGCCAGTTGTAAATCTTATAGAGGGTTAACGTGAACCCTAATTCCGTCCCAATCCCCTGAACTGCTCCGGAAATCAAGTTAGAGGCCCCCCATTGGTCACCGAGGAACATTTCCACAGCAGCCCCGAGAAATTCACCGAGGAAGGAAGAACCAGGGATACGGAGTAAGAAACCGGCGAGCGGCCCGGCCATGCACCAAATTCCCATTGTAAGGTCATTGGCGATTGGTCCGTAGCCTACCGGTGTTAAGAGAACAGTCAAACCGTTATAGACAAAGGCGGCAGCATAGTAAATCACCCCAAAGATAATTGCAATTAGGGCTAGCAAAATAATGTCGCGTAAGTGGAAAGTAAGTTTGTGCATTGTAAGACACTCCTTAGAAAAAATTAAGATTAAGGCGGTCTTTAGGCAAAATAAAACCCCGGGACACAGTTATCCCCGGGGTATCATTAACTCAACTATGAATTGATCTTACCGATTCTTCCTCCGCTGGTGTTAACCAGGTCAGGTTCAATGGGTATTATCTCAGCCAGATGGCACCCCAGACATCGTATTAATCTCGCCACAATTATACCGGAAAAGCAAAGTAAATTCAAATTAGTGGGGCCGTCCAGCCGGTGAACGTTGTACAATAAAGCTGTTTAATTTTCTTATGGAGGAAGATAATGTCTGGAATCACCTTTTTTATCACCCTGGTTATTGTTGGCGTGTTGGCAGGAATCGTCAGTGCAGCAGCGGGGTTAGCGTCTTTGATTTCTTATCCCGCCCTGCTGATGATGGGGCTGCCGCCCGTGATGGCTAACGTTACAAGCGCCTGGTCGACGGTCGGGAGTGCTTATAGTTCGATTGCGGCCTCGACTAAGGAGCTACGGCATGATAAGCGGCAAATGTGGCTAATTGTCCCGTTGGTTTTTGTTGGGGCCGTATTGGGAGCAATCCTGCTGTTTACATTACCCGGGAAATTTTTTCAGGAATTAGTGCCATTTTGCATCGGAATCGCGGGGCTGATTTTAATCTTCCCGCATCGGCCACGACAGGCACAGGAAGCCATGGCGGCTAACAGTCACTCGCTTGGCCGCCACCCGCTCTACACCGCTTTGACCGCGCTCGGGATCTTCCTGGTAGGCGTCTACGCCGGTTACTTTAATGCCGGTGCCGGTGTGATGATGCTGACCCTACTATCCGTGGTCAATCGGCAGAAGACCTTTGCCGTGAATAATGCCTTGAAGAATGTGGCGATGACGGTCACCAACACGATCGCGGTCATTATCTTTGCCTTTGAAACGACGATTGAATGGAACTATGTCATTCCGCTGTTCATCGGCAATATCATCGGCGGCGCGCTGGGGCCTGTGATTGTCCGCCGCTTGCCTGGCCGCCTGATGCAGATTATCGTGGGGGTTGGCGCGCTGATCCTAGCGCTTTCGCTGGTGGTCCGCAACTTGTTGTAATTGGGTTAAGCTAAATGAACAATGAAGGGGGCGCTCCGTTCACCGCTGCGTCCCCTCATTGTTCATTTAATTACTGTTCCGTGTTGGGCAGCCTCCTGCTGGAAGCCGCTCGGGATGGTTAGACCGAGTTTTTTAGCCTGTTGAAGATTAAGGATTGGCTTGCCATGCTGGTAGTCGTTAACGGGCATATCCTGCGGCTGTTTTCCCTTGAGAATTTGGACGGTCATCTTCGCTGCCGCTTTTCCCATACCGTACTGGTCGAGACTAATCGAAGCGACCCCGCCGTCTTTTACCATCGTGTCAGCACCGGGGAAGACCGGCTTGTGGGCTGCGTCAGCATTTTTGACCAGGGTCTTCATTGCGCCCGCGATGAGGTTGTCACACGGGACCATCACCCCGTCAACCTGGGTGAGCATTTGCTGAGAAACCTGGTTAAGGTCATTGGCGCAGGCGATTGTGTAGACTTTCAAATTGATGTGCATTCTCTTGGCGTCCGCAATCATCATTTTGGCCTGGTATTCCGCGGAAGGGTCGCTAGACGTGTAGATCAGGCCCAGGGCCTTGGCGTGGGGGAGGAAATGCTTGGCCAGTTTTAACTGCTGGCCAACCGGGTTGTCAGACTGTACTCCGGTAACGTTCCCGCCGGGCTGCCGGAGGCTTTTCACGAGCCGGGCACCCACGGGATCACCGATTCCGCCCATAACAATAGGGGTGGACTTGCTTGTGTTTGCTAATGACTGGGCGGCGGGCGTAGTAATGCCGAGAACGACCTTAGCGTGGTCATTGACGAGCTTGTCCGCCATTGTCTTGAGGTTGGCCTGGTCACCGTTGGCGTTTTGATACTCAATCTTGATGTTTTTACCGTTGTGGTAGCCCGCTTCGCCCAGGCCGGCAACAAATCCGCGGTAGATTTGGTCTAGGGCGGGGTGGTGCATCATTGTCAAGATCCCGACCACCGGTGTGCGATGCTGCCTTTGGAAGCGGGTAAGGCCCAAGTAGCCGCCTAAAATAACGATAAGGATAGTAATCATTGCTACAATTCGTTTCATTTACAATCAACCTTTCTTTAATCAAAAAACAAGAGGAGCTCCCACGCAGCTGGGGCTCCTCTTGTCAGTTAGAAAGGAAAAGCCCGTACGTGGAAATCCGTACGGGCTTAATGGGATCCTTAAAAAGCCGGTACAGATGCACACTGTTCAACCCCAGTATGCACCTGCAACACGGGCACACTGAGCTTACCGGCTTTGCCAACTATTCAATTGTGCAGTGCAGAAACTCATGGTCATCCTCCATCTGAAACTTAAGTTGCCATTATCTTAGCATTTAGATTATAAAATGACAATAGATTTATTAGTTTTTTTTAATTTCCTGCCGATAGATGTTATCCAAACCGATGTTAACCATGTTTTTAACGGCAGTGGCGGTATAGAAAGCAATGTGGGGAGTAATGATGACGTTCGGCATGGCCGCCAACGTTTGGTAGTCAGCCGGCAGCTGGTCTACGGGAACGTCCTTCCGGAAAAATTCAGCTTCGTTAGCCAGGGTATCCAGCCCGGCACCGGCAATTTGCCCGTGCTGCAATGCGGTGATCAGAGCCGGGGTATCGACCAAGCCACCCCGCGACATGTTAATCAGGATGGCACTGTCCTTCATCTTGCGGAACTCTTCCTCCCCGATCATTCCGTTAGTAGCGGGAGTTAAAGGGGTGTGCAGCGAGATGATGTCCGATTGGGCAATTACGGTGGCGAAGTCAGTGTATTCAACTACTGATTCATACTGAATCTTATGACTGCGGTTGTAAGCAATCACTCTGGCCCCCAGCGCCCGGTAAAGCCGGGCGGTTTCACCGCCGATATGCCCAAGACCGATTAGGCCCACGGTGAGCTTGTAGATTTCGTTACTAATCAAGCGGGGGTTGAGGCTGAATTTACCCTGCGCCATCTCGGCTCGGTATTCCCCGAGCCGGCGTAAAAGGGCTAGTGCTTGGGTCAGCCCCATCTCGGCAATCGCGCGTGGGGAATAGGCTGGCACGTTAGTCACCTTGATACCGTTCTTTTGACAAGCGGCGAGGTCCACGAAGTCGATCCCGGCCGACCGGACTCCGATGTATTTTAGGCCCATCTGGGCAAACCGCCGGTAGAAGGCGGCATCCCCCAGGGCGGAAGGCTGTTGGACACAAACGCCAACACAGCCGGCGGCCTCATCCAGGGTGGCTTGGGAAAGGGGGGCGGCGATTAACTTGACTTCCACCTGGTGCTCCTTGCTCCACCGTTTGAAGTAGGGCTTTTCCGCTGGGACAACACTATAAGCAGCAATTTTCATTCACTTTTCTCTCCTAATTACTTTTTGCTAATTATACCGAAGTTTGGCCTAAATTAAAGGAACGCAGCAAAAATCACCGCGGATTTCTGCTGCGTTCCTTCATTGGGCGTATTTGTGCTAGTTTTCTTTGAACAAGGTTGTTAAGTGGTCCATGAAGGCCTTGAGGTAGCGTTCCTTGTCAACATTGACGGCCACCTTGACGTTCGGGTTAGGATCGTTCAGCTTGGCGTTATCACCAACGGTCCGACCGTAGAACGGACTGTCTGGATCGTATTCACACCGCATGAAGAGGCTGATCGTCTTAACGAATGATGGGTCGATACCGACACCGACAGCCAGAGGGTCGTGCAGGGCACAGCCGTTCTTATCGATGTCCAGGTTGTAATAAGCATCGATGTAGAAGTCGGTGATGTCAGCGTAGGCCTTACCAGCGGCGGTACCAAGGTCACGCCACTGTTGCGTTTCCTTCTTCGTTAAAAGGGTCCGTAAGGTTACATCCAGGCCAACCATCGTCAGTGGCAGGTTCGACTTAAAGACTTCATCAGCGGCCTTAGCATCCTGGTTGATGTTGGCTTCAGCGGCTGGAGTGACGTTCCCATCAACGGTCAAGGCACCGCCCATGAAGGTCACGTTGCCAATCAAATCAGCGATTGCCGGGTCCTTCTTTAGGGCAGCAGCCAGGTTAGTCATTGGGCCGGTTGGGATGATGATCAGGTCCTTACCGTACTTATGAGCGGCATCGATGTAGAAATCAACCCCAGATTCTGCTTCCACGGCCCGTTGCGGAGCAGGCAGTTCCACATCACCAATACCGTTGTCACCGTGAATGTCTTTGGAAACCTGCATAACGTCAAAATGATCAGACGTACTGGAGTGTGGCAAGCCTTTGAAAACCGGAATGTCAGTGTGACCTAATAGTTCCAGCAGCTTGAGGCTGTTTTCCGCACAGACATCCAGCAGGTTGTTTCCGTATGAACTAACAATCCCAATCAAATCAACTTCGGGGTCGGCAAGTGCGTAAGCAATTGCCAATGCGTCATCGACACCAGTATCCAAATCGAGGATCATTTTCCGTTTTGCCATAATTAGTCCCTCCAAAAAGTTTAACTAAAAATTTTATCTACTACCCTATCTTAGTTTGCTCGAAGCCTAAAGGCAACGTAGTGATAGCGCTTTTACAAAATTTTAACATTGCTATATTGGCACGTCAAACCTTTTACTGAAGCTCGATTTGAATTTTCTCGCACCATGCTTAGCCGTTAATAAGGATGAGCTTGTTTAAAGGTGCGCAAAGTGGTGCGCTGGAGGAGTGATGATATAATGAAGGCAGCTTAAAATGAAAGGATTACAACATGGCAGAAGAAAAGTATGACGTAACGATAATCGGTGGTGGCCCGGCAGGCATGTTTGCCGCTTTTTATTGCGGCCTGCACGAGTTAAAAACACAGCTGGTTGAGAGCTTGCCACAGCTTGGCGGGCAGGTAGCGGCCCTGTATCCAGAAAAGAAGGTTTGGGACGTTGCAGGAATGCCAGGAGTTAGTGGTCAGGAGTTAGTAGACCGGCTGGAACAACAGATGGCCGTGGCCCCGGTTGACCGGTACCTGAACGAGACGGTCGAGGATGTCATCAAGGAAGCTGACGGAACGTTTGTTATCAAGTCGGCCAACCGTATTTCCCGGTCGCGGGCAGTCGTAATTGCATTAGGGAATGGTGCTTTTACGCCCCGGAAACTGAGCTTGGATGGGGCAGATGAGGCTGAGGGACACCAGTTGCACTACTTTGTTAATCACGTGGCGGATTATAAAGGCCAGCGGGTCGCTGTGCTTGGCGGCGGGGACTCGGCAATTGATATTGCGCTGATGCTGGAACCAGTCGCTAAGGAAGTCAGCATCGTTCACCGGCGGGATGAATTTCGCGGGTTGGAGCATACGGTTAACCAGTTGCAGCAGTCCCGGGTCAACCTGGTGACCCCCTACCTGCCGAAGGAAATCCAGGTTGAAGCTGACCAAACGGTTACTTTGGGCCTGAAGAAGCGGCGCAGTGACGAAGAGAAGCAGCTTAACGTGGATCAGCTGATCGTCAATTACGGGTTTACATCGAATAATGCGGCCCTCAATGAATGGTCGTTGGACCTGGCGAGTGACCATCACCTGATTAAGGTTGATTCAACGATGAAGACTAACATTGATGGGGTGTACGCAATTGGGGATGGAGTAACCTATCCGGGAAAGGTAGCGTTGATTGCCGCCGCCTTTGGTGAAGCGCCAACAGCGGTGACGGCCTTGGCAAAGGCACTCTACCCTGATAAAAAAATGGCGATGCACAGTTCTTCCATGGGAATCGGCAAGTAAATATTCAGCTCGCGGCCCCTCCGTTAATTACGGAGCAGGCCGTTTTTAGTTGATTTTGGGGACGGGTAATTGTAATCGGCTGGCAGCATTAATATAATGGGAGTGTTTTAACAGTCAGTAAGGCGATGATGGGGAGAATGGTAATGAAAATTAAAAGGGTTTTGCGATTGGTAATGGTACTACCGTTGGTGTTGGCTGAACTAACAACCGGCGCCCTGGCGAGTGAACGGGTTAACGCACGGGCAGCGGTGATGATCGATGCATCGACTGGGCAGGTGTTGTACGAGCAGAATGCTAATCAGAAGCTGCCGGTAGCGTCAATCAGCAAACTGCTGACGGTAGCGGTAATCCATGATGAACTCAATCAGCGGATCATTACTGCTAATACAAGAGTCAATGTGTCTGCTGACGTGGCGGCGATTGCCAGTGATCCGAGCTATTCTGCTATCGGGGTCCAAGAGGGACAATCCTATACCGTTCGGGAGCTGTTGAATGCTGCAATGGTCAAGTCTGCTGATGGGGCAACGCTGGCACTGGCCGAGGCCGATGGTAGCAACTTGGAGGAGTTTAACCTCAAGATGGATCAGAAGGCCAAGGCAATCGGTCTTAAAAATTTTACGATTGTGAATCCAGTGGGTTTAACAAATGGTGACCTGAAAGGCTTAAAACTGGATCAGTACGCCAACAATGCGGAAAACGAGATGACGGCAAATGATGTTGCCCTTTTAGCACGCTACTTGGTTCAAACCTATCCGGACTTGCTTCAAGTAACGGCGCAGAAAAATGCTGATTTTTATATTGCTAAAAATAAAACCGTGAAGGCTGATAACTTAAACAAGATGCTGCCAGGAGAGCAGTATGCAGTTCCGGGGGTTAAAATTGATGGCCTGAAGACCGGAACTTCTGCTGCCGCTGGCCCATCGTTTGTTAGCACTGGCGTGTACCGGGGCCACCGGGTGATCACGGTGGTTCTCCACGCAAATGGTGATGGTGGTAATGCCCGTTTTGCTGCTACCCGGCAACTCTACAACCGGCTCAAAGGAATGAAGACGGAGCAAATCACACTGCCCCGCTGGCTGCACCGGCAGTGGGTCGCTAATGGTACACAACGGTCAGTTGCTATCAGGCCCCAGCAGGTCAGTGTCTGGGGTGACAAGCCCATCAAGAATTACAGCTTGGCGGTAAGGCTAAACCGTCACGGACAAAACGGGAAGATCCTTGCCCCAGTGCGTGCCGACGAAAAGATTGGCGAGCTGGAAGTTGCTAGTCATGGGGTGAAAACGATTGATAATGAACCGCTGACGTATAGTCTTTACAGCAGTGAGCAGGTTCCTCTTGGCAATTTCTGGCAACGGTTGTGGCATTAGGGTGAAAACTTCCCGAAATGGTGGCAACTGCTATTTGATGAATGATAAAATAAGTCAGCTATTCTTTTTAGTGAGGTGAAGTTGGGGTGGCAATGAAAGTAAATTACAAGCAACTAACTAAAGCAGGGCTGGTGGCGGTCTTATATGGGCTGTTATCTGCGATTGCTGTTAATGACTTTTTAAACGTAGTCAATTCCTATTCGACTGGTTTGCTGGGATTATCACAGCTGATTCATGCAGTGCTTCCTAACTTCAGTATGAGCCTGTTAATGACAATTCTAAACGTCCCGTTATTTATTTTTGCTTGGCGGGTATTTGGTTTTCGGTACATTCTTTTTTCAGGACTTGCTGTTTTATCAAACATCATCTTCTTAGGGATTATTCCCACAATGGTGCTGGTAAAGGATCCGTTAACGAACACGATTATTGGGTCGGCATTAATCGGGTTAAGTATTGGCTGGTGCTTTAATAACGGTTTTACCACTGGTGGAATGGATATTGTCGCAACCTACTGCCAGCGGCGGTTTCATAAAAACGTTGGCTTCTTTGCTAACTTGATTAATGGATTAATTATTGTTTTGACATTAATATTCTTTGGACCCGGTCGGATTGTATACACCCTGATTGGGATGTTAATTGTCAACGCTTTGATGGACTATGCCTTTGCCTCACAGACGGATGTGATGGTAATAATCTTTACTAAGCGGGCTGACAAACTGATCCAGCAGTTACGGCGGTTTACTCATGGGGCCACTATTCTTAATGGTCAGGGAGCATATACGGGCAAGCCGACCGATGTAATTATGGTGGTGACACCGCGTGGACAATTAGCATTTTTACGGGAGCTAATTAAGAGCGAAGACCCAGATGCCTTTATGAGCATTCAAAAATCGGATGTTGAATCTGGCAAGTATACTCATTACTCACTATGATGGGGTTAACTTAAAGCAAACAAAGAGGCTGGGAGAAAACGATGGTTTTCTCACCAGCCTCTTGCTAGTTTTTAACTATTATAAAGATAACGTGCGAAACCAATAGGCTAACTGAGTGTCGTAACCACAGGGCTAGTGTCTAACGCCGCGAAGCAAGGCTATTTGCCTATGAACGCTAGCCGGCCTGTGCCGTGCCAACTATCGTTCTAGGTTAGCCATACGCCCTGTCGAGAAGGTTATTTCCCACTCACATTTTTAAAGATAGCAATGTAAATAGCGCAGTAGCTGCCTGGCAGCTACTGCGCTATTACTAATAAATCACTTGTTATTTGCGTCCGGATTGGTAATCTTAATTCGGTTAGAATCGGTTGAAGAGTGGTTCTGTTCTGGAGCATCAGTACTATAATCATTGACCGTTGACCGATCATGGTGCTGACTGAAGATACTGGTTGACTTGTTCCCCTTCTTCTTCTCAATTCGCTGGGCACGATTTAAGCCGTTGGAATAGTTGTAGTCCGCTGGGTTAACGGTCTTAAATCCCTTGGGGTGGTAGAAGCGAAGTAGGTTCTTCTCGTTTAGCGAATCGGAGAGGCTTAGTTCCAGGTTGACTAGCTCCCGTGCCCGTTCCAGTTGCTTTTGCTGTTTCTTGGTCAGCTTAGCTTCCTTTCCGGTACGGTTGTTATAAATCTTCCCGTTAATGCTGGTGAAATGCGGGGTTACAAAGTCCCGGTTCCGGAAAGCCACGGTTTGACTGTGCTCCTTGGAGAAGAGGTCCGTTCCAAACTGGATGTAGCGTTTGGAACTGATTCCCAACAGGTGGAGCAGGGTTGGCAAAACGTCAACTTCGCCGCCATAGGTATGGGAGATGTAACCATGGCCGCCGGAATTAGGAATGACAAACATCAGCGGGACCCGCTGGAGCTGTGCGTTATCGAAGTCTGTCCAGCTATCTGCGTTTTTCCCGAGTACGCTGGCGAGGGAGGTGTTCTCGCTATTGGAGATTCCGTAGTGGTCACCGTAGATCATAATGATGGAGTGGTCGTAAACTCCCGTCTTCTTCAGATAGTTGAAAAACTCTGATAATGATTGGTCCAGATAGTGCGCCGTCACAAAGTAGTTATCAACGTTGGAATCGCCCGTATTAGTTGTCTGGAAGTTTGGATCCTTATCCTCGTCGTCCAGGTCATACGGGAAGTGGTTGGTAACGGTAATAAACTTGGCGTAGAATGGCTGCTGCAGATTTTGCAGGTACTTGACCGAGTCCTTGAAGAGCAGCTTGTCTTTCAGACCATAACCGGTGGCCTTATCGCCTGAGGTGTCATAGTAACTAGCGTCAAAGAAATACTGGTAACCAAGATTCTTATAAACGTTATTCCGGTTCCAAAAACTAGCGACGTTCCCGTGGAAGACCGCACTGGTGTAACCAGCCCGCTGGTTCAAAATTGCCGGGGCGGCTTGGAAGGTGTTGTCACTACCAAGGGTTGCAAACAGTGAGCCCTGTGGCAGCCCGAAGGTTGACGTTTCCAGCATGTTTTCCGCGTCGCTGGTCTTTCCCTGACCAACCTGGTGGAAAAAGTTGTCAAAGGCGTAGGTATCCTTACTATGGTACAAGGAATTTAAAAATGGTGTGACTTCCTGGTCATTGATCTTTTTGTCGACCAAGAACTGCTGGAAACTTTCCAGGTGGATAATGATTACGTTCCGTCCCTTAGCGATTCCATACATCTGGGGGTCCGGCTTGGCGTAATGCTTATCCGTGAATTTCTTGACCTTGTCCAGCTCGGACTTCGTAGCGCTCTGCCGCATTTCGTGAATGTGCTGGGATTTAACCAGGTCGTAGCCAGTAAAGGCGTCAATCCCCAGGTACTTGACGATGTAATTCCGGTCAAAGGTCCGTCCTAGCAGTTGTGGCCGGTCCATTTCCGCTAAGGAGAGGTTGACCCCGAAGAGAACCAGTGACATCGACGTGAAGGCAAAGGCCAGGCGGGTCCCGATGGCGCGGCGGTCAAAGTGAATGACCCGGAGCAGCATCAGGACGATAATAACCACGATGTCAAGCCAGTAGAAGACGTCGTGGAAGTTCGTCAATGCCAACGAACTGCCGCTTAGTCCCTGGTTGACCTTGGAATAACCGGTCATCGTGGCAATTGTCATGAAGTCGGTAAATTCCCGGTAGTAGATGACGTTGAGGTAGAGCAGGAGGGTGTTGGCGATGTCAAGCCCCATGATGACGGGATAGAAGAAGCGCGCCCGTTTGAAATAAAATGCAATACTATAGATTAACGCCGTCGTGGCCAGTGGGTTAAAAATCAGAATGATGTACTGAAAAATATTGCTGGCCCCGAGGTTGAAATCAGTAAAGTAAGCAAACAGGGTTTTAAACCAAAAAAGGACGACTAGCAGGGTAAAGAACCCAATCCTAGTGTCCACGAATTTGCTTAATTTTTTCATTAAGAATGTTCCTCACAATCGATTGGGTAGTAACTAATTTTAGTAAATCAGAACTATTTTATCACAGATTGTGTTGAACCAATTATTGAGTGGCAATCATTGCTAAATCTTAATTGTTTGTTGCCGCTACTGGTGCCGGTCCGGTCAGCCAGTCATAATGGAACAGCCGTTTCAGTCGCCGGTTGACGGGGATCCAAATTCCTGCTCGCCAAATATCTTTTAGTGAAGCAAGCATTGTTTGATCCTGCCGGTATTTTCTGGAGAGGGGAATGCGCAGGGTTTGACCATCTTCGGTCACTACTTTCACCGTTTTGCCAGTGACGGCAACAATTCTGGCAGCCACTATTTCAGGTTGGCTAGTATCTTTTAGTGTCATATTCATTCCTTCCTTCTATGCCACTTAGTCTACGGATAAAATGTGAATAAACTGTGTTTAAAGCTCTAAGTCCGCCCTAAGTTCGCTATTATTTCACCCTTGAAAGCGGTACAATAGTTGCAACACAAGATATGGAGGCATTATTATGACAAAGCTAAACCTATACCTGGTTCGTCACGGGCAGACCTACTTTAATATCTATAATAAGCTGCAGGGATGGAGTAATTCGCCGTTAACTGCTCAGGGCAAGGATAACGCCCGCCAGGCCGGTGAACGCTTGCGAGATGTCCACTTTGCGGGCGCCTTTTGCAGTGACACTACCCGGGCGATGGAAACCATTCAGACGATTCTTGATATGAATGAAGCGGATTCTGTTAAGCAGCCGGTCACCGCACCGTACTTCCGAGAAGAGTTCTACGGCTCCTACGAAGGTACCAACATGGACCTGGCCTGGTATAATGCCGGGGCTCCCCACGGGCTCACAAACTTTCACGACATTGTCACTGAACATTCGATTGGCACAGCCAAGGATTGGCTTAAAGATGCCGATCCCTTCCACGATGCCGAAAACAACCAGGAATACTGGGAACGGGTCGATAAGGGAATTGCGCTGATTAAAAACGCCGGCTTGCCAGACGATAGCAACGTCCTCTGGGTGAGCCACGGTAACACCCTCCTCAGCCTAGTAGAACGCTTTGGCGGCGGTAAGTATGATGTGACAGTTCGCCCAGCTAACGGCAGCTTGACTCGCCTTCTGTTGACCGATGATGATATTCAAGTAGTTGCTTACAATCAATAGCACAACGCGGCACAATTTTAGCCATCAAAGGTGAGAAATTTAGGATAATTTCCGCCACTCGCTACCCTAAGAACCAGAGAGTGAGAAAAAATGCCCCAAATCGGCAAGCTGATTTGGGGCGTTTGTCTTTCGACGCGAAGCTAGCCTCTGGGAACCTCCGTCGACGCAAAGCTAGCCTGTAGGAAGGATGGCTACGACGCGCAGCAAGCCTATTTGGGGGTGGTCAAACGCTGATTTATCAGCGTTTGACCTGCCAGCCAGCTACTGCGCTGAGGCATTATTAATCTATAAAATAGTTAAGAGGTTAAGTTAATTCCTAGCCTCTTGGTTATTACTTTTGCCCAGCAAAGTTTGCGTTACAATAGACCTAACGCATTTTCAAGGGAAGTTAGGGATTGATGTCAAAGTTTAAGAAGCATACAAAGCACGAGATGGCTGTCTGGGAACGGACCCAGGCCAATGAGCTGGCGAAGATTCGGGCCGCCCAACGCCACTTGATTTACAATGTGGTGGCCTACCTGGTTATTTCAATCATTGAATACTGGCTGGCGGCTATCAGCAGGTCACAGACTTTGCGGGCCGACGCCTTTAATAACTTATCAGGAATTATTTCGACAGTTCTCTTGATGATTGGCCTGCACATTGCCCAAGACGTTGACGATGACGACATCATTGGCGCTAAGCTCCCGGCTGGCAACTACCAGGATCACATGGGCTCTGACCAGCGGGTCCAATTCGTCCGCTGGCGCTACGAAACCATCTTTTCACTGGTGACTGCGGTTGTGATGATTGCCATTGCACTCAGCGTTATTGTCGACGGGATCAAGGCCCTGCTGAACCCGAGCAGCCGGGTGGTTCCCCAGCCAGTAGCCTTGATTGGGGCTGGCGTGGCCTCTGTCATCATGTTGGTGGTGTGGTACATGAACCGGCGGACCGGCCGGAAGCTGCAAAACGCGGCCCTGTTGGCGTCGGCCCAGGATAGCCTGAGCGATGCCTTTACCAGTATTGGGACCATGGTTGCCATCGCCGGCGCACTCCTGTTTGACCTCACCTGGCTTGATGGTGCCACCAGTATTGTCGTTGGTTTCTTTATCCTGTATTCCGGCTTGAAAATCTTCTTTGATAGCAGCCTCAACCTGACGGACTACTTTGATCCCCGAGCCGAAAAAGAATACCGGGACGCGATTCTCAATGTTGCTAAGGTGCGTCAGGTGGTCGAACTCAAGGCTCACTACAACGGCAACGTAGTCACTTTAGACGCTACCCTGATGGTTAATAGTAAGATGACGGTCCTGGAGAGTTTCCAGCTGTCGGAACGCATTGAGAAGATGCTGCGCGAGCAGTTTGGGATTATTGACGCTGACATCTCCTTTATCCCGGACCCGAAGTCGTTTAAGGATAAGGACGTTAAGGGACGAATATAATTGTTTTTAGATAACAATGCCTCAACGCAGTAGCTGGCAGGTTAGACGCTGTGACTGTCCTTACAGCCTTGAAGGACGAAGACACCCCAATTAGCTAACAAGCTAATTGGGGGCTTTTTTACTCTTTAGTTTTTATAGCATCGTTAGTGCTGCTCTTTTTCAGCGGCCCATTTGAGCCCGATACCGGTGAACCCGCTCAGGATGGAGAATACCGGTGAGAAGAGACTGAAGAAGACGAAGGGCAGGAAGTGTAAAACGGGAACACCGAGGGTGGAAGCGGCAAAGGAGCCAGCAACGCCCCACGGGATGAGGTAGTTAATCACACTTCCACCATCTTCGAGTACCCGACTGAGTGCTAAAGATGAAAGACCAATCCGGGCAAAGGCGGGTTTGAACGCCTTCCCTGGCAAAATAACGGAGAGGTACTGTTCGCCGACGAAAAGGTTGATACCAATTCCGGCCAGGATGGTCGTAGTAACCAACGGTCCCGGCTTGCGCAGGTGCTTGACCAGCGGTTCCATCGCGACTTGAACCACCTGGAACTTCATTAGCAGGCCTCCGAGGGAGAGGGTTACGATAATCAGGGAAACGGTGGTCATCATGCTGGAAATACCACCTCGTGATAGCAGGGTGTTAACGGAACTATCACTGGTGTGGGCTACGAAACCGTCGGTAATTAAACCAGTCAGTGAGGATAATGATTCGTGCGGGTGTTGGCAGAAAATCATGATGACTGTAACGAAGATGTTGATAAAGAGGGTTGGAATTGCCGGAATGTGCCGCCAAGCACAGATAAACATCAGGGCGATTGGCAAGAGCGCCCACCAGCTGATGGTGAAGTGCTGGGTCAAGACGGCCGCAGTCCGGGCAATTTTGCCCGCGTCGATATGCGAACCCGCACTGCCGAGCAGCCAGAAGAGGATTAGCGAAACGACGAACGAGGGGATGGTGGACCACATCATGTTCTTAATGTGGGCAAAGAGGTCGCTGCCGGCAATTGCGGACGCGAGGTTGGTCGAATCAGAGAGGGGTGACATCTTATCGCCAAAGACGGCCCCGGAGATGATGGCCCCGGCAATTAAGGCCGGGTTGATGTTCATTGCGACCCCCATCCCAAAGAGGGCGATTCCAATCGTGGAAATGGTAGTAAAGCCGCTCCCAATCGACAGGCCGACCAGCGAGCAGACCACGAATGTTGAGGGGATAAAGAACTGACTGGAAATCAGCTTGAAACCAACTACCATAATGGCGGGGATAATCCCAGCCTTAATCCAGACGGCAATCAAGGCCCCAATCAGAATAAAGATGAAAATCGGGATGATGGCCGTGCCAATCCCCTCTTGGATTCCCTGGTGGATATCCTCCCAGGAGGCCCCCCGAAAGCGCGCCCAGAAGATGAGCAGGGCAATCGTAAATAGAACGGGAATCTGGGGTGACAGGCGGAACTTAATGACGGCGGTTCCCAAGATAATCAACATAATAATCAGAATAATAATGGCTTCATTAAAGTATACTTTTTTCATAACCTAGGTCCTCCTTAATCGTTAGCGTTGCAATTTAGCAGCTAAGATAACGGATGACCCCGCCACAGTTGCTCATGATAACTTCCTCCTTAAACAAAAAACGTCCCGTTGAACTAAATCAACGGGACGATTATTTAAACCGTGGTACCACCCAGCTTACGGACTATTGCCGCACTCTTATCAGGTGGTAACGGCACTGATCATGGCCGGATAATTGAGATTTCGTGATAATTCAGCCGCTTCGCCTGACCGGTTCGCACATCACCACCGGTTCTCTGACACCCAACGCAGGACCTACTAGAACGAAAATTGTTGCCATTATATTATCGTCTTGCTAGGCGTTTGTCAACGGCCAATTATTTTTCTCTCGCCCAGCGGTGGTTGAAGAGTAGGTTCAGCAGGACCGCCGAAATGCTGGTGACGACGATTCCGTTGCCCAGAATAATCTGGACTTCGGTCGGCATGTGCTGGAAGAGTTGCGGGTACATGGTAATTCCAAGACCCAGCCCGATGGAAACGGAAGCGGTCAGGAGGTTCGAGTTTTTGGTGAAATCAACCTTGTGAAGGATCTGTACTCCCTGGACGCCGACCATTCCGAACATAACAATCATGGCACCACCAAGGACGGGTTCAGGAATCACAGTTGCCAGTGCGCCGACCTTTGGCAGCAGACCGAGCAGGAGGAGCAGGAAAGCGGCGTAGTAGACTGGCCGCCGGGTTTTGACCCCGGACATTTTGAGAACCCCAACGTTTTCCGAGAAAGTTGAGTAGGGAAAGGTGTTGAAGAGCCCGCCCAGGACTGCGGCAATCCCCTCGGCCCGGTAGCCCCGTTCCAAATCCTTTGTGGTGAGCTGGCGGCCGGTGATGTCACTGAGGGCGAAGAACACCCCTGTGGACTCAATCATGGTGGTCAGGGAAACCAGCATCATGGTGACCATGGCACTCAGGTTGAAGCGGGGTACCCCAAAGAAGAAGAGCTGGGGCGTATGGAACCAGGCTGCTTCACTAACGGGGGTTAACGATACCTGGCCGAGACCACCGGCGATAAATGAAGCCACCAGGATTCCAATCAGAATGGCGATTGACTTCATGAAGCCCCGGGCAAAGGCGCTGATGACTAGAATGATAATAATCGTCAAAAAGCCGACCAGCAGATTCGTTGGGTTCCCGAATGACGCGGCGGTCGGGGTGCCGCCACCGAGATCTTGAAAGCCAACCGGGACCAGGGTGAAACCGATGATCGTAATTAATGACCCAGTGACAACTGGCGGGAAGAAGCGCTTGAGGCGGGCGAAGAAGCCGGCAATCAGGAAGACGAAGATTCCGGCGGCAATGATGGCCCCGTACATGTAGGTGATTCCGAGCTTGCCACCGATTGACTCAAGGGGCGTCACGGCCTGAACAGCACAGCCAAGGACAACCGGCAGGCCAATCCCCGTCAGTGGTGTTTGCTTGAGTTGCAGGAGCGTTGCCACCCCACACATAAAGATGTCAATGGACACCAGGTAGGTTATCTGGAGGGCGGAGAAGTGCAGGTAGTGCCCAATCAGCAGGGGCACCAGGACGTCCCCAGAATACATAGCTAAAAGGTGCTGAAAACCGAGCACCAGGTTGTGCCACTCGCTGGTAAATGTGCGGTAGCTGGCTTGGCCGTGATAAACAGTTGAAGTTGCTTGCTTCACAAGAAATTCCTCCTAATAACAATGAAAGTCAAATCACAGCCTAGTAAAAGAAGCTGCGGCAAGGAAATGCCGCAGCTTCTTTTTAGTATAAGTATTGAAACGCTTATAGTCCGGAATTTAAGGCTCCGGGTAGAAACTGCCGACCATATCTCGGCATTATATAGGCTATTAATTTGCTTGTTCGATGTTAGTAATCCTACCACCCTCACTGTCGTCGTGCAAGGGGGTTACTTCCACCAGCGGCGGTTGATGAGGAAAATCACGCAGGCGACCATCAGCACGAGAGTAATTACCAGGGTGAGGAGCCAGGAAAGGTTCCCATCAGCTAAGGGCAGTTTCACGTTTTCGCCATAAAATCCCGAAACAATGGTAGGAATTGATAGGACAATCGAATAGATGGTCAGGTACTTCATCGTTTGGTTCAGGTCGCTATCCAAAACCTTACTGTAAGCGTTGGAGACCCGCTCGGAGACATCAGAGGTCATCTGGGCCATCTCCAGCCCCTGTTGTGCTTCGACGATCACGTCGTCCAGGTCGTTGCGCTGCCGGGTCGACATCCGGGGGGCAAACCGCCGTTTGAACTCCTCTAGCAGGGAGACGTTTCCTTTGAGAGAAGTTAACATGTAGACCAAGCCGGTTTCAATTTCCATGAACTCCGTAATGGCGTTTCGCCCAGTTCGTTTTTGCAAATTACGCTGAATTTGCTGCCGCTGCTGATCAACCCGGCGGAGGGGACCAAAGTAGTTCGTCGAGAGCCGGTAAAGAACCGGGAAAACCAGGTTGAGCTTATCGGTAATCGGGCCCCGCTTCTGCAAAATTTTAAGCTGGTTGGCGATAATCCCGTTAACAAAGTTCGTCTTGGCATTGGTGAAGGTAATAATATTATTGGTTGTCAGCATAATCCCAATGGGGGCCGTCTGAGGAGCGGTCACCGCGTGGGTCGGGACGTAGACGTCGAAAATCAACAAGGTTACCCCCGCATCCGGGTCGACTTCAACCCGGGCTTTTTCGTAGGGGTCAATAGCATAGTCCAGCAGTTCTTGGGTCACTTCGTATTTTTTGATCAGGTCTGCCCGCTCGCGGGGGAGTGGTTCAAATACACTGATCCACCGACTGTGATCGTTAATTTCTTCGGTACTGAGCAAGCTATTCACCTCCTATAAGTGCTTACATTAATATTCAACGCTATAAACGGGGAAAAGTAAAGAGGACGCTTTTCCATTTCCCGGGAAATAATTATAAAATAAAACTAACGTATAAGAGGGGTGGAAAAATGACGGACAAAATTCGCTGGAAAATTGAGGAGCACCTGCCGGAGAACCAGGCTCGTTGCAGCCTTCGGACTTTACTGCATGACCAGTGGCTGTTGCCGAACCGCTATGTTCACTTTTTGCGCCGCCGTCACCATGTCCTGCTAAATGGTCGCTATGCCTATATGAACACGGTGGTCGCAGCTAGGGACCGGGTGACGCTGGCTTTTAACGGGGATGAGTTCCGAACCCCGGCGGCAAATGATTACCGACCGACCAGCGCACCACGGGTTAGGGTCCTGTTTGAAAATCGAGACCTGGTAGTGGTCAATAAGCCGCAAGGACAAAAGAGCCACCCAAATTATCACGGCGAAACGGGGACGCTGATGAACGACGTGGCGGGCTACCTAACGGCAAAGAATTGCGGAGCCTTTATGGTCCACCGCCTTGACCAGGAGACCAGCGGGGCAATGATTATTGCTAAAAATCCGGTGGTTGTGCCGGTCCTCAACCGCTTGATCAGCTCCGGGCAAATTCACCGTCGTTACCTGGCAGTGGTTGCCGGCAACCTGACCGGCCGGGGAAAGTTTACTGAACCCCTGGGCAAGGATCCACGGGACGTGCGTAAGTATTGCGTCGCTGGCGAAAATGCCAAACCAGCGCAAACCAACTACCAGGTGCTGGCAAGCCGGCACAATCGCACGCTCGTCCTCCTGCAGCTCGCAACGGGACGGACCCACCAGCTCCGGGTCCACCTTGCCTACCATGGGCACCCGATTATTGGTGACCCCTTGTACGGCCGGGATAGTTCTTCACGGATGCTGCTGCACGGCGCCAAACAGGAATTGGTCCTGCCCTTTTCTTTTAAAAGAATTCAGGTTACGGCACCTTTGCCGTCCTATTTTACGGATTATCTGGTAAAATACGACTTAGAAAAGTTAGATTGCAAATAATGCTACAAGGAGGACACTAATTGTCACTTTTAGAAAAGTTATATGGGCCGTTTTTTGACCCGCATAACTGGGCAACGGTTATTACCTCAGGCCAGGATTGGCTCATTATTTTGTCGCTAGTAATAATTGAGTGCCTACTGTCAGTCGATAATGCGGTCGTTTTAGCTGCGCAAACCCGGGTGCTGCCAACCCTCAAGGAGCAGGAGGAGTCCCTCTTTTACGGAATTTGGGGTTCTTACCTCTTCCGCTTCTTAATCATCGGGATTGGGGTCTACCTAATCAACTTCTGGGAAATCAAAGTAATCGGGGCCGCCTACCTGATGTATCTGGTATACCGGTTCTTCCATAATCGCTACCACGGCCGGCGGCGACGAAAAGTCCGCACAACTGCCGACCGGGTGACGGGCCGGAAACGCTTCTGGCTGGTCGTTGCCCAGATCGAATTTATGGACATCATTTTCTCTATTGACTCGGTGTTAGCTTCGCTGGCGGTCTCACCTAACCCGGTAATCGTCCTGATTGGGGGCTTGATTGGGATTGCCTGCATGCGGGGAGTAGCCGAGATTATCATGAAATTGATGCGTAGAATTCCGGAACTCGAACCAATGGCGTATGCCTTGATCTTTGTGATTGCGATTAAGCTCTTCTTGACGATTCCGGCAATCGACATCGAAATACCATCACAATACTTTGGCATCTTTATGCTGATAGTATTTGGACTGACAATTATTGTCCACTTTATCCGGCGTGGTAAAGATGAACAAAAGGAGCAAAAGTAATGGCAATTGAAGCAACACAAGAGAACTTTGACCAGACGATTACCGGGCCGCTGACGGTCGTTGACTTTTGGGCACCGTGGTGTGGCCCCTGCAAGATGATGGCGCCGGTCTTAGAAAAGCTGGAGCAGCAGTTTGCGGGGCAAATTAAATTTGTGAAGTTCAACGTCGACAACGGCCAAGAGCTTGCCCAGCATTATAAGGTAATGAGCATCCCGTCACTGGTCGTTTTTCGGAATGGGGTCGCCAAGGAAAAAGTCACCGGGGTATACCCAGAGGCAAAACTGGCCCATTATTTTAACCGGAAGTTAGCCGAAGAGTAGTCCCGGTGTTAGAACGAGAGCCTCAGTTATGAACTTAACCAGCTTGACAGCTGACCATGATAGTTAGCTGTCAGGCTGTTTTTTTATTTTGCTTATCCACTTATCAGTGAATAGTCGATGCTTTTCGGCAATAGTGATAAACAAAAATCGGCAGATAAGCAAAAATAATCATATCTTCAAAATTATAATAAAAAAATTATCATTTACAAACGCTGATATAACAACGTTTTAAAAACGCGAATAGTAATTTTTTATTATTTTCACTTGATAATCAAACATGGAAAGCAGCATAAAATAATCAAAATGAAATGTTAAAGAAGCAAGCACAGAAGCACCAACGGTTTACGATTAAAAAAGTTGAGCGTTGGCGTTGCCTCAGTCTTGATTGGTTTGACTTTCATAGGAGCTAGCTCTGTTAGCGCAGATACTAACACCCAGAGCGATGCGGCTAACCAGCCAGCGGTAGTCAACCCTGACAAGTGTACGCAGAACGATAACCATGCAACCACTAATCAACCAGTAAGCGAAAATAATGCAGCAGCTGCTAAGGACACGAACACGCAGGCGGCTGCTAACAACAACCAAACTGCTAACCAAGCAACTGCCAATGTTACGCCAGCTGCCGAAAACAACAATAGCCAGGCGGCCGAAACCAAGGCACCAGATTACTACAATATTACGGTAAACTTCCATGACGTTACTCGTGGCGGCAACATTCAAGTGCTGAACAAGATGACTGGTCTCTATGAATATAAGAGTGACTACAAGGGACCGGTTGTTTATCCTGGCGCGACCACTGCACAAAACTTTAAGGCACCAGTTGCGGGATGCCAGTTACTGAACCCTGAAATATTAGATCAATACTTTGACTTTGACGCTAATGGTTATGCCCTTATGAAGAAGGGGGTACTTACTCCTGAGACGCGGGTTCTGGAAAATGGGATGGTAGAAGGAAAAATCAACCTTACCTTGAACTACGGTGTTCTGTCGCCAATTAAGGTTCAATATGTTGACACTGATAACGGTCATGTTTTGGCTTCAATGGAGTTGCCAAGTTACTACATGTCGACCGTATCGCCAGAACGGCTGGCTGGTGACCCAAAGGCACCAGACGCTTCTAAGTACGAAGGGGCTGTAATTAACGTCCCGGGTTACAAGCTGGTTTCAGCACCGCTGATTGAAGGGAAGATTGATGGTCAAACCCAGAACTCCCTTCAAGATAAGAACTATATCTACTTGACTTTCCAATATAAGAAAGTAATGGATAACGCTGAATCGGCTACGACAACCCCAGGCAAGGGCAGTGCAGGAGCAGTGATTTCTGCTAATAACTGGATAAACTTACCAGGTATATTCACCATCAACGGAGTTTACGGCCTGAAGAATAGTGCAGATAACGGTGACGTTGAAAAGCGTACGCAAGATCTGATTGACTGTTACAAGAAGCAGGGCTTCTCCTACATCGGTACGACCAACAAGATCTTCAATGACGATTACTACAACTACTACGCTACTTGGACAAAGATTTACTTAATTTCAAACCAGGCAGTTCAAGTTAACTACGTTGATGAACAGGGCAACAAGCTAGCTGATAGTGACACTCTCGCTACAAACGCCGCTAACCCTGATCAAACCAACCAGGGGATTAACAGTGCTGCATACTGGAACCCGGCTGGTGAATGGACTGCTAAGCCAAAGGACATCCAAGGCTACCACCTGGTTAAGACCGAAGGGGCTACGAATGGTGAATACACTGCTTACCAATACGTAACGACCTTTGTTTACGCTAAGGACCAGGGGAACGTGATCGTAACTGTTCACGATGTTACTGATAACAAGGACCTGGATAACTACGCTTACAACACTGGCGATCAGGATGTCAACACTCCGGTTAGCTACGACAAGGCTACGACCATTGCTGAACTGCAAAAGGCCGGATACAAGGTTCTGAACGCCGACGAGGTGGTTGTATCAAGCTCAATCGTTAAGGGTACCCAGAAGGTGACCATCAACGTTGAACACGATACGGTAACGGTTACCCCGGACAAGCCGGCAACCCCATCTGTACCTGATGGCCCAAAGTTCCCAGCCGGGACTTACGCCGACCAGCTGAACCACACTTACACCCGGACGATCAACTATCTGGATAGCAAGACCAATGAACCGGTTGCTACTTCAGTAGTGCAGCCTGTTAAGGCTAGCCGGACGGCCTTGGTTGACAAGGTTACTGGCCAGCTCAAGGGTTACGTTGACGCTCAGGGCAACCTGCTTACCGGCGATGGCTGGACAGCAGTTGCTTCACCAAAGGTTAGCGGTTACCAGAACCCTGAAATTACTGAAGTTGCTGCCGCTAAGGTCAACCCGAATGATCCTTCTAGCAACCAGACTGTAAATGTTTACTACACGCCAGAAATCATCGACCCGAACGACCCAACTCCGGATCACCCAACTGACCCGACGACCCCAGAAAATCCAACAACCCCTACTACGTCTGCTAACCCAGGAACGCCTGGCGTGGTTCCAGGGACTAGCCAACCTGGTCAATCAGTAGTTCCAACCCAAACTGGCAAGCAGGTTACACCTGCAAAGGACAGTCACAATGCCCAACAGTTGCCACAAACTGGTAACAACAACCAAGCTGCTGTTCTTGGCTTAGGAATGGGTGCAGTTGCTAGTCTGCTCGGTTTCCTCGGCTTGAACAAGAAGCGCGAAAACTAGTTAGCAAATAATAATAGTCAAATACAAGAGGCTGGGAAAAAAACTATTTTGACCTTAGCCTTTGATATAGAAAACCGAACCATGATTTTTGAATCCTCAAAAATTGTGGTTCGGTTTTTCCTTTTTTGTGGTAATTACAATTACATGGTATTAGGAACGATTTCCTGTGTATACATAAAGCCGGACAATGAATTCCTTTTTGATTCATCGTCCGGCTTTTTATATGAGGCTGGGAATTAACTCAGTCTCTTCGCTATTTTAAAGATAATAATGCAACAACGCAGTAGCTGGCTGGCAGTTCAAACGCTGATAAATCAGCATTTTACCAACCCCAAATAGGCTTGCTTCGCGGCGTAGCCATCCTTCCTACAGGCTAGCTACGCGTCGACGGTGGTGGGACTACGAACTAGGCAAGCTAGTTCTGTCCCACTCTCCCTTTTCTAGAATTTGCCGAGTAGCCTTAGCTAATTTTTCAACATAGCTAACGCCTGAATTAAAATTGCGGTTATTACGGGTATAAATAGCAATTAGGTAACTATGATAGCCATTCGGAATGTAGCCAATGCTGTGCACTTCCCACTTCTGGTTATCACTAGCCCGTCGCCAGCCGTTTTTGAGAAAGAAGCGGGGACTGCCTGCTGAAATTCCCCACTGTTGTTGATAATTTATGTTGGCCATTAGATGTCTAATGTACCTGCGAGATTGGTCAGTGAGGTAGTCATTGTCTGTTTGCTGGTAAATTAACCGCAGTAGCTTTAATTGGTCATGTGGGACCGTCAGTGTAGTACCCCACCAAGTGGAAGCCGTAGTGTTGTTCATTTTTAAGCCGTGATAGACAGCCGTTAGTGCTAACATTCCACCGAGGTAATTTTCCAGAATGGTCGTGGTAGCCTTGTTGTCACTATTGCAAATCATGCGGGATGCTAAGTCCTGCTGAGCTTGATCCAAGCAGCCACCAGTTGTGTGAAGCAAAAGGGTTAAAACTGCAACTTTGACTGTACTAGCGGTTTCATAGCGGAGATTAGGATAGTTAGTAAAGCCGACTTCTTCATGGTCATCCCAAAGTGGTTGCACAGCGATGGCAGCGGCATTATTGTAGTTTTCCATAATTTCCTGCCAAGTGGCCTTTAATTGTTTTTCAAATGTTTGCATGATTAATACTTCTTTCTTGATAAACTAATTAGTCGTCCGGGTTATTAGCCGGTTAATAGGTTTAGCAAAGAAGAGTAGGATAATTCCTACACCGATACTAATGGCGCCAATTGTTAGAAAGTAAGGAACCTCAGTTGCTGACGAGTAAAATTTAACGATTTGCGCGTTCACCGCCTGCCCAGCAGCATCAGCTAGGAAGTACATGCTCATCATTTGAGACTTAAAAGCCTGGGGTGCTAGGTGACTAGTAATTGACAGTCCCACTGGCGAAAGCGAAACTTCCCCTAGTTCAACGATGAACCATGAACCGACCAGCCAGAATGGTGATACCCGTCCCGCCGTTGTTCCATAAATTAGTCCTGGAAGAGCCATGAAAGCATATGACAACCCGGCAAAAACAAGTGCGGCCACAAACATTACTGGAGCACTAGGACGTTTTTTAAGATGGTCCCACAGAGTTGCAAACAATGGGGTTAGTAGCATCATAAAGAGCGGATTAAGCGTTTGAAAGTTAGCAGCAGTAAAGTGCCAACTGCCTAAGTGAAGGATAGTGCGTTGTTCCGCAAACAAGGCTAAAACAACTGAGCCCGATTCATCGATAATCCAAAAAATTACTGCGGAAATGAATAAGGGAATATATGCGATTACTCGTTTCTTTTCCACTAACGTTACTTTCTTAGAGTTAAGCATCCAGATGAAATAGTAGAGTGGCAGGGCGATTGCGATGATGGTGATAATCGTAATTAGGTTAGTAATAGTAAGCTGGTTAAACGCCGCTAAAATCAGCAATAACACAATAAATGTACCGATGACAAGAAGAGATTTTGCTATTATTGGTGTTCGTTGCTCCGTTAGCGGATCATTTGGGTAGAGACTGTCCTTGCTTAAATATTTTTTACCGTCGAGCACGTATTGGACCAAGCCACAAAACATTCCAAACGCAGCTAGTGAGAATCCAGCGTGGAAGTTGGTTTGATTGCCAAAAAGGTGAAAGCCAAAACCGGATGCCGCCCAGGGAACCGCCCATGGAGCAATTGCGGCACCTAAATTGATACCAAATAGGTAAATACTAAAACCGGCGTCTCGCCGACGATCCGTTTCGCTGTATAGTCCGCCGACCATATCGGAAATGTTGGGCTTAAGCAAACCGGTTCCGACCACAATTAAACCGATCGAGGCAAACAAGGCTCCCTTAGCAAAGGGAAGCGATAGGGCAATATGGCCAAACATAATCAAGATACCACCATAAAGTACCGTTCGGCGGGCACCCCAAAGCCGATCAGCTAGCCAGCCGCCAACAACGCTAGACAAGTAAACCATTGACCCATAGATGGCCATGATAGAAGCAGCAATAGTTTGATTTATTCCCAAGCCACCCTTACTGACTGCATAGTACATGTAAAATAAGAGAATAGCACGCATTCCGTAGTAGCTAAACCGTTCCCACGTTTCTGTAAAGAACAGGGTTGAGAGACCACGAGGATGGCCAAAGAAAGCTGTATCCATGTTTGAAGTATTCATTAACCGACACCTCCAGAACAACAATTACTATTAAATACGTTTGAATTGCTGGCAATTATAGTGAGTTGTAAAGAAGCGGTCAATTTTGCTTCGTCATTATCACCGGTTTAGTAGGCCCAGCATGCAAGAAGGACTTTCATAAATACATGCTGGATTGAGAATTGCGTTGCTTTTTAAAGCAAAAGCTAGTAGTAAAGCTTTGATTATTAGTAATTTGACATTAAGGGAAAATCTTTAGCTAATCACTTTATAATGGAGATAATAAATCCAACAAAGGAAGCGTCAATCTTGAGCGATGATTTAACTATTACTGACCTTACGACCAGCATTGAAAGGATCCCATTAAAACGTCCGTTCGTGACCCACTTGCATACGGTTAAAGCAATTCAGGCGGTTCAGGCTACCGTTGTTTTGCAAAATGGAGTCACCGGGGTTGGTGCGGCAACGCCGAACGAAGTAGTAACCGGTGATACGCTGGTAACCCTACGGAGCATTATTGAAGAGGTTATTAAGCCGCAGGTGGTCGGTAAATCACTAAGTACGCCTGAACCATTGCTGACCGCTATTCAGAATAGTATTCAAAATAACCAGCCTGCTAAAGCAGCGGTTGATATTGCCATTCACAATGCTCTGGCAGAGCTTTACCATTGCCCGTTGACTAGTCTGCTTGGCGGGGCCAAGGCAACGATGGCCACTGATTATACCATCAGCATTGGTGCTCCCGACCGGATGGCTGCCGAAGCTCAACGGCTTGTTCAGGCTGGGTTTCATTCACTTAAGGTTAAAATTGGCAACGGGACGGTTGACCAGGATGTCGCGACCTTGACAAAAATTAGCCAAGCAGTCGGCTCACAGATTAGTTTGCGGGTCGATGTCAATCAGGGATGGACGTACCAGCAAGCGCGTTATGGTCTACGGTTGTTAGCTGTAGCACCATTAAATTTAGACTTCGTTGAACAGCCATTGCCAGCGAACCAGCTTGATAATTTAGCACACTTGCGGCGGTCTTCTCCACTGCCGATTATGGTTGACGAAAGCGTCTTTACTCCAGACGATGCCTTAGCGGTGATTAAAGCGGGTGCGGCAGACTTAGTAAATATTAAGCTGATGAAGAGTGGGGGACTTTACCCCGCTAATCAAATTAACCAACTTTGTCAAGCAGCGGGTATCCCTTGTATGGTTGGCTGCATGATTGAAGCACCGGAAAGCTTAGCGGCGGCGGTTGCCTTTGCCAATGCTCACCAGAATGTCCGCTTTATCGACTTGGATTCCGTCTACATGGCTAAGCAGTTTCCAACTGACGGTCAGCTTGCTCATGAGGGCGCTCGACTATGGTTGAAGGCCTAAGAATTAGACAATTCAACACAAAAAGCGGTGGGGCGTTCGCCTTTTAACTGAACGTTCCACCGCTTTAGCAATTTTAACCTCATTGATCATTGAAATGAGGTTGGTAGATTTTATAAAAGATCAGTGCTAATACCAGCGTCAGGCAATCTGCACAGGCCTGGGCAGCGAGAATTCCAGTGTAGCCAAAGAAGTGTGCCAAGATCACGATGGTAAAGCTAAAAATTAGTCCTTGACGACTAAAAGAAAGCCAAAAAGCGGGCGCGGCCTTGCCCATCGACTGAAAAGCAGTCGTAAAGACTAGAATGATTCCCGCAAAAGTTGTGGTTAACGACAGCCACCGCAGCATTAGTGCTCCTTCATGAACGATTGTTGGACGGTTCATGAAAATGGTAATGACCTGCGGAGCGAAGATTAACAAGACGACCGTTAAGATAACGTTAAAACTAATTACCACTAGCAGGTCAAAATGAATTACTTCATTGAATCGTTTTTCATTTTGGGCCCCGTAGGCGTAACCGATTAGCGGCTGGGCACCAAAGGCAAAGCCGACCATGATCATGATAATGATTGAATTGGCCTTCATAGCAATTCCCATTGCAGCAACGCTGTCGGCACCATACGCAATCAAATAACGGTTGGTCATCGCCGTGGCGAAGGTCACCATGATGTTGGTGATGGAGGCTGGAATACCAATGGCGTAAATTTGACACTGGAGCTGGCGGCTGATTTTGGTTTCGTGAATCGAGGTTGTCAGCTTCTTACTCTTGGCGCGCAGGTAGTAGACCATTAGGAGGTCAGCAATCACGCTAGAAGTGACGGTAGCGAGGGCGGATCCCGCGGCACCAAGACCACAAGTAAAAATAAAGACCGGGTTTAAGAAGATATTAATGATCGTCCCGACCATTGAAGAAATCATGGATTGAACGGCTAGTCCCTCGGTTCGTAAAATGTTCGTCGGCGACAGACCAAAGATGATGAACGGCGCACCCCAGGCAATCACCAGATAGTATTCGCGGGCAAACCGCCAGGTCGCTGGTGAGGCACCGATTAGGTGGAGAATCGGTGTTTGAAAGAGCAACAAGACGATGGTAACAAAGATTCCGCAGGCAATGGAGTAATAGAAACAGTAGCCGGAGACGTTCCGGGCAACCCGATCTTGGTGTTCGCCAAACAGTCGGGAAATCAGTGAACTGCCGCCGAGGCCAAAAATATCTCCGATGGCAATCATCAGGGTAAAGATGGGTGCCGCCTGGGAAACTCCGGCGACCAGGTCCGGGTTACCAGTCTTGGAAACGAAAAAGGTATCGACCAGGTTGTAGACGAGGGTCACCGCCATTGACAAGACTACCGGCAGTGCGAGAGTAAAGTAAGCTTTTTTAATTGAAGTGTGTTCAAACAGTTCGTTCATCGCTACGACTCCTTTGCAAATAAAGTGGAAACGGGTGAGAAGGACAGCATTCATGCTGCCTTCCCACCCGTTTATGGATTACCAGGGTAGTGGAACTGCCAGCGCGGTTGGCGTTCGTGTGTGTTTAGCCAGTAATCCTCAAATATAACCACTGTTACTATATCACAGTCAACAGCCCTTCGTAAAACTAGTCTTCAAAATAGTGGTAGAGCCTTTCGACCGTCAAATTTTGCTTATCCTGGCCCCGAAAATCGGCCTTAATCTGCCCGTTTTGAAGGACAAGCAGCCGGTTGCCGTAAGTAAGGGCGTCTTCTAAGTGGTGGGTAATCATCAGGGCGGTCAGGTGGTCGTGCGTGATCCGCTCGTTCGTCGCGTGCAGCAGGTTTAAGCTGGTGTGCGGGTCCAGCGCTGCCGTGTGTTCGTCCAGGAGAAGGATGTCGGGGCGCTTGAGGGTTGCCATCAGGAAGCTCAGGGCTTGCCGTTGTCCACCGGATAGGGCACCAGTCGCAGTCGTCATTCGCTTTTCCAGCCCGTTGTTCATCGTTGCGGCCAGCTCTGTGAAGCGGGCCATGTTAGCCTTGAGCTTCCGGTGTACCAGGTGGCGGCGTTCACCACGCTTTGTGGCCAGGAGCATATTTTCGGCAACGGTCATCCGCGGGGCGGTACCGAGCTTGGGGTCCTGGAACACCCGGGCCAGGAAGGTCGTCCGCTGTTCCTCAGAACTCTTCGTGATGTCGGTGCCGTTGTGGAGGATCTGTCCTGCGTCGACGCTGAGGTTGCCGCCGATGACGTTAAAGAGGGTGGACTTGCCGGCCCCGTTTGTCCCGACGATGGTAATGAAGTCGCCTTCGCTAATGGCGAGGTTGATTCCCTTGAGGATCGTCGTTTCGTTGGCGGTTCCTTTATTAACGACGGTTTGCACGTTTTTTAATTCTAAAATCGGCTTACTCATGCGGACGTACTCCTTTCAAAATTGGCTTTTTCAGGTGGAGGTGCTGTTCAAGCTGCGGCAGCATCATGCAGATTGCCAGGACGACGGACGAAATCAGGTTGAGGTCGTTAGCAGAGAAGCCGAGCTGGAGGACGACCAGCAGGATAATCCGGTAAATGATACTTCCGAGAGTCACCGCGACTAGCCGCTGGTTGAGTGTTAATTCGCCAAAGGCCACTTCGCCAATGATGATGGAAGCCAGGGCGATCACGATGGTCCCGATCCCCATGTTGATGTCGGCGTAGCCATTATTTTGGGCAATCAGGGCGCCACAGAGGCCGACCATCCCGTTGGAAACCATTAGCCCAACGATGATCATCTTATCGGTGTGGATTCCCAGTGATTTCGCCATTGTCGGGTTGTCCCCGGTTGCGATGAAGGCCTGTCCGTAATCCGTAGCGAGGAAGAGGACCATCAAGATGGTGATAACCGCAATGACGATGATTCCCATGACAACGCTGTCGAAGTACTGGGGCAGGCTGGTCATGAAGCGGCCGTTAAAGAGGGTTGGCTTGCCCAGCAAAGAGATGTTCGATTTCCCCATGATTCGGAGATTGACCGAATAGATGGCGGTCATCGTCAGAATTCCGGCAAGCAGACTGGGAATTTTACCCTTCGTGTAGAGGAGGCCGGTGACTAGGCCGGCCAGCATCCCGGCACCGATGGCGAGCAGGGTTGCCAGCAGGGGGTTAATACCATGTGAAATTGCGGTGACCGCGGTGGCTGCACCGAGGGGGAAGGTTCCCTCAACGGTCATATCACAGAAGTCGAGGATCCGGAAGGTGAGGTAGAGGCCGAGACCCAGGAGTGCCCATAAGAGTCCCTGCCCGATTGCTGATACCATTAGATTCATTGATAAATCTCTCCCTTCGTCTTGGCTTCGTGTTCAAATTGCTTGGGTACCTGGATGTGGAGCCGACGGGCCTGCTTGAGGTTTAACACTGGGTCGCCATGCCGGACGTATTGGATTGGCATGTTGGCTGGCTTCTTCCCCTTGAGAATGGCGACGGTCATCTTGGCACCGCGGACGCCTAGCTGGTACTGGTTGACACTGTAAGTGGCGAGGCCACCCTGCTTAACCATCGAGGCGGCCGCTGGGAAGACCGGCTTGTTGGCCGCGTTAGCATTCTTGACCAGGGTTTGCATGGCGCCAGCGATGGTGTTATCGGTTGGGACAACCACCGCATCGACTTCCTGGAGCATCTGCTCGGAGACCTGGTTGAGGTCGTTGCTGTTGGCGATTGAGTAGGACTTGAGCCGGATCCCCATCTTCTTGCATTCCTGCTGAATCTGCTGGTGACCCGCGACTGCGGAGGCGTCGCTGGAAGTATAAATTACCCCGAGGGTCTTGAGGTTGGGCATAGATTCCTTAACCAGGTTGAGCTGCTCCTTGATTGGCGACTGGTCGGAAACGCCGCTGATGTTGCCACCGGGGTGGCGGTTGTTCTTGACCAGACCGGCCCCTTTCGGATCGGTGACGGCGCCCAGAACGATGGGAATCTTGTTGGTAGAGTTTGCCGCGGCTTGGGCGGCTGGCGTCGTAATGCTGTAAATAACGTTGCAGTTATCGTTGACTAGCTTGGACGCCATGGTTTTAAGGTTGCTCTGGTCACCGTTGGCGTTTTGGTATTCGATTTGAATATTTTTGCCGTCGTGGTAACCCTCCCTGGCTAGCTCATCGACGAATCCCTTATAGATTTGGTCGAGGGCGGGGTGGTGCATCAAGGTCAACACGCCCACTCGTGGGACCCGCCGTTTGATCAACCCGCCATTTTCGCTAAAGAACGCGACACCGAGGAAGGCCAGCAGCAGGGCAATCAGGGTATACATTCGCTTCATTAATCTTCACACCTTTCCAAATAAAAACGGGAGCCCACATGACCTGGACTCCCGTTTCGCTGGGCAAAATAAAAGTCCGCATGTGGATCCATGCGGACTGAATGATTGCAAAATCAGCCGGCACAGATGCAATCTGCTTTTCAGGTTGCATCCATGACGAATCAACCTGAACCTACCGGCTTTGCCAACGGTTAATTTGCTTGTTGAACTGATTTTGCTTCATTGAACTTACTCCCTTGTTAGTAATTGTTTTTTAGTATAGCTAAGCGGCCTGGCCCTGTCAATAGGGAATATTAAAATCTTCTCATTTTATTGGAAAACCCGATGAATTGCTGGTACCAGGCCGGCTGTGATACTATGAAAATAAGAGCTTGATAGACATAAAGGAGAAAAGAATGGCAGTTTTAGATGTCGAAGGGCTGACGATGAGTTATGCCGATAAAAAACTCTATGAAGACGCCAGCTTCCAGTTGGAAAAACACGAACACATGGGGATTGTTGGCCAAAACGGGGCCGGCAAGTCAACCCTGATTAAAATTTTGATTGGTAAGGTCCTCCCGGTCGAGGGGGCGGTCAAGTGGCAAAAGGGAGTCAAGATTGGCTACCTGGACCAGTACGTGGATATTCCCAAGGGGATGACCCTGATTCAGTTTCTCCACACGGCCTTTGCCGACCTATACGAATTGAATGACCGGATGAATAAACTATATGAGGACTACGCTACGAAGATGGACGACAGCCTGCTGGCCCGGGCCGGCCGCATTCAGGAACAGCTCGATGCCAATAACTTCTACGATATTGAAACTGAAATCGAGCGGGTCATGAACGGGTTGGGCTTGACCGAAATTGGCAAGGACCACGTGGTGTCTGAGATGAGTGGCGGCCAGCGTTCCAAGATTATCCTGGCGAAAATGCTGCTGGAAAATCCGGATGTCATCCTTCTTGACGAACCGACCAACTACCTTGATACGGCCCATATCGAATGGTTGATTGACTACCTCAACCAGTACCAGGGGGCCGCAATGATTATTTCCCATGACTACGACTTCCTCGAGCGGGTCACTAACACGGTCTGTGACGTCTCCTTTGGCAAAATCACCAAGTACCGGGGGAGCTTCCAACAGGCGATGCGGCAAAAGGAAGAGCGCAAGGAAGCCCAGGAGCGGGAATACGAAAAGCAGCAGGTCGTGATTGAGAAGGCCGAGCGCTTTATCCGGAAAAACAAAGCCGGTTCCAAGTCGACAATGGCCAAGTCGCGGGAAAAGATGCTGGCCCGGATGAAAAAGATTGATCCGCCAGCTGACAACCTCAAGGCGACCTTCCACTTTCCGTATGAGAATACCGGTTCGGCGAACGCCCTGCGGGTCAACGAACTCTCCGTCGGTTATGGGCGGCCCCTGCTGGCCCCGGTGACCTTCTCGATGACGATGGGGGAGAAGCTCCTCTTTACCGGCTTTAACGGGGTCGGTAAGTCAACACTGATTAAGTCAATTCTGAAAAAGATCCCGGCACTCGCGGGGAAGGCTAGTTTCTCGCCATCCGCGAAGATTAACTATTTCGACCAGGACTTAGAGTGGGATGATCCCCAGCTCACCCCGTTGCAAACAATTCAAAATATGTTCCCGACGATGCAGCCGCGGACGATTCGGACGAAATTGGCTCGGGCCGGGATTAACGCCGCCAATACGATGAAGCCCCTCCACCTGCTTTCCGGTGGTGAACAGACGAAAGTCAAGCTGGCAATCTTGGAGTTAACCCCCTGCAACTTCCTAATTATGGACGAACCGACCAACCACCTGGATGATGAAACTAAGGAGGGGCTCAAGAAAGCTCTCCAGGAATTCCCAGGCAACTTGATTCTGGTCAGCCACGAGGAGAGTTTCTATACCGGTTGGCTGGATAAGATTTTAAACGTTGAAAAACTGAGCTTAAAGAACTAGGAGGCCCAACATGCCCTACACAATTTCAGAAGTGATTGTGCTCTTCTTTACCTATTCCGTCGTTGGCTGGCTGTGGGAGACAGTTTATTGTTCGCTTAAGGACCACCAGTATGCTTACCGGGGATTTTTATTTGGCCCCTACTGCCCGGTCTACGGTTTTACCATCACCACGATTCTGATTACGACCTACCGGGTGCGGGACAACATTATCCTCCTCTTTATCGTGGGGATGATTGTCGCCAGCGTCTTTCGTTGCCAGCCTCTTTTTGGAAAAGGTGTTTCACATGAAACTGTGGGACTACTCGGATTTGTGGGGAAACCTGCAGGGACGGATTGCACCCCAGATCTCCCTTTTCTGGGGAATTGGGGTTGTTATCCTCGTCCGCTACATCCAACCCTTCATTCAACGGGTGATTAATTGGGAGGAAGGCTGGATCCATGGAATGCTCGCCCTGCTGATTGTTGTGGGGATGGGAACTGATACTGTTCTGACAATGATTAGTATCAAGCACTTCCACATGACCACCAAGCAGTGGGACCAGCGGATTAACGCCTTTCAAGAGCAGCTGCGGGAGCGGGTCAAAAAGGTCCTGCCAGAGGAGCGGCAGTTGCGGCGCCACCAGTTGGAGCACTGGGACCAGGCCTTTGTTGACCACCTCCAAAAGCACCCTGGTACCGCGTTGAGCTGGAATGAGCGGCGGATGATTAAGAGCTTCCCGAAGATGAAGGTTTTGGACGCCAAACGGTTTAATAAGGTCAAACAGCACCTATCGAATAAGTAGTTTCTGTGTTTATTTTGCGAAGATTCCCTAAAACTTCCGTTGGAGTGCTCGTATCAATGCTCACTGGTTCTTATAATGGGAAAAAGAATCAGACGAGGGGAGAGGACGGCGATGCAAACTAAGCGCAAGCCCCTAATTATCGCGACACTCATCAGTGGGATTCTGCTAGTACTGCTGGTGGTGGGACTCTACCAGCTGCATACTCGCCAGCAGCCGCAACGTGAGCGCCACTCGACCAATATTACGGTCCAGCAATTTATCAAACAGGTGGCCCCGGCAGCCCAGCGGGAACAGAAAAAGTACCACATCCCAGCAAGCATCACGATTGCCCAGGCTGGGTTGGAATCCGACTGGGGGCGGAGCAAGCTGGCGGCGAAGTATAATAACCTTTTTGGTATCAAGGCGAACGGCAAGACAAACCGGGTGCGGATGTACACGACAGAAAACGTGAATGGCAAGACGGTGAAGGTCAAGCAATACTTTCAAACCTATAATAGCTGGGCTGCATCAATCAACGCCCACACCCAACTGATCGTCAACGGGACGAGTGATAATCACACGCGTTTCAGGGCGGTACAAACGGCCAAGACGTACCGACAGGCAGCACTGGCCTTGCAAACCGGCGGCTACGCAACGGATCCGGATTACGCCAGCAAGCTGATTTACGCGATTAAGAAATTTAAGCTAGCACAATATGATAAGTAGAAAAAGGGTGAGACAGAAGTCATTTATGACTTTGTCTTTCAACCCGCAGCTAGCCCTGTGGGGAACCCCCGCGAGCACAAATAGAGGTCTAAAGTTCGGCTTAGTCGAGCTTTAGACCTCATTTGATTTTTAACTTAGTAATGTTACTTCTACGCTCTTTCGCTGCGTTAATTTAACTCAGTACCTTCGTCGGTTGCATGTTGCCGGCGGAAGTGGTGGCAGACAAGCCCAACGGCCAGACCTGCCAGCGCTGGTACGAGCCAGGAAAGACCCATGCTAGCAAGTGGCAGGGCGCTGCGCCAGCCGGCAACCACCTGTCCAAAGTGACTGGCACTGACGACTGCTGGAAAGGCAACTACCATATCGCCAAGTGCTGGAACAACGGTGAACAGTACGACGAAGAAGTAGACAACCCCATCCCGGTGGAAGAGTGGCGAGCTGACCGATAGCAGGATTAGAACCATCGAGAGCGGGTAGAGGAACATTAGCATTGGCGTTGACCAGGCGATGATTTGATCCAGGCCGAAGTTTGCTGTTAGAAATGAAGCGAGGCAGCTGAGGGCCAGCCAAGCGTGGTAGCTGACCTTAGGGAAGTGCTTATGGAAGTCCTGGGCAAAGGCGGCCACCAGACCGACCGCGGTGGTTAAACAGGTTACGGTCAGGAGAAAGGCAAGAATAACCTGACCAAAGGCACCGGCATAGGCGTTGACCAACTGGTTAAAAGCGACCCCACCATCGGCGGAAACTTTGAACCGTCCCAGGGACATGGCACCCATCAGGATTAAGAGCAGGTAGATCAGCCCGATGCCGCTTACCGCAAGGACCCCTGACTTAGCTACTACCCTGGAAACATCCTTGGCCCGGCGCTGGCCCATCGAACGAACGGCGGTAACGACGGTGACCCCAAAGGCGAGGCCGGCGAGGGCGTCCATCGTGTTATAACCCTCCAAGAAACCGTTAGTGACAGCATTGTGGACGTAGGCACTGGTAACCGGTGCGCTAGCGGGGTTCCCCAGCGGATTGGCAAAGGCCACGACAAAGACAAGGAAGAGGAGCGCTAAAAAGACGGGGTTCAGGACCTTGCCGACGTTAGCCAGGATCTGGTTTTCCTTGTAGGAGAAGAGAAAGGCGGCTAAGAAGAAAAGCGCTGAGAAGAGGAGCAGTGCCCAGCCCTGAGCAACCTTTGGCAGGAACGGGGCGACCCCCACGGTAAAGGAGACGGTTGCGGTCCGCGGGGTCCCAAAGAGGGGGCCAATCGTGGCGTGAATCAATACCATGAAGACGAGGGCAAAGGCCGGCCCGAGCGGCAGGCCGATGTCATAGACCCCTTCGGCCTGGGTAATGGCGACGGCGAGGACCGATAGTAGCGGCAGCAAGACCCCGGTTACTAAGAAGCCCAGGGCGGCCGGACCCCAGTTGGCCCCGGCCAGCTGACCGAGGTGCAGGGGGAAAATCAAGTTTCCGGCACCGAAGAAGAGCCCGAACAATAGTGAGGCAACAATCAAATATTGCTTGAATGATAAACGAGGTGATGTTAAATCACGCATGGTAAATCCCTCCTAGGATAAAATAATGGCAATCATTCTGATCCAATAAAAAAGTCCCTTAACCAACTTACATTGGTTAAGGGACGCCGTGGCGTGGTACCACCCTTTATTCAGGCCGTTCTCAGGCCTCTTCACGTACGGCTAATAAGCGATACGCTGACACGATAATGGGTGTACCCACCTAATCTTACTGGATTTTAAGATTAGGACTCGAAAGTGATTTTCAGTCGAATGTTAACCGATCCCCTCACACCTCACGGGACTCGCTGCCGGTAACAGACAACCTACTCTTCTTTCTCATTGCGATCAGATAATTAAAATGTTGCTTATTATCTTAACCATAATCTAATGATTGTCAATAGGAATTTTAAATTAATCCATTTTTTCACTCGCAGCTGCATAGGCAGGGTCGCCATTTAATGCCCGGCCAATTGCCCGTTCAACCCCCGTGTTCGAAGTGACGTTTGCAATGGCCAGGGGCTTCTCATAACGTTTAGCGTGGTGGTTAGCCAGCTGGCTAATCCGGTGGTGGATTGCATCAATGCAGACCACGACGATATCAGTATTGCGAATCTCCCGCTTGAGAGTGGAGGAGGAAACTTTTTCTTCTGCAGAGGCGTCGAGACCGTGAAAGACCCCGTGGTGCTTGGTGATGACCGGCTTGAGACCCTGCACCTTATCCCGGACCCCGGTAATTACGAGGACGGTCCGCTGCTTTAGGTCGTAATCAAGTTTCTTTTCATAATCATGCCGTGGGTGGGCGACCTTCTTGACCTGCTTGGGCTTGACCGGTTGCTTAGTAGTGTCGTAGTCGCTTTTTTTGTGGATCCAGCGAATCGCACCATCAGCGGCATCCCTTAAGCCGTTGCCACGGTCGTAGTAGGCGTAGTCGATAACCATTCCCGCCTTGAGGTTCCGTCCAGGATACTTGAAGGGGTCCACGACAATCGTGTTTTCCGGCGCCTGGTCGAGGAGTGAGTTCTTCTTTAGGGTGCTGCTGATTTGAAGAACATCCGAACCAGGAACCGGCTTGAGTTCCGCGTATTCAATCACCGTTACTTTTTCTGGCTGGTAGTCAGGCAGCTGGTCGCCGGTTACACGGCGGATGGTGGGCAATCCCCGAACACGTTGCTGGGGGTCGACTTCAACGATATTACCGTCGTTAACCGCAAAGGGCAGTCGGTGGAGTAGCGTTTCCGAGTAGTAGTGGTGGTTGATTTCCGCGCCGCTTAGCTTTCGGTGAACGATGTAGCGGTTGTCGGCGGCCAGGCGTTCCTCAGGCGTGATTTCCTGGGGAGCAGCTGCCGTTTGGGCTTGGCTGACGGCCGGCCGCTGATTTTCTTCCTGGGTGTCGGTCGCGGGGCCGGTCAGCAGTGATTTCAGCTGGCGCTTGCTGTTTTCAGGCAGTGGCTGGTTGGCCGGGTGAACCTGGTGCTGGTGGAACCGGGGCTTGGGCTGGCGCGGCTGGCCGCTAACGGCCGGGGACACGGGAGCCTCTGCATAGTGGTTGAGGACGTGGATAATGGTGGTCAGGCTGCGGAGGGTCTGTGTCAGACTAGCCGGATCCGCACTGGTGTTATTCAGCAGGTCAATCAGTTCCTGCCGGTAATCATATATTTTCATGATGACATGGTCCTTTCAAAAAGCTGATTACCTCAATCATACCAATTTGTGCCGGACCTGTCAGTTAATCCGCTGGCCGGTTCAGCGGTGCGGGACAAAAAATTGTATAATGAGCTTAAATAAATTTAATAAGGTGGATATGAACATGGCCAAACGGTTAATTAAACTTTTCTCACATAATGATTTGGATGGCTTTGGCGCGCCAATACTCCTCCAGACAGTTCAGCCGACGATGTTTGGGGATGTCGAGTTTGACATGACCAACTGTGGTGCGGGCCGAATCGACGACGAATTTGCCCGCTGGATGCGGAGTCCAGAGGCCGGCCGCTTTACGGACGTCTACATCATGGATATGACCCCGGATAGCGACTACACCTTCCAACAGCTGAATGCCAATTTTGCCAACCACTGGCTGGTGTTTGACCACCACGAGAGCGAGGCCGGCTTGCGGCAAAAGTATGCCGCCAATAGCGTGGTGCCAGCCGATCCGCAGGTGAACCCAAGTGCGGCCAGCCTGGCCTGGGACTGGCTGACCCAGCAGCCCCACTTTGCTGACCTGCCAACAGAACAGCGGCAGGAACTAGCCTACCTGGTGGAATTGATCCGGGCTTACGATACCTGGGACTGGCAAAACGACCCGGAGATGGCTGACGAGAAACGGACTGCGGCCGATGAGCTGGACCAGCTCTTCTGGTTCTACCCCTTGCAAGATTCGGCTTCCTTTGTGGCGGATGTTTTCTCAACCGGCTGGGAAAAGTACCATGCAGCTAATCAGCTGCTGATCCGGACCCTGAATGAGCGGCGGGCGAAGTACCTCAAGAGTCACCTCAAGGATGTCCTGAAAACCGAATTAGACGGGCACCAATTTGGCATTGTCTACGCGAGTGATTACAAGTCGGAGATTGCCCACGCGCTTTTGGAACAGCATCCGGATGTGGAGGCTGCTCTGGTGATCAGTCCGGTCAGCGTTTCCCTCCGGAGTAACGGCAAGCTGGACGTGGCTAAATTTGCCGAAAAATACTTTGGCGGTGGTGGTCACGCTGATGCTGCCGGGGGACGGCTAAACGTTAACCCGGTCAAGGTCGGGGAACAGGCAGTCGCTGATGACTTGGCCCAGACGATTAAGAACCAGCAGGAGGAGCACAAGCAAGAGGAGAGCACCCTGGCCGATAATTTAGACCCGGCGGTAGCTGCCAAGATGGCGGCACTGTTTAAGAAATAGGAAGTGCTGAGAGCTATGTACTAGGTGGAGTAGTTGGCACGAAGGATGTTATCTTTGTAATAGTTAACTGGTACGAGGCTAGGAGAAAAAGCTGTTTTCTCCTAGCCTCGTTGCTCGTTAATCACTGGGGTAAGGGGTTAGGTGTGATTGACCATGGACGTATTCACCGAGATAGATGTCCTTGACTTCCTGGTAGCCGGCCCGGTGAATTTGCTCTAGCAGCCAGTCATTGTTACGGTGAATTAATTCGAGGACGTCATGGTTGATTTGTCCATCGTTAATGAGGGGGAACCGCACATCTTGCTCATTATTTTCAATTACAACCAGCTGGCCGTTTTGTTCCAGAATTCCGCTTTTGACCTTGCTGAGCTCGTAGACCCCCTGGGTGCGCAGGCGAAACATGAGCTCACTAGCGGTTATGCCAGCACGCATGCACTCTTCAACCCGGATTTGGCCGTTTTTGATCAGGATCTGGGGCTGACCATCAATTATCTTTTGAATTATTCGGTTGTGTTCTTTGAAAAATTTAACGATAAAGACAATTACGGTCCAAATTAGGAGAACCATTACGAATTGGAGGACCGTAATGTCGCGGTTATAGATAATTCCGCCAATAATTCCCCCGAGGACGTAGTTTTGAACCTGGTCGACGGCGGAAGTCGGGGCCAGTTCCCCTTGCCGAGAATGTTGGTTTGAAAGATTAAGCAGACCATCCCGAGGATGAACTTAATCGCAATAAGACCGTAGTCCATATGCTCACTCCTTTACTTACGAATGGTGACGGTGTGGTCGACAACGTGGGCGCGGGTGAGCGTGTAGTTATCGCCGTTGGGGCTCATATTGACCCGGTAATCGCGACCCCGGAAGCGAACCAGGATTCCGTCCGTGAGCGTTGTTGAATTAACAACGACTTGTGAAGCCCGCAGGCCGTGATCCTTAGCAACAGCTTGGATGAAGGGCCGCATTTGTAGTGTCTGGGTGTGCTGGTGGTAGTCGTACTCCAAGTTGGTGATTTGCAAGCCTGTGAAGATTAGTAAAAGAAGAAAAAAAGATGATTCCGAGGTCCCGGTTGCATGAATGTAGACGGTGGCGAAGGTAGCGACTGACATTAAAGACGATCAGGATGAGGAGAAGAACATGATTGCGTAGTTAATCATGCTCTCCAGTTGCTGTTGCTATTCAAAATAGCTTTCTGCATAGAAGGTCATCGTTAACCACTCCTTTGAAAGGCCCTAAATAAACTACTCTAGGATGAGCTAAAGTTATTTTCAACTCTTACCAAGCAGTGTATAAAATGCTTTTATTATATTTTAATTGTACTTAACTCAAGGGAGGAAATATGTTGGTTAAATATAATAAGCAGGAGTATCAACGTAGCCACACGCAAGAGCAGCAGCGGTTTGGCTTGCGCAAACTTAGCATTGGAGTTGCTTCCGTTTTATTAGGAACTAGCATTGTTGTTGCTGGAAACACAACTGCCCACGCTAGTAGTAATGCTGAGCTGGCCGATAGTAATGACCAGTCTGTAGCAACGGTAGCGGCTTCCCCGGTTACCCACCAGGATGCGGTGGCACTTAATAGCAAGCAGTCTACTGTAACGGAAACGCCCCAGGCCACTAGCGGCCAATCAGGAGCGTCGATCAATAGCGCCCATCAAGTGGCTTCACCAACGGTGGCTCGTTCCGCGCAGGCGACTAGCACTAGCGAACCGGCCAAGCAGCCCGCGACGGTGGACTTGACCTTTGTCGATGACGACAATAATGGCGCAATTATCGACAGTCCGTACTTGCCAAGTGAAAATAACGGCCACCATTACGCCCACGGTTTTGTTGGTGAGAAAATCAGCACCACCGCGTACAATAACGGTACCCAGAGTGTTGACCGGAGGTTGCGGGCGCTGACTGGTCGTCGTGATCCCTACATCTTGAATGGCAGCTATACCCTGCCGACAGAATTTACGGATTCGTTGATGACTGTGCAAATCCACCTCAAGCACCGGTTAGAAACGCACGCTGACTATCCAACGAAAACGATTACCCGGACTATCCATTACCGGCGGGCCTATCCCTATGATGGCAGTCAGATGGTGGATGATGATGGCAAGCTGATTCCAGATTACCGGTCCAATACGAAGTGACACCGGTGGTGGTAATTGATAAGGCAATGGGGAAGCAGACCGTCACTTATACGGTCAAAAACCTCCAAACTGGCAAGGGCACGACGATTGAAAACGACGGGACCGACCCGATTACAATCGACTATGACCAAGTTGCTTCGCCAACCGTTACGGATTGGATTGCGGATGAAGCAGCGGTTGGGGGCCACTACCAAATGAACTTTGGCATCGATTCCTGGCAGAAGTCCGCTGACGACTGGCGGGATCTGCAAACGGTGACCTATAAGTACGACGAGAGCAAGCTCAAGATTGGCGATGTGGTTCCTAAAGCCGCCCATCATGAGGCCGCAATAGTGGAAATTTCCGCAGACGGTACCAGGATGACGGTTACCCGGACCTTCTACTATGGTTTCACTGACGATTCTGGTGACAACCTCGACCACCCGGAGATCCAGCACTACGGGGGTTCCTAGTCACTTGAATTTACTCGGGAAAAGGCCACCGATAGTGCCGGCAACACCACTTATAGTCCTTGGCAGGCGGTAACCACGAACACCTTCCCGAAGTACGTTTACCAGGAACACTATGGACACCCGCAGGGCGGTTACTCTCCGGCAGTCACGATTGACCCGAATGCGGATTTAAGCACCCTTTCAGAGATTACCGTTTACGATCCATACGGGCCAACTTACAAGGTCTCAATTATCGATGATACGAATAACAAGGTCCTAAACGTGTACGGTGGTGACCGTGATAACTACTTATCAGTTCCCGAAGCTGGGGATGGTTATCAGCATACCCGGGATGCGGCGGAACAAACACGGCGGACAATTTATGCCGCGGTTGCCGGTTACCAGGACCAGGGCTACGTGGTAGTTTCCGATGACTTTGGTCAGATCAGTACTAATAATGCTGCCAACCAAAGCCACAGTGAGGGAATTGAGGACTACGCTAAGTATGTCTACACGATTCACCTGGCAAAGAAAGCCACCCCACAGACGGAGCAAAAGACGGTTAAGCGGATCACTTCGTGGCTGATAACCCAGCCCACGACCAGTTGCAGGCTAGTCAAACACAACTGATTAACTACACGACGTCTTATTTCATGGACCCGGACGGCAACTTGGTCAATGCTAAGCAACTGGTAGATAAGGACGGTAACGTTGTTAAAAATGACGCTGGCAACCCAATTTATATTGTTGATTCAGCTAACCAGACGACACCACGAAAGACCTGGACGGTTCTTGCTCC
Source organism: Limosilactobacillus oris (assembly GCF_025311495.1). Taxonomy (NCBI): domain Bacteria; kingdom Bacillati; phylum Bacillota; class Bacilli; order Lactobacillales; family Lactobacillaceae; genus Limosilactobacillus; species Limosilactobacillus oris. The sequence continues at coordinate 1,116,646 of NZ_CP104398.1, read as the reverse complement.
CGCCGTTGGTGACGGGGCAACGGTTACCGGTAACCAGGCTAGTTACCAGCAGGTACGGCAAGACTATATCAACGTGCCAACGGGAGCACTTGCGGGGCACTGGCAAATTGAACGGGCCGCAAGGAACACGGTTGACGGTCAGCAACTGGCAACTAAATTTGCACCAGTAGAAGTGGTTGACAATGATCTTCCAGACGGGACGGTCGAACATGTTTACCTGGTCTACACCCAACCACAAATTCCAGAGACGATTGATCCTAATGACGCTGGGAAGGTTACCCCCGCCACTCCAGGAAACACGCCGGGAAGTGGAGCGGAAACAACTACTTCTGCCAGTGCGGCGGTTAGCCCTGCTGCTACTCAACCGCCCGCCGCTGACGGCCAGAATGCACACGGCAAGCGCCTACCGCAAACAGGGCGGGCGAATAGCCGGGGACTGCTGGTCCTTGGCTTGACTGCTTTCTTAACGGCAATTGGCCTGGGCGCGGTAAATCGCAAACGACAAGATTAATAACTAAGCAAGTTTAGAATGCAAAGGCGGTTGCGACAGAAGGCCTTTCGCTTTAATAAAAACAAGGCAGTACACAATAGGGTTCCAGTGTTCGGCAAGGCCGAACTCTGGAACCCTATTTGTGCTTTTAAAGACTAGTTATGCGTTAACGGGACGTCAAAGTCTTATTATTAGATTTTTAGTAAGTCCAGGGAACTGGTTAACGGGTAGTCGGCATCCTTAATGGCGGCTGGATTGGCTGAACCGTACAGGGCTCCGGCAAACTTAACGCCAGCCGCCTTCGCCGCCCGCAGGTCATTGACGGTATCACCAACATAGACGCTTTCTTCCGGCCGGGCGCCGAGCTTTTCGACTGCCGCGAGGATTGGCTCGGGGTCGGGCTTGTGGTTGACCGTGTCTGCCGAGGTAATCACGGTATCAAACAGTTGTGCGAAGGGGTAGGTCTCGGCAAAGTGGTCGTATTCCGTCCGCAGCTTTGAAGTGGCCACCCCCAGCCGGTTCCCGGACACGGCCGCTAACTCGGTGAGAGCCTCAGGAATCTTTGGGAAGGGCTTGACCCGGTCCTCACGTTGGTAAGCCAGGGCGAACCATTCCTTTTGGATTGCTGCTCGTTCAGCGGGTTTAACCCCGAAGAGCCTTAGAGCGTCGTCTCCGGTGATTCCGAAGAGGTGCTTCATCGTTGCCTGCTCATCCTTGACCGGATAACCGTGCTTGCGCAGGGTCTCCACCATCGCTGGCATGTACATATCGAAGGTATCGATCAGGGTACCATCAATGTCAAAAATAAAGGTATTAATTTTAGTCATTATGTGCTTCCTTTCTCAACCGTAACCACTTATCAAACTCTGCCACCAGCATAATCAGGCAGGAGAAGATGACGACTGCTAGCCACTCGGTCAGGCTGATTCCCGTCACGTGGAAGGCGGCCTGCATGAACGGCAGGTAGGTCAAAAGCAGTTGGAAGGCCAGCATAATTCCGATTACCAGCCAGGCCTTGCCAGTGATTGTCTTGATTTGGCTGATGCCGTAGCGGTCGGTCCGGATACTAAAGAAGTAGAACAGCTTGCTGATGACGATGACGTTAATCATCATCGTTGTCGCGTTCACGACGCTGCTCCCGTGGCCCGTAAACCAATCGTAGGAGACGAGGGCAAAGATTGCCATCAGGGCGGAAACGTAGCCCATTTGGATTAGGTCGTGCCGGTTCATCAAGCGGGCGGAAACGGGACGCGGTGGTCGGTTCATCAAGCCCGGTGCGGCCTTTTCAAAGACAAAGGCAAACTGGATCGTGATGGCGGCCACCAGGTTAATCCACAGCAACTGGACTGGCTGGAGCGGCACCTGCTGGGCGGTTAAAATTGAGAAGGCAACGACTAAGCCTTCGGCAAAGGAAGTCGGCAGGAGGAAGAGGATACTCTTCTTGATGTTGTCGTAAATCCGCCGGCCCTCTTCAATCACCGCGGCCATTGTGGCGAAGTTGTCATCACCAAGGATCATGTCAGCGGCGTCCTTCGCCACGTCGGTTCCCTTGATTCCCATTGCGACCCCAATGTCGGCCTGTTTCAGTGCTGGGGCATCGTTGACCCCGTCACCAACCATGGCGGTCACCAACTGGTCCTTTTGCAGGGCATTAACGATTTCGAGCTTATTTTGCGGGGTGGTCCGGGCAAAGACCTGGTTAAACTTGGCGGCTTCTGCCTGTTCATCTGGCGAGAGCCGGTCCCATTCCGCACCAGTGATGGCGTGGATTTCACCGGGTGCCAAGGCCAGTTGATGGCCAATGGCCCGGGCGGTTTGCGGGTCGTCCCCGGTAATCATCTTGACCGCTACGCCGGCCTGGTTCATCTTCTTCAGGGCGGCAATCACTTCTTCCCGCGGGGCATCCTGGAGGGCGGCAAGGCCGAGCAGGTGGATTCCCCGGTAGAGATGGTCGTGTTCAACTTCCATCAGGTTTTCGCCGGTGACGGTCTGGTAGCCGAGGGCGATTACCCGTTTCCCCTGCTTGGACCACTCATCGACCCGGTTCTGCCACTTGGCGGTGTTAAAGCGCGGATCCGCCTTCGCAGCCATTTCAAAGAGCTTATCCGGAGACCCTTTGACAAAGATGACCTGCTGGCTGTTTTTCTGATCCTTCGTCAGTTCGGCAATGTATCGGTAGTCCGAATCGAAGGGCAGGAGGTCCAGTGGTTTAAATGGCGACTGGTAGTCGACTCCCATGACCTTCCGGTAGAGGGTTAAGAAGGCCCCGTCCGTCGGCTCACCGTTGATGGTCCACTTGCCATCTTCTTCGCTGAGGACGGTATCGTTGGCCTGGAAACCTGCTTCCAGAAGGAGCTTGAGCTGGTCGGTCAACTCAGCGGGGTGACCGTTTGCCAGCAGCTGGCCCTTCGGTGCGTAGCCAGTCCCGGTGACCGTGTAGTGGTGGTCACCAGCCCAGAGTTCAATCGCGGTCATTTCATTCTTCGTCAGCGTCCCGGTTTTGTCGGTTGCAATTACGTCGACTGAACCGAGCGTTTCCACTGCCGGCATCGACTTGATAATCGTCTGGTAGCGTTTTGCCATCTTGGAAACCCCGAAGGCCAGAATGACCGAGGTTGTAGCAGGGAGTCCTTCTGGAATCGACCCAACCAGCATGGCGACAACGGCCAGCGCCAGGGCTGGCAGGGAGTAGATTTGCAGGAAGAAACCGACAATGAAGATGATTGCCGAGCCGATGATGGTGATGTAGGAAACAACCTTGCCGACGTGGTCGATTTCCTTAGTCAGGCGGGTCTTCTTCGGCTTGATCTGGGCAACCTCTTGGGAAATCTTTCCGATCTCGGTCTGCTCACCGGTGGCGACGACGATTCCGATTCCGCTCCCGCTGGTAACGGAGGTGGAGGAGTAGGCCATGTTGACCCGGTCAGCGAGGGGAACGTCGGGATCGGTCAGGGCCTCGTCCGTTTTGATGACCGAGTTGGTTTCCCCGGTCAGGGCTGATTCTTCGATCCGGAGGTTGTCGGCCGAGACAATCCGCAGGTCGGCAGGAACGTTATCCCCGGCCTCGAGGAAGACTACGTCACCGACAACCAGGTTTGCGGCGTCAATGTCCTGGCGTTGCCCATCCCGGTAGACGGTCGCGTGCTGGGCCATCATTTCCTGGATTTTAGCAAGGGCGTTGGCAGCGCTGGTCTCCTGGAAGTAGCCGATCAGCGAGTTGAGGATAACCACCGCCAGGATGACGATGGCGTCGGTGTAGTGACCGATTAGAATCGTCAGCAGAGTAGCGACGAGTAAGATGTAGATCACGATGTTGTTAAACTGACGCAGGAAAATCTTCCATTTTGGTGTTGGCTTAACTTCCAAAATATTCTTACCATCCTTGGCAAGCCGTTGCTGAGCCTCGTGATTGTTCAGGCCGGCGGTCAATTCTGTCAGACCGTTGGCTTGTATGATTTCGTCAGTAGTTAGTTGGTATGCTTGTTTCATTGTGCTCCTTCGACAAGTAGTAAAGCGACATTACAACGGGCCAGATTGGCGGGTAGTTAGTGCGGCTTTATTGTGATGCGTTGTTCTCCTCCCAGTCTTATATTTACTAATCTTATCCTACCATATTTAGCAGCCTGATTAGGCGGAGTTAAAGGATTTTTAACTTATTTGGGAAATAAAAAATTCTGGTGAAAAACGTGCTTTCACCAGAATTCAAATTACAAATTACTTATTAAACGTTCCGTCTTCCACTGACCGAATAAAGTCGGCGAGGTGCTTGTAGTAGACATCCGGGTTATCGACCATGTGGTGGTGGCCCCCGTTAGGCGTCGTGACCAGCTTTGAATTTGGAATCAAGCTGTCCATCGTCTTGGCGGTTTCCAGCGGCATGGTTTCGTGCTCCCCAAAGGTCAGCAGGGTTGGCACCTTGATGTTCTTCAACTGGTCGCGGAAGTGCCAGTCCTTGAGCTTCCCAGTAACGACAAATTCATTATCGCCCTGAAAGACATTGTAGACAGCGTCCCCACCTAAGTCCTTCAGGTGGTAAAGCTTGGACGGCTGCTTGCGGTCCACGTACTGCTCGTTCATCACTTGCACGTACTCTTGGTACTTCGGGTTGCTGTAATCATTGCGGTCCTCGCAATCCTTCATAAAGGCTACCGCATCAGCCGGCAACGTCTTTTCCCGGAGGGCGTTCACGTGGTCGACGTATTCGTCGATTTCATCTACCATCGAGGAAATGATGGCACCCTTGAGATGTTGCCCGTACTTGACGGCGTATTCCTGAACGAGCAGGCCACCCCAGCTTTGCCCAATCAGGTAGATGTTATCGAGGCCCAGCTTTGCCCGTACTTCATCGACTTCATCGAGAAAGTATTCGTAAGTCAGGTACTTCTTGGCAATCTCCGGGTCGGAGTAGTCGGGCTGGTCAGAATAGAGGGAGCCCAGCTGGTCGTACATCGTTACCTGGACGTTCAGGCCCTGCTTAGCCAGCTGTTCGGCCGTATCTTCCCAGTATTCATGGTTGCCACCGGGGCCACCGTGGAGGGCGAGCAGGTGGATGTCGCCTTCGCCCTGGGTGTTGGTCCAGAGGTGGTAGCCGTTATCGAGCGTAATAATCTTTGTTCCTGTTTTCATACAGATTCTCTCCTTTGCTAGCTAATTGATAGTAAAACGTAATACTAATTTTACCGCACTTTGGCGCGGGATGCTAAGAACAGCCCTTGGCCTAGCCAACCTGCTGGCTGCCCGGAATGGTTAATTTGGCATTAGCAACCGGCAAGCGGTAGCTGATGGCTTCGTTGCCACGCAGGGTGAAGGCGTAGTCAGTCGCGTAGATAATTAGTTCGAGCTGGTGCCCAGCTGCCAGACGGTGGAACAGTGGCTGGAGGTCAAATTCGACCGTCACCAGCTGGCCGGCAAAGAGCTCGTCGGTTTGGCTGGCGCCGTGACGGTTTTGCAGGTTAATGTGACCACGGCTGACGACTTTGTAGTCCGTTGGGGCCTTTTGCAACTGGAACTCACGGAGGTCATCGCTGGCCCAGTGGTAGCCTAGTGGTAGGCCGCCCCGGTTGATGATCACAGGTGACGCGGTCAGACGTTTAGCAGGTCCCCGGTCGACCAGCAGGGCACTGATCAGGCCGTGGTCGGCGGAGGAAGATACCTGCAAGGTCAGCCGTGGCGTTCCCCGAAGCAGGGTGTCCCGGCTAAGTGGAGCACTGGTAAAGTGGCGGCTGAACCGGCCAGCATCATGGAGTAGGGCGGCCTGCCACTTGGCTGGGTGCTTGCACCAGTCATGGTAGGTGCTATCCGCTTGCCGGTCGGTGAATTTTTGAATGTCATCCTCGTTATCGTTCGGCGTTGTGGTCAAGGTCTGCCCCTTGAGGTAGTAGTTGACCGTTTGCCCTGCTGTCCACTGGTCGTAGCTGGTCCAGGTTGCCGGTGTCAGGTTGGACTGGACGAGGACGCTCGGCAGGACCTTATCGGCGTGGTTGTCCAGTCCCCAGAGCTTGTTAGCCAGCCAGAGATTGACCATTTCCGAAAAGTCGAGGGATTGGAAGGCATTGATGTAAATGTGCTGGCCCTGGTGGAGGATCAGCTTGCTGGTCACCGGCAAATGCGCCAGCCCGTCCGCTAAGGCCTTGACGTTGCTGGGCTTGACATTGGTGTCGTTGAGCCCGTGCACCATCATGACCGCGGCCTTGATGTGGGCAATTGCTGGCCGGTAATCCCGGGCAGCCCAGAAGTCGTTGTAGTTGCCAGTCTGCCGGTCCATGGCAGCGGCCATCCGGTCAACATACTTTAGGTAACGGCCCTTGATCCGGAAAAAGTCAGCGGGGCGCTTCGTCCGGCTGAATGTTTCGTCAGCGAGGGTGTCGGCGTCTTCCCCCTGGAAGCCCCCGGCGGCCCGGACCAGCCCATTTTCTCGGTAGTAGTCGTACCAGCTCGAAATGGCGGCTTCGCTGATAATTGCTTTGAGGCCGGCAACTCCGGTGGTCGCCACGGCCGTTGCGAGGGTGCCTAAGTAGGACCGGCCGGTCATCGCGACGTTGCCGTTACACCAGCCGGCTGTAATAGTATAGCCGCTATTCCGGTCGGTAAAGGCGCGGCGGTCACCGTGCAGCCATTCGACCACGGCCTTCATGGACGCTGTTTGTTCTGGCGAGCCGCAGGTTTGGAAGCCGTCTGAATCCTTAGTTCCAATTCCGGCTGCGTAAACAATGGCGTAGCCGCGTACCGCCAGGTAGTTATTCAGCGTATAGGCAGGGGTACCCGTGAAGCTGGTGGTGGCCTCCTGGGCCTCTCCCTTGACGGCGTGGTAGGCAAAGGTGGTTGGGAATTCTTCTTCAGCTGGGGCCTGCTGGTCAGCCGTTTTATGGGTGAGGGGGTGGTTGACGTTGTGGGTTGCTTTTTCGCCCCATTCGTCGTTGGTTCCCTGGTTGTACGGGCTGGCGGTAAACACTGCCGGAACCTTCTTAATATTAGATTCCCGTGGCCGCATAATTTCCACCTTTACCAGGTCAGCCTGACCATCAAAGTCGGTATCCATGTCGGTTTCCACGTAGACGACTTCCCGGATAAACTGCTGGGGGTCGTAGCTGGCAATGGGTTTGCCATTAAAAAAGAGCGGCTTTTGTTCAGCTGGCAGGTCGTAGGTCCAGGTCAAAAAGCCGTGGGCCGTCAGCAGGTCCAAGTAGTTTTGACCATTCTTGGCCCGGGTATTGAGAAGGAGGTAGAAAGCGTCGACTACATCAGCGCTGGTCCACGCTTCGTGTTCCCGGAGCGGCAAATTCAACTTTCGCCAGCTGGCAACGGGCTGGTCTAGCTGAAAATCGACTTCTGGTTCGAAGCGCAACAGCTGAAAGGCGACCCGGTAAAAAACATCAGTCGTCAGGGATGTCCCCAGCTTAAACCAGTCGTCGAGGGCCAAGGTCGGGGTAGCGAGGAGGTCGTGCAGCCATTCCGCGGCGGTCAGTGGGCTGTTGATACCTAAACGGGTGCGGACAAGTAGGGTTTCGAAGAGCTCGCTGGGGGTCAGCTGGTCGACTTCCTCCGCCCGCAACAGGTGCAGCATTGCCAACTCCTGGTGTTCCTGGGCCGGGCTGGCGCCGATAATGCTAAATTGGTTGAATTTCATTTGGTTCACCTCATTTAAAAACAGGACTACTGATAATTTAACTCTCCTTTCCATTGTAAACATTTTCTCTGGCAGCAGGGCCGACTTTTTCATTAATTAACGGTATAATTTAGGTGCTTGACTTAATTCAGAACTTTGTGAGGAAATAGCTAATGGCGAAAAATATTATGGAATTCTGCCACGTTGAAAAGCGGTTCGACGATAACGTGGTTCTAAAAGACATCGATTTTACGATTGAGGCGGGGAAGTTCTATACCCTGCTGGGGCCCTCGGGCTCCGGAAAGACGACGATCCTGCGGCTGATTGCCGGTTTTGACCAGCCGACCAGCGGTGAAATCCTGTTTAATGGTCAAAAAATTAACAATGTCCCGGCTAACCAGCGCCAGGTCAATACGGTTTTCCAGGACTACGCGCTCTTTCCGCACATGAACGTGGCCGAAAACGTTGCCTTTGGCTTGCAGATCCGGGGTGTCAAAAAGGCGGAAATCAAGCGCCGGGTTCAGGAGGCCCTCAAGCTGGTCCAACTGGAGGGCTACGGGGAACGGGAAATTACTGCCATGTCCGGTGGTCAGCGGCAGCGGGTGGCAATTGCCCGGGCAATCGTCAACGAACCGCAAGTCCTCCTCTTGGATGAGGCATTATCGGCCCTTGACCACAAGCTCCGGGTCAACATGCAGACAGAACTGCGCCAGTTGCAGCGTCAACTGGGAATCACCTTTATCTTCGTCACTCACGACCAAGAAGAAGCCCTGGCGATGAGCGACCAGATTATGATTATCAACGACGGTACAATCCAGCAGACGGGGACTCCGGTTGATATTTATGACGAACCGTTGAACCACTTTGTCGCTGACTTTATCGGCGAGAGCAACATCGTGCCGGGAATTATGAAGAAGGACTACCTGGTGTCCATCAACGGCCAGGACTTTGAATGCGTCGATGCGGGGATGCGGTCGAATGAACAGGTCGAGGTTGTCATCCGCCCCGAAGACTTGGACATCACTTCGGTTGAACAGGGGCAGTTGGTGGGGACTGTGGATACCCAGCTCTTCCGGGGGGTCGATTATCAAATCATGGTTCACGACGTCCGCGGGCACGAGTGGAAAATCAACTCCATCCATAAGACGACGGTCGGGGCCCAGGTGGGAATCAGCTTTGACCCCGAGGATATTCACGTGATGCGCTACAACGAAACCGAGGCCGACTTTGATGCCCGGCTGGACAGCTATGAGGAGGACGACTGATGCGGCAAAAAACACTCTTTATCGTCCCTTACGCGCTCTGGATCGTCCTCTTTGTCATTGCGCCGCTGGTTCTGATTTTCTACCAATCATTTTTTGACATCAGCGGGCACTTTACCCTAGGCAACTACGCCAGCTACCTGACCTCGCGGGTCTACTTGAAGATGACCTTCAACTCCATCTGGTACGCCTTTCTGATTACCCTGGTGACCCTATTGATCAGCTATCCGACGGCCTACGTACTTAACCACTTGCCAAACAAGCAGTTTTGGCTCCTCCTGGTGATCTTGCCAACCTGGATCAACCTCTTGCTGAAAACCTACGCCTTCATCGGCCTCTTTAGCCGGTCCGGGTCAATCAACCAGTTCCTGCAGTTCGTTGGCCTGAGCAGCCACCAGCTGCTCTTTACCGATGCCAGCTTTATGTTTGTGGCGGCCTACATTGAAATTCCCTTTATGGTCCTGCCGATATTTAACTCGCTGGCCGAAATCAGCCCATCACTGATCAATGCCAGCAAGGACCTCGGCGCCAGCCAGTGGCAGACGTTTCGCAAAGTGGTCCTGCCGCTGTCAATGCCGGGGGTCAAGGCCGGCATCCAAGCGGTCTTTATTCCTTCGCTCTCCCTCTTTATGATTACCCGCCTGATTGGGGGCAACCGGGTGATTACCCTGGGGACGGCGATTGAAGAGCACTTTCTGACCACCCAGAACTGGGGGATGGGATCGACCATCGGGATGATTTTGATTATTGCCATGTTTATCGTCATGTTCATTACCGGAGAGACTAAGCAGAAGGGAGGCACCCGCCGATGAGCAAGCGTCATTTTACCTGGTCGGGACTTTACCTGGCCCTGGTCTTTGTCATTTTATACGCGCCCATTGTCTACCTGGTGGTCTTCTCCTTCAGCGCGGGGACCACGATGGAACACTACCACGGGTTTTCGTGGCGCCACTATGCGGACCTCTTTGGGGATACCCGGATGATTACAATCGTCTTTAACACCATTATTATTGCCCTGCTGGCGTCCTTGATTGCGACCATCATCGGGACGCTGGGGGCGTTGGCGATTAAAAATACCCGGGGGAAGTGGCGCAACAGCCTGTTGTCCTTAAACAATGTCCTGATGGTGTCGCCGGACGTCATCATCGGGGCGAGCTTTTTGATCTTCTTTACCATGCTGGGAATCCGGCTCGGCTTTGTGTCCGTCCTGCTAAGCCACATTGCCTTTTGTATCCCAATCGTGGTGCTGATGGTCCTGCCGAAAATCAATGAGCTTTCCCCGACCCTGGTGGACGCTGCCTACGACCTCGGTGCGACCCGCTGGCAGGCCCTTTCCCAGGTCGTCCTGCCCGCCATCACTCCCGGAATTGGGGCCGGCTATTTTATGGCCCTGACCTACTCTTTGGATGACTTTGCGGTGACCTTCTTTGTCACGGGAAACGGCTTCTCGACCCTGTCCGTGGAGATTTACTCCCGGGCACGGCAGGGGATTAACCTAGAAATCAATGCCCTATCCGCCATCATGTTCCTGGTATCGCTATTGCTGGTGCTGGGCTACTACTTTATCAGCAAGCATGGCGGGCGGCGGAACCGGATTATAACCGTTAAGGAGGGGGACGCACAATGAAAAAACTTTTCGCGGTGATCTGCGGAATCGTCGCCCTGTGCGCGGCCTTGGCTTTTGGCGATTGGGCGCTCAACCACCGGCGGGGCGGCACGGCCAACCTGCTGACGATTTACAACTGGGGCGACTACATTGATCCGGCACTGATCAGCAAGTTTGAACGGCAAACCGGCTACCGGGTCGATTACGAAACTTTTGATAGCAACGAGTCAATGCTGACGAAAATCCGCCAGGGGGGAACTAACTACGACTTGGTAGTGCCCAGCGAGTATACGGTTCAGCGGATGAAAAAGGAGAACTTGCTGGCCCCGCTGGACCACCGCCGGTTGACCAACTTCCACTACATTGCCCCTGAATTCCGCAACCAGCCCTTCGACCGGGGAAACCGCTATTCGGTCCCGTACTTTTGGGGGACGCTGGGAATTATCTACAACGACCAGAAAGTCCGGGCCCAGGACGTCCAGCACTGGTCCCAGCTGTGGAATCCCCGGCTCAGGAATAACCTGATGCTGATCGACAGTGCCCGGGATGTCTTCGCCATGGCCCTGATTTCCCAGGGACAGTCGGTCAACACAACCAGTTACGCGAAACTCAAAAAGGCTCAGAATCATTTGAAGACCCTGACGCCAAACGTGAAAGCAATCGTTGCTGATGAGATGAAGATGTACATGGAACAGGATGAAGCAGCGGTTGGGGTCACCTACTCTGGGGATGCCCGGGAGATGATGTCGGTTAACCACCACCTGCATTATGTCGTGCCAAGCGAGGGAAGCAACATCTGGTTTGATAACATGGTCATCCCCCGTGCGGCTAAGAACAAGGCCGCGGCTTACGCCTTTATCAACTTTATGCTGGAACCGGCCAACGCGGCCCAAAATGCGGAATACGTTGGTTACGCGACCCCGAACGCGGCGGCCCGGCGGAGGTTGCCGAAACAGGTAACGGCTGACCGGGCCTTCTACCCACCTGCCAAGACGATGAACCACCTCCAGGTTTACCGTGACCTGCCCCTCAAGACGCTGGGCGTGTATAACGACCTCTTCCTGGAATTTAAGATGTTTGCTAAGTAGAAATAAAAAGGTGAGCCCTGGATGGTTAAGTTAGGGGCTCACCTTTTTTGCACTTTATTCTTGCAAAGGTAAAAATTTAGTTGGTTGATTTTTGGTAGCGTGGTGAGGTTTCCGGCGCCCACAGCAGGCAGATAAAACCACCAATTGTGAGGACTACTGCGCAGACAATCATTGCTAAACGCGCACCACCGAGATTTGTGAGGATTGGCAATAAGAATGTCCCGCTGGCAGCACCGATTCGGCTGATGGTAATGCAGGCCCCCACACCGGTTGCCCGTACTTTCAGGTCGAACAGTTCAGTCGGGTAGGGATAGTCAAGGACTAATCCAGCTGAAAGGGTAGTCGCAAAGAAGGCAAAGATTGCCAATTGCACTCCCGCAGCAAGCTGGGTACCGAGGATCATTGCGGCTAGGGAGAAGGTCGGCAGGAAAAAGCAGGTCAGCAGCATTGCCCGTCGACTAAGCAATTTAAAGGCGCAACTCCCTGCCAGTACGCCAACCAGGACACAGAGGTTGTAGATGATTCCGGAGAGGTGGCCGTTGCCTAGCTTCATCTCTGATAAGAGTAGCGGCAGGAAGATGCTGATGCCGAAAAAGGCAAAGGCTTGGCAGGCATAGAAGAGACCGCCAACGAGCGTTTGCCGGCGGTATTCTTTGGTAAAGAGGATTTTCCAGGAAATTTTCGCCGGGGCCTTACTAGCGAGTAGCTTTTTAGAAAGCCCCCACTTCCGGCCTAGGTTCTCCTGAATCAGCTGCTGGGCCTCGTCATTGTTAACGTGGGTTGCCATCCAGCTAGGCGAAGCTGGGAGCCGGTAGAGACTGCGGTAGATTGCGGTAATCAACCCGGGAACGGCAGAAGAAGCCAGGATCACCTGCCAGTTAGTGGCGCCGAAGCCTGTGATCGTAATTCCGGCAATGTATGCGCCAATAAAGCCGATTGTCCAGTAAATGATTAGGCGGCTTTGGAAACGGCCACTCACTTTTTCTGGCATCCATTCCACCAGCCAGGCGTTTCCCACTGTATAGTCAATGGCAATCATTAGCCCGATTAAAATCCGGAGCAACAGGAGCAGCCACGGGTTAGTCGTGGTCAGCTGCAATAATGAAAGAACAGAGAAAAGGTACATGTTCAACATCAACATCCCTTTCCGGCCGAACCGGTCGGCGATTGTCCCCATAATGGCGCTGCCGGCTAGTCCAATCAGGCTGCCGGCGCCGATGAGACCGACCCAAAAGTCGCTTAGCGAAATAACTGTCTGGGCTTGGGCCAGGCCAGTACCGCTGATGCCGAGGGCGTAGCCGCAGGCGATTTGCCCCAGAATCAGGGCAAGGAAAATACCGCGGTGGACGGGAGAGACAGGTGCTTTCTTGTAGTCTTTTTTCAAATTATTCATAGAGTATTTGGCCGCAAGGCGGGGCCAAATAAATTGATTCCTCCTTGTGAAAATAATAGGTTTACCCTAACAAAAAATCAGAAGCGATGCAAATCTGCCTAGCGCTTCTGATTTTTAACTTGCCAAATTACCGCTCCTGGTTGAGCTTGCTGTGCCAGTATCCGTAGCTGAAGTAGAGGATAATACCGAGGCCGAACCAGATGCCGGCGCCAATCCAGGTTTCCTTGGAGAGCATTGCCATCATGCCCAGACAGGCCAAACCGGAGATAATTGGCAGGATCGGGTAGAAGGGAACGCGGAAACCGCCCTTGTTACCGATGTCCTTTCGCCGGCGCAGGGGGATGATCCCGAAGGAAACGAAGAGGAAGGCCAGCAGGGTCCCGATATTAACCAGGCTGGTCAGCTGGTCTAGTGAAACTAACCCACCCATTAACGCAATAATGATGGAAACCACCCAGAGAGCTTGCTGGGGAACATGGTGCTTGTCGTCGAGCTTAGCGAGAAATGACGGCAAGAGCCCGTCACGGCCGATGGAGTAGATCAGTCGGGAACTGGAGTAAATCATTGTCACCATCATGGTGAACATCCCAATCAAAGCCCCGATGGACAGCAGTTCCGCAATCCAGTCCTGGTGAACCATTTCCAGAGCGTAGGCGACCGGGTTCGCCACGTCCAGTTTGGTATACTTGACCAGCCCCGTCAGGACGACCGAAACGGCCATGTACAGGACTGTGGCGACAACCAGGGTGCCGATAATCCCTGCCGGCATGTTCTTCTTCGGGTTCTTGACTTCCGCGGCTGACGACGAAACGGCGTCAAAGCCGAGGTAGGCGAAGAAGACGACGGTTGCCCCGTGGAAGACCCCCTTCATGTGGTAAGGTATAAAGGGGTGGTAGTTAGCCGGTTTGATGAAGAAGAGACCAACCACCACGAAAATCACGATAATCGCAATCTTAATGGCAACTGCAATGTTGTTAATCCGCATCGAGGACTGCATTCCCTTGGATAGCATCCAGCTAATTAAAAGGACGATGACAATCGCTACCAGGTTGATGTAGGTACCGTGGGCCGGGTCAAAGGGACCGGACACCGCCTTGGGTAGCTTTATCCCAAAGCTGGCGATGAAGGAATTAAAGTAGGCGGCCCACCCAGTCGAAACCGAGGCGACCGCAAGCATGTATTCCAAGCCGAGGGCCCAGCCGAGGATCCAGCCGAAAAATTCACCGAAGACCACGTTCCCATAAGAGTAGGCGCTACCGGCAACTGGGAGGGCGGAGGAGAATTCCGCGTAACACATTGCGGCGAGGGCACAGACGATTGCCGAGAAGAAAAATGATAAAGTCACCCCCGGGCCCGCTGAATTTGCGGCAACCGTGCCGGGTAGGATAAAAATCCCGGTCCCAATCACGGCACCGATGCCGAGGGCCATTAAGTCAACCGCCGTCATGGACTTAACGAAATCCTTGTCGACCCCGAGGTAACGATCAAGACTTTCTTTCCGCAGAATGTTTAAGCGCATCTTCAAACCACCTTTGCTATAATATAGTCAAAAATATCTTATTCCATGATACCCAAGAATAAGATTAAAAGTCAATTAGAGAATTAATTATTTATTAAAAGGATGGTTAAACGATGGCAATTGAAGTAACCAGTGGAGCAGTGGTTTACCGCCACAACGCCGGTGAATTGGAGTACCTGTTGTTGGAGAGTCAAAATAAGGGGCATTTCTGGGGCTTCCCCAAGGGCCACGTCGAGGGCAATGAGACCTTAGAGCAGACGGCGGCGCGGGAAATCAAGGAGGAAACCCAGCTGACCCTGCCAATCGACACCAGCTTCAAAGTTTACACTGAATACGACCTGCCCAATGGCAACCGCAAGCAGATGACCCTCTTCACCGCGGACTTGACCGCCCAGGAGGATATTCACCTGCAGGCCGAAGAAATTAAGAACTGCGGCTGGTTTAACTACCAGGACGCCCGCAAACGACTGACCTACGATAACCTCAAGCAGCTGTTAGACCAGGTCAATGCCCACCTGACGAAGAACAATGACTAAGCAGGGACGGGTATTTGTAATTTGCGGGGCGGCGGGCTCAGGGAAGACCACCGTCGCCCGCTACTTGCGGACGGAATTTCACCTCCACCGGGTCATTACCCACACGACCAGGCTGCCCCGGCCGGGTGAACGTGACGGGGTGGACTACCACTTTGAAACTGCCCAGTCGATGGCTAAGCTCCACCTGCTGGAGGCGGTGACCTATGACCAGGCCCGTTATGGCTCTTCATTAGAGGGGTTAGCAGAGGGCTGGCAGCAGGGCCAAGACGACGTTATTGTCCTTGACACTAAGGGGGCGGTGACTTACTACCAGCAGTTAGGTGCGCGGGTGACGATTATCTTTTTGACAGTCAGCAAGCTGGCGGCCTTAGCCCACCGGATGGCTGAACGGGGGGATGCCCGGACAGCGATTGAATCCCGGCTCCATAGCCTGGAATACCAGCGGGATCTGCATTTGCCAGCGGAACTCCAGGGAATTGCCCAGGTGGTCACGAACGATGATTGGGCAACGACAACGAAACGCTTGCGCCAGATTGTGGGCAAGACAGTAACGGATTAAGGTTAATTATGGTAGAATGGGTACTTCGGTAAGGAGGTGGCGCAATTGGATAAGCTAGTTGAACAGGCCCGGGCGAAGCTGCGTGCCCAGCACTTACGCTGGACCAAGCAGCGGGAAATGATGCTTAAAATTATGACCGCGGATCCGGAACACTATCAAGACATTACGGTCATTGATGATGCGCTCCGGGCAGCCTATCCGGGCCTTAGTCACGACACAATTTACCGGAACTTAAAGGAGTTTGAGCGGCTGGACCTTGTGGAGTTGCGTCAGCATAATGACCAAATGCAGGTCAAATACCGTTGTGATGCGGCCCACCACCACCACTTCATCTGTGAAGTGTGCGGCCGGGTACAGGAAATCCAGATGCCACCGCTGGAGATGGATTACTATGCCCAACAGCTGCCAGGGGCCCAGATTACGGGCCATACCTTTGAGCTGCGGGGAATTTGTGCCGAATGCCGCCGCAAGCACTTACAATAAATTTCAATCTTCCTTAACATTTACATCACACAAAATCGGTTATGATATAGGTTGAGAAAAGGAGAATGTAATATGGCAGCAAAAATTCCACCGTTGGTAACGCCGTTTGCGCTGGTATCCTTGGTCCTAGCGCTGGGAGCAACGAACGTGGTTGTTAATAAAGCTACTCACACGACGGAAGGGGCCAAAGTCGTCAGCACCTCTAGCCGGTCCGTTAGCCAAAATCCAGCTGATAGTCATAGTGATAGTGATAAAGACAAATCCAGTGATAACACGACTGATGATAACAGCAGTTCGGCTAATAACCGGTCGACCGCTGACAATGACCAAGACACGCCGACGACCAGTACCCAGCAGTCGAATAATAATAATACTGACAGCAACCAGTCTCGGCAGACGACCAATAATAACGATAGCGGTAATAGTAACCAGACTAATAGCACCGGGGGCAATAGTGCCGGGACAACTACTAACCAGCAGGCTGGAACGGCCGCTGGCAATGACCAATAAGGAGGTGTTGGGTTACCATGTTTAGTTTTCTTGATATGATCAACTCATCACTGAGTTACTTCAACCTGGATGCCAAGCTCAAGGCCCGTATCTATATCGGGATTGCGAGCGCCGGCGATATCTACCTGGTCTACGTAACTTTCCGGCTGTTTGCCAACCAGGTCTGGCTGCGGGGCTTCCTGTACTGTCTTGCGATGGTGGCGATCACCTACTTCCTCTACCTCAACTTTGTTTATTATTTCCTGGGAAAAACTTCCCAGTTTGATTTTATCTCGCCCCGCTTTGCAAAAATCACGGGACAGAAGTTTGATAGCAATGGTAAACGGGTGGGCAACGGCCGGGCTGCGCAGGCTGGACCAGTAATTGCCAACCAGTCTAACGGCCTGTTTAGCGGGGATAACACAATTCCTGCGGTGGTGGCGATTGATGACTACGAACAGCACAACTTGCAACGGGTTGTCGACCAGCTGCTGACAAACGGCATCTTTGTTAATGACTATAACGGCCTGGATGAGGCCCAGATTATCGCGCAGTACAACGAGACTGGGAAGCCAGTCCAGGCCCTCAATACCCACTCGGTCCCACCGTACTTCGAGCTGGAACATGACCGGTTGCGGCACCGCTTGGAAATCTACATCGGGATCAACCAGATGGAGCGGCGGGCAGTTGGTCACATTGTCCGGATTGGCTTGACTGACGTTCATTCAGCCCACCAAAAATACCGGATTTACCTCGCCGGGCTAGCAGTTACTGCCGGACCGCATAAAATCGCTGGTCGGCGGGACTCAACGATCCTGACCACGGCAGATTACCGGCTGAACGCCCAGGTGGCTTACCGGGAACGAAACATCAACGGGTAAGCTAAAAAAGCGGGGAATTAACCTAACCGCGTAACTACTTGCTAGCTAATGGTTTCCCAGCATAGTAGTTGGCCGACCGAACATTGGTAAGTCAGTGTTTGGCCGGCCAATTTTGTATTCAATGATAATTAAAGCACTCTCCGTGAGCCTAGTTGGGTTGATGGAGAGTGCTTTTGTTGTTAAGCAGTGGCTAATATAAATTTTTCGGGTGAGGCAACCCCTTGATTTCGTGCTTGACGTGGTTAAGCATGTCATCAACCATTTCGACTACGTGCGGGTCATCAAGAATATAAAAGACCTTATTACCTTCTTTACGGTTACGCACTAGTTGATAACGCCGCAGGATTCCCAGCTGTTTTGAGATTACCGGCTGGGCGATTTTGAGTTGTGTGACAATATCATTAACTTGAATATCAATTTCCTGATAGCGCAGGAAATATAGAATTTTTATCCGAGTGGGATTACTTAGTACCTTGTATATCTTAGCCGCTTCATTGATTAGATTGTCTGAAGTATCCATAGTGATTTTCCTTATAATAACCCAATTAGGTGGGAGATTAGGCCGCTATCCCAAACGACATAGAGCCCCACTCCAATATAAACAATCTTAGTTGAAATTTCACTATATTTAGACATAAAGTTATTTACGATTGGAATCTCACCAATTCCTTTAAGGAGGAGGACAATAATAGTGGTAAAGACAATTACAAATAGCAGGACTTCACCAAAGTGGATGAGACTTACACCAATCAAAATTGGTAATAAAATTGACAAATTGCACCCAGCACAAACGGCTAGGTAAGTAATCAAGACAGTTAAGATTGGTGATGCCTTCTCTGTTTGGTTGGCCTCCTCATCATTATCATGGATTGCCATCCAAATTGGGAGGAAACCTAAGATTCCTAGGAGCCACTCTGGCATAAAAATTGCCAGGATTTTTCCAAGAAAGAAGCTAGCCGCTACTAAGATCAGCACCCCAGTGACATAGCCTAAAATAACATCACGTACTTTGTATTTTTTTAGCAAGAATAAGAGAATAAAAAAGAAGTCAAGGTTGACCCCAATAAAAGTAATTGCAAAAACAAGCCAATTCATATGGTCATCTCCATATATATCAAAATCGAAATATATTATATTCCATCTTTGATATATTTTCAAGAGTGGTGGGAGGGGCAAACACTCCGTCAAGGTAGCCCGTAGTTGATTTACCGCACGATCACGATTATTTTACGAAAGACAAAAAATTAATATGGGTGACTAGCCTATCCTGGCTCAGTTAGTCAACGGGGGAAAATATTATCAAATCAAAGGCTAAGCCAACTTAGTTTGACTTTTTAGAAAGTAAAGATTATATTGATGGTAACAGCTTACTAAAAGTTAGTAAAGATGATTAAAATTTTAGCTTTGATAGGGAGGAATTAATATGGAAACTCAATTTTCAGCTTTTGATCAAGCAGATATTATTAACTTTCTAAAGACAGTGGTTAAAGATGGCCAAGTAAAAAATGATCCGACAACCTTACAAAGTCAGTCATATAGTAGTAAGTTGGCCGGGGACCATCAACCGGCAATCGCTTATGTGGAAGCAAAGAGTATCGCTGATGTCCAGGGCACGTTAAAGACTGCCCGTAAATTCCACCTCCCAGTAGTTACTCAAAACCGCTTTACTTCAACGGTCATTGGTGCGGATGCGGTCAATGGTGGCATCATCTTATCGACGGCTGCCATGGATAAAATTTTAAGCCTTAACGTTGAGGACGGCTACGCTGTGGTTGAACCCGGGGTGATCAACGGTGAATTAGATAAGGAAGCCCGGAAACATGGGCTTTTCTACGCACCGGACCCAGCCTCAAAACCATTTTCCGGAATTGGCGGTAATATCGGGACTAATGCCGGTGGGTTAAGTGGCGTTCGTTATGGTTCCACCCGTGACAATGTCCTTGGCTTAAAAGTCGTCCTGGCTGATGGCCGGGTCCTTGACCTCGGTGGCAAAACCAGTAAGCAGGCCTTTGGCTATAACCTTACGCAATTATTTATTGGCTCTGAAGGGACCCTCGGTGTGATTGTGGAAGCCACGGTGAAATTAATGCCGTTACCATTAGGTAAATCATTAATGGGGATGGCCTTTTTCAAGGATATGCCAACCTTAGCCAAAGCAACTACTGACTTACGGATGGCGGGCCTATACCCATCAATGTTGGAAGCAATGGACAGCAATACTTTGCAGGCGATTGATCAGTTTAAACAAACGACTTATTCGCAAGCTGCTGGGGCGGCGCTGATTTTTAAAATTGATATGATTAATGATCTGACAGTGCCTACGGTCGAAAAGATTCTGACGCGTTACCAGGCAAGCAACGTGAAAATGACAAGTGACGAAGATGAACAGGCCGCGATTATTGAACTGCGGCAAGCAATGCTGCTAGCCATCTTCACTGGTCGAAATGCCGTGATGGAAGACATGGCCGTCCCAACTTCTAAATTAGCGGAGCTGGTTGCCTATATCCAACAAGTTAGTGAAGAAACGGGTATCCAGATTTTCACTGCTGGGCATGCGGGAGACGGTAATATTCACCCAACATTAACTTGGAGTCAGGATATTAAGGAAACTCCGGAAGGGGTAACCCTAGCACTTAGAAAGCTCTTTAATAAGGCCTTAGAACTAGGGGGGACAATTTCTGGGGAACATTCAGTCGGAATGCTCAAAAACCAATGGAATAATGTCGAACTGGGTGCCGATGTTGACTATCTCCAACACCAGGTAAAAGCCCTATTTGACCCGATGAATTTGCTTAATCCTAAGAGAAAAATCAACTAGTAGTGGCTGGACACGCTAGTTACAGTGCTAAGGCAGAAAATTTTCGCCACTTACATTTGAATCTGGAATTCACCATCCGTAAAGTAGGGAGATTATTGCTTTATGGATGGTGATTTTTATTTGAGGGCGTGAAAGGCTGAGATAAAATCTGCAATGACTATCATTAGATAAATATAAATGTTACAATTGAAAATAAAAATAAATTGAGGAGGAGTTGAATTAATCATGATTTCAAAGAAAAACTACCTAATGAATGCTTGCCAACGTGGACAAAGAAAATAGAAATTTGTCCTTCGGAAGTTAAGCATCGGGGTCGCATCAGTCTTATTAGGAACACTATTTTTAGTTGGGGAAGGCAACGCCTATGCTGATACTGATAGCAGCACGGTAGCTAGTGGCGAAGCTAGTCAAGTTGCTCCTACAGAAAATAAGGCGGCCAATAGTAACCCAACCACCGTTCAGGATAACTCTGCACCGTCAAATGGACCTACTACAAATAACATTAGCAATGATAATCAGACAGCTCCCGTGACTAATAATGTTACAAGTAGGGGGCGAGCTGCTCCGTCCGCTCCTACCCAAACCATCAACGTGAATATTGCTAAAGTAGACCCAATTTTGGTTGGGGCTAACATAATGCCATTGAATGACAGCCAAATTGCCACAATCATCGCTAACATCAAAGCGGTCAATTCTGGGTTAACTGACAGCCAAATTCATGTTGAAGCTGATGGGAGCACGACGATTACCGTTGATGGTCAAGTCACTTCGCTAACTCCTTTTCAAACGGTTGGCTATGAGCCAACTGATATGCTGCCAACTGTAGTGCCAACAGTTCCTGGTTATCATGTTTTGCTTGAAGTGGAACAGGATTCTACTCCTCATGGGCATGAAATAATACGGATTGTTTCAAACTACGTTCCTGGTTATCGCCCGGATCCAAACCTGGATACTTCAATTGTGGTCAATGTTTACTACGAACCAGATCCGCAAAAGATTAATATTAAATACGTGGATGATGATGAAGATGGGAAGCAAGTAGGTGAATTAGTCCCAGTGAATGGGCTGACTAATCACAAGGTAAGTCTGACATACACGATTCCAGATCACTACGAGTATGTCAGCGGGAAGCAGGATTCGTACACTTTTAAGGCCGCTGATAACCAGGATGTCATCGTGCACTTAAAGCACAGGCGGTCAGAAGTGAGCGACCAACAAGTGCGGACAGAGACGATTCATTATGTTTACAGCGATGGGAGCAAGGCACAGGCTGATCACGTTGAAACCGTCACGCTCACACGGACTGGTTCAAAAGATGAGGTCACGGGAGAAATTACCTGGGGTCCTTGGTCCACTGCGACCTTCCCAGCAGTCACTAGCCCGGTGATTGCTGAGTACACGCCTGACCAAGCTCAAATAGAATCTCTGCCGGCTGACGGTAATAGTACTGATATTGAAAAGACGGTTACCTACACTAAGAACCAGGTTGCTGTTCCTAAAGGGACAAATGGCAATCAAGGCTCGACTGCCACTTCAACGAAGTCGACCAGCCAGACTAACGGCAAGCTAAGCCAGAATAAGAATTCATCAGCAACTGCTCAATTGCCGCAAACCGGAGCCCAGAATGACCGTTCGCTAATTGCTTTAGGTACGTTAGCGCTATTAACTTCCTTTGGTTTGGCCGGGTTGAAGCGGAAAAATTAGGAAACTAGATAACTGAAGCGCCATAGAAATTAGGGAGCGAAACAGAAGTCAAATCTGACAACTGTTCCGCTCCCTTTTCATCACGCTTAAAATATTAGCTCAAGATTGCCTAATTAGGTTAATGTCGAAACGGCAGCACTAGCATTACTGAGGCTACTTTTCCTTAAATTCGCCGTCAACTGGATCATTATGGCTGCTTGCTTCCTGGTAATCTGGCATGATGACCGCTGCCACTAGGTAAATGATGGTCAACGGGAAGAAACCGGTGCAGGCAATCAGGACGACCGCAATCAGCCGGATCATTGTCGGGTCAACACCGAGGTAGTCGGCAATACCGCCACAGACCCCGAGAAAGACTTTGTCCTTGGACTTAGTTAGTTTTTTCTGCATAAGATAACCTCCAATTCCGTATTAAGCGAAGTAGTCATAGTGAATTTGGTAGTGTTGCGGGTAACCCGGCCGCAGGGAGATGTCACCGAACTGTGGGTGGTGCGGTGTGTCAGGAAGGGTCTGCCCCTCCATCGCCATGGCAAACCATTGTCCAGCGGGACGGTTGAAGCCATCCGCGTGCTGCCCATTGGCAGTGTACACGACGAGGCCGTTGCGGTCGGAATACATTTTAATTTTCCGGCCCGAAGCGGCGTCCATCAAGGTTGCCACTGGCTCGTGGGCCAGCCGGTTGCTAGGGAGGACGACGAAGATATCATCGAATCCGCCTTCTGGCACGTGTTGTTCTTGCATTTCTTGTAAGGCCGTCCCCATGACGGTCGGGTGGGAGAAGTCAAACGGGGTGTTCTTGTTGGAAAGTTTCCGGCCGGTGGGAATTTTCTCATCATCTAGCTCCAGGTGGTAGGTCGAATTTAACGTCAACACGTGCCCTTGAATGGTCTTTGCTTCGCCGGAAAGGTTCCAGTAGGCATGGGTTGTAGGGTTAAAGAGGGTCTTAGCGTCGGTTTGACCATCAAAGTCAATCGTGACCCCGTTATCATTGTCCAGGGTGTAGGTGATTTTAATGGTCTCGTTACCGGGTAACTGGTCGACTGCCGTGCCAATGGTGGTCGTCAAAATTACCTGCAGTTTTTCTTGATCTTGACTAGTCGTGACGTCGTAGAACTGCTGGCTAAGGCCATTCGCGCCACCGTGCAGACTATTATCGCCCTCGTTAGCGGGAATCTGGTAGCTGTTACCGTCAATGGCAAACTGGCCCTTGGCAATTCGCCCGCCGAAACGGCCAACAATCCGACCGACATACAGCGGTGCGTTATTAGGGTTGACATAGGCTTCGATGTTGTCGGCACCGAGCAGCAGGTTGACCTGTCCGCCCTCGTCATTGGGAACCATGTAGGCCTGCCAAACTCCGGCGAAGTTGAGTACGCTGATACTAACGCCGTTGTCATTAGTCAGTGTGTACTTAATCACGTCACGGTCCTCATAGCTGCCGAACTTTACATTTTCAACCTTCACGATAAGCGCCTCCTGGAAGAAGTTGGAAATTCTTCACTAATTTTTAAAATGGAAATGCAACAGTGCAGCAGCTGGCTGACAAGTTAAGTTATCTTGCTGCGCGTCGTCCCACTCTCAGTTAAATTGTAGCATATTGCCGGAGGGGTGCCGTATTTTGACAGAAAATTCTTGGTATGTCAACCGGTGGTGACTTTTCTGGAACATTTTCGTTGATTTGTATTATGATGGTACTTGTATACCCGATTAATTCTGTTGTCTTGCTAACGTACGGTATACACTGTTCTTTATTGAAATGCTACAGGGGGAGGTGAACGTATGCGCGTGACACGGACCGTTCGGGATTTCCAGAATGCTTTGTTAACGCTCTTGGAGACGAATTCCTTTGACCACTTGACGGTTGACCAGATCTGCAACGAGGCGCTACTGCACCGGAGCAGCTTTTACCGTTACTTTAATGATAAGTACGATTTGCTGGAGCAGACGATGGATGCACAAATCAGTCAAATTGCCGACTCCGGTGAATCAGAGGAGGACGTCGTTAAGCAATTTGTCCTCTACATTGATGGACACAAGGATATGATTCGCCACCTGGCATCCAGCAATTCCCACAGCTCGCTGTATACGGAAATGCTGCAGGTGTTTAGCCAGGTGCTGCTTGACCGTCGGGACCACGGGACGAAGGACACTGTGATCAAGGCCTTACAGCAGGCCAGCAATCCCGAAATGATGGCCTACGTTTTTAGCGGGTCGATTATCGGGGCCTTCTATTGGTGGCAAAAGAATAATTACGATGTGCCAACGGAAGAGTTCATTAACTTTGCTAAGCAGTCTGTGCTTTCCCTTTCAGCAAAGTAAGTTAATTAGATGAGGTGAGGAAAGAAAATGATCAAGATGATCAAGGCAGAAGTACAGAATCTTTTTCATAACCATATTTTGCTATTATCTATTTCTGTAATTTGCCTGTTACCGTTTCTGTACAGTATCTTCTTCCTGAAATCAGTTTGGGATCCGTACGGGAGTACCCAGGACCTGCCGATTGCGGTCGTCAACCGGGATGTACCGGTGGAGTACCAGGGAAAGAAGATGGCGGTTGGTCAGCAAACGGTTGACCAGCTGCGGAAGAACCACCAGATGAAGTGGGAGATTGTGTCCAAGAAGAAGGCCGACTACGGTCTTCACCACCGGCAATACTATGCCGTAATCACGATTCCCGAAAACTTCTCTGAAAACGCGACGACCGTGATGGATAAGAACCCGAAGCAGATGAAGCTGCACTATGAAACGAACGGTTCTTTGAACTACATCGGTCAGGTGATGACGGAAATCGGGACGAGCCGGTTAAACACCAGCATTCGTTCTCAGGTGACCCAGGCCTACGCCAAGGCGATGTTTAAGGAATTAGGCGTTGTTGGCAAGGGGATGACTAAGGCTGCGGATGGTGCCCACCAATTGAGCGACGGGATTGTGACCCTGAGCGACGGCGTCAACCAATATGTTGCCGGTGTCTACCAGGTCAATAACGGTGTCCAACAGATGAAGGTGGCCGTAACCCCGTTGGCTAGTGGTGCCCAACAGCTGGCAGCGGGAAGCTCCCAACTGGCGGCCGGAATTCAGCAGTACACTGGTGGTGTCGGCCAGTTGGCCAGTGGTTTGGGCCTGCTCCAGGCTAATTCTGGCCAGCTTAGCGGCGGTGCTGGCCAATTAGCTAGTGGCCTGAACACGCTGAGTGGTAATTCAGCCGCCCTGCGCTCTGGTGCTGGGCAATTGGCCGCGGGGAATACAGAGTTAAACAACCGCGTTATGGGATTGATTCCACAATTGCAGGGGCAGATGACCGCTAGTTCGCAGGAAATTAGTGCCAACGCGAACGAATTGGCCAATGCCCTGCGGCCACTCTCCCAAAGCAGTCAGCAACTTGACCAGCTTTTCAGGGCCCTAAGTGCAATTAATACTGCCCTGGATGGGGTCAAACAGGCTGCTGCAACACCAGCGACAGCCACGACGCGTAGCGCTAATGCTGGTACTGACAACTCGCAGTTGAAGGCTGCTGCTACGGCACTGAGCGGTGTCAAGGCGCAAAATCCGAGTGACCAAGCCAAAATCGATGCCGTGGTTAGTGCTGCCGCTGCTGCACCGAGTGGACAAAGCAGTACCACTACTACTAACCAGTCAAATAATAGTGAGTTAGTTAGTCGAATTAGTGCGGTTCAAGATCAGATTTCACACCTGCAAAGCACGGTTAGGCAGGCCCAAAGTCAAAGTGGTCAAGCCACTGTCAACGTTGCCCAAGCGGCCCAAAAGCTGCAAAATAGTTTGCAGGCCTTGCAAACCAACACTGGCAATGCTTTAAATAGTGCTTCTGGTCAACTGACGAGTGCAACTCAACAGTTAGCTAATGGTGCTAATCAGTTAAACGCGGGGGTCAACCAGTACACGAACGGCGTCGATACCGCCGCGGCGGGTGCTAATACTCTGAACGCCGGGATTGGCCAGTACACGGCGGGGGTTGCCCAGGCCGGTGCGGGCGCCAACCAGCTCGTTGCCAACAGTCCGGCTCTGATTTCCGGCGCCGGCCAGCTCGCCAGCGCATTGGCCCAGCTAAATGCACAAGTGCCAAGTCTGATTAGCGGGATCAACCAGTTAGCTGCCGGGACCCAGCAACTGGCTGATAATTCACCGGCCTTAGTCAGCGGGATTACCCAGCTTAACCAAGGCGCCGGTCAACTGGCAAGTCAGTTAGGCAAGGGGGCCAAGGCCATTAACAACATCAAGCCAACTGGTAAGACGGCGAAGATGTTTGCTGAGCCAACGACTGTCAAACACAAGAATTACAGTTACGTGCCAAACTATGGGCACGCTCTGGCACCATATGTTCTGTCCGTGGCCCTCTACGTTGGGATCCTGGTCTTCAACTTCATCTACCCAATTCGGCGGGTGGCAGAAAAGGGCCACTCGGCGGTTGCCTGGTGGGCAAGCAAGGTCCTCGTCGGTGCCGTGGCGGTTACCCTGATGGCGGTAATTGAAGATGCCATCATGCTGGCCTGTGGTTTGACGACCGACCATATCCCGTCCCTCTTCGCCACGAGCATCTGCTTCGGTTTAGCCTCGATGGCGATCGTGATGTTCCTATCGATGACCTTCGATAACCCTGGTCGGTTCGTCGCCATGGTCCTCTTGATGCTGCAGCTTGGTGGTTCCGGTGGGACTTTCCCGATGGAAGTAACGATGAAGTTCTACAACGTCATCCACTGGTACCTGCCAATGACTTACTCCATCCTGGGCTTACGGCAGTCCATCAGTAGCGGAATCGGTGCCCACTACGCCCTGTTCTGCAACCTGGTCCTGCTCGGCATTGCGGTCGTTTTCAACCTCTTGTTGCTGGCCGGAATGCTCGGTATTCATCACCACTTCTTCAACATCAACCCGAAGTTGGAAAAGAACCAGGAATTCTTGGATGAGATGGAAAATGACGGCGGTATTCAGTCAAAGAAGGATTAGTGATTTAGCGTATTAAGTAAATGAGAGGCTGGGAATTAACTCAGCCTCTTTAATATTTTAAAGTTAGTAATGCCTCAGCGCAGTAGCTGGCTGGCAGTTCAAACGCTGACAAATCAGCGTTTGACCAACCCCAAATAGGCTAGCTTTGCGTCGACGGAGGTTCCCAGAGGCTAGCTGCGCGTCGAAAGACAAACGCCCCAAATCCGCTAGCCGATTTGGGGCGTTTTTTCTCACTCTCTCTAGCTATTTTAAAGGTAAAGAACATCACAATTTTTACTGGTCGCTGTTAACGAGCACGACGGTACTGGTGCTGGTGAGCCGGTCCTGGTTGTATACGTCTGCTCGCCAGGTTTGGGTTCGCCGACCGCACTTAATGGGGGTGGCAACCGTTTTAATCGTGCCGCTGGTCACCGGTCGCAAGTGCTGTGTGTTAATATTAAGACCGATGGCTATCTGATCCTGATTGTGGTCCCGCAGCCACTGGTTAGCGCCGAGGGACGCGGCAGTTTCCGCCAGGACGGCGTTGATCCCGCCATGGACGATCCCGTACGGCTGCTTGAGCTGGTCGGTGACCGCGACAGTTATGACGGCTTGGTCGGCGGTGACTGATTGGATTTGAATGCCTAAGTTTTCTAGTAGATTCATTGTAATGACCTCACTTGTAAAGGAGTAAATTAATAATGACAGAAGTTAATTGGCAACCGGTAAAAGAGTATTCTGAAATTATCTTCGAACGGGCTGGCAAGATTGCTAAAATCACGATGAACCGTCCGGAACGGCGCAACGCGTTTACCCCGGTCACTATTCAAGAGATGATCGACGCATTTACCATTTGTCGTGATGATAGCACAATTGGCGTGATTATCCTAACCGGCGCTGGTGATTTGGCCTTTTCGTCCGGTGGTGACCAAGGAGTCCGGGGCAACGGCGGCTATGTCGGTCCCGACAAGGTTGCCCGCCTGAATGTCCTGGACCTCCAACACTTGATCCGGATCATCCCGAAGCCGGTGATTGCCATGGTCAAGGGCTGGTCAGTCGGCGGCGGCAACATCCTCCAGCTGGTCTGCGACCTGACGATTGCGGCGGATAATGCGAAGTTTGGGCAAACTGGTCCGAAGGTCGGCAGTTTTGACGCCGGTTATGGTTCCGGCTACCTGGCCCGGGTAATTGGCCACAAGCGTGCCAAGGAAGTCTGGTTCCTCAACCACTTCTACACGGCGGAAGAGGCCTACCAGATGAACTGGATTAACAAGGTGGTACCACTGGACCAGGTTGAATCAGTAACCTTGGACTGGTGCAACGAAATTCTCCAGAAGTCCCCAACCGCCCTGCGCTTTATCAAGGCGGCGATGAATGCTGATACGGATGGCCTGGCCGGTTTGCAACAACTTGGCGGTGATGCCACCATGCTCTTCTACACGACTGATGAGGGGAAGGAAGGCCGGGATGCCTTTAACGAGAAGCGCAAGCCGAACTTTGACCAGTTCCCGAAGTTCCCATAGGGTTCGGTAATATGCAGACGCAAAATTGGTTATTGAAACAGGCGGCTACCCAGCCTGACCGGGTGGCAGTCGATGATGGCACCACCCAGCTGACGTTTGCCCAGCTTCGGGACCGGGTTACCCAGCTTGTCGGCCAGTTAGACCAGCTGGCGCCAGGTGATAAGGTCGGCTTACTCACGACTAACCGGCTGGCGGGGTACCTGGCGGCCTTGGCAATCATTTGCAGTGGCCGGACGGTAGTGTGGTTGAACTGGCGCCTGGCTAACGAAGAGTTAAGTCGGCAAATTGCGGACAGCCAACTGCACTGTTGCCTGGTGGCTGATGAGCTGTGGAGGCCGGAAATGGGCGCGGACTTTATTCGCCTGCAAAAGTTGGCGGAAATCACGGCGGCACCCGCCGACCTTGTCCCGACCTTTGACAGCGACCGGATCGCCAGCATCATGTATACTTCTGGGACGACCGGAAAGCCGAAGGGCGTTTTGCAAACCTTTGGCAACCACTTCTATTCGGCGGTTTCTTCAGCCCTTAACCTGGGATTGACCAGCCAGGATGAGTGGCTGTGTGTTGCCCCGATCTTTCACATTAGCGGCTTTTCAATCATGATGCGGGGGCTGATTTATGGGATGACCGTGCGCTTGGTGGACAAGTTTCGTCCCGCCGCGGTTGAGCGGATCCTCGCTTCGGAGCCGGTCACCATTATGTCAGTAGTCCCGTTTATGATGAAAAAATTAGTCGATCAACGCCAAGCAAGCGGGCAGAAATACCAGCCCACTTTTCGGTGCATGCTCCTTGGCGGTGGCACCCTGGATTGTGAAACCTTGGACCAGTGCCAGCAGCTGGGAATCCCGGTCGTTCAATGTTACGGCATGACGGAAACCTGTTCGCAGGTGATAGCACTGCGGGCCAGCGACGCGTTAGCCAAAATCGGCTCTGTTGGGCAACCGCTCTTTACCACCCGCCTGAAACTCGCCACAGACGGTGAAATCCTGTTGAGGACACCGGCGTTAACGCCGGGCTACCTCAACTTGCCGGCCAAACTTCCCGCCAAGATGGTGGACGGCTGGTACCGAACTGGCGATATTGGGCATCTGGACAAGGATGGATACCTCTACGTTGACGGCCGGGCTGACGAGATGATGATCTCGGGTGGAGAGAACATCTTTCCCCAGGAAGTCGAGCAGGTTTACCTGCGTTATCCCGGCATCCGTCAGGTGGCGGTAGTTGGACAGCCAGACGCGGAATGGGGCGAAGTACCCGTGGCCTTTGTTGTCAGCGACCAGCCCTTGGATCAAGCTCAGCTCGTGGCGTTTGGCTACCAGCACCTGGCTCACTATAAGGTGCCGCGCCGGTACCTGCGGGTGGCTAAACTGCCAACGAATGCTAGTGGTAAAATTCAGCGCTACTTGTTAAGGAAACAACTGTAAGTAAAAAAACGGTTGGCGAACTTCAACTTCGCCAACCGTTTTTTTGCGTTTTAAACCTGGTACTGGGCAAAGCGCTGGGCGTCCTGGGGTGACATTTCCACCGTTAGGAGCGTGCCGTCATTGCGGTACTCGGTATCGAGAATATTCGTGTGTTCATTAAGGTAGGAGACTTGCTGCCCCGCCGAAAATGGCAGGAGCAGTTTCGCTTCGACATAGTCCTTGAAGAGGTGTTTGCGGATAACATCTACCAAGAGGTCTAGCGATTCCTCCTGCTTAGCGGAAATCACGACCTGGTCGTCCCCCTCCAGGACCGGGAATTCAATCTCGGTCTTATCAGCCTTGTTGAAGACGTTGACCATCGGGATGTTGTCGATTCCAATCTGCTTGAGTGTCTCCTTAGTGGTCTGCATCATCTCTTCGTAGTTGGGATCGGAGTAGTCAATCACTTGGATCAGCAGGTCGGCGTTAGCTGCTTCGGCGAGGGTGGACTTGAACGATTCCACCAGGTTGGTTGGCAGCTTGCTGACAAAACCAACCGTATCGCTGAGCAGGAAATCCTTTTTGCCGGGAAGAGTCAACCGCCGGACACTGGTGTCCAGAGTGGCAAAGAGCATGTCCTTTTCAAAAACAGTCTTGTCTTCCACCGTTCCGTAGCGCCGTACCAGCCCGTTCATGATGGTCGACTTGCCAGCATTGGTGTAACCGACGAGGGCGGCCGTAGGAATGTTGCTCTTGGCCCGCTGCTTGCGCTTCGTCTCTTCAGATTTATCGATTGCTGCCAGTTCATGCCGCAGGTGGGTGATTTGGTGCTGAATCGTCCGGCGATCCATTTCCAGCTTGGTTTCACCGGCACCACGGTTGGTAAAGCCGCTTCCGCCACCGGTCTGCTGGTCGAGGCGCTGGCTGGCACTCGTTTGCAGACGGGGCAGCCGGTATTGTAGCTCGGCAATCTGGACTTGGAGTTTAGCTTCCTTTGTCTGGGCCCGGGTGGCAAAGATTTCCAAAATCAGCGCCGTCCGGTCCAAAATACGTTTGCCAGTTTCGTCTTCGAGATTGCGGAGCTGACTCGGTGAAAGTTCATCATTGGTAATGACGGTTGTCACATCATTGGCGGCTGCTAGCTCGGCAATTTCCGCGACCTTTCCTTTACCGAAGTAAGTTGCTGGGTTCGGCCGGTCAATGACCTGATCGACCCGCTGAACGACTTCCATATGATTAGCCTGGGCGAGTTCAGCCAGTTCGGTCATTGAATAATTATAATCATCCTGACCGGTGTCCAGTCCGGTGATGATTACGCGTTCATCGTTTTGTATCGTCGTATCCATTTAAGAGTATTGTTCCCCCTTTGCGGATAAAATTTATTCTGGTAATTCAAGTTGGTTGTAAAAGTCAACCTGGGTGTCAGTTGGAGTCAGTGTCAACCGGGTCAGGCTCCCGTTTTTGACCGATTCGGTGGTGTGGTAACCGTAGTGTTCAGCGATTGACCGAATCGTTACCCCATGGGAAACCACGACCGCGGTTGAGCCGTCCGGCAGGGAGCGCAGGCGGTCAATGCCCTTGCTGACCCGGTTCCAAAATTGAACGTGGTTTTCCGCGTCCTTGTAAGGGTCGGCCGCAGCTACCCGGTCCTTTAACGTGTCCGGCCCGAGTTTGCTAAACATGTCGGCAAAGTTGTCGAACCCGGTCTCGGCACCTAAGAAATTAGTCAGCATGGCAGAATCCAGCCCCTCAAAGAAACCGAAAAACTCTTCCCGGAAAGCCGGGGTCGGAGTCGGTGCCTTGATTTGAGAATTGTTGCTAGCAGCAAGCAGCAAGCGGGCGGTTTCCATCGTCCGGGCGAGGTCGCTGCTAAATAGGTAGTCGAAGCCTACCCCGCTCAGGACCTTACCAGTTCGCTTGGCATCTGTTTGTCCCTGGCTGGTTAGGGGAGCATCTGACCAGCCTTGGACACGGTGGTAGCGGTTAAGGTAGGTTTGACCATGACGAACAAAATAAACGGTAATTGCCATTTTGGGTAAAACTCCTTTAAATCATAAAAATACTATTCATATTTTACCATGAATGGCTGGCAAACCGCACTAAAGAACCCTAGAGCATTCGATTCCGTTTAATAATTTTTTGTCGGAGCACTTTGATTCCCCACATTCCGGCCCCGGCCAGAACCGCACAGGAGGCCATTGCCAAAATCACGAGGGAGAAGTGCTCTTTGACCAGGGGAATCGAGCCGAAGAAGTAACCAACGCCGCAGCCCAGAGCTACCCACAAGGCCACGCCGACAAAGTTGCCGATGGTGAAATGGCGGAAGGGGTAGTGCATCATGCCTGAGATGGTGGGGATAAAGGAACGAATTAGGGGTACAAAACGACCGAACGCCACGGCCCAGAAGCCGTAGCGGTTTAAATATTCTTTAGCGGTCAACATCCGGGGGCCCGCCAGCCGTTTTTCAATCCAGTGCCAGCGGGAGAGACTGTGACCAATCCAGTAATTGACGGAGTCGCCGATAAAGGCCGCCAGGAAAAAGACGGGGACGACGATGTGCATTTTCAAAATCGGGTGGACGGCGATAAAGGAGCTGGTCAAAAACACCAGCGAACCGCCCGGGAGCCAGGGGAAGACCACCAAGCCGGTTTCCATGAACACAATCACGAAGAGGATGAGATAGCTCCACGGCCCCAGCCATTCGAACATCGGGATGAGTACTTCTGCAATGTGGGTCAGTACGTAAAAAAGATGGGCCATGTGGCAACTCCTTTCTGTAATTTATAGCCTAGTATATTAATTGTAGGGGCCCGCGCCAGTTTTGACTAGCAGTTCGCTCGAAAATTAAATCACCCTTAAATAATTGCTAGCCGGCTAATTACTATCGGAGAAACGGCAAGGAATGCTATAATAATATAACGATTTTAAAAACCGGAAAGGTAGGGATAGTCAGTGGCTGAAAAAGCAATAAAGGAACAGGAACAACGGCACCTTGAGCACGTACTCACTGAAATCAAAAAGGCAAAGACCCGGGCAGAGGAACGGATTAAGACCGCCAAAAATGATATTGAGGATATTAACCAGCAGACCAATGATATCCATCTAAACACTACCACCTACTCTGGAATGATGGACACCGCCATGTCCTTTCGGGCCCAGCAGCAAATGCTGGACGAGCGGCATAATAGCTGGCAGCACGCTGCCGACCACTTGGCAACGCTGCGGCGGTTGGAGCAGAAAACCTACTTCGCGCGGATTGACTTTAAGGAGAAGGGCGCTGACAAGCCAGAGTCAGTCTACATCGGCCTGGCCTCGTTTAGCGACCAGCCGGACCACTTCCTGGTTTATGACTGGCGGGCCCCGATTTCGTCCGTTTACTACGAGGGCAAGCTCGGCCAGGTCAGCTACGAAACGCCGGTGGGTCCCCAAGAGGTCGACCTGACCCTTAAACGGCAGTTCCAGATCAAGGACGGCACGATCGTCACCATCTTTGACACCGACGAACAGGTTGGTGACCAGATGCTGCTGGAAGCCCTCGGCAACCACTCCAGTACCAAGATGAAGAGCATCGTCACGACCATCCAACGGACGCAAAACGAAATCATCCGAGATACCAAGGACGACCTCCTCTTTGTTCAGGGAGCGGCGGGCTCTGGTAAAACCGCGGCGGTTCTGCAACGGGTTGCCTGGCTGCTCTACCGTTACCGGGGGCACCTGACCTCCTCCCAGGTAGTCCTCTTTTCACCCAACCAGCTCTTCAACGACTACATCGACCAGGTCTTGCCGGAGCTGGGTGAACATAACATGGTCCAGATGACCTACTTCCAGTTTGCCAATCGGCGGGTTCCAGGACTCCATGTCCAAACGCTTACCCAGCGCTTTGCAGCCAGCCAGGATGAGGCGAATAAGAATGCCCAGCGGCTGCTAACCAGTCTACACTACTTTGAGGCAACGGGCCGGTACGCCAAGCATTTAGGTCACGCCAACATGCGCTTCCGGAACATCATGTTCAACGGCAAGGTCTTTATCAGCAAGGACAAGATTCGGGAAATTTACTATTCCTTTAACAACAACTACAAGCTCGGCAACCGCTTAGACGGCACGAAGGAGGAGCTGATCAAGTACCTCAACCACCGGGTCAGCACGGAAATGCGGAGCAAGTGGGTTGAGGAGCGGGTCCAGAGCCTGAGCAAGGAGGAGCTGGACACCCTCTTTGCGAACGAACCACGGGAATTTGAGAGTGATGATAAGGAGTTTAAGTTCCTGGCCCGGAAGATTGTCATGCAAGCCTTTGAGCCAATCAAGCGGGCGATCAACCATAACCAGTGGCTCAATATCAATGGCCAGTACCTCCACCTCCTCCGGGTGACACCTAAGCTGGTTAACTTGGCGGATTACGGCTTGACGCCCGACCAGTGGCAGGCCTTCGTTGACCAGACCAAGGAGGGTCTCAAGAAACGGCAGATCAGTGCAACGGGGGTTACCATCTACCTCTACCTGTACGACCTGATTACGGGGAAGCACGGTCAACGCGACATTCGCTACGTCTTTGTCGACGAGGTCCAGGATTACGACCCTTACCAGCTGGCCTACCTCAAGTTCCGCTTTCCGCGGGCTAAGTTTACATTGCTGGGGGACCTCAACCAGGCCATCTTTACCCACGAAAATAGCAAGAGTCTCCTCCGCCAGCTGAGTACGATGTTTGATCCGGAGAAAACCAAGGTCGTTCAGCTAACGAAGTCCTACCGGTCGACTAAGCAGATTACTGACTTCACCAAGCACATCCTGCTAGACGGGGAGGCGATTGAAGCCTTTGACCGGGATGGTGACTTGCCGCAGGTCGTCGAAAGCAAGACTTTTGACGGCAGCGTGGACGCCCTGGAGGCAACCCTGCAAAAGTACCAGCAGGAGCATGACCAGGTCGCCATCATTGGCAAGACCCTTGAGGACAGCGAGCAGTTGTGCAAGGCCCTTGAGCAGCGGGGCGTCAAGACGACCCTGATTCGGACGGAAAACCAGCGGCTGGTTAAGGGGACGATTATTGTCCCGTCATTTCTGGCGAAGGGACTGGAGTTTGACGCCGTTATCGTCTGGAACGCCAACGACCAGCAGTACCACGGGGATGATGAGCGCCAGTTGCTTTACACGATTTGTTCCCGGGCGATGCACGAGCTGACCCTGACCGCAGTCGGGAAGGTGACACCGTTGCTGGACCAGGTGCCGGCTGACGAATATGAGTTGATTAATAAATAAGCAAAACGGCTGTGGAACGCGTTCCACAGCCGTTTATTGTTATTAAAACATTTTTCTTTTCAAAACCACCAAGCTCCGCAGGTCAACTTCCATAATGGCGTTGGCGACTAGCAGGATAACCCCGCCGATGACCAGTTGCGGAGTTAGGGGGTCGTAGCCCATAATGACGGACATCACACTAGCAAAGAAGGATTCCAGCATTAAAATTAACCCCGCCGTAGTGGCGTCGGTATGAGCTTGACCGGTAATCTGCATTCCCTGGGCTAAGAACGTGATCCCGATAGTGAGAATTGCCAATGGAATCAGCGCTTGCACCCAGTGGACACTGCCCAAACTAGGACGCTCAAAGAGGAAGGTGGTAATCCAGCCGAAGGTTCCCTGGCACAGCCCAATCATGAAAATAATCACCCAGGGACTGGACGCGTGTGGGGCATACTTGGCGAAGAAAATAATTTGCCCGGCCCAGAAGAAGGTGGAAACGAGGGTCAAAAAGTCGCCGTACTGGAGGTGGAAATGTCCGGCAAAGACGTTGGTCAGGATTGCCATTCCAAGGATTGACAGGCTAATCGAAAGGTAGGCCTTTCGCTGGGGACGTTCCCGCCAGAAGAGCCAGAGGAGGAAGGGCGCCACGACGATGTACATGGTCGTCAAGAAGGCGTTCTTCGCTGGGGTCGTGTAGCGGAGAGCATCGGTCTGCAAGTAGTAGCCCAAGAAGTTGATGGTGCCGATGACCAGGCCGAGGCGGAAGTCAACCCAGGTCATGTGCCGGATCTTCTTGAAGAAAATTAGGCCGCCGGCTAGTGCACACATGGTCCCCCGGCAGGCGTTGATGAGGCCGGAGTGCATCCCCGCCTCCACGGTGAGCTTGGCGAAGACGTAGCTGCTTCCCCAGAGGATGGCGACGATAAACAACATTAAATCTGCTTGGCGTTTGTTAATTGACATGGTATCCGATTTCCCCTTCCACAAATTACAACCACCAATCTTAACATCTTCACGCGGGAAGCGTAAGTGGCTGTAAGCGGTGCCGGCGAAAAAGTTGCCCGTAATCTTAAAATTTTTGAAAAATAGGCTTTTGTCAATTGCCTTTAACGCTTAGAATGTATTATTGTTAATGCTGATACTTTTTATGGAGGAACTAATCAATGAAAACAGCGTTGCAGAAGTTGCGCCGCGGCTTAAATACTAAGCTCGGGTTCTTTCTGCTCGTCGTGCTCTTATTCTGTATTAAGAGTTACTGGGCATATCAGAATGAATTCAACCTTGGCGTGAAGGGGAGTATGCAACACTTCCTACTGGCCTTTAATACGATCCCGGGGGCCTTGGTCTTCCTGGGAATCGCGCTGTACTTTAGGGGACGGCTGTCCTATTGGCTAATGCTGATTATTAATGCATTACTGTCAACCTGGCTGTTCTCCAATATTTTATACTACCGGGAGTTTTCCGACTTTATCACCTTTAACGTGATCAAGGGGTCGGGAGCGGCTTCCAATAACCTGGGAAAGAGTTTGATGGGGATTATCCGCCCGGAGGACTTCCTGGTTTATGCGGACGTCATTATCCTTGCCCTGGTATTGCTCTTCCACTTGATCCGGGTGGATATGCGGCGCTTTAAAATTCGCTATGCGATGACGGTGACCGCCCTCGGTTTCGTCCTGTTTGGTGCGAACTTGGGAATGGCGGAGTCAGACCGTTCCCAGCTGCTGACGCGGACCTTTGATAATAACTACATTGTGAAGTACCTCGGCTTGCAGGCTTACACGATTTACGACGGGGTTAAGACCACCCATAATAGCGTGGTTAAGGCCCGGGCCGACCAGGATCAGCTGAAACCAGTCCTGAACTTCATCCACCACAACTACGCGGGGCCCAACGTCCAGTATGAAGGGGTGGCAAAGGGGAAAAATATCTTTGTCATTCACCTGGAGAGTCTCCAACAGTTTATGATTGACTATAAGCAGGATGGCCAGGAGGTAATGCCAAACCTGAACAAGCTCTACCACGCGAGCGACACGCTGGCCTTTGATAACTTCTTCCACCAGGTTGGTCAGGGGAAGACGGCCGACGCGGAAATGATGCTGGAAAACTCATTGTACGGTTTGCCAGAAGGGTCCGCGATGGTTACTGACGGCACGACTAATACCTTCCAGTCCGCACCGGCCCTCCTCCATCAGAAACTTGGTTATACGACGGCCTCCTTCCACGGGGATGTCCCGAGTTTTTGGAACCGTGACAATGCCTACAAGTCATTTGGCTACCAGTACTTCTTTAGCAAGGAGTACTACCCGAAGACCAAGGACTACGATGCCGGCTACGGGATGAAGGATAAGATTTTTATGAAGGAGAGTGCTCACTATATCGAGCAGCTCCCGCAGCCGTTCTACGCGAAGCTGATTACGGTGACGAACCACTACCCGTACATCTTGGATAAGCAAAATAAGGATATCCAGCCGTGGAACACCGGTGATGACACCGTAGATCCGTACGTACAGACGGCGCGCTACCTTGATGAGTCCCTCGGCGAATTCCTCGACTACCTGGACAAGTCCGGGCTGCGGCAAAACAGCGTTCTGATCCTGTATGGTGACCACTACGGGATTTCCAACAACCACCAGCCAGCGATTGCCCAGATCCTTCACAAGAAGAAGGTTACCAACTACGACCTGGCAATGTTTCAAAAGGTACCATTTATGATTAATATGCCAGGCCTCAAGGGTGGAATTGATCACACTTACGGTGGTGAAATCGATGTGCTGCCGACCATCGAAGACCTGCTGGGAATCAGTTCTAAAAACTACATTCAGTTTGGTCAAGACCTGCTTTCTCCAGGACGGAACCAGATTGTGCCATTCCGGAATGGTGACTGGGTAACGCCAAAGTACACTAAGTACAATGGTGACTACTACTACACCAAGAACGGTAAGCAGATTACCAAGGCGACAGCTAAGCAGAAGAAGGAATTTAGCAAGATTCAAAAGTACGTTACCACGGACCTTGGCCTCTCCGACCGGGTCGTCAACGGTGACCTGCTCCGCTTCTACAAGTTGCCAGGCTTTAAGAAGGTTGATAAGAAGGACTACACTTATAACCTGAAGAAGAGCTTGCGCAACCTGCAAGACGCACAAAAGAAGCAGAAAACCAGTGCGAAGACGAAGAATAATAATCAGACAACGATTGACGACTATTCGACGGACGCACCTGAGCTAAAGGATTATCCTAAGCTGAACTTCCCGAAGCCATAATGACAGAGAATGAGAGTGAGAAAAAACGCCCCAAACCGGCTAGCAAGCTGATTTGGGGCGTTTGTCTTCGAACCTCCGCAAGGATGGCTAGGTTGTTCAAACGCTGATTTATCAGCGTTTGAACTGCCAGCCAGCTACTGCGCTGATGCATTACTAACTTTAAAATATTAAAGAGGTTGAGTTAATTTCCAGCCTCTTTTTTTAATTCTTTATTGTTTACAAATGTAAACACTAAGCTTATAGTTACAATTGTAAACTAAAACGGAAGAGGGGCGAATAGATGAAAGACGAGGTAGAACAAGAGAGTGCAATTACAGATGCCGAGTGGGAAGTCATGCGGATTATCTGGACACTGGGTAAGGCCCACAGCAACAAGGTGATTACTGAACTTCAGGCTGAGTGTGATTGGACCGAATCAACAATCAAAACCCTGCTGCGCCGGTTGGTGAAAAAGGGCCTGTTGCGGACCGAGCCGGACGGGCGGCGCTTTATCTATATTCCGACTGTCAGTCAGACAGCGATGATGTCGCAAATGGCGCGGCAGTTTCTTGATAAGTTGTGTGATATGCACAAGGGTGAAATCTTGCTACAGCTGCTGAAGGATTCTCCAGTTTCGCAAACGGACCTGGCGACCATGCGCAAGGTGATCGATGAAAAGGCGCGGACGGCGCCCGAAACAGTTCCTTGTAACTGCCTGTATAAGGGTGAACATTTTTGTTAATGAGGTGAAAAAATGAATATTAGTCAACTCCTGGTGCTGATTGTGGGCCTGTTAGCAATCGCCTTTATCCTGTGGTGGTTCTTGGGCAAGCATACGGAAGCGGTCGGCCAGTCAACGGTGGTTGATGACGTCCAAAACGCGACCATCGTGGTCGACGGCGGCTATTCCCCGGCGACCGTGGTGCTGAAAAAAGGCGTCCCAGCCGAGGTTAACTTTGAGATGCATGATTCGACGGCCTGCCTGTCGCACGTCGTTTTTGAGCAACTTGGGGTCAATAAAGACTTGACGAAACAAAAGGTGACGTCGATTAAAATCCCGACGGATAAGAAAGAAACGTTTAATTTTGCTTGTGGTATGGATATGTTTCACGGAAAGGTCGTTGTAAAATAATGAGTATTTTTTCAAAAGAACAGAGTAAAAAATTTGCCGTCAATGCTGCTAACCATGGCTATAAGCCGGAGGTGGTGACCTTTAAGCAGGGCAAGCCGGCGCAGTTGAAATTTATTCCTTCTGACAACATGGGCTGCATGAATGAAGTCGTCTTCAAGGACCTCGACGTCGACGTGAAGCTCGATGGCCAAAAGGAGGTTACCGTTAATATTCCGACCGACCAGCCCGGCACCTACAACTACGCTTGCGGCATGGATATGTTCCACGGAAAGGTGGTCGTAAAGTGATGAAGCTGACTAACATCCAGCGTTTCTGGATTTCCTTTATCCTGGCAATCCCGATGCTCGTCCAGATGTTAGCGATGCCCTTTCACTGGATGATGCCCGCCTACAACTGGATTGCCCTAGTCACGACGACCATTATCATGCTGATTTCGGCGGCCCCATACTGGAAGAGCGCGATTGGGGCCTTTAAGAAGCACAGTGCCAACATGAACACCCTGGTAGCGGCCGGGACTGCCGTGGCCTACTTTTATAGTGTTTTTGCGATGGTAACCGGCCGCCCGGTTTACTTTGAAAGTGCGGCCTTTGTGACCGTCTTCGTCCTGCTTGGTGACGCAATGGAGGAGAAAATGCACAACAACGCTTCCAATGCCCTTGGCAAGCTGATGGGACTCCAGGCCAAGGATGCTGAGGTGCTGAAGGACGGCCAATTCGTTAAGGTACCGCTGGACCGGGTCCAAGTTGGTGACTTAATCCGGGTTAAGCCGGGTGAAAAGGTCCCAGTTGACGGCCAAATCACCGCGGGTTCCTCCACTATCGACGAGTCGATGGTCACCGGGGAAAGCATTCCAGTAGTAAAAAAGGTCGGGGATATGGTCGTTGGTTCTACGATCAACAGTAACGGGACGATTACCTTCAAGGCCACTAAAATCGGCTCTGATACCATGCTGGCCCAGATTGTCGACATGGTAAAGAAAGCCCAGACGAGTCACGCCCCGATCCAGAACCTGACCGACAAGATTTCTAACATCTTCGTGCCTGCGGTGCTTGTAATCGCCATTTTAACTTTTGTCATCTGGTATTCCTTCCTCGACGCTACGGCAGTGCAAGCGATGCTGTTTGCCGTATCCGTGGTAGTGATTGCCTGCCCATGTGCGCTCGGTTTGGCGACCCCAACGGCGCTGATGGTGGGGACCGCCCGTAGTGCCAAGATGGGTGTGCTCATCAAGAATGGGGAAGTGCTCCAGGAAGTCAGTGATCTGGACACGGTCGTCTTTGATAAGACCGGGACGATTACTGTCGGTAAGCCTCAGGTAACGGATATCATCGGGGATACTAAGCAGGTTCTGCAAGTTGCCGCCAGCCTAGAAGAATCCTCCGAACACCCGCTGGCAACGGCAATCATGAAGCGGGCCGCGGATGATGGCTTGAACATTGAACAGGTCCGTGAATTTGCGGCCATCGAAGGGAAAGGCGTCCGGGCCGAGTACCAGGGTCAGGAAGCCTTCGTCGGCAGTGAACGCCTCCTCGAGGAAATTAATATTTCCCGGGAAATGAAAATGACGGCGGAGAAACTGCAAAGTGAAGCCAAGACGGTAGTCTACGTTGGCTTAGCGTGGAACATTATCGGCCTAATTGCCATTCAAGATGTCCCGAAGGCTAGTTCGCCAGAAGCAATTAAGGAGTTGAGGGCCCGGGGACTCAAAACGGTGATGCTGACCGGTGATAATGCGGCGGTCGCTCAAGCAATTGCTGACCAGGTCGGCATCGACCAGGTGATTGCTGGCGTCTTGCCAAACGAAAAGGCCCAGCATATCAAGGAACTCCAGAATGCGGGTGCTAAGGTGGCCTTTGTCGGTGACGGAATCAATGATGCCCCAGCCCTCTCGACGGCAGACGTTGGGATCGCCATGGGTTCCGGAACGGATATCGCAATTGATTCCGGTGGCATTGTCTTGGTTCAAAATGATTTACGTGGGGTCGTACGGGCTTTAGATATTTCCAAGAAGACCTTTAACCGGATTAAGCTGAACCTCTTCTGGGCGCTGGTTTACAACACGGTCGGGATCCCGATTGCCGCCGGCTTGTTTATGGCGGTCGGCTTCCAACTCAGTCCGGAGCTGGCGGCCTTGGCGATGGCATTTTCATCAGTATCGGTCGTTACTTCATCACTGCTGCTCAATAAAACCAAAATTGCCGGTGATGATCCGGCAACTGCATAATAAAAAGTGGATTGGTTGCCTGCTGGGTACCGGTCCACTTTTTGTTTTCACTATTTAAGATTGTATGTGACTTAACAAACTGGGCCGATAAGGTCTGGCAGCCGTCCCGACTAAGCAACATGAAAGCAAGATTAACCTAATGTTTCTGCTCCCTAAACAGCTTGTTATTGTATTCTCAATCTAATCGGCGTATTCTTAATTTGTGTTTATTATTGATAGATAAAGGGGATGGTAAGCTGTGCTTGTTTCTTGGTGGGGTGAGGCTGGAAATTAACTCAGTCTCTTTACTGTTTTAAAGATAAAAATGCAATAGCGCAGTAGCTGGCTGGCAGTTCAAACGCTGATTTATCAGCGCTTGACCAACCTAGCCATCCTTGCGGGGGTGGGACAACGAACTAGACAAACTAGTTCTGTCCCACTCCCTAGCCATTGTAATTATTTTGATTTTAAGAAAAGTCGATGCGGTGTACTCGCTGCTTATTGGTGCAATTATTGGCTCACTGGTTGGTGGCGCCAGTCTGTTGCAGACCGTTAATATTCTGGTGAAGGGTTCCCAGAGTGTTATGGGGACGGTCGTTCGGGTCCTGGCCGCCGGAGTGTTAGCCGGCGTGATGATGGATTCGGGGGCCGCCAACACGATTGCCCGGACCATTGTTGGCAAGATGGGTGACCGGATGGCGATCCTAGCCCTGGCCTTAGCCACGATGGTGATCACCGCGGTTGGCGTTTTTATCCCGGTCGCGGTGCTAATTGTGGCACCGATTGCACTGGAGGTCGGCGAACGGAGCCATATTTCAAAACTCGCCCTGCTGGTTGCCCTTTCTGGTGGTGGCAAGGCCGGCAACATTATTTCACCAAACGCGAACACGATTGCGGCGGCGAAGGGTTTTGGCCTCAACCTCAGTCAGGTCATGATTGCTGACTTCATTCCAGCGGTTGTGGCGTTAATCGTGACGGTGATCGTTGCTTCACTGATTAAACATAAGGGTGACGCGGTCTTGCCAGCTGACCTGGCTGATAATCCCCGGATTGAGCAAGAAGATTTGCCATCCCTGGGCTCCTCGTTAGTTACGCCAATCATCGCGGTTGTTTTGCTATTGATTAACCCGATTGGCTAGCTCCTGCATGTGCACTGGATGAGTACGATTGACTTAGACGCGACCTACGTCCTGCCATTTGCCGCGATTATCGGGGCAT
This sequence comes from Limosilactobacillus oris, assembly GCF_025311495.1. NCBI lineage: Bacteria > Bacillati > Bacillota > Bacilli > Lactobacillales > Lactobacillaceae > Limosilactobacillus > Limosilactobacillus oris. The sequence continues at coordinate 1,073,819 of NZ_CP104398.1, read as the reverse complement.
TAGCAATGCACAAGGGGAAACGGATTCGTGAATATGCCCAGACCGGGATGGTGAAGATGACGCCGGTGGTCATGATCTTGATTGGTGCCGGGGCAATTGGGGCGACGATTACCGAATCGAGCCTGCCGCAGCTACTGATTTCCGCAATCAAGGTCAGTCACATTTCCGGGGTCTTCCTAGCGCCACTTTCTGGTATTTTAATGGCTGGTGCCGCGGCGTCTACTTCGACCGGTGTTATCCTGGCTACTGGTTCCTTCTCCAAGGCAATTTTGGGTTTTGGGGTCCAGCCATTAGCAGCGGCAGCGATGGTTCACACGGGGGCAATCGTAATCGACCAGCTGCCCCAGGGAAACTACTTCCACGTCACCGCAAACGCCATGAACATGGACATCAAGCAGCGCTCACAGGGAATCTTATACGAAGCGATTTGTGGGGGCTCGGCTTGTCTGACCGCCACGGTTCTATATGGTTTCCTGCACTTGATTTAATAGCCGGTAAGGAGGAATTATGATGAAGATTGTGATTGCACCGGACTCATTTAAGGGTTCGCTGACTGCCAAGCAGGTAGCTGAAGCGATTCGGACCGGTGTCGCCCGGATCTTTCCGAAAGCAGATTATGAGCTGGTCCCCATGGCTGATGGCGGGGAGGGAACCGTCCAATCGCTAGTCGATGCTACGCGGGGCCACCTGATGAAGAAAAGGGTTCACAACCCGCTGAACGAACTGAGCGAGGCCTACTATGGCATCTTGGGTGATGGCCGGACGGCGGTAATCGAAATGGCTCAGGCTAGTGGCATTCAGTATGTTAACGACCAGACGCATAACCCAATGATTGCGACGACTTATGGTACCGGAGAATTAATGCTCGACGCACTGAACCATGGCGTCAGAAAGATTATTCTCGGGATTGGGGGCTCAGCTACCAACGACGGCGGCGCGGGGATGGCCCAAGCACTTGGTGCTCACTTGCTGGATGCGAGTGGTAATGAACTCCCGCTCGGCGGTGGCGCCCTCGACCGACTTGCCCGGATTGATGTCCGTGATTTAGATCCCCGAATCCAAACCACCCAGGTATTGATTGCATCGGACGTTACCAACCCATTGACCGGGAAGGAAGGGGCTTCCGCGGTATTTGGACCGCAGAAGGGCGCAACTCCGGAAATGGTTAGCATCCTGGACCGAAACTTGCACCACTACGCGGAGATCATTAAACGAGACCTCCACCTGGACCTTGAACAACGGCCGGGGGCCGGCGCCGCTGGGGGCCTTGGAACCGGTCTAATAGCCTTTACCAATTCCGAGATGGCCCGGGGAATTGACCTGGTTGTTGAATTTACCAAGCTCAAGGAACGGGCGGTGGATGCCGACCTGGTCTTTACCGGTGAAGGTGGCATTGATTTCCAGACCAAGTTTGGTAAGACGCCATATGGGGTCGCACTGGCAACGAAGACGGTGGCTCCGCAGGCACCGGTCATTGTGCTGGCCGGCAACGTTGGCAAGGGGATTGACAGCTTATACGGTCAAGAAGCAATGGACGCAATTTTTGCGACCCCCGTGGGAGCAAAACCGTTGGAACAGGCGATTGCAGATGGACCGCACGATATCGCACTGACGGCAGAAAACGTTGCTCGACTCATCAAAACAGTGAAAAATTAACAACGAAGGCCACAGTGCGGATTAGGGGATGATGCGCACTATGGCCTTGTTCGTTATTATTTTCTTTCAGCCTACTGCCATTCCTGCTGGTCAAAGGCCATTTGCCAAAACTGCTCCTCGTAGTAGCAGGAAATTTGAAATGCCCGGGTCATTTGCTGGCGGCCAAGTTCGTCGACACTCGCGGCTTGCTGGTTGACGATCGCCTTCATTTGTTCCGTGCTGGTAGTGAAATCTGCGGCGGTGTAGCTGTCAAAGAACTCCTGGTACAGGTGAACCGGGCTGTGCTTGACGGCTAAACGCTGGGCCAGCTCACTGTACAGCCAGTAGCAGGGAAGGAGACCGGCGATAGCAGCTGCGGCGCCGTAACGGTCTAGCTGGTAGTACATATGGGTGATGTAGGAGTATGCGTTAGGGGCGACGGGAGTTTCTTGCAGTTCCTGTGTGCCCAGGCCGATTTCCCTGTGCATCCGTTGGCGGGCAGCGTCTTCTCCTTCCCCGAGGTGGCTTAAAATCGCGCCTTCGTTTGCTGGCAAGTGGGTCGCAATTTCCTGGTGGAGCCGGTTAAAGGCCGTCAGGTAGTGGTTGTCCTGAATTAGGTAGTAGCGGAAAGTCGTGAGAGGCAGGTCGCCGCTGCTGAGCTGCAGAATGAAGGGGGCGCGAGCGCTCGTTTCGGTAGTTTGGTTAATTGTCGCTGTTAAAGTAGTGGTAAAAACAGTCATGGCAATACTCCTTGTTGGTTTTTCTTAATTATAAGCTAGATTATCCCCCGCAGGTTAACCTAAATTTGCTATACTGGTGAAAGATTGCGTCTAGCGCTTGCTAAAAATAGTGAAAGCTCGAACAAAATGGTATGTTGGACGAAATGTGCTATGATTGATAGTAAACGCTTACAAATAGACGACAAAGGGATTTTAAAAATGGATGAATGGATGAATTACGAACAATTTGACCGGCAAACCTGGCACCGCTTTTTTCCAACTGATTCTGTCCGTCTGAGCCAAGATAACCTTGACGAAATCAAGTCCTTGAATGACCGGATTTCGTTGACGGACGTTCAGGATGTGTACCTGCCACTGATTAAGCTGCTCCAATTACACTATCAAAACTTTTTGGAATGGCAGATGCAAAAGGCCAACTTTTTGCAGCAGCCAGTACGACGGGTCCCCTATATCATTGGCATTGCCGGATCGGTGGCGGTCGGGAAGAGTACAATTGCCCGGCTTCTCAGTATTTTGCTAAACAAACTACTGCCGGATAAGCGGGTCGAATTGATGACCACGGATGGTTTCCTGTACCCGAACGCGGAGTTGAAACGGCGGGGGATTATGGATCGGAAAGGTTTTCCAGAGTCCTACGACATGGAGAAGCTCCTCAAGTTCCTCAACGATGTTAAGGCGGGCGAACCAGTAGTCACGGCGCCAACCTATTCTCACCAGGTTTACGATGTTCAGCCAGACAAGCCCCTGGTAATTGACCGTCCAGACATCTTGATTGTTGAGGGAATCAATACCTTACAGTTGCCAAGCAACCAGCGCCTGTATGTCAGCGACTATTTCGACTGGTCGATCTACGTCGATGCCGACCCAGATTTAATTGAGTGTTGGTACTTGCAGCGTTTTGGCCTGCTCTTAAAAACGGCCTTCACGGACCCGTCTAACTACTACTATCCGTACTCACAGGGAAACCAGGAGGAAGCCTTCGCGATGGCTAAAGATGTGTGGCGGCGGGTCGACCTGCCCAACCTGATCGACTTTATCCTGCCAACGAAGACTAGGGCCAACTTGATTTTGCACAAGACCCATGGTCATGTGGTTGACCGCCTCTACTTGCGGCGGGGGTAAGAGAATAAAATATGAAAGGCGTCAGTACTTGGTTTTTATCAAGTGCTGCCGCCTTTCATTTTTAGGCTGAACGAGACACCGGAGGCGAAGCCGGGGTATTCCCTCTTTGCCTATTCCGTCATCAGCCAGTCAACCAGGCTCACTGTTTGGACCTGGTCATCGCCGGGGAGCTGGTGATCGCCCTGCTTAGCAAGGATCAACGTCCGGGGACCATCGTCAGGGAGGCGGTGCAGGTCCGCCACCGTTTTTTGGTAAGCCGCGTCGGTGAGTAGGGAAAAGTTGAACTGGAAGTAGTGCCGCTGCTGGTTTTGGATGCCGACAAAGGTTACGGGATGCCCCTTACAGCTGGTAAAGACCTGGTAGCCACGGCTGCGTAACTCGTTGAACACAACGATTGCCAAATTTCGTTCTGACAGGGCGTTTTGCTTGTTCGCCAAAATCGACCGCAGGGATGGATCAATTGGAAAATACTGAGCGTTGGTCGGCTTGGCCATGCCTGTTTTCAGGTTGAGCTCCTGGCAGGGGGAAAAGAGGAAGCCCTGTTGAAGGAAATCGAGGTAGGCGGCAAGGGTCTTGTTGGAAACATTCACGCTGCCGTCCTGCAAGCTGGCAACTACCCGGGAAACGTTGGTCAATTCCCCAGCATGGTTGGCTAAGAAGAGGGCCAGCTGCTGGACGAGGCCCGCGTTGCACAGGGTGTTGCGCTGGGAAAAGCCGTTGAGAATGATTGTATTGATCACCCCCTCAAAATAGTTGCGTGCTGCCGTAAAATTCCGGATTTCCTGCGCGAAGGGGAAACCACCGGTGTTGAGGTAGTGGTAGAGCGAACTTAAATTGGCGGAAAGCTGGTGGTAGGTGAGAAACTCCTGAAAGCGTAAGGGACCTAGGTAGACCATCCGGCAGGGAAACTGACTGGCTAGCCGTTGGATGCTAACCGCCGAGCTGGTGATGTACAGGTCGACCCGCGGCAAGTGAACTAACTTTTGCACCAATAATTGATAGTTGGGCACCGTTTCAAGCTCATCGAAGAACAGGTAGGTAACCTGGTCCCTGGTGAGCCTTTTTTTAATTTGCTGAAAAAGCTGCGTAGGATCCTGCTGAGCGTTAGCGGGGTGATCAAAGTCGTAGATCAGAATCCGTGCGCTCGGGACCCCCTGCCGTTTCAGATAGGAACGAAGCTGTTCCAGCAGGGTTGTTTTACCCCCGCGGCGGACACCATAAACCACTTTAATTGTCGAATCACTTATTGAATTTTTTAATTGGTCTAGTTGCTTTGAACGTACAAACATCCAGTCATCTCCAGTAAAATTCCTTGAATAAACAAATCTTAACAAAATCTGTCGACCTCGGCAAATTTGGAAAAGAATCCAAATATATCAACGATTTTCCGCCTAAACAATTAGTAAAAAAGTAAAATTTAGTAAAAACAGTTACTGCTGGCTGGGAGATGCAACTGGTTGCACAAAAATAAATTGGTCTACTTGTCTTGACAAGCTAAATAATACCGATTAAGAACTTAGGCATACTGATTAACCAGCGAAACTAACTTTGAAGGAGATTATCACTATGAAGATTTTTGCGGACACTGCTAACATCGACGAAATTAAGCGGATCAACGACCTTGGCTTACTAGACGGGGTGACGACTAACCCAACCATCATTGCCCGGGAAGGTAAGGACTGGGAAACCGTCGAAAAGGAGATTTGCGCGATTGTCGATGGCCCGGTCAGTGCTGAAGTAACGGCTGACGATACTGACGGGATGGTGACCCAGGCTCGGGAGCTCAGCAAGTGGGCGGACAACATTGTCGTTAAGATTCCGATGACCGAGGCGGGCTTAAAGGCCGTCAACATTCTGTCAAAAGAAGGGATTAAGACAAACGTTACCCTGGTCTTCTCCGCAGCACAAGGATTGCTGGCTGCAAAGGCGGGGGCGACCTACGTCAGTCCCTTCCTGGGGCGGCTTGATGACATCGGGGCGAGCGGGCTGGAATTAGTTGAAAAGCTACGGCAGATTTTTGACATCTATGGCTACCAGACGGAAATCATCGCCGCTTCCATTCGCCACTGCCAACACGTTGAACAGGTCGCTCTGGCTGGTTGTGACATCGCCACCATTCCTGGTCACCTTATTCCAAAATTGTGGGAACACCCGTTGACGGATAAGGGACTAGCAACGTTTAAGAAGGATTGGGCCGAATTTGAACAACTGCAGAAGAAATAAGCAGGGGTGAGCGAGATGCTAACGAAACGTAACGTGGTACCTGAAACAATGCGGACGACAAGCCGTGAATTGCGTATTCAGCGGGCTGGAATGGACGCGCCGGAACTTATCAGTAACTGCCGGGTTCTGACACTGCTTGACCACTCGTCACGAGAGCTCAACTACCAGCTGCGGACAACGCTCCAGGGGAGCCAACAACCGGTTTTGAAACTTGATGAGGGAGACCTTCGACTGACACCCGTTGACTTTGCCTACCTGCTGAGCCGGCGACTGGCCAATGTTCTAGCCGGGGTGAGCCGTGCAGCGGTCGCGCGGCTGGTGATTGTTTATTCACCGAGCTGGGCTGGCGAATGCCGCCTGCCAGCTGACGCACAGCGAATCAGGATTGCTCACCGACAAATTCGCGACTCGTTGCGGATTATTTATGACCAAGAAACTGCCGGGCAGGTTCAAATCATTTATGGCGGTTTCGTTTTTGAAGAAGAATTAGCCGACGTGCTATGTGACAGCAACGTGGACGGCGTCTTAATAAATAAGTGAGGTTAGATAAGTATGATTAGTAGTTTAAATACAACGGTGACCCGGGCGCGCCAACAAGATTTTACGATTAGCGACCAGCTGGCTGTCAATGCCCTGCGTTTTATGAGTATTGACATGATTGAAGCGGCAAAGAGCGGCCACCCAGGTTCCCCAATCGGTATGGCACCAATGGCCTACGTTCTCTGGGAAAAGTTCCTTAATTTTAATCCCCAGGACGATAAGTGGCTCAACCGGGACCGCTTCGTCTTATCCGGTGGGCACTGTTCAGCCTTGCTGTACAGCCTGCTCCACTTTAACGGCTTCGAAGTTAGCCTGGCCGACATCAAAAACTTCCGGCAGTTAGGCTCTAAAACCCCAGGCCACCCGGAGTACCAGCTGACTCCAGGGGTTGATGCTTCCACCGGCCCGCTGGGGCAAGGCTTTGGCATGGCTGTGGGGATGGCAATGGCGGAGCGTCATTTGGCGGTGCAGTATAACCGGCCTGGTTACCCGCTGGTCGACCACTACACTTACTCGATCGTTGGTGACGGTGACCTGATGGAAGGTGTTGCCGAAGAAGCAATTAACCTGGCTGGGAAGAACCGTCTTGGTCACCTGATCGTTCTTTACGACTCAAACGATGTGACCCTCGATGGGCCGCTGAGCCTGAGTACGAACGAAAGTGCTGCCGCCCGCTTTAAGGCTGCCCATTGGGATTACCAGCTGGTTGAGGATGGTACTGACCTGAACGCGATTGCCCAGGCAATCCGCAACGCGCAACAAACTAGCCGACCATCGCTGATCGAAGTTAAGACGATTATCGGCTACAACACGCCTGACGAGGGCACGAATAAGGTTCACGGTTGCCCGCTGGGGAAACAGAATGTGGCGATTACGCGGGAAAACTATGGCTGGCCTTATGAGCCGTTTGAGTACCCAACCGCGGTTTACCAGCAATTTGCCCAGTACATCGAGGATAAAGTGCGTAACTACCAGGAATGGCAGGAAATGTTCGCTGAATACCAGAAGGAATACCCGACGGCGGCCCAGCAACTAACACGGCAGGGGATGGACACCGCTAACCTGTGCAGTCACCACCAGGTCGGCGAAGAGGTATCGACCCGGGTTGCAAACGCTGAAACGATGCAGGACCTGGCTGCTGCCAACCCTCAGCTATGGGGCGGGTCCGCGGACCTCTTCTCATCTAACAAGACCGCTCTCAAGGATGATCAAATTTTCCGTCCGGCCAACTACGGTGGGCGTAATATCTACTTTGGTGTCCGTGAGTTTGCAATGGCGGCGGCCATAAATGGAATCAACCTCCATGGCGGCAGCACTGCCTATTGCAGTACCTTTATGGTCTTTAGCGACTACCTCAAGTCGGCCATCCGGCTCGCAGCGCTCCAACACTTGCCATCCGTCTTTATCTTCACCCACGATTCGTTAGCAGTTGGTGAGGATGGCCCTACTCACGAACCGGTTGAGCAGCTCGCAATGCTGCGGACGATTCCAAACGTACAGGTGTTCCGGCCTGCTGACGCGAACGAAGTGGTCGCGGCCTGGCGGGTAATTGGTCAAACTGATGACCGGCCAAGTGTAATTGTGGCTTCCCGGCAGAACTTACCGGTCCTGGCGGAAACAATCAATGCGGCGGTTCAACGGGGTGCCTATGTGGCTGCCGATGCCGCGGGAACTCCTGATGGGATTCTAATGGCTAGTGGTTCCGAACTATCCCTGGCACTGGCCGCTAAAAAGTCCCTGGCAGAGAACTACCAGGTCGATGTCCGGGTCGTTTCTGTCCCAAGCATGGAGCTCTTCAATGAACAACCGGCAACCTACAAGGAGGCAATTTTGCCTAATGCCGTTCGGACGCGCCTGGCTGTTGAGATGGCTAGTCCACAGCCATGGGGCCAGTACGTGGGCCTCGATGGAGCAACGATTGGGGTCGATGGTTTCGGCATGAGCGGTAACGGAGCAGCCATCAGCGCAAAGTATGGCTTTACCGTTGAAAACGTGGTGGACCAGTTCATGACGATCCTTAGAAAGGGGTGATGAGAATGATTGTGCGAGTGAATGAGGAATTAACCCAACTGGACCAGCAAGCCGTCAATGAAGAATTAGCCCTGTTAACGGCGGCACTAAATAGCTAACTATTAATCACATTCCATTCTGAATTAAATATTCCATCTGAGTAGGTGGGGCCAAAAGGTGTTCGTTGCTTTTGACCCCACCTTTTTTAGGAAAAAAGAAACGATTAATCGCTCAGGGGAGTTGACCGTCCGGCTTTATGCCTGTAAACTTATCCTAATAATGGTTAAGAAACTTTGATGAAGGAAGTGGCAACGTGGCAAACATCAATTTAGATGCTTTTGACAAGATTATCGTCCTGGACTTCGGTAGTCAGTACAACCAGCTGATTACCCGCCGCCTGCGTGATTTTGGGGTCTATTCCGAACTCCTGTCACACAAGATTACAGCGGACGAAATCAAGCAGATCAACCCTAAGGGAATCATTTTCTCCGGTGGCCCTAACAGTGTATACGACGAAGGAGCCTTTAAGGTTGATCCAGAGATCTTCAAACTGGGGATTCCGATTCTTGGTATCTGTTACGGGATGCAGCTGATGGCCTATGATTTAGGTGGCAAGGTCGAAAATGCCAATAATTCTGAATACGGTCGGGCGGACATTGAGGTGGTCGATGATGACGCCGTCGTGTTTAAGGGCCTGCCGAAGAAACAGTATGTTTGGATGAGCCACGGTGACCTGGTAACTCAAGCACCGGCTGGATTTACGGTAACGGCAACGAGTAAGAACTGCCCGATTTCAGCCATCGCGGATAATGAACGGAAATTCTACGGAATCCAATTCCACGCCGAAGTGCGCAACTCCGAGTACGGGTTGGACATCCTGCGCCGCTTTGCCTTTGATGTCTGTGGTGCGAAGGATAACTGGACGATGGACGATTTCATTAACTTGCAGGTGGAACACATTCGCAAGGAAGTCGGCGACAAGAAGGTTATCCTCGGCCTGTCTGGTGGGGTCGACTCCAGCGTGACGGCCGTGTTAATCCATAAGGCGATTGGTGACCAGCTGACGTGTATCTTCGTTGACCACGGTCTGTTGCGGAAGAACGAAGCAGACCAGGTCATGAAGGCATTGAACAAGGACCTCGGTGTGAACATCGTCAAGGTAGACGCTGCTGACCGCTTCCTGGGTAAGCTGGCAGGGGTGACCGATCCCGAACAAAAGCGGAAGATTATCGGCAAGGAATTTATTGAGGTCTTCAATGAAGAAGCTAAGAAGATTCCGGACGCGGACTTCCTGGCTCAGGGAACCCTGTATACTGACGTCATTGAATCCGGGACGGACACGGCCCAGACAATCAAGTCCCACCACAATGTTGGGGGCCTGCCGAAGAAGCTCGGCTTTAAGCTGATCGAACCGCTGCGCAAGCTCTTCAAGGATGAGACCCGTGAGCTGGGTGAAAAATTGGGGATTCCGCACGAACTGGTTTGGCGACAACCGTTTCCTGGTCCTGGTTTGGGAATCCGGGTGATTGGTGAAATCACGCCAGAGAAGTTGGAAATTGTTCGGGAATCAGATGCCATCCTGCGAGAAGAAATCAAGAAGGCCGGCCTGGATGAGAAAATTTGGCAATACTTCACCGTCCTGCCGGGCATTCGTTCCGTTGGGGTCATGGGTGATGGTCGGACATATGACTACGCCGTTGCCATCCGGGCTGTGACGTCGATTGACGGGATGACCGCGGACTTCGCCAAGATTCCGTGGGACGTCTTGCAAAAGATTTCCGTTCGGATCGTCAATGAAGTCGACCACGTTAACCGAATCTTGTACGACGTCACGAGTAAGCCGCCTTCGACAATCGAATACGAATGATGTTGCTTATTAACTTGATAGCGGAATCCTAATTTAACGGCATTTGAATGGTGCAAAATCAATTCAAATCTATAAAAAGCAACATTGTTCCCTACCAAAACCCTACCAAAACTTATAATATTGAGCGTGAAAAAAGCAATCAGCATTTACAATTGATAGTAAGTGTTTGATTGCTTTTTCATTTTGAACTTCATCTTAGTTAACATATAGACGAAAAATAACAGGTATCTAAATTTCAAGAATAAGTTAGCCACTAAGCTGAAATAAATAGCACTGACCAATTAATTATTGGTTGATGAGAACGTGATATCTCTTGATAGAATGCTTTACAGTAAATATCCATTGCAGAACGTCCATTAAATATGGCTCGTGGATAGTGATTCATCCAGTTATTGGTCGCTATAATCTGGGCACTACTATAATCATTAATAGCTTGGCCTTTGGTAATCTCCTTGCGGAGAAAACGATTATTGATTTTATTGGATCCGCGTTCCCAAGGAGAATATGGGACAGTGTAAAAAAACATGGTCATGAACTCGCGTTAACTCACTAAATTCAGAACCATTATCAGAAGTAATTGTTTTAAAAATGCGATAGTAAGCATTCTTGCCAAGCTTCTGACGCAACTCAACAAAAAATGATTCACTGCATATGCAGTTTTACTGGTAATTTTTCTCGTAATATTAACCCGTGAAAAACGATCAGTCATTACTAGAAGAACGCTATTCTTGCCATCTTTATGACCTTGAATAGTGTCTAGTTCCCAATGACCAATTTCGGACCGTTGGTCCGCAACCTGTGGACGTTGAGCAATGTTAGGTCCTAAGCACTTTTTGGCTTGTGGATGAGATTGATGGTGTTTACGTTTAGTTTTCTCAAAAAGGTCCAAGTTAGACGTACGGAATACACCATCATTAATCCACTGATACAAAGTCACAACAGACTTAGGGATCAGTGAATCATCACTCATCAAATCACGTGCCTTATAAATAGCTGCTTGAGGAGAGTAACGATGCTCATCAAATTCACCAAGCATTAATTGGTCGGCCAATTGTAAAAAACGCTTTGAGCGGTAATATAAACGAGGACGACCGGACCGTTGGTGGCATTTAAGATAAATATTCTGACCAGCTTCATAACTGTAGATGTAATAAGGGTAATCGTAAGTCTTACCATTGAATTTTTGACGACGAATTTGGCGAACTGTACCACGTTTAAGCTCATTATTAATGGTTTGGTGGTTCACTCCTAATTGACGACCGATTGCGCGATTGGAAAGTCCTTGCGACTTTAAAGTCGCAATCATCACTCGCTCTTCTTTAGTAAGGTGTGCATATTTGCGATGAGTGGCCAAAAGGTTAGTGGGCATGGTATCATTTAAGTGCGTCATTTGACGGACATCCTTTCATATAGGTTTGATTCACTTAATATGATACCTGATGTCACGCCGGATGGCGTTTTTGCATTTACCACCAATTAGGTGGCTAACTTCATTCTATAATCCACCAAGAAAATTTTTTGGGAGACAAGTGATAAGTAAATAAAATAATTTAGATTCAATCAAAATAGTCCGTAGCAGTAATTGATGGTAGTGCAAAATAAAAAGTTTATATAACCTAAAAATCATTGTGAATCACTGCCAAATATGGTAATTTTTTATTGAAGGAGTGAAAATTAAAAATGAATAGAGTTATCACAGGGGGATTACCCCTTTTCTGGATTGTTGTATTGATTCTAACCTTTATGAATAAGATGATGCTTGCTATGTACCTGATGGCTATTGGAATGTTCCTCTGCTCGCTTAAAGAGTTGGCGAGTAGTATTAAAAAGTAACACAATCGGACTTAGTAAGGACGAGGAGGACTAATTATGGCAACGGAAAAATTAGTTGATCATTACTATTATGATGAAGCGGCGTATGACTATCATGATGGAGGTTACATCCCGTTAGTAGAACCGGCTGTTTCGCAACAACCACTACGGATTCCAGAATTGCTAACGCCGGACAAGGAAACCACTGACGATGTCTATTACACGATTGTTGCCCAGGAGGGGGAAACTCAGCTATTACCCGGAGCTAAAACCAAAACCTGGGGTTATAACACTAGTTTATTAGGGAAAACAGTGGTGTTTAAAAAGGGACAAACAGCCCACATCCACTTAGTTAATAAACTACCAGAATTAACAACTTTCCACTGGCACGGGTTAGCAATTCCTGGCCCGCTTGAGGATGGGGGCTGTCACGCTCCGGTTTACCCTGGTCAGAGTCGGGACATTAGCTTTAAGGTTGATCAACCAGCGGCCTTAACTTGGCTTCATGCCCATCCATGTCCGTCAACTGCCGAACAGGTTTGGCACGGATTAGCGGCGGCAGCGATTATTCAAGACGATCAAGAAGCCCAATTGCCACTCCCACGGAACTACGGTGTTGATGACCTTCCAATTATCCTGCAAGATCGGCGCTTTCACGAAAATAACCAATGGGATTACCGGGCAGACTATGATCCAGATGGGGTCGCAGGACCAACTCCAATGATTAACGGGACAATTAATCCTTATTTTAACGTTACTACTCAACGAGTTCGTCTTCGCCTGTTGAACGGTGCTAACCGACGGGAATTCCGGCTCCACTTTAGCGACGATCTGTCATTCACTCAGGTTGCAGGTGATTTAAGTTTACTTCCTCATCCAGTTAAGATGAACCGGGTCTTAATTACCTGTGCTGAACGAATGGAAATCATAGTTGATTTTGGTAACTATAAACCGGGCGATGTGGTAACTCTTTACTCCGATGATGTACCTTTGGTTCGCTTCCGGGTCCAGTCCTTTACTCCGGATAACCGAGAATTACCGACTACGCTCTTTACTACTCCGGACCCAGCAGTAACCCCAGGACTGCCGGTTCACAAGGTTACCTTAGATGGGATGGATGAGGAAGTGGCAATGAATGGTAAGAAGTTCAAGATGGATCGGATTGACTATCAAATGCGACTAGGTCAAGTTCAGTTGTGGGATATTACCAATACTGATGACGCTCCAGGAATGATCCACCCTTATCATATGCACGGTACGGCCTTTACGGTTATTTCCCGTGATGGTCAAACTCCTCACCCAAACGAGCTTGGTTTAAAGGATACGGTTGCCATTAATCCGGGAGAACATGTCGTAATCAAGGTTTGGTACCATGTTCCAGGAGTCTTCATGTACCACTGCCACATTATTGAACACGAAGATGGCGGAATGATGGCCCAAATTAAGGTTGTCGATCCAGCAAATCTAGATAAGAAATACCAGTTAATGGATCATATGACCTTAATGATGGCCTTTGCCGAGGAACGAGGCGTAACGATGGACGACCTTTGGCTTGGTGGAATGGAATCCTATAAAAAAATGGGGATGGAAATGTAATTCTTAGTTGTCATTGCCTAGACTGTTTGCTTTCAGCAAACAGATTTGATTAATGTCTTTAGACCTAGTTGAGTGCGTGAGCGAAGCGAGTGCACGAAACAAAAAACCACCTGCTATGCGGGTGGGCGATAAAAATTATATAAATAAGACCTCTTTTGTCTTAAGATGTAGGTGTTCAAGCCAAAATCGAATAAGGGAAAAGAGGTTTTATAAATATGGCTAATAAACTAAATAGTCTAGCCCATACGAAGTGGTTATGTGTAAGCAGTCAATAACGATACGTCTAGGCGCGGTCGACCAATCCCCCTATACTGAAGACATAAGATTCAGTACAGGAGGATTTCTTTATGGAAGAGAAGCATGATATTGTGGCACCCGTTTTCAAAGCCAAAGGTAAGCCGGTTAGTAAGGCCAAAATTTCATCGCGGCCAGTCGTTAAAATGAAAGCTGGAAATATCCAATTAACAATTTTCAAAGGCACCAATCCCAGCCTTGCGGCCGAGATTGTAAAGGCTGTGGTGCATTATGCTCATTAACTGGCACGATCCAGACCATGTTTATCTAGTTTGCGGGAAAACTGATTTACGTAAAGGAATTGATGGGCTGGCGATGGTTATCGCGGAAAACTATGGACTAGAGTTATACGATAATTCTCTGTTCCTCTTTTGTGGGTCACGTAATGATCGGTTCAAAGGGTTACTTTGGGACGGTGAAGGCTTTATTTTACTCTATAAGCGTTTTGAGAATGGTCATTTGAGCTGGCCAAGACATAGTAGTGAAGCTAAAGAGTTATTAGCTAGGCAATTGGATTGGTTATTGAAAGGATTAAACCCGTTGCCAGTTCGTCGGATCAAAGCAGCCCAACCAGGTACCTTTTATTGAATTACCTCTGTTTAAAATCGTTGTTCTTTGATATAATTACCGAAGAATAATTTAAAGGGAGGTGACGTACTATGAGTAAGAGTTTAGTAGAGGAGAATCGAGAGCTTAAGCAGCAAATCAAGGCTTTAAAGGACCAGGTTAATAAGTTGACAGCGATTATTAAGCTTCAACAAAACCAAATGTTTGGGAAAAAAACTGAAGTAATTGAGTCCGTAGTTGATGGTCAGCAATCACTGTTTAGTGATGATGAACTAGCTCAGCTGCAAGATTCTAATGTTTCAATCACGGAAGTGATTGAAAAGCAGAAAAAACAAGTGGTGCGTCATCGGAAAGCCAAGGTTTCTGGTCAGCGGACCGCTTTTTTGGATAGGTTACCTCAAGTAGATAAGACGATTCATTTAACTAATGAGGATTGTCCAAAGTGCCATGAACAGATGAAAAAGATTGGTAATCATTTGTATAGCCGTGAAGTCCGGCTGAAGCCAGCCGAGTTATATTGTGTGAATTTATACCAAGAAAGCTATAAGTGTAATGACTGTGACGAAGATGGTAAAGATATCATCATTTCACATTTGTGGCCGCGTAATGATGAAAGCATTGCTGATAAAATGGAAGGTAATATCGTCTTCAAAAAAGCCAAGGAGAATAGGTTGGCTTTTAATGGCAATCAACATCTGCACTCAACGAAATAACTGACCCTACCAAAACCCTACCAAAAATAGGGAATGACTCTAGAAATGCCGATATTATAGGGATGATAAAGGGCCATCTTCAATTGAATACGAATAGTTCAAATTTTTACGCACAATTTAATAACTGCGTAAAAAGTAGACCCTTGAAATCGCTGATTATAAGCGGAACGTGAGGATGATTAAAAAACGTTCTTATTGGGGAATGCCCCAATCTTATCCAACTGTGTAATTAATATAGCGGCAAGTAGTTTTGAATGCTACTTGCCGCTTTTTTCATGCTTTGAATTATTATCCTGGATTAAGTGAATTGTCTTAATGAATGATTGCGATAGCAATTCGCTAGTTTCGTGTCCCATCTGATCTAACAACTTATTTAATTCTTTGCGGTGTGGCTTGGACTTTAGTTTTTCTTTTTCATGAGCGCCTTCAGCTAGTTCGTCAATACTAACATCCAAAGCTGCTGCAATCCTCAACATATTGATGGCACTAAAATTCTGTATTTCGCCACGCTCAACACGTGCAATATAGTTGGTTGAAAGGCCTGCCAACTCTGCTAGCTGTTCTTGTGTTAGGTTATTTTTACGCCTGATGTCGGCAATGTTGGCACCAACGGCTTTAATATCAATCATTTTCATACGACCTTTTTTTACTTAATCGTATGAAACCTTGATATTCGTTTTAAGAGCGTATACGTATAATCTTAGCTATACGTATCCGTATAGTTTGCGGTATCATAAAACTGATTATAAATATGCTATTAAATATGATGAATTGGGGGATATATTACCATGCAAGCAACCAAATCCAAAAAAGACAATAAAAAATAACCTTCAAAACTAAACTTACACTTTCTACACTCGCTGCAGCCGGCGTTACCGGTGGAACAATGGCAGTGACAGGCAATATTCATGCTGATACCGTTAATACCCAAACTGATACTACTAATCAAACTCAAGATTCACAAGTTAGTAACCTAAAGAGTCAGCAAGACGCCAGCCGGGAAGCTCTCGCTAATGCCCAAAAGACTAATACTGAAGCACAAAGCAATCTTGCTCAAGCTAGTGCTAAGAACACTACCGCACAGGGCAACGTTGATTCTGCTCAAGCTGACGTTGCTGCTGCTTCTCAAAAGGTCCAATCAGCAACTACTGCCGAACAAAACACACAAGCTGAAGTTACTCAATCCCAAGCTGAAGCAAGCAAGGCACAGAACGACTATGACAACGCGGTAAAGCAACAAGCCCAAACCGATCAAGCTGTACAGCAAGCACAAGCGCAAACTAACGCCGACAATAAAGCCTAACGACCAACAGCCATCCACTCAACCAAGTGGTAATCAAGGTCAAACTAAGGCTGATCACAACGTCACCGTTGCACCTAGCGAAAATGGTTCTCAAACTGCGGTTACAAACAATAACGTAAAGTCAGTTGCTAATGAAGTTGGCAACAACAATACTCCAAAGCGCTCTGACCTTAACAACGGGAAATTACCACAAACCGGAAGCAATAACAGTAATGGTTTCATTGCTCTTGGCCTAGCTACTATGTTAGGTATGTTTGGTTTAGTCAGTGTACGTCGAAAGAATTAGGTATCTATTCAATATAAGAGGACACGTTAATGAGTAAACATAAACCAAATAAGCAGTTAACCCGAGGTGAACTTCAACAGCGTATAAGAAAAGAAACATTAGAGTTGATTACTAATCTCAATTCTGCTCCTGTTGTACTTAGAATGGGACCTTGGCAAAAGTTCAGTGAAACCGCGATGAATACCAGTATTAAAGGCGATATTTTTACTTTCCTTAACTCAGAAAATCATAAGGATGATGTTTCATTTGCATTCAACCTTAAGGGAGAATTAGTACTACGACGTGATGATATTAACGGTCATGTAAAAGTAACGCGGATAAAGCGCTCAAGTAGTAACTTGAAATAATTATCAGATTTCTGAAATTCGGACATTTACTTTCTAAAGACTAATATAATTTAATTTGATAATAACGAAATGGGGGAGAATTACAAATCATGACCACATTACATTCAAATAAAAAGGCCGTTGCTTTAGCCGCAGCCGCTGCTGCCGTTACTGGTGGAGCACTAGCTGCCACTAACACTGCACATGCCGATACGATTAACTCAGCAAGTGACAGCCAAACAACGACTAACAACCAATCAGAAGTCGTTAAGACTGCACAAGAACAAGCACAAGACAAGGCACAAGCTGCCGGCAACGCCATGAAAGACGCTCAAAGTGCAATGAATGACGCCCAAAGCAAGGCTGATCAAACTGACAGTCAAGTTAACCAGGCAACTGCTCAAGTTAACACTGATCGTCAAGCTGTTCAAACGGCTCAAACAGCAGTTAACAACGCTCAACAAGCATCAGAACGTGCTCAGCAAGCCCTCAGCCAAGCACAAACCAATGCGCAGGCTGCTACACCTGAAGCGATCAGTCAAGCCCAAGCTGATGTACAAACCGCCCAAACAGCTGAAAAAGCAGCTGGGAATGCAGTGCAAGACAAGCAGGGTGACGTAAAGAGCGCTCAGGCTGATCTAAGCCAGAGCCAAGCCCAAGCTAAGCAAGCTCAACAAACCGTCGAAAACGATCAGCAGGCCGTATCACAGGCTGAGCGCAGCCTGGACCAACAAGGTGCTCAAAATGATGTCGCCCAAGCCCAAGCTGATTTAACCAAGGCCCAAAACGCCGAAAAGACGGCTCAAGATGCCGTCAGTCAAAAGAACGATGACGTTCAAACAGCCCAAAGTGAAGTCAATCAAGCCCAAGACAGTGTCAAGACTGCCCAAGCTGACGTTAACAGCAAGGCTGAAAGCGAACAAAATGCCAAGACGGCATTAGACCAAGCACAAAACGACGTTAACGCTAAGCAAACGGCATTAACTAATGCGCAAAATAAATTAAATGCTGCTAAACAAGCTAATGAAAGTGCAAATATGCCAGACCCAGCATCATTAGGCATTACCGTTACCGCTACCAACGCAGCCAAGACAGCGGCCCAAGCATGGCGCAACGGTGACCACAGTGACGCCAATCTCAACGCAATGAAGAACGGTATCACGATTTACTACCGCCCAACTGCTCGCGATAACAGCACCATTCTCAGTAACGAAACAAACGTTGCCAAATCAATGGCACAAGCTGCCACCGAATCAGTAACTAACCAGCAATGGATCGGCACTGAAACCAGCCAATTGATTGCCGCTGCGATGAATGCAGTCCACCAAGCTCTCGGCTTTAAGAGTCGGATTGCTGCTACTGATTTAGCTGGAATCGAAGCCATGAAGAACACACTATCAATGGACTTCAACAACACATACAGTCGATACAACAACGACATCCTTGTAGGATCCCAACCATACAAAACCACTCTTGTCGGAAACGGAACACCACACGCTTTACGACTAAGTGACTTTAAAGAATACCACCTCGCACTTGTGTTAACAGGTGATCCATTCAACGCACAAGGTGTCATTCAAGGAAAAGACCTCCACTTCGCATCATATCCGTTAACTCTAGGAACCGACCAAACAGATCACACAATCTTTGTTGGAACCGGAAGCACTACTGGCGGTGGCGGACTATCATTCATCAACACAGTTGACACCCCATCCACACCATCACAAGATCTCACTGACTTAGAAACAGCTACCAGCCAAGCGCAAACGGCCCTTGATCAGGCTAAGACTGCATTAAATAATGCTAAGTCCGCTCATGACACGACTGTTCAAAACTTGAACGCTGCTAAGGCGGTCTTAACAAAGACTCAAAAAGCTGAAAAGGCTGCTCAAGACAAGTTAGCTAACGCTAAGAACGAATTAAAGAACGCTCAATCGGCTTACCAAACAGCTCAAAATAACGTTCAAACTGCCACTCAAAAGTTGACCCAAGCCCAAAAGGTGGCTCAAGAAGCCAGCCAAAACCGGACTGTCAAGGAACAAGCGCTTCACGACGCCCAGAACAAATTAGCGCAAGACCAACAAAAGCTAGACACCGCTAACCAAGCCGTTAAGGACAGTCAAGACCGACTTGACCAAGCCCAATCAGCCCTCAAGCAAGCCCAAACTGATCTAAAGGCCAAGCAAGATAGCGTTCAAAAGTTGACTCAAAAGCTTAATGACTTACAAAACGCACAGACATTACTCAAGCAGGCACAGGACAATGCCAAGGCTGCTGACGACTTGCTCAGCCAAAAGACTGATCAGCTCAAGCAAGCTAAAGATGTTCTTAACAGTGCCCAAACTAAGCTTGACACAGCTAAGGCTAACGCCAATGCGGCTCACGACCAACTCGACAAGGCTAAAGCTAACTTCCAAGCCAAGAAGAATGCTTATGATGACGCTGCTGCCCATTTAATCAGTGACGCTCAACAATACGGATCACAAGTCAAGCTCACTCAGGATCACTTCACAATCAACGAAGGCGATCAATTGCCAAGTCTAAGTCTTGACAACCAATTCGCACCACACCGTGAAAACAGTGCCATCACTAATATGTTCATGAACTTAGCTGCCATGCCTGGTGACGTCTTACCAGAAGGCACCAAGATCAGCTGGGCAAACCCAACCAAGGCTAACAACGACGCTCAACATGCCGGTGACTACACCGAAAATGTTCTAATCACCTTCCCAGATGGTTCAACCATCACCAAACAAGTTGAGTTGACCGTTAAGTACAACCCAGCAATGCACCAGACCCAAACTGACATTACCAATGTTCCAGGTCTGCCAGCTGGTACTCACGTCATTAACAGCCAAGTTGTTAATGCTAATGGTCAAATCATGCCTGAATACCAAGTCATTAACGGTCACATCGTTAAGACAACAACTGCCGCTCAGCTAACCAAAGCTTCTAACGCCATTTCAAGTGAAAACACCACGCTCAAGCGCAGTGACCTAAACAATGGTAAGTTACCTCAAACAGGTGACCACAACGAAGCTGGACTAATTGGTCTCGGTGTAGCTGGATTGATTGGTGCTCTTGGGATGACTAAACGTCGTCGTCATAACTAAGATTTAACCGTCAAATAAATAACGCATGCACAGCATGCGTTATTGGTTTATTGTTAAGATTTAACATTTTGAACATAGGATTAAGCTAGCTGGTTGATTACCAGTTAGTACAGTCAGGTCAATTGGTGACTTCTCCGGTTCGACTCCGGCTGACTGTATTTGGTAACACTTAGTTACCTCAAGGTTCATCGTTTGGAGATTACATTCATTTACCAATTCTCAATGTACTAATTTTTATACAAAGGAGATTACACATTATGACAAAGAAGAATACTAAGAAGACATTAGCCATGGCTGCCGCTGCAGCCGCCGTTACCGGTGGAACAATGGCAGTGACAGGCAATGTTCATGCTGATACCGTTAATACCCAAGCTAATACCCAAACTCAGACTCAAAATCCACAAGTTAGTGACTTAAAGACTCAGCAAGACGCCAGCCGCCAAGCTTATGCTGACGCTAATAAGGCGAATGCTGATGCGCACCAAGCCACTCAAAATGCACAAGACAACTTAGTTCATGCTACATCTAAGAGCACCGAAGCACAAGGCGCTGTTGATAACGCACAAAGTGCTGTCAACCAAGCTTCTAATGACGTCACCACTGCTACCAACAAGGCCAATCAAGCACAAACCGACGTTGAAAACGCACAAGATGCCCAAACACAAGCTCAAAATGACTACGACAATGCCGTAAAGCAAAGTACAACTTCTGCCGACGAACAAGCCGCCTTAGACCAAGCACAAGCCGACGCAAAGACCGCCGAAGGTGCCGCCACAGATGCTCAAAGCAAGTTAGCCGATGCTACTAGCAAGCAAAGTCAAGCACAATCCAATGCTGACACCGCCACCCAAAACGTCAAGGACGCTACTGATCGAGTAAACAATGATCAATCTGCCGTCAGTCAAGCCGAAAGCAACGTCAAGAACGCTGAAAACGACGTTCAAACAGCACAAAATCATGATCAAGTAGTCGCACAAGACCACAATGACGTACAAGCCAAGACTGACGCCAAGCAGGCGGCCGACGCAAAGGTCAATGACGCTCAAAAGGTTAATGACGAAAAGAGCGGAGCACAAAGTAACGCACAAACTGCCGTTAATGACGCTCAAAAGACAGTTGATCAATTAAGCCAAGGTGTTCAAGTTGTTAACACCATTAACGCCAGTGACGCTTACCTCAACCAAATCAACAAGGAACGCGGCGGCATGGGCTTTATCGATCAAAACTTAAAGCCGAAGAACATGTCTGATAGTGATTACCAACAACTAGTTAGTGAAAGTAAGAAGCTCAATCAAAGTAACCAATACCAAGACGATCCAGCTGCCGAAGCTATTCCAGTTCACATGAACAGCAACGGCACTTTATCCGACGAAGATGCTAAGTTTGCTAGTCAATATGCAGCTCAATTACTAAACCCATTACGTCAAAAGGCTGGTTCTCCAGTTTATAAGATCACTAATGGTTCACTCAAGATTGCACAAGATGTTGCTGATCGATACAGCAATGACCAATGGAACCAATGGGAAAAGGGCCACGACAATGCCGGAATTGAAGCTGTCGGCAACCAATGGGGCGTCGGCATTAACGAATCATGGAGCGGTGATATCTCATTCGCTCACCAAAAATTCGTTGCTGACAACCCAGACGACATTCTAGCTACCAGCGGTACTTGGGTAAGTGAATATAACGGTCTTACTCGTAATGACCTACAACGTGGTATCTACGACGCTATTAAGGCCATGCTCTTTGATGACATGGGCGAAAGCTTCGGTCACGCTACCGACATTTTAGGTATTCGTGAAACAAACGCCAACAAGCCAGTCGAATTCGGTGTATCTTACGAATACGACACTTCTGATCACGTAACTAACTTTGCCGGTCAAAAGAACAAGAACGCTGGTGGATTCCACTTCAACTCCGAATTTAACAGCAGCAACACCAATCCAAACGGCAAGTTCTTCCAAACTGAATGGCAAAAGAACGTTGCTATTCCAAAGACTGACAACCATGCAGCCCAACTTGCCAGCGCCAAGCAAGCATTGCAAGACGCACAAGCTAAGCTCAAGACAGCCACTACTGAAGCCAGCCAAGCAAGTACTGACTTGACTAATGCCAAGGCTGAAGCACAACACGCTGCTGACGAACTAAAGGCTGCCCAAGACAAGTTAGCTCACGATAGCGGTTCCAGCATGTCACTTGCTGACGCCCAAGCTAAGCTCAAGAATGCCAAAGCTGTACTGGCTCAAAAGCAAGCTAACCTTGCCGATGCCAAGAAGAACTTACAAAATGCCAACACCATGAAGAGCCAATCTGACAGTGCCCTTGAAAAGGCCAATGCTGACGTTAAGGACGCTCAAGACGCCGTACAAACTGCCCAAGCTAAGGCCAAAGATGCTAACGCTAAGGTTGACGCTATCAAGGCCAAGATTGCTGCTGACAACAACAGCAAGGAACTTAGCGATGCCGAAGCTAAGCTCAATCAAACTAAGCAAGATCTCCAAGTTGCCCAAAGCAAGAAGGATGAAGCTGACAAGGCCTTAGCCAAAGCACAAGCTACCTTGAAGAACAAGCAAGACGCTTTAAAGAAGGCCCAAGCCAACGCACAGACTGCCGCACAAAACTTAAAGAGTGCTCAAGACGCCGTCAAGAAGGCTCAAGCTCACGAACAAGATACACAAGCTGCTCTTAAGTTGGCCAAGGACAACCTCATCACCGACAACAAGGTCTACGGTGACTCCGTTGCCATCAAGGATCAGACCATTCACGCCGGTGAAATTAACAAGATCGTTAATCCCGAAATTGCCAACCCAATGGCCAAGGATCCTACCCAAAGTCTTGTTATGGGTGCTTTCTTACAAATGGCTGCTTCAAAGCTCGACACGATCCCTACTGGAACGACAGCCAAGTGGAACCAACCACAAAACGTCAGCCGTGACGCTAACTTAGTCGGCGATCACAGCGAAGACGTTCTGGTAACGTTCCCAGATGGTTCAACTACTACCATTAAGATGGGCTTACACGTCTTGGCAGTGGCCAAGCCATCTCAGCCTCACACACCAGCTATCAACCCTGGTCATGAAACAAAGCCAGGTGACGATCAAAAGCCAACCACCCCTGGTGCTCCTAAGGACCAACCAGGTCACGACGTCAAGCCAGGTGACGACAACAAGCCATCAAGCAAGCCTTCGACCCCATCAACTGAACCTTCAACGACACCAAGTCACGAAAAACAGCAGCCTGGTACGCACACTGACACGCCGACTGCAAAGCCTAGCGACCAACAGCCATCCACTCAACCAAGTGGTGACGAAGGTCAAAGTCAAACGACCACTCCTGACCACAAGGAAACTTCAAACAATGACAGTAATGTTACTGTTGCACCAAACGCAGACCATAAGACTGATAGTGCTCAGACTGTCGCAACAAATGGTAACAACAATGTTACTGTAAAGCCAGTTGCTAATGAAGTTGAAAACACCAACACCGCAAAGCGTTCTGACCTTAACAACGGAAAGTTACCACAAACTGGTAATGCTAAGAGCTCAATTGCTTTAGGAATCGCAACATTAATTGGTATGTTTGGTTTAGCTTATGATCGTCGTAAAGATTAGTACGTTGCTATAGGAGGAGATTACGAATCATGACCACATTACATTCAAATAAAAAGGCCGTTGCTTTGGCCGCAGCCGCTGCTGCCGTTACCGGTGGAACAATGGCAGTAACAGACAATGTTCATGCTGATACCGTTAATACTCAAGATAATACCCAAAATCAGACTCAAAATCCACAAGCCAGTGACTTAAAGACTCAGCAAGACGCCAGCCGACAAGCTTATGCTGACGCTAACAAGGCGAATACTGATGCTCAAAGTAACCTTGCTCAAGCTAGTGCTAAGAATACTACCGCTCAAGGCAACGTTGATTCTGCTCAAACTGACGTTGACACAGCTACTCAAAAGGTTCAATCAGCAACTACTGCCGAACAAAACACACAAGCTGAAGTCACTCAAGCCCAGACTGAAGCAAAAAAGGCACAAAATGACTATGACAACGCTGTAAAGCAACAAGCCCAAACCGATCAAGCTGTACATCAAGCACAAAGTGACCTCAAGACGGCCAACCAAGCCGTTAGCGAAGCCCAAAAGGCTGCCGATCAAGCTGACGCAAAACAAGCACAAGCGCAAACTAACGCCAACACAGCTAACCAAAATGTCGAAAATACCAATACCCAAGTTCAAAAGGCACAAGGTGCCGTCAACGACGCACAAGCCAGCGTCAAGAACGCTGAAAACGATGTTCAGACAGCGCAAAATCATGATCAAGTAGTCGCACAAGACCAAAATAACGTACAAGCTAAGACTGACGCCAAACAGGCGGCCGACGCAAAGGTCAATGACGCCCAAAAGGTTAACGACGAAAAGATCGAAGCACAAAGTAACGCTCAAAAGACGGTTGATCAGTTAAGTAAGGACACCAATGCCGATCTTAGTGGAAACACACACCTAAACATGTCACAACAATGGATCAATACCGTCAAGGGTGCTTATCAAGACGCATTAAAGCAAAACACCAATGCTCAAACATCATTAGACTTCGAAACTGATGCATTAAAGAAAGCATTCGGAACAAACATTCCAGGTGCTAACAAACTTAACCACTACACAAACGATCCAGCTCTTCAAGCCATTCCGTTAAAGCTTGAAAATGGACGACTAAGCGCTAGTCAAGAACTTGATGCAACACGTTACTACTTAACATTAGTAAACCAAATCCAAGAAGCATTAGGAACTCCACAACAAAAGATCACATCTCAAAGCCTCAAAGATGCCACTAAAGTTGTTAACCAATACATTGCTGATAATTGGATCGTTATCGAAAACGGTCATGACGACAACGCTCTTAAATCAACTCGAATGAGTGAAGCGATGGGTGAAAATTACATCAACATTAACAATGGCCCATTGACAATGAATGACCTACACAAGGCCATCTTTGACCAAGTCACAAACATGCTTTTCAACCCACAAGGCGACTGGAAGCACGCTATGATCGTAGCCAACGCTTACGGGCAATTTGCCGGTACAACTGCTGGAGTTCAACTTAACTTTGAACCCAATTCAAATCAAGGTGGACTGTTCGATCGATTAAACTTTCACGGTGCAGGTGTCTTACACTTCTTAAGCAACACTGACGCACCAAAGGACGCTCAATACATTGCTATTGATCCATCACAACAAGAAGCTGTTGACAAAGCTGGAAACACCCTAAACCAAGCACAAGCTAACTACGACAACTTCATCAAGAACAACCAAAGTAGTGATTTAGACTTAGCTCACATTGTTAGTCAACAAGACTACCAAAACAACAAAGCTAAGTATGATGCTGATCCAAATGGTGCCTGGGCTCCTACTTATAAGGCTACTGTTGACCAATACAACAAGCAGCAAGCAGCGCTCAAGCCATATCTTGATGCCATCGACCAAGCTCAAAACAAGCTCGATCAAGTTTACTTTACTAAGACATCTGACAGTTCCAAGACTGATGATCACGCAGCCCAACTCGCCAACGCCAAGCAGGCTCTACAAGACGCTCAGGCTAAGCTCGAAACGGCTAAGCAAGAAGCCAGCCAAGCAAGTGCTGACCTGGCTAATGCTAAGGCTGACGCTAAGACAGCTGCCAACGATCTGAAGGCTGCTCAAGACAAGTTAGCTCATGATAGCAGCTCTAGCGTGTCACTTGCTGACGCCCAGGAAGCACTAAAGAATGCCAAGGCGGTACTGACTCAAAAGCAAGTCAACCTTGCCGATGCCAAGAAAGCCGCTCAAAAGGCTCAGACTATGAAGAGCCAATCTGACAGTGCCCTTGCTAGTGCTAAGCAAGAATCTCAAGCAGCACAAAAGGCCCTTGCTGACGCTCAAGCCAAGGCTAAGTCTGCCCAAGAGAAAGTTGACGCATTAACCAACGACGATCAAGCTGTTGCCGATGCCAAGGACAAACTCAACGCTGCCAACCAAAAGTTACAGGTTGCTAAGTCCAATCACGAAACAGCCCAAGACAACTTAACCAAGGCCCAAAACGAATTAAAGCAGGCCCAAACCAAGCTCGAAAACGCCAAGGACGAAGCTACCAAGGCTGCTAACGCACTAAAGGACGCTCAAGCCAAGGCTGACAAGACTAAGGACGCTCTCGCCAAGGCAAAGGCAGGACTCATCACTGACAACAAGGTCTACGGTGACTCCGTTGCCATCAAGGACCAAACCATTCACGCCGGCGAAATTAACAAGATCGTTGATCCAGAAATTGCCAACCCAATGGCTACGGACCCAACTCAAAATCTTGTCATGGGTGCCTTCTTACAAATGGCCACTTCAAAGCTCGACACGATCCCTACTGGAACGACGGCTTCATGGAGCGACCTCAACACGCTCAATCATGACGCCAACACCGTTGGTGACCACAGCGAAGACGTTCTGGTAACGTTCCCAGATGGTTCAACTACCACCGTTAAGATGAACTTACACGTCTTGGCAACGGTCAAGCCATCTCAGCCTGACACGCCAGTTGTCAACCCTGGTCATGACCAAACAACCACGCCGACTGATCCTACGGACCAACCAGGCCACAACGTCAAGCCGGGTGACACAACTAAGCCTGCAAGCAAGCCATCAACTGAACCTTCAACGACACCAAGTCACGAAGAACAGCAACCTGGTACGCACACTGACACGCCAACGGCAAAGCCTAGCGACCAACAGCCATCCACTCAGCCAAGTGGTAACCAAGGTCAAACTAAGGCTGATCACAACGTCACCGTTGCACCTAGCGAAAATGGTTCTCAAACTGCGGTTACAAACAATAACGTAAAGTTAGTTGCTAATGAAGTTGGCAACAACAATACTCTAAAGCGCTCTGACCTTAACAACGGGAAGTTACCACAAACCGGTAACCACAGTGAAGCCGGACTGATTGGATTAGGAGTAGCAAGCATGATGGCTATGTTTGGTCTTATTAGTACCCAGTGCAGAGAAAATTAATACACTTAATTAAATGGCTGATTGCAAGAAATAACTTGAACAAAGTTAGTGACGCAGATTACGCAAAAAGATCTCAATTGGTGTGCGCCAGTTTAAACATTTGAGTGGCCTGGAGTTCAAATACCATTTAATTTGAATTAACTCATCATCAGTGATTTCCTCAATCGGTTGATCTTTGGGGATAAAGCGTCGTAGTACTCGGTTGCGATTCTCATTACTGCCCCGTTCATGTGGAGAATAAGCATGCGCAAAGTAGAGGGGAATCCTGGCCTGCTCCTGACCAGTTTGGCGGGGCTCTTCGGCTTGGTAGGACTGACGAAGAGAAAAGAAGAACGGAACTAGCCTTATTGAAAAGGGAGCGTGACAGAGGCTAGCTTCGCGTCGAAAGACAAACGCCTAAAATCAGCTTGCCCGATTTTAGGCGTTTTTTCTCACTCTCTCGTCCACTCCCTTTCAGCTTTTGTTCGCGGCTTTGCTAAATTAATAATTTTTTCACAATATTTGCCAAATTGGCCCGAAAAACGGTTAATCTGCGATCCTAAAAGTGATATAGTATAGTTAATTTCAGAAAGCGAGGGATTAACTATGGCTAAGTACATCGTTGAACTCAGTGAAGAAGATATTCAAATGATTAAGGATTGTCACTCCAAGAACCCTTCAATTATGAAGGCTATGGAAAACGCTAAGAAAGAAAATTAAGCGTTCCATCGGTATGCGGCGTGATTCGCGGGACGGCCCGTGGAGAGCGTTGCACGGTATTGGAAGACTGCTAAGAGGCGACTGGAATTGTAGAAAAACAGTCGCCTCTTTTTTGTGAAAAGGGGACGGGATTTAGCATGTCAGTAATGGATATTTTAATAGCCCTGGTACCGGCACTGGGCCTCGGCTTTCAGGTCATCTGTATGCAGCTGATTGGTGGTAAGTACACCAACAAGGTCATGGGGATGGCAATCGTGACCCTGCTGGTCGGAATCGGCGTTTACTTCGTTAAGCAGCCAGTACTAACACCGGTACTTTGGCTGGGCGCGGCCCTCAGTGGGATCGGTTTTTGTATCGGAATTATTTTGCAGGTCAAGAGTTTCTCCCTGGTCGGGGTTTCGATGACCATGCCGATTTCGGTCGGTGAGCAGCTAGTCGGAACCGCCTTAGTCGGGGCACTGTGCTTCCACGAGTGGACGACGGTCAGCCAGTGGCTGCTGGGGGTCGGGGCCCTCATTTTAATCGTCATCGGGATTGCGATGACCGCCTACCAGGAACGGCGTGACCAGGGGAGCAACGTCAAGAAAGGGATGCTCTACCTCCTGGTTTCCTCACTGGGCTTCGTGGCCTACGCCTCCTTCCCGACCGCCTTTCACCTGGGTGGTTGGGACATGGTCTTCCCGCAGGCCGTGGCGATCTTTGTCGCGATGATTATCCTGTGCTCGTTTGAGAAACAGCCGCAGCTGTTTGCCGTCAAGACCTGGCAGAACATGGCCACCGGGGTCTGCTTCGCGATTGCCAACCTGGGGATTATCTTCTCCAACGAAATCAACGGGGTGGCGGTCGGCTACACCATTTCCCAGCTGAACGTGATTATCTCGACCTTGGGTGGCCTCTGGATCCTGCACGAGTCCAAGACACCGAAGGAAGTCAAAATGATTATCGCCGGGGTGATTCTGGTAGTCGCCGGTGGAATTATGATTGGGGTCACGAAATAGTACTTAAACAGCAGAACTTGATATGCTTAAAAAGGCCAATGTAGATGGGGTGAATGAATCTACGTTGGCCTTTTTGTTAAACTTACATTTTAGGAGTAACTATATAATGTTAAGAATGGAAAACGGTTGTTAATTACAGGATTTAATAACTATTGGATGTTAGTTAGCTCAGAAAGTTCTTTCATATCATCCCCCAAGTCATTGTATAGGTTCCGATAAAGCTGGTAATAACGGTTGTAGACTTCATGCTGCGCACGCCGTGGTTCAACTTTCTTGCCCAGAACTTGCCACTTCTGAACTTCATCAACTGTCAGGGTTCCTGTGGCAAGTCCCGCTAACATCACATCACCGAGATTGGCTTCTGCGTCGTCGATTGGTGTGCGAACAGCGTAACCAGTAACGTCAGCAAACATCTGCACCCAATCAGGTGAGTTTGTTACCCCGCCGGCAATGACGATGTAATCGCCAAGGTTGCGGCCGGTACTTTCAATACTATGGCGGAGGGCGTAGCAAACTGCTTCTTGAAAGGCATGGAAAATATCGGCCTTCGTGTGGACGAGCGATAGACCGAAGATTAATCCCTTGGCATTGGAATTCCAGACCGGCGCCCGCTCACCCATGAAGTAAGGGAGGACAACCAGTCCGCGGCTCCCAGCGGGAACATTATGAGCTTCTTTGCCGAGAGTGACGTAGGCGTTATCACCGCCACTTTCCTGGACGCCCTTTTCTAGCAAGCCAAAGTTATCACGGAACCACTTGGTGATTGCTCCAGCAGTTGCCGAACCGCTAAAGTTATAAACTAATTGTCGTGATTTATAAGGATACGGCCAGACAATCAGGCCCTTTCCCTTAATTGGCTCTTCACTGACGAGGGCTGCATTCATCGAAGAACCAATTGCGGCGACGTATCGACCTGGTTGGAAGACGCCCATCCCGATGTTAGCGGCACCGACGTCAATTCCGCCAGCAATAACGGGAGTGCCAGCAGGGACCCCTAATTCCTGAGCCGCTTCCTTAGTGATGAGACCGGCAATTTCAGTTGCGTCGACGAATTTCTCAGGCATTTTGTCAACCGGCACACCCATCGCGTCCATCATTTCTTTCGACCAGGTTCCCTTATTAATGTCATAAAAGCCGCCAATATTACCAGCAGCAGAGTAGTCAATTGAGACCTTGCCGGTTAGCTTATAGATAACATAGTTGTTTGGTGGCAGGAATAGCTTGGTTCGTTGCCAGTTCTCTGGTTCATGGTTCTTAATCCAGAGGACCTTGGTGTAGCCGTAATAGGGGTCAACGACGTCATTCCCGGTGATTTCACGAAGACGGTTAGTGTTGACGTTCTGCTTAACCCATTCTGTTTCTTCGGCAGCCCGGCGGTCCATCCAAATTAAGGCTGGCCGAACCGGCTCCATTTTTTCGTCAACGGGAATGCCAGAACCACCGTAAAGTCCGCTGATGCCGATTCCTTTAATATCCGTGGGGTTGACCTTGCTTTTAGCAACGGTCTTTCGAATTGAATCTTTGACGGCCTTCAGCCAAACGTCCGGCCATTGTTCAGCCCACAGGGGATGGGGAGTTAAAACATCGTACTCTTCTAAGTCCTGGGCGATCAATTCTCCTTTAGTATTCATCAGAATGCTTTTGGTCCCTGAAGTCCCAATATCTGTTCCAATTAAGTAGTCCATACGATTGTGCTCCTTTGCAATGGAAGGTTATTTTACCAAGCGGTGAAGGCCCCATCGATCAGGTAATCTTCACCAGTAGAGAAGCTGCTAGTGTCACTTGCCAGGTAAACTGCCATTCCTTGCAGTTCTTCCGGCTTACCCAGTCGTCCTAACGGTGCCCAGTCGTTCCAGGTCTTGATCAATGGCTTCAGGTCAGGAGAACTCAAAGTCAAATCAGTACCCATGTAGCCGGGACTCATTGTGTTAACCCGCACACCACGCTTGGCCCATTCAATCGCTAAGGACTTTGAAAGTTGGATTACACCATTCTTTGTCGCGTTGTAAGAACATTGTGGCTGCGGCCGGTTAACGATGTGGGCGGACATTGAAGCGGTGTTGACGATAGAACCGTGACCCTGCTTTAACATGTACCGGCCAGCAGCAGTAGAGCACAGGAAGACGGAATTCAAGTTCAGGTTAACAACTTTTAGCCAATCTTCGTACGACATTTCTTCAGCGGGGACATTTAGGCACATTCCGGCATTATTGAAGGCGGCGTCAAGCCCCCCTAGTTGGTCAACAACGGTTTTGACCATGGCTTCAACTTCTTCTGGATCGGTGACGTCGGTTTTAACCGCAATTACCTTTTGACCAGTGGCTTGAGCGATTTCAGCAGCAGTTGCCTTGGCTTTCTCTTCGTTAATATCGACGATTGCGACATCGGCACCGGCCTCCGCAAGCCCAGTAGCCATTGCCTTACCCAATCCCTGGGCACCACCTGTAACGTAAATACTCTTACCGTCGAGGCGCATCCGATCTAAAATTCCCATGAGTAATTCCTCCTCAAAACTATTGGATTAAGAGCCATTCCAATTTGATGATTTAATTTTATAAAATGACTTTACTTAATTCATTTTTAAGGATAGGGCCTTTGATAGTGAAAGTCAAGGAATTTTTGGAACCGATTTCAAAAAACTAAAAATTAATTATCGCAAATCGTTTTATGATACACTTAGTCTAATAGTTTAAAGCTGGGAGGACACTATGAAAACGAAAACGATGCAGTCGATTCAGCGGTCTAATTATTCTAATATTTATCACTTGCTGATGAGTAATGATAAGCTGTCTAAGCAGATGGTTGCTGATGAACTCGGTTTGAGCCTGCCGACGGTTACCGGTAACTTGAACCAGTTGATTGACCAGGAACTGATAATGAAAAATGGTCAACTGGAATCAAAAATTGGGCGGCGTGCTACCGCCTATTCAGTGAATCCCAACGCTTTTTTAAGTATTGGAATTGAAGTTTTCCAAAAATACGCCACAATTACAGTGATTAACCTTAAACACGAAGTATTAGCAATTCATACGGTTAATATTCCCTTTGCAAATAATGAGCAATATGCAACGGCATTAGCTGACCAGGTTCGCTGGCTCTTGCAAAACAACGGCTATAATGAAAAGAGTATCCTGGGCGCTGGAATAGGTATTCAGGGCTTGATTGATGGTGCCGGAACTACGGTTTTATGGGGGAAAATTTTAGGTTGTACTGGAATGCGAGCAGACCTCTTCAGTCAGTTTTTACCGTTCCCAGTTCGTTTTTACCATGATGCTGATTGTGTTGCTGCTGCTGAATACGCTGTCGAACCAAATGACGAAATCGTGCTGTCAATTGGTGAACACTTTGGGAGCGCCATTATCACTGATGGCAAAATTTTGCGCAGCACTAAGGGGCGGGACGGGACAATGGAGCATATTTCCATTAACCCGCACAATGGTCGTCCGTGCTACTGTGGTCGACGGGGATGTATTGAAACCTATTGTTCACTTTCGTCATTACTACAGCCAACAGAAACGCTTAATAGCTTTTTTACGAACCTCAAACAGCATAACCCGGCAGTAGAACAACGGTTTTCTGAATATTTGGACTATCTTGCAGAGTCAATTTATAATCTTCACATGTTTATTGATGTGCCAATCATAATTGGTGGACGATTGAGCAAATTTATTACTACCTCAATTCTTGAAGACTTACGTGGACGCCTAAAATCGATCTCCGTGTTTCCTGAGAGTGAACAGTATGTCAAAGTAGGTCATGTTGCTGACAATGCGGTAGCAATTGGCGCAGCAATCCCATTTATTGACGACAAACTTAAATCAATTTAAAGTGGACAGGCCCCCAGAGTCATTATTACTGGCTCTGGGGGCCTGTGCTTGATAGTTTTAATCTGCTATGCGTTCTCAGCTGTGGTTTGGTTAGTATTCAGCTTCTTCTCAAGGGCCGCAACAATCTTTGCGTGCTGTTCTTCAGTCAAGGTTACCTTAAAGTAGAAAATCAGGGCTGCGATAATTAGCAAGAAAATTGGAATGTAGAACATGAAGGTGTTGAATTCCATAATCCCGTGGGCAGAAATATCACTAGGCTTAGCATTTCCCGTCATCCCAGCCGCAACGGCAACAATTCCAACAATTCCGTTAGAGGCCGCCCCAGCTAGTTTATCAATTAAGGGGCGAACCGAAAGGGTAACAGATTCATTCCGGGTCCCATTGACGAGCTGGCCGTACTCCACACTATCGGTAATGGTCATCAAGGTTGCTAAGAAAATTAACGGGTAGGGGACAAAATAGAAGGCGACGGCGGTCAGTACCCAATGCAAGTTTTGACCAGCAAGCAGGAAAATAACGTAGCCGATGAGCATGAAGCCGATTCCGCCAACATAAATGGCCTTGCGTTTGATCAAATTTTCCAGGAATGGATACAGTGAGACCGAGAAAACGCCCAGGATACAAGTAATTACCCCGACCCATGTATAGGCAGCAGCGTTGCCGAGGCGGTAGGTGAAGTAGTACATTAAGAGCGAATTTGTAACAACGTAGCTGAAGGCAAATAGGAAGTAGGATGCCGCAATCCATAGGAGCTGGCTATTATGGCCGATTGCCCGAAAGATGTCTTTTAACGTTGTATGCTTAGTGTTGGAGCGAATAAGATTCTTTTGTTCCTTGATATTAAGACAGGTAATAAGGGCACCACCGGTACACAGGATTGCCACGATAATGACGTAGCCCATCCATCCAGCCCGGGTTTGTTGGCCGAACGGTACTTTTGAAAAGATGTGCGAAAACAGCATAATTGCAGGGGTGATAATCACGATTACGATTTGTGCGCCGAGGGTCGAACCTAGACGAGAGGCTGTTCCGAAGTTGGTACGGACCTTATTGTCGATACTTACTGCTGGTAACATTGACCAAATAGCAATATCACTAAACGAGTAGAAAACATCAATGATTAAAAAGCTGATTGCGAGTAGAATTAAGTAAAGCAGCGGATTGCTCCAAGCAAGTCCAAAATAGTCCGAAAAGAGAAAAATTAAGCCAATTGAAGCGACTAATGAGCCGATTAAAATCCACGGGCGAAATTTCCCCCACCGGGTATTTGTGTTGTCAACCACCCCACCAATCATCGGATCAAACATGATTTCACCAACCCGAATAATGACGATGATGGAAGTGACGATACCGACCATCTTGGAATCACTAGAATTTGTAAAGAGTTGACTGGTAATAAACATCATAAAGTAAATGCTCAAAGTATTATAAAAAGCATCATGGCCAAAGGTACCTAGAGCATATGCAAAATACTTTTTCACTACAAACCGACCTTTCTCCAATTTGATAAAATCATTTTACAAAACTATTTTACATTTGCATTGTATATGAAAGCGTTTCCTAAAACAAGCAAAAATCAGTTAATTATTTATTTCACAATTGATTTGGCAAACGATTATATCCTGTGCTTTTCAATAGGGGCCTTTATTCACGGAAGTAAACATGGTTCAAAATCTCCCCTTGACTTTTTAGTCCGACCGCTTAAAATGAATGATAATAATTAAAAACAGATGAGAATAGTAGCGAGTGATTCTAATTAAAGCGAGTGCCGCCGGGTGGAAGGGCATATTAGCTAGCTCGTGAAATGAACTCATCGCAGTGGGTTGGGTGCAAGCTACAATCCCGGGCGATGGCCGTTATCCATCGTTAGAGGCTATGTTTTCATAGTGAAGATAGGTGGTACCACGGTCAGCGTCCTTGTGCAGTTTGCACGGGGACTTTTTTATTAGGAAAGGTGTGGACACGATGCGTGTAAAAGCAAACGATGAACGACAGTATTTGGAAAACGTATTTGACAAGTTAGGTTTTAGTGAACAGGATGGCAAACTCCTGGCAGATACCCTGGTTGACGCCGACTTACGGGGAATCTCTTCCCACGGGATTCAACGGTTAGCCTGGTACCGGCGGATGATCAAGGATGGTACGATTGTTCCCACTAAGCAGCCCAAGGTGGTCCGGGAGCTGCCCGGGACCGTTCTGGTCGACGCCAACCAAAACATGGGGCAGATTGCGGCCAACCTGGCGATGGACAAGGTGATTGAGAAAGCCAAGAAGGTCGGCGTCGGCATTGCCGTGGTGCGGAACTCTAACCACTTTGGCATTGCCGGCTACTATGCTCGCAAAGCCTTAGACGCTGGCCTAGTGGGGATTGCCCTGACCAACACCCGGCCGCTGGTGGTACCGACCAACGCTACCCAGGCCTTCCTCGGGTCAAACGCCTTTGCCTTTGGCTTCCCTGCTAGTCCCCACCCGTTCATGTTCGACGGGGCGACCTCTGCCGTGGCCGGCGGTAAAATCCAGGTAGCCGACAAGAAGGGAACTGAACTGCCTGGCGAATGGGTGGTCGACAAGGACCGGCAGGTAGTTACGGACCCGAAAGAGGCGGAAGACATTCTGGCAACGGCGGCCTTTAGCGAGGGTGAACAAAAGGGCGGCGGCCTGGTCACCCTGGGTGGTAACCAGGAAGTCAACGCCAACTACAAGGGGATGGGGAACTCCATCGTGGTCGAACTGCTGACCGGGATCCTGGCCCAGGGGTCGATTTCGGCCGACACTGTCCGGGGCAAACACGACTTCAGTCAGTTCCTCTTTGCCTTTGACCCGGCCTTCTTCGGTGATCCCGAAACCCTCAAGCAGGACGCCACCGCAATGCTGGACCGGATTCGCGGCCTCGAGCACGTTGCCGGCAAGACGATTTGGGTTCCAGGCGACCGTGAGTACCGGTACTTAAAGGAAAACCAGCAGGCTGGCGTGGCGATTGACGACAAGACTTACGAGGAAATCACGGCGATTGGCGAGGAACTCGGGGTTCCGGTTCCGGCAGAAGTTTAGTATGTGTTTTAGGTATCAAGGGCGATAGAATTAAAGTATTATCATTTGCGGCTCCTTTTGGTTACAATTAGGGTAGACAGAAAGGGGTCTTGAACGATGAAAAAAGCATTTTTCGCAAGTAAAGGACAAATGGAATTAAAGGACGTTGATAAGCCAACGATCCAAAAACCTGATGACGTCATTATTAAGGTATTGCGCTCCTGCGTCTGCGGGTCTGACCTGTGGAACTTCCGGGGTATCAACCCGGTCGAAGCAGAAGCGGAAAACTCTGGTCACGAAGCGCTGGGGGTCGTTGAAGAAGTCGGTGACGAGATCACGACCGTTAAGCCGGGCGATTTAGTGATTGCGCCATTTACCCACGGTTGTGGACACTGTCCTGCTTGTCGGGCCGGCTTTGATGGTTCTTGCCAAAGTCACGCTGACAACTTCTCGTCTGGGGTGCAGGCTGAATACGTTCGCTTCCAGCACGGTCAATGGGCACTGGTCAAGATTCCTGGTCAGCTAGCCGATTACAGTGAGGGCATGAAGAAGTCCCTGCTGACCCTGGCAGATGTGATGGCGACTGGTTACCACGCGGCCCGGGTTGCCAACGTTAGCGCTGGCGATACCGTCGTCGTAATGGGAGACGGTGCGGTTGGTCTGTGTGCCATCATCGCTGCTAAGATGCGTGGCGCTAAGAAGATTATCTCCACTAGCCGTCACGCAGACCGGCAAGCCCTGGCAAAGGAATTCGGCGCGACCGATAACGTGGCCGTCCGGGGTGACGAGGCAGTTCAGGCCATCATGGACCTGACTAACAGTGCTGGTGCCGATGCTGTCCTCGAATGTGTCGGGACTGAACAATCCACGAACACTGCACTGGCCGTTGGTCGTCCGGGTGCCATCATCGGCCGGGTCGGCCTGCCACACACGCCAAAGCAGGACATGACCTCCCTCTTCTACAAGAACGCCATTGTTGCTGGGGGGCCGGCTTCCGTGACGACTTACGACAAGGAAGTGCTGCTCAAGGCCGTTCTGGATGGTGAAATCAACCCGGGGAAGGTCTTCACGAAGTCCTTCAGCCTGGACGACATTCAGGCTGCTTACGAGGCGATGGACCAACGGCAGGCAATCAAGTCCTACTTAGTATTTGACTAGCAAATAAATAATCATAGTGAACGAAGCTCCGGTGAAAGGCAATCGTGCCAAGCTACCGGAGCTTTTTTCTGCTTAAAATGTCATATATATTTGACATCAAAAGCGGGTGATTAGTTGAACCGGGTAAAAGAGTACCGTAAGAAGCAGCAATTATCACAGTTCGCGTTGGCCCAGAAAATTGGGGTGGCGCGGCAGACGATCAACTTGATTGAAAATGATAAGTACAACCCCTCGTTGGACCTGTGCCGCAAGCTCGCGCTGGCCCTGCGAACGGACCTCAACTCATTATTTTGGGAGGAAAGCGAATGACTAAAGAAAAACTACGTGACGGCTTGCTGAAATTATCCTACGGAATTAGCGGCGAACTGGATGAGTAAGTACCAACGGCAGCGCCTTGACCACCTGGGCAATTCCGGCTACCTGTTGCTGACCCTGTTTACACCGCTCCTGCTGGTTGCCATGGTGTTGGCACTGACCACTACCTACAAAATCGCCTTTTTATTCGCCTTTATAAGCATCCTAACCCTGTTTATCGTGGTTACCTGGTATTTCTACCTCGTTATGGGCAAGGAGCGGGTGCTGATCAACGAACTACCGACCAAGGAATTAAAGAAGACCAAAAGGTGGGTAGTCAAGCGGGGGATTATCATCGGCCTGGTTGCGGCTGGGGCTGGATATACTGGCGGAACTTAAAGAAGGGTGAGTAGGACTTCGCTGATTTTTGCACTTTAAGCGTATAGCAACGGGGACGAATGTGTTACAATGGTAACTGTACTATGGCTTGAAATCGTCAGGCCGTAAAATCGTTCTGGTAGCTGTCTCGCCGCAGTTTGACCGGACAAAATCTCAAATTAGTGAAGGTGTTTTAGTATGATTCAAACAATCGATTTGAAAAAGGGCATGGTTTTTGAACGGGGCGGCAAGCTGCTCAAGGTTCTCCAAATCAACCACCACAAGCCAGGTAAGGGTAACACCCTGATGCAGATGGACATCCAAGACGTGCGGACTGGTTCAATCGTCCACACCACGATGCGGCCATCCGAAAAGGTGGAACAGGTCAACGTTGACAAGCGGAACGCGCAATACCTCTACGACGAAGGTGATTCCGCTGTCTTCATGGACTTGGAAACTTACGAACAATACAGCCTCTCCCACGAACAACTGGGTGACGACCGTAACTACCTGGTTGAAAACATGAACATCACGCTGAACTTTGTTAACGGCGACATCATTGGGGTTGAACTGCCAGTGACTGTTGAAATGACGGTTGCTGAAACTGAACCAATGATCAAGGGTGCCACTATCGATGGTGGTGGTAAGCCTGCTACGATGAACACTGGCCTGGTTGTTAACGTCCCAGCCTTCATCAAGACCGGTGACAAGCTGATCATCAACACCACTGATGGCAGCTACAAGTCCCGTGCTTAATTAAAAGATTGTAAAAAGGTCACTGATTGGGTTTAACCAGTCGGTGGCTTTTTCGTTTTGCTATAAAAATGAAAAAACAATCCTAACTGGTCATGATAGTCGTTTAGCGTATAATTAAAGGAAAATAATCTTATTGAACAAGGAGAGTACATTATGAATAGTAAGAAATTGGGAATTACTCTCGTGACTGGACTAGCATTGCTCCTGGCCGGTTGCGGGAATCAGACGAGCACTAGCAAGGACGCCTCATCAGCTTCGTCCTCCAGCCTTCTGGCACCGAAAACCAACAGCAAGATTAGTCAGGGAAACTTGACTCCCCAGCAAACGGTTGCCGTGATTACGGCCTACGCTGGCAACAAATACGGCAACGATTGGGCAACGACTGCTAAGTCCGGCCAACAGAACGGCTTGCAGGTGAACCTCTACCGAACGAATAAGTACCAGTTGAGCGACAACGGCCAGGGGGTGGCCTATAACGTTACGGCTAATGGCAAGGATACCGGCCTGGTTTATACCGTTAGTGGCAATAACGTTACGATTTACGAGAATGCCCAGTCCGGCCAGGCAAAGAAGCTGACCACTGTGAGCCGGGCAGACATGGTTCAGTACCTTAACGACAACGGCCAGGGCCAGCTCGTCAATAACCTGGCAACGGGCGCCAAGGTGGTGGATAAGACCAACGGCGGCCTGACCACCCCCGCTAATAATGGCTCCCAAACTGGCAAGTCTTCCACAAGCACCGGCCAGTACGGGAATGAGGGCCCGGTCGCCGTTCCGAGTGAACTGCAGGGAACCTGGTACACGGCTGATAATGACGAACCAGGCTCCGTGACCTTTGGTGCTCACACCTTTAAGTATACTGGTGGCGATAACGATGGCGAACAGATGACGATTTATAAGCAGGACCCAGCTTTCTTAAATAATGATAGCAACATCACCAACCAGGCGATAATGAAAGCTACTAAGAACTGGATGCGGGGGACCTTTGGCAATGTTCATGGAATGCACTGGCTGAACCTGCGTGGTTGGGTGCAGACCGCCGGTGATGGTGCCTACTACGCTGTTCACACCGAAACCATCAACGGCCAGCAGGTCAAAGTGCTGGTGGAAGCCGGTGGGGCGGATATGCATGTTGACGCGGTGTACTACCAGAGCCAGAGCATGGCTAAGCAGCAAGCTGGTACCAAGTACGATGACCTTAATTATATGCAGTGACCGCTAACTAAAAACGACAGTGCGGGACCACGGCAGAAGTGATGATAAACTTCCGTCGCGGTCCCGCACTTTATTTTAAATTCCGAAAGGCTGGTTGTCACTTGTCAGGTGAACATTAAAATTAGTGTCTGCTAAGGTCAATTTATTAGACAGATCCGGCCGGCCACTGGACAGGACCAATCACGGTCACAAGGCCAGCCCGCAATCTTTTGAATCAGTTTGCTAATTGGTGGAATATACTTCAAATGATTAATTGTTCATATGAATAAAAATAAAAAAGTTTTTTATTAATTATCGGCAGAGCTAGTTTCGTTATCCCTAGATAAGAGAAACCGCTTACCAGCAAAGCTCCGCTAACTAAAAAAGGTCCTGAGTAAGAAATACACAAGACCAAGAAAAGATTAACACAAAAAATATAAACATATCAAATTATTATATTTATATAAATAATAATCATTAACAACCCACTTAAAAAAACAGTATTCTGAAACCACAAATAACGGGTTGCCTCCTTGAAAGTTCGCACGACGGGGTAACTACCGTTATGAGAACTTTACCCTTGAAAGGGGGGATTATCTATCATCTTCACCGTTGCGCTGACTAGTTAAACGTTCTTGCAGATGGTCGCAGAGGGGTGGCACTAGGAACTAGGCTCCTGAGGATGGCGGTTAGAAAACCGTCCGTTGAAGACTAGCTGAACAACCTCTTCGCAGCCATCACCATCTTCCGCCAGGAATCGCAGTTGGCCTCCATCATGGAGAAGCAATTCGGTAGCCCCTTACTGCCGAAGGTGCACTCAGCACCAGCCGTAGTTGCCTGGCCGGTTAGCGGCGCCCTTAAACAACCAATCTCCACTCGCTATCACAATCTCGCTGGCGTGATAACACGTCGCGTAGTTGTTGGTTGGATTAGCGCGTTTTCACCTACGTTGCATCTGGATTGGTTACGGGGAGGACCGAATGGTTTTTATGGGAACGGGTCATCAACGGTCACAAACCACCTAGGAAACTAACATCCTGGTTTTACCTAGTGGTTGGCATAGTAATTCTTTCTCCGCTAGGCTTACTGACAGCAAAAATGCACGGGTACGATTTCACCGCCCAATTACGGTAACCACCTTCCGTCCCAGCCGAGCGTGCTTCCAAGCTGGACTGGGGAAAAATTATCCGGGCCTCATTGTCAGCGGGTAGTTCCTGGCAGTGGGGTACCAAGCGGCGAGCTTCCCGGTGCAGCGGTCGTCAACCGGGAGGGCAGAATTAGCATTCCTAGTTCGTTGCCTAATCCCAGCAATGATGACTGATATTGGTCGCTTTAGAATGGCAAAGTGGTGATTTTTCAGCCTTAGCAGTTACCTGGTCAGAAAATAAAAAGACGAGCAGACAATGACCCGGCGGACTGACTTTACCAGCAAGAACCGTCGTGGAAAAGAACCGTGTACCGATTCATCAGTACGGGAGCTATCTTGGTTGTTTTTTGACAGTGGACAGCCCAATCGATGTCGCAAAGAACTCTTCGCAATTACGGATAATTGAGCCGATTGAGCACCTGTCCTCATTGTGGGATCAGTGAAACTAACTTTCCTCTAGCTGATCTTAAAATTACTGCTTACCCATCTAATTCATTTACCTAGAAATGCAGTTATCACAATTGGCAAGAAACTAATCAACTATTAGCACTTTCACTAAATTGTCCTTTACCGGAGCGGTTCTTTCTGGACAATTCCTCCCGCTTTTGGGACGGGTTACCTCTGATAACGCTAAACATCTCCATAAATTTCAGCATTGTTTTGCGGCTTCGAATTGTCCAGGGTCGTGAATCGCTGAATCTTTCTAATCAAAATTGTGCTTACACTTAATATTACATGAATACACCCTTGGCATCTATGTACATGAATTATTAGGAAGAGTCAAATTACGAATGATGAGGTTCCTGCCGCAAGGGGATGGGAAGTTATTGGCCGGAGCGATTAGGCCTTGCGAGAAAAATGACCGACAGCTGTCAGACAATTATTTCTGTTCAAACGGTACTGCTATATGTGGCAAGCAGTATTTCGACGATTAACACAAGAAGTGATTGCACGGTTAAGCGTCGACGGCAGCTCCAGCTCTGCTCGGCGGACTGACTTTAATAACGTAAATCTGATAATTGAAAAAGACCCGGCCGTTTGTGCATAGGACCGAATGGATTGTGGGATCGGCGGTGCTAACGGCGATTGTGGGCTTGGGCGTGCTGGTAAGGGTACGGCTCAATTTAATCGTCCAATGGCAACCGTTAACTCCCGGAAATTCCGCTAGGGTCGGCCCATGTAGCTAAGCCTGGTCTTTCAAGATAGTGATATTCAATTTCTAAATACTAGCGTGACGGACAAAGCGGCTTTCGGCTCCCGGCAGCTTGGCCCCTCAGATCAAGTGGTGCAACGCCGGGGAACTGATCGTTTGCGTTTACTTTGGATTGAGCGGCTCCGTTGACCGGGTACCGTATCACTTATCCGGCGGGGAGCAGGAGCTGGTTAAACGCCAGCGTTTTAACGATGAATCCCCAGATAACCATTCCTGGCGAACCCTTTGCTGGTTTGCCAGCTTAGATATCGGACGCTAGTTTCTCGAGCAATCTACCGGTCGTGTTAAGACGGTGCGGTGGTCACTGACTCGAGTCACCATTTGAATTAAATTCGTTCATTAGTTGGTCAGGTTTATGCCTCTCCGGAAAAACAAATCATTATTAGTAAGCAAGTCGGAATACCGCGCTTGGTTCGCTGCTTAGACGAGCTCTAAGGAGTGGGGAAGAAAGGATTAACTAGCTGCTGCCGGCCATACGTTTGAGAAGAGCGTGTGGCCGGCTTTTTTTATTTCTGCAGATATAGAAAGGCCCGAGTTCGTCGTTGGCGAACCCGAGCCTGTGTTAATTAAGCGTGCTTAAACTTCTTTTCAAAGTGGTTGAGGATCCTGGTGAGGGTAAAGGTTAGGAAGAAGTAAATCATCATCGTAATAAAGAGTGGCAGGACTCCCTTGTAGGTGTCGGCCTGGACCAGCTGGGTCTGGTACATCAGCTCGGTTACCCCGATGGTCGAAACCAA
Organism: Limosilactobacillus oris; assembly: GCF_025311495.1. Taxonomy (NCBI): domain Bacteria; kingdom Bacillati; phylum Bacillota; class Bacilli; order Lactobacillales; family Lactobacillaceae; genus Limosilactobacillus; species Limosilactobacillus oris. Next base: position 1,031,208 of record NZ_CP104398.1, on the reverse strand, counting down.
GGAGCTGTCCTTGAGCAGGGTGATAAACTCGTTGCCAAGGGCCGGCCAGATGTTCTTGAGGGCCTGGGGCATAATGATGTAGCGGAAGGTTTGCTGCTTGGTCATTCCCAGGCTCCGGGCGGCTTCCGTTTGCCCCAGCGGCAACGACTGGATTCCGGACCGGATGATTTCGGCGACGTAGGCCCCGGAGTTGATTGCCACGGCGATGATCCCGGCAACCAGGGCTGGCATGGATTGGATGATGGCCCCAATTCCGAAGTAGACGAACATAATCTGAACTAGCATTGGTGTTCCCCGGATAAACTCAATGTAGCAGATGGCAAGCGAGTGGAGGAGCTTGTTGTCGGAAAGCCGCATTAGGGCGAAGAGAATCCCGATGAGGAAGCCGACAATGACCGCGAGGACCGTGATCAGCAGGGTGTACTTAACCCCTTTGATAAAGAATGTCCAGTAGCTAGCTACGGTATTGGTCTTTTGGGATGTCTGCATATACTTGGCCGCTTCGGGGAGCCACTTCTTGTTAATCAGGTCCTCCTGGTTAACCTTATCAACCGTCTTATTGACCGCGGCCTTCAGACTGTTAGCACCCTTTGGCAGGGCCACCGCGACCCCGTCACTGGTTACCTTCATGTGGGAATTGAAAGCGTAGAGGTCGGAGTTATTTTGAGCGAACGCCTTTGCGGTGGCGGAGTCCATCAAGACCCCGTCCAGCTTGTGGGCCTGTAGGGCAATCACGAGTGAGGACCACTTGGCGAGCCCCTTTTCATGGACGTCGGGGATGTATTTCTTGATCATGGCGTATTCCATAGCGCCGTTTTCTGTTCCGACGGTCTTGCCTTTAAAGTCCATGTAGTCCTTGTACTTATCCTTGTCCTGCTTGTGGATCAGGAAGTACTTGGTTCCCTTGTGGTAGGTTTTGGAAAAGTCGACGCTCTTTTCACGCTCAGGGGTGATATTGATCCCGGCAATTGCCACGTCGATTTTGTGCGACTCCAACGCCACCAGCAGGGAGTCGAAATCCATGTTCTTGATTTCTAGTTTGACACCCAGGTCCTTTGCAAGTTGCCGGGCCAAAGACATTTCAAAACCGACGTACTCCGTTTTGCCATCCTTCTTGGTTGTGAATTCAAAGGGCGGGTAGCCAGCGCTGGTGCCGACGACGAGCACGCCCTTTTGCTTGATTTTTTGCAGGGAATCATCCGTCGCCGGGGTAGCCGTGCTGGTAGAATTAGCGGGGTTCGAGCTGGCCGCGCTATTTGCGAAGGCGGTAAGCGGGGCGAGGACGATTGAAGCGAGAACGGTTAAGAGCATTAAATAGTGCTTGAGCTGCTTCATAGTCATTTTCTCCTTTGCGTAAGTAATTAGTAATTGCCAATTAATATACACTTAAATGACTAATTATGCAATATATAATTTAAATATTCGATAAATATACATATAGGGTTATAAAAATGGGGGCTTAACTCAAGTCCTTCGCTGCTGCATCGGAGCATTTTTACCTTTAAAACAATAAAGAGACTGAGAATTAACTCAACCTCTTTAATATTTTAAAGTTAGTAATGCCTCAGCGCAGTAGCTGGCTGGTAATTCAAACGCTGATAAATCAGCATTTGACCAACCTAGCCATCCTTGCGGAGGTTCCCAGAGGCTAGCTTTGCGTCGAAAGACAAACGGCTAAAATCAGCTTGTCAGCCGATTTTAGCCGTTTTTTCTCACTCTCTTTCAAAATTAATCTTCTTATTGGATAAACCAGCCGAGCGGCCATGAAAACCACTCGAAGATGCCATCGACCTTTTGCTGGTTGATGTGCTTTTTAGTTGCCAACACCTGGTAGGTAACCTGGTCCTCTTCCAATTTCTTAGGCGTTAAGTAAAAACCGTTCTGTTTGTAAAAGGCTAAGCGGCGTAACCGTTGGCGGTTGTTAGCCGCGGCCGGGTCGGGCTGCTCGATGTCTAATACCAGCGAATCACTTGGGTATAATGCCCGTAGTTCGCTAATGATCCGGCTACCGTACCCCCGTGACCGCAACTGGTCGTTAACGGCTAGAAAGAGGATGTAGTGGAAACCGTGACTGTGGATGACGTAGGCAAAGCCGACAAACTGCCCCTGGTCATAGAAGGCCATGAAGTCCGCCTGCCGGAACTTGCTTTTCAAAATCATCCAGTGCCAGGGCTCCCGCTCATACTTGGGGAAAGCCCGGTAATAGAGCTGCTTAACGTCTTGATAGTTGCTTAAACTCAACCTCACGGGTTGTATGTCTAAATCCAAAAATAAATCACTCCTTGATAGTCAACATTTTAGCAGATAAGGCTCGTTTCCGCCAACTAATCAGCAGTGGTTTAGAAAAAATTAATGCTATAATGCAAATGACTTTGACTTTAGATGTAAAGGAATGAGGAAGATGCCAGTAGCAATGGTGAACCAACAGACTGGCCAACCTGTTCGCCGGCCGCTCACTGCTCGCCACCTCCTGGTTGTTGGTCAGACTGGCAGCGGGAAGACGACGACCACCCTCGCGCTGCTCAACGAGTTGCAGCAGACTGACCAGACGGCGATTATCCTTGACCCGACGGGGGAATACGCCCAGTTGCCCAACGCGGTTACCTACCGCTTAGGGGCTAACGCCTACTTAGAAGCGGGGCGGCTCGACGCGGGGGAACTCCAGGAGGTTCTGGGACTCGCCCTGCCGCCACGACTGGACCACCAACTATCCCGGGCCATCAACGCCCTCCGGATTCAGCGCAACCTGCTTCAACAGGCCGGTCCTTTGAAGAAAATTAACCGGCCACTAGCACAATACCAGACCCTGCTGAACCAACTCAGCCCTTGGGCCCGGGACTATGATGTCACCCTCTTACCCCAGCAGCTGGTTGAGGAGGCCGCCATTCCGTTTGCTGACGACCGGGCGGACTATTCGCTGTGCGGGCAAGTATACGACCGTGAGCAAATTAACCGTGACTGGGGATTGCTGACGGAGCTGCGTAACCGACTTGCCGGTCCGGCTTTTCGGGAGCTCTTTGACACGCAGAGTCACCCTGGAGTGGCAAAAACTGAGCTGGGCTTTGTCCTTAAAATGTTTTTGCGGCACCGGAGCAGTCACCGGACCCTGGTGATTGACCTTTCCCTCTTACGGCGGTATGAACGTCAGCAGGGGGCCTTGATTTCCTACCTCCTCAAGCAGGTCCTGACTGACCGCTTGGAACAGTGCGACCAGTCCCAGCGAGCCGTTAAAATTGTGATTGACGAAGCCCACCGTTACCTGCCGACGACGGAGCAAGAATTGAGCCGTAACGGCATCTTCCAGCTGTTACGGGAGGGCCGGAAAGTTAACCTGCAACTGATTCTAACCACCCAGTCGCCATTGGACCTGCCTGCCCGCTTGCGTTCGCAGTTTGCCCAGGCCGTCGTCCACCGGCTGAGCAACCAGGGTGAGCTAGCGGCCTTACCGGTTGCAACTGAGTTAAACACAACGGGGACGTTAGCGGTAGGTGAGGCGCTGCTGTTGGCGGTAGGAGCGCCGAGCCAAGTGGTGCGGGTGCAAAAGCCGGACTGGCTCTGAGCAACACTATGTATTAAAAATCACAAATTAGCGAATGAAAGAACGCTGTTATATCAATGTGTTTAGTAGGAATGGAGTTTTGATAAACGTTATCTTTTTGATATTAGTGCTTTACTTCACAAGAATGTTTGCTATAATAGAAAAAGCAAATGTGATATTTGCCTTTCCAATTTGATAATGAGCGTTTAGTAACCACGAAGTTATTCCTTTCATCCAATTAACATCCAAACATCATAATTTAGTAGGGTTGCTAAAACGGCAATCAGCAAGAGAGTACAATCAAAATCTGTGGTGACTTCTTGCCTGCATGACCCCCAATCTTCGGTTCGACCGGACTTTGGGGGTCATTTGTGTATTAAGTCTGAAAATAAGTTGCCGTGCTTAGGCAGGGAGCGCAGCCGCTTTTGGGACAGAATCGGGGAAATGGACTCCCGCCGGAGAGGGAAAACGATTATAATTGACTGGTGAGATGAATGGGAGGACTATAACGTGATTGAAATCAACAAGCGGAAATACTCATTTCCCAAAATCCTAACCCTGGGGTTCCTGCTGGTCATTGTCAGCGGGACACTATTGCTGCTTTTGCCTTGCGCAACGGTCAGCGGTGAACGGACGAGCTTTATGACGGCGTTCTTTACGTCGACGAGCGCGACGTGCGTGACCGGATTGACCTTAGTCAACACGGCGACCCACTGGACCGGCTTCGGGCAGGCGGTGATCGCTCTCTTGATGGAGGTTGGAGGGCTGGGTTTTATGACCTTTGCCGTCATGATGTCGCTGATGATTCGGCGCCGGGTGCGGATGTCGACCCGGTTGCTGACCCAGGAAGCACTCAACCTGGACCACCTTTCCCAGTTGAGCGTCGTTTACCTGATTATTAAGCTCTCGCTGTTGATTCAGCTGGTCGGCAGCGTGTTCCTCTTCTTTGATTTTTATCCCCGTTACGGGTTTGGCCGGGGTCTGTGGTTGAGTATCTTTCATGCTATTTCGGCCTTCTGCAATGCCGGTTTTGACCTCTTTGGCAATAGCATGGAGAACTACCTCAACGATCCCTACATGATCTGTGTTTTGGCGGTCCTGATCGTGGCTGGGTCAATGGGCTTCCTGGTCTGGAAAGACCTTCTTAATTATCATAAGTACCACCACCTGTCCCTGCACACCCAGTTGGCGTTGCGGACGGGGGCAGTTATTTTTCTAATCTCATTTTTGGTGTATTTGCTGACGGAGCGGAATCTCGCCCAGCTGAGCGGCCAGATTAGCGGGCCCCAGCGGTTGCTGAACACCGTCTTTATGGCGATTACTCCCCGGACGGCGGGGCTGATTACCTTCCCGTACACCAAACTCAGCGCGGCGGGGATTAGTGTGACCATTATTTTGATGTTTATCGGTGGTACCCCGGGCTCGACGGCTGGTGGGGTGAAAACCACCACTATCGGCCTGCTGGCAACGCAGAGTATCGCGACCTTACGGGGACAGCGGGATACCAACTTTGCCCACCGGCGGTTTACGCAGGAAAACATTAACCGGGCGCTGACCCTCTTTTTTGTCGCGCTTTTTATCGTTCTCCTGGCAATCCTGCTACTGGTACTTACCCAGCAGCTGCCGGCTCATGACTCACTGGCGTACGTTACCTTTGAGGTCCTGGCAGCTTTCGGGACGACCGGGATTTCGCTGGGAATCACCCAGAGCCTGAACCTCTTTGGCCAGCTGGTTATTATGGTTCTGATGTTCATTGGCCGGGTTGGTATCTACACGGTGATGTTCTCGATTTTTAATTCGCAGCCAAAGGTGAAGAGTTATCGTTATCCAGAGGAGAGTGTGTTAATTGGCTAATAAGGAAAGCTATGCCGTTATTGGAATCGGCCAGTTTGGGGCGTCCATTTGCGATTCCCTCGTTGAGGCTGGTCAGGAAGTGTTAGCAATCGATATTAATCCCGAGGTGGTAAACGAACTAGCGGGGACTGTGATGCGGGCAATCGTTGCGGACGCGCAGGATGAAGACGCCCTCAGGGAACTTGATATTGGCAATTTTGACCACGTCTACATTTCAATTGGTAAAAACGTTGAGGCTAGTATCATGGCAACCCTGATTGCCAAGGAATTAGGAGCGGCCGATGTTATTTGCCGGGCTGAAAACGTTAACCACGCCCGGGTCCTGGAGCGAATCGGCGCTGACCTGGTAGTGCGGCCCGAGCATGACCTGGCAAAGCGGCTGATTTTTCAGCAACTTAACCCGAGCCTGGTCGATTACGTTACCCTGAGCAAGGAAACCACCCTGGCCGAGTTGAGTATCAATAACCCGAAATTTTTCGGCAAGTCCCTCGATGAACTGGACTTCCGCAACCGCTACCGGGTGAACGTGATCATTATCGTTAGCCAGGATGACCAGATCAACCAGGTGCCCCAGGCCAATGACATCATCCAGCCCCACGATAAAATTACCGTAGTGGGCAACATTAATGATATCCAGCACCTCAATGAAATTGTTCAAAAGCAGAAATAAGGAGAAAGTTAAAGTGAGAAACCGTGCAATTACCGTTGTTACCATTAGTATAATCGCCCTGCTGGCTGTAATCAGCGGCCTCTTCGCCGCCTTTGCCAGCCACGAATACTGGAACTTGATTTGGGTCGCCCTGATTATTATCTGGGCGGGAATCTTCTTCCACACGATTTCGAGCGGGCACGAAAAGATTCTGCGGCAGCTGTTGGACCGCCTTGACCTGCCAGCGGATGCCCAGGTCCTAGCCTTTAATGCAGGCCGGCCCGCGGACCTCAAGCTGACGGCAGAACGGTTGCAGGCGCCGGGCAAGGTGACCAGCGTGGCGGCGTGGGGGCAAACCCTGCCGGTCGTTAAGCAGCAGTTGGCGGCGGCCAAGATTGCAGACCGAGTCAAACTGGTGGACGGCGGCATGACGAACCTTCCCTTTGCAAACCAGCTTTTCGACTACGTAATCATTGATGCTGCCCTGCATAACATTACACCAGCAATCCAGCGTGGCCGGGCCCTTCAGGAAGCCGCACGGGTCCTCAAAGCTGACGGAACGCTGCTCATTATTGACACGAAGTACATGGCTGAATACCGGCAGGTTCTAAATAACATGGGAATTGATGATGTGCAGGTCAGCAAGACCGGCTTTGACGGCTGGTGGGGCGGCCCGTGGATCAGCACTAAAATTTTGCTGGCAAAGCGGTCGTAAGTCGGCGGATGAATAGGAGGGGCGTCAGTGGCAACACCAGAGCAGGTTTTAAAAGATAATTTTGGCTTTAAGACATTTCGGAGCGGACAAAAAGAAGTTATTTCCCGGGTAATTAACGGTGAAAATGTCCTAGCCGTCATGCCGACTGGTGGCGGCAAGTCACTCTGCTACCAGATTCCGGCCCTAGTTAAGCCAGGGGTCACACTGGTTGTTTCGCCCCTGATTTCTTTGATGAAGGACCAGGTGGACGCACTCCGCCAAAACGGGATTGCTGCCGCGGCCATCAACAGTACTATTCCCCAGGAGGAGGTCAACCCCATCCTGCGCCAGGCATATGAGGGGCAGGTCAAGTTAATTTACGTTACGCCGGAACGCCTGAACATGGAATACTTCCGCTATCAGTTGAATTTTCTGCCAATCGACCTGGTTGCAATTGACGAAGCCCACTGTATTTCCCAGTGGGGACACGATTTTCGGCCCGCCTACCGCCAACTAAAGGAAGCAATCGGCCAGCTCAAGTCGCGACCCAACATCCTGGCACTGACCGCGACGGCAACCCCGGCGGTGCAGGAAGACATTGGGCAGCAATTGGCAATTGAGAAGGACAATTTTATTATCACCAGCTTTGCCCGGCCCAATATTAGTTTTCGGGTGGTGCACCCGGAAAAAAGTACCCGTCGTTACATTCGGGAATACCTGAAAGCCCATGCTCAGGAAGCCGGGATTATTTACGTCAATACCCGCCGGGGAGTGGATGAACTGACAACCTACCTGCTGGAACACCACTTCGCGGTCGTGGGTTACCATGCCGGAATGGATGCGGCGACCCGGGCCCGGGTTCAGGACGATTTTCAATTTGACAGGGTCAACACGATTGTAGCTACGAGTGCCTTTGGGATGGGAATTGACAAGAGCAACGTCCGCTTTGTAATTCACGCGACCGCTGCGCAAAACATTGAGTCCTACTACCAGGAAGCAGGCCGGGCGGGCCGAGATGGCCTGCCGAGTGAAGCGGTCCTGATTTACCACCCGAACGACCTGCGGCAGTACCGCTGGTTTATTGACCAGTCGACCGCGGACGACGACTACCGTGACCTGCAATACCAGAAACTCCAGGCGGTCGCTAACTATGCTAGTACCCCGGAGTGCTTGCAGCAGTATATTGTGCGCTACTTTGGGCAGGACTGCCCGCCCTGTGGTCATTGCAGCAACTGTACTGACCAGCGGAACGTTCAGGACATTACCGCCGAGAGCAAGCAGGTCTTGGCGATGGTCCAAGAGCTGCACGGCCATTTCGGTAAGGGGGTCGTTGCCCAAGCGCTGACGGGGTCGCATAGCCAGCGGATGAATGAAATCGGTGCACCACAGCTGCCGAGTTTTGGCGCATTGCGCAATTTTTCCAAGCAGGAGGCTGCCAGTTTGATTGACTACTTGGTCGCGGTAGGGATTTTGCAGACGGTTGGCAGCCAGTATCCAGTTATCCAGATTGCTCAGGATGGCTGGGCAGTCCTAAAGGGTGAACAGCAGGTGACGCGCCGGCAGGAGGAACGGCCAGCCCGCCTCCGGACGCAGTTAGCGGAATCACCGGATACTGCGGCGCTCTTTGAACTGCTCAGGCAAAAGCGGCGGGAATTGGCGGATAAACAGGGGGTGCCGCCATTCATGGTCTTCTCGGACAAAACCCTCCACGATATGGCCCAAGTCAAACCGCAAACGTCGCGGGACTTTCTCGAAGTCAACGGTGTCGGCCAGCAGAAACTCGCCCGGTATGGTCAGCTGATGATGGATGTGATTGGTGAATACCTGGCTGGCGAAAATTAAAGGTATGAATTGCAAGCAAAACGAGAGCGTGCCGGAAGTCGCTGAAGACTTCCGACACGCCCTCGTTCGTTTCATTAAATTTAGAATAGCCACTTACTCATGAGAACCGCGAAGGTCAGGAGACAAGTCGAGCTGATGATGGCTGCGCCAAAGACGGCGCCGCCCCGCTTAAAAATAACTTTGAAATTAACCGATAATCCCAGCGCGGCCATTGCCATGCCCAGGAAGATATAGGCGGCCTGGACAAGAATATCCAGGGCACTCTGGGAAAAAGGCAGGAAGGTGCCCAGAATGCTTGTCAGAATGAAGCCACCCAGGAACCATGGAATTGGTAATTTCTTCGGGACTGGGGCTTCACCCGCCGCACTCTCCTTAACCAAGCGGTGCTGGTACCAGTAGCCGACGATTAGGGCAACGGGAGCCAGTAGGAGGACCCGGGACAGTTTCATAATCAAAGCGTTATCAAGGCTAGCCTCGCCAAAGGCCCCGCCAGCGGCGACCGCGTGGGCGATTTCGTGGAGGGAAGCTCCCGCAACGATCCCAAACTGGGGCGTCGTTAGGTGGAGGAGGGGCTTCAGACCAATCTCTAAGAGGGTGAAGACGGTCCCCATTACACAAACAACGGCGACGGCGAGAACTTCATTTTCCCGTTTCCGTTCCTCATCCGCGGTTTCAATCTGCGGTGAGACTCCCATGACGGCGGCGGCCCCGCAGATACCGCAACCGCAGGCAGTTAGAATGGCTAGTTCATCCTCGGCGCCAAATTTCCGGCTCAGCCAGTAGGTGAGGATGATGGTCAGGGTAACGGCACAGGCCGCCACAAAAATTGTCTTGATACCCGCAGCGGCCAGTTTCGCCAGGTTCAAGCGAAAGCCGAGCAGGATTATTCCCAGGCGGAGAAACTTATTGGAAATAAAGGCAGTTCCTGGGCTGGCTACTTGCCGGAGGCCGGCTGGCGTCAGCTGCATGGCAATTCCTAGCAAGAGGGCAATCACAAGCGCCCCAATCAGGTTGATATAGGGGAGTTTCGCCAGGAGCACTCCCGCTACTGAACAGGTCAAAGTCATTCCGGCCGCAAGCCAGAATGACCTCTTAACAAAGATTTGCATGGTGGTACAATCCTCCCAATCAATTTCTCTTCGTACCACTTTACCAGACCCCATCTGAGAAGCAAGGGGAAATTTGACCACGGTGCTTTCTTTTGTCAGGGACAATTGAAGAGTGTAGAATGGTTGCCAGAAAAGAGGCAATTCAAGGAGTTGCCAAATCTTACAATAAGCGGGTGATCTTATCAAAATTAAGAATATTTCACTGGCGGAGCCCTATTCGTCGATTGATGTTTACCAGAGCAAAACGACCGTGCCGCTTCCTGGCGTAATGATCGTGCCCGGGGGCAGCTACAACCAAATTATGGAGCGCGATTCGGAGCGGGTAGCGATAACCTTGGCCGCACACGCCTTTCAGGCCTTTGTGGTCCGTTACCCGGTAGTTGAACATAAGGATTACCAGGCTGCTAAGCGGGCACTGGCCCAGGCAGGTGACTACCTGACCACCCATGCCGCGGAACTTGGCTTGGACCCGGAGCGTTTAGGAATTCTGGGTTTTTCCGCTGGGGGCCAATTGGCGGCGGCATACAGTAACCAGCCAGATACTAAAGTGAAGTTCGCTGGACTAGGCTACCCGGTGATCCGGCCACTGATTGACCAACGGATGGGAGTGACGACCGAGGATGTGACTAAGCTGGTCACTCCCCAGACGCCGCCGACCTTTATTTGGGGTTCAATCAAGGACGACCTGACTCCCTACCTGGACCACATTGCTCCCTATGTGCAGGCATTAGCTGCTAACCAGGTTCCCTTCGAACTGCATGAGTTTAGCACTGGCGGGCACGGATTGGCCCTGGCTAACTACTACACTGGAATCGTGAACGGCGACCGGACCGATGAGCACATGGCCCGGTGGCTGCCGCTCTTTTTGGAGTGGCTGCAACAGCTGGCGGGTTAATTAATAAGAGGCTGTGACATAAGTACTATTACTTAGATAAAAGACGAACAGCGCAGTACACAAAGGGGCTTCAGTGCTCGGCAAAGCCGAACTCTGAAGCCCTCTTTGTGCTTGCGGGGGCGTGAAGACGAAGTCATAAATGACTTCTGTCACGCTCCCTTTTAGGTTAAAGCGGGGCGACGGGGACCTGTTGGCTAGCCACCGCGTTAATGAAATGCTGGTCGTGCTCCACGAATAGCAACGGGGGCCGGTATTCTTTAACCAGCTGGATTAACTGCTGCTGGTTGTAGGTGTCCAGGTAGTTTAATGGTTCGTCCCAGACATACAGCTGGGCGGGCGTCAGTAGTGACCGGGCGAGTTCAACCTTCTTTTGCTGGCCCATGCTCATCTGCTCGATTGGGACGGTAAAGGTGGCCCGGTCCATGCCTAGCTTGCGTAAGAGGCTGAGAAACTGGTCGTAGGGTAAGGAATAGCGGTCCGCAAACTGCCGGAGGGAACCGGTGTTAGTGGCGTAGTCCTGGCGAACGTAGGATACCGTAATCCCGGTAGGCCGGCTGATTTTCCCGCTCAGCTCGCCCGTGAAGCGGCCGGCAATGGCCTTGATAAGACTGCTTTTGCCAACGCCGTTCGGACCGATGAGGGCAAGCTGTTCCTGACGGTGAACAGTGCAGGTGAGGGGGCGGAAAAGCTGCCGACCAGCGAGCGCCAGGCTGACCTGGTCAAGGCTAAGGAGTGTTTGCTGGTGAGCTGGCTGGTAGTTGAGCGTCAAGGGGACTACTTCTTCCACGTTTTCTAGGAGTCCCTGCCGCTCGGTGATGGCTTGGTCGAGGCGGTTAGCGGTCGCAATGGTCTTTTTCATCATTTTAGCCGCCTTAGCCCCGATGAATCCCTTGTCAGCGTGGGCGTTGCCCTTCTTTTCACCTTCCGCCCGCTGCGCCCACTGGAGTCGTTGCTGGCGGGCGGCTGTTAATTTCTTGATTTCGGCCTTGAGCTGGTGGTTAGTCGCCTGGGCATGCTGGTCCCGCTGCTCCTTGTGGCGGCGGTAGGCGGAATAGTTACCTTGGCTGAGAACGAGCTGGTGCGGCTCGATTACGAGGGTGTGGTCAATGACCTGGTCGAGAAAGTCCTGGTCATGGCTGGTAATAATGAAGCCGCTCTGCTTATGGGCAAGGTAAGCGGCGACCTGGCGCCGTCCCGGCAGGTCGAGGTGGTTTGTCGGCTCGTCGAGGAGGAAAAAGGAGTTGTCCTGGGCGAAGAGGGTGGCGAGTTGGACTTTAGTGCGCTCACCCCCGCTGAGAGTTTGGTATGGCTGCCATAACAGTGCCGGGTCGACACCTAGCAGTCCTAATTCCCGTTCAATCTGCCACTGTTCCAGAGCCTGGTTGGGACAGGCCGCGAGGAGGGCATCACCGCTAAGAAGCGTTTGGTCAGTGATCTTTAGCGGAAAGTAGGCAAAGTTCAGTTTGCTAGTTACCCGTCCCCGGTAGTCCCACCGTCCTTGGAGAATCTGCAGGAGGGTGGTCTTCCCCCGGCCGTTGCGGCCCACCAGCCCAAGCCGCCAGTTGCTGTTGAAGTCTAAATTACAGTCGGTAAATAGCGCGGGCTGTCCAGGGTAGGCGAAGTTTAAGTTACGGATGGTAATTGTTTGCATCAGCTTAATCACGTTCCTTTCGTTTTGGCACGCAAAAAGGCCCGCCCCGGGTAGGACAGACCTTTAAAAAGCTGGCAGTTTACCAGTCCTTATTAGTGATCAATGATTGAAATAATAATCCTACTCGGAGCCGCCAATTCGCGTGCATAGTCGAAGTGGCTGCATAACGATGTGTAGAATTAAAACTTCAATGGTTGATCCCTCCGTTTAGTTGAATAGTGGTAGCCTAACAAGTTTTGCTCTGCTTGTCAACTTGATTACTTGTTCAGTTCACCGTCGGCAATCTTGTCAAGCAGCGGCCGGGACGGGATGAAGAAGAGCTGGCCGGACAGGATGTCGGAGAAGGTGAGCAGGTAGTCGCCGTTCTTTAACATGTTTTCCAGCATCAGCTTCGTGACTTTCCAGTAGCGGGAGTAGCCGATAAAGTAGGTCCCGGTGTTGCCGGTAGCGGGGTCGGAGTACGGCACGTTCATCCGCACGATCTTTTGTTCGACCCCGTCAATTTCCGCCTGGGAAGCGACGTTGTGGGCGTTCTTAAACTTTTCCTTTTCGTCCAATTCCAGGTCACTGAACTTCTTGCGGCCGACCGCCTTTTCCTGGGTTTCGGTCGTCAGCTTGTTCCAGATGTCCATGTGGTGGCGCCACTTTTGGGCAAAGGCGTAGGAACCATTTTCAAAGAAGGGATCCTCGTCACCGACAATGGCGTAGTCAGCGGCGTCTTCCACCTGTGGTGCCTCGGTACCATCAATAAAGCCGATGATTGCCCGACCTTCGAAGTAGCGGAAGCCTTTGGTCTCATCTACGACCGTCGTGAAGTCCCGCAAGAAGAGCATACACTGGCTGATCAGCTCGTAGACAACGGCCTCGTCGTTAGCCCGGATGTGGAGGAAAATATCCCCCTTAGTAGCGGGCATTGAGTATTCTTCGCTGGCCAGCGTTTCGTAGGGTTCCAGTTCCTTTGGCTTTGGTGCGTCCGGGAAGAGGTAGTCCCAAGCAGCACTGCTAAAGCCCAGTGAGGCCTTGAGGTTCCCCTTGTTGTCACGGATTCGCAGTGAACGGATGATGGCCTGGTAGCGGTCCACAAATTCCTGGATGGCTTCCTGTTCTTTTTCCTGATCCTGGCGGTTAAGTTCCAATACAGTGAATTGAACGTGTTCACCAGCGTCTTTCCAGACATCTTGTGCTTTAGATGGATTCATCGGCATGATAAAAGACTCCCTTCAAAGAAATTCCGATTACGGTTTCATTATATCATTTCAGCGACCGTTGCCGAAACGTTTTCAAACCGGCGAATAGATTTGGGTTTACTTTCCTGCGGCTTTTGGCATATGATATAACCATCAAGAATTATAATAAGAGGATTCAAACCATGACGAATATGAACAAGGAAGTTGTTTTTAAGATGCACCTGGTCGAAACGGCTCCCGAAGCACATGATGAATACTTAAATGCCCGGCGTGGTCAAATGATCACCGCGGTAGCGATTGAAGACGGGACGTTCGGAATGTATGCCTCCCACCGCTCGGAGGACCTCACTAAGAACTATACTTTTGAAGTTTACAATAACCAGGCAGCCTATGATGAACACGTTGCTGCTGACCAGTACCAGCAGTTTAAGCAGGAGATGGCTGGGGTCATCGTCAACGACCAGGTAGTTGACTTGGAACCGCAATTTATGGGGCACCAGGATGTGGCGTTAAACATCAGCACCCCGAATGGCCTCTGGATCAACATTGTTCAGATTACCGTCAAGCCGGAGCACCTAGCTGACTACCAGCGGGTGGTGACAGCACAGTTGGAAAACGCCCTGAAGATTGATCCCGGGATTTTGGCAATTTACGCCGGGACCAAGCAGGGACGGCCAGATGACTGGGTAATTTACGAAGTATTTCAGTCTGAGGAAAACTACCGTAACCACATCGCCAACCCGGACCACCAGAAGTACGTGGCTGCTAGCAAGGATTGGGTTCAAAATAAGCAGGTCGACCAGACGATTGGCGATGTGTTGGTTAATACCGGCAATAATTAGTAATAAAAAGGCAAGCACCATTTGAGATGCTTGCCTTTTTTATAGGTTATATCATGGAGAAATTTATAATAGGGAGATTATTTTTGTTCCATTACCTTTTCGCCGTTGGCGGTGATGGTAAAAGTCTTGTTAGCGGCGTCGGCTTCCAGAACGGCAACGTTAGCACCGTCCTTGTCCTTCCGCGTAATCGTAATCGTAGTTTCGCTTGGCGTCTGAACATCGATTGAACCATCGAGGTCGAAGGCAGCGAACTTGTTCCGCCAGGAGAGCAGGTCGAGGAGGTTCTTAACAACTGGGCGTTGCACTTCCTTGGCTACTTCGTCCTTCGTGTAGTAGTGACGGTTGATGTTCCGACCTTCCTTGGTCTTTTCGAGCAGGTCCAGGTCGTTGGAGCCAGCCAGCAGACCAACGTAGTAGATCATTGGGATCCCAGGGGCGAATACTTGGAAGGCCCGGGCTAACAGGTAGGCCTTGTCGTCGTCACCAAGGGCGGAGTAGTAAGTGGAATTGATCTGGTAGATGTCCAGGTTGTGGTATTCAGCACTGGAGTACTTCCGCTTAACGTTAGCACCGACCTTGTACAGTTCGTTGGAGGAGTATTCGATTTCGTCGTCACTCAGGATGTCCTTGGCGTCGACAACCCCGATTCCGTCGTGGGTGTCCAGGGTAGTGAACTGCTTCATTGGTGACATCTTCAGCCAGTTAGCCAGACGGTTCGTCTTACCAGAGTACAGGGTGTACAGGGTGGTCATTGGCAGAGCAAAGTCGTAAGTGAAGTAGCCGTGCTTAGAAATCTTTTCTGGAATCGTGTAGTGCTCGTGGATTTCTGGCAGAATTTCGGCTTGGTAAGGGGCCAGGATTTCCCGAACTTCGTTTAAGAGGTCCCAAATTTCTGGTTCCACGAAGAAGTCGTTCGTGTCGACCTTCTTAACGGCGTAGGCAAAGGCGTCCAGCCGGATTAAGTCGGCACCGTGCTTAACCATGTCAATCAGGGTTTGCTTGAAGAATTCTTGGGCAACCTTGCTCTTGACGTTGATGTCGATTTGCTCTTCGCCAAAGGTGTTCCAGAGGTGTTCCTTGCTGCCGTCGTCGAATTCGATTTCTTGTTCTGGGGCCTTGTCTTTCCGCTTGTAAATCAGGTCAATGTCCTTTTGGGTTGGGCGGCCCTTACCAGCAGCTTCCCAGAACTTTTCCCAGCGGATGAAGAAGTCGCTGTACTTGGAATCGTCGTGGTTCTTCTTGAAGTCTTGGTACATTTCGGACTTCCGGGAGATGTGGTTGATCATGAAGTCAAACATCAGGTAGTAGTCTTCACCAAGGGCTTCCACGTCGTCCCAGTTACCAAAGGCGGAGTCGACAACGTCGTAACGGTAAGGGGCAAAGCCACGGTCACCAGTTGATGGGAAGAATGGCAGCAGGTGGACACCACCGATGGCGTCACCGATGTATTCCTTGAGGACTTCGTGGGTTTCCTTAATGTTCTTTGCCATTGAGTCAGAATAAGTAATCAGCATTGCTTTGTTTTGAATTGGCATAGTGTAAACCTCCAAGATCTATTGCGCTTGTTTAGCGTTGTGACGGGTTGCAAAGAAAATAATCAGGGCGATGATGATCAGGGCCACGCCGTAGACCGGGAACGGTGCGGCTAAGCCCATCCCACTGGTTGGTTGACCAAGCAGGTGGTTCGTCCATTCTGCAATTGATGGTGAGAAGAAGGAACCAAAGTTGAAACCAATCAGGCACAGTGAAGTAACGAGCGGTTGCCGGTTGGCGGGTGCTAAGTCAGGCAACAGGTTGAAAATCAACGGTGAAACTAACTGGAGTGGGAAGCCGATCAAGAGCAGCCCGATAACCATCAGGGCGAAGTTGTGACCGGCAAAACCAAACAGGAAGTTGGACAGGGCCATCAGTCCCAAACCGAGGTAAACGGTCCCGAAGCCGAGGCGCTTTTGAATTGCCCCGTAGAAGATACCACCAAGAGTGGCTCCAATCAGCATCAGTGATAGGAACATTGAGGAACCGGTGTAGTGGCTACCGTTAATCGCAACGGAGAGACCAGGGAACCGGTTTTCCATTCCCACGTAGTCAACGACCAGCAGGAAGGCAAACAGAACCAGCAGGTAAACGACCGGACTGATCTTGGTGATTTCTTTCTGGTCGCTTTCAGTCAGCTCTTCGGCCAGGCTGTCTTCGTCCACGTGATCATCCTGAGCCTTGCTGTCGTCGGGAACCCGCATTGCGAAGAAGAGCAGGACGAGGAAGGCAAAGAAGTAGACGGCGAAGGAGCCGTGCCAACCGGCGAAACTCAGGAAGAGTCCGGCAATGGTCAGCGTGCAGGCTTGACCGATTTGTTCCGCCGCAGCCCGCCAACCGAGCATTTGAGCCCGTTCAGAACCATCGTACCAGACGGAAATCATGGAAATGGCCTGGGAGTTGTATAACCCATAACCAGCACCCAGAATCAACCGGGAAATCAAGATTGTCATGTAGTTGTCAACGAACATTGGCACAATCCCGGCTAAGCCGACAATGGTAACCCCGGCCATGATGATCTTCTTATCCGAAATGTGGAACCATTCCTGGATGAGTGGCGAGAGGACCACGAAAATCATTACGGCAAAGGATGGTGTCGTCACCAGGTACTCAGACTGGGTCTGACTGATGTGCAGGGCGGATTTCAACTGCGGAAGCGACCCCTGAATAGCGTAAGCACTGGTAACCATCAGTGAAACCGATAGAAACGCGAGCTTAGTAATAATTGAATGTTTATTATTCATAGTTCTGTTATCGCTTTCTTGATAATTTTGATAAACGATTATCATTTGCTTGTGACTATAATATACAACCGTGTTTTTTAAATGTCAAACGTTTATCAATAAAAATTGCAATCACTTTCATTGTTGCTGGACTTGGGTTAAATGAAAATGAGAATGAAAACTTGCTGCTGTGCGACTTGATGGAACCTTGCCGAGATTGAACAGAGGTGAGCAATTATTGGTAATGAAAAAATGGGACGGAGCTAGTTTAGCTGGCTGCTCGTCCCATTCACATTGCAAGTATTTAATTAATATTGGCGGTTGTACTCGTACACTAACTCAGGTTCTCGCCCGGTCCGCTGGTAGTTGTTGAGGGCGTCGATCTGGGCCATTTCCGCTGGGGTCAGCGTAAAGTCATAGATATCAGCGTTCTGGGCAATTCGGGCTTCGTGGACTGACTTAGGAATAAAGGAAACACCGTTTTGCAGGTGCCAACGGAGAATCACCTGGGCTGGCGACTTTTGGTGCCGGGCCGCAATCTGCTTGAGGACGTCCTGGTCGAGGACCGCGCCCCGGCTGAGGGGACTCCACGCCTGGGTAATAATCTGGTGGTCCTGGTTGAACTTGAGCAGGGGCTTTTGGGTCAGCAGGGGGTGGAGCTCGATTTGATCGACGACCGGCATCTCGTGGGCCTGAGTTGCCAGATACTGAAGGTGGATCATTTCAAAGTTGCTGACCCCGATCGACTTGGTGAGGCCCTCCTTCTTCATGTCCTCAAAGGCCCGCCAGGTTTCGAAGAAAGACCGTTCAATTGGCCAGTGGACCAGGAGCAGGTCAACGTAGTCTAACTGGAGCTTTTGCAACGATTCCTTGACGGAGGTAATGGCCCGGTTGTAGCCCTGGTTTTCTTCGGCCACCTTGGTCGTAACGAAAATTTCATCGCGGGGCAGGGCAAGCTGCTTTAGTGCTGTCCCGACCTCCGCTTCATTTCCGTAGAGCTGGGCGGTGTCAAAAAGGCGGTAGCCATCTTCAAAGGCGTGCTGGATGGCCGCCGTCATTGTGTCTTTACCATCGACCTTGTAGAGGCCGAAGCCTTCTTGGGGCATTTGCTGACCGTCTGCTAGGGTCAGGTAGTTATCTTGAATATTCATTAGATTACCCTCTTTCTTTACTGTTTAGTTTACCACGAGTGTAAAAAGAGCGCTGAAACTGAATGATTTCAACGCTCGTTGTATTAAAATTTTTAGTTCATCAGACTCTTCGTTACCCGGGCTAACTGCTCGACTGCCTGCTGCCCGACCTGCATGGTGGTGTTTTTATCGGTGTAAACGGCGATGGTGTAATCCGTGCCATTGTCATTTTTAACGTAACCGATACTGTTAACCATCCACTTGGATTTGCCATAGCTCAGCCACCCGTTCTTGATGGCGAAGTTGCTGCTGTCGGCCGAGATTCCCCAGTTCTGGTCTGCCTCAACATTGCGCATTAGCTTTGCAATCAATTCCTGGTCCTGTTCGGTTAAGAGGCTGGACTTGTAAAAAATATTGTTGAGCAGTTTAATCTGGTCACGGGGCGTTGTCGTTGATAAGCCCCAGTTGCTGTTGGCCGTCGAATCGTTCATCCCGAAGCGGTTAAACGTGGCTTGCAGTCCCTGGCGTCCCCCGAGGTCGCTGAACAGTTCCGTGGTGGCGTCATTGTCACTCTGCTCAATCATTTCCTTGGCCAGGCTAGTTTGGTGGTCGCTGAGGCCGTTGGGCTGTTTAACCAGCATCCCGGCGAGGATCGCAACCTTGACGGTGCTAGCCATGTGGAAACGGTGGCCGGGGACGTTTGACCCCGTATAGATCCGGTGGGTCTTTGGCGAATACACCGCGATTCCCACGTTATCATTTGAAGTATAGATGACTTTGTTCCAAGCATTCTGTAAGCGACTATTGAGGGAGCCGTAACGGTGAATTCCCCAAACCGCAAGCAGGATAATAATTATTATTGCCCAAATTGTGCGTTTGCGCCGTTTAGTCCGTGGCTGCATTTACTAACGCTCCTTTTAATAAAAATCCGCATAATTACCATAATACATGGAATAGGAGAAAAATAAAGCGCCCCCTTAAAAACTTAACCAAGATTTTGCGATTTGTTAGGAAATCGTTACATTCATACTGCCGATTTTCGGCTATCATAGTTGAATATGGACAATAAGGAGTAATTTTGACAAACAATGAAAAAATTGATTATTAAGTGTCTGCTCGTAATACTTAGCCTTAACCTCAGTCTACTCAGTCTCGGTGGGCTAGTGAAGGCGGACGCTGGCAGCTTTTATCAAATGAAGGCCCGGTCCGCCTATGCAATTGACGCGGAATCGGGTCAGGTATTGTACGAAAAGAATGCTCAGAAGACTTACCCGGTCGCCTCGGTTACCAAAATTCTGACCCTGGCCGTGATTGAACAGGATATCCGTGCCCACAAGCTGAACTGGAACCAAAAAATTACCGCTAGTCCGGCCGTGGCCCAGATGGCGAATGACCCCCGCTGTTCGAACGTTCAGCTGAACGCCGGTGAAAAGTATACCGTGAAACAGCTGGTTGAATCGATGATGCTTGTTTCAGCGGATGGCAGCACCGAGGCGTTGGCCCTCGCAGATGCCGGCAGCACCGCCGTTTTTAATAAGAAGATGCAGGCGGTGGCACATAAGGCGGGCGTGGATGACGCTAAGATTTATAACATGGTTGGTCTGCCGAACAGCTACATGGGTGCGCACGCCCTCAAAGGGGTCGACAAGGACGCGGAAAACCTCTTTTCAGCTAAGGATATCGCCCTGATTTCCAAGTACCTGATTGAAAAGTATCCGGAAACGCTGCGGATTACCTCGACCAAGTTTGCCGATTTCGACGTCAGTGCCGACCACAAGGAGCACATGACCAATATTAACTCCTTGCTTCCGCAGAACGGGGCCGCACCGAAGGACTGGCAGATCGACGGACTGAAAACCGGAAATACCGATGAGGCCGGTAAGTGTATCGTTTCAACCGGAACCTACGCGGGCCGGCGGGTCATCGTGGTGGCTCTGCATACGGATGGTGACTGGAATGACCAGTCCAAGATGCAAAAGGAATTTTATGAAGCCCTGTCCAACGGCTACCAGCCGGTGGTCCTCAATAGTATCAAGGCCTTTCCCAAGAAGCTGCAACAGCGCCATATCGTTCACGCCAAGAAGCAGCATTCGACGGGCTTGGCCCTGACTAAGAAGACGGCTATCTGGCTGCCAAAAAATACTTCTTGGGCACAAACCAGTCCGCAGCTGCAGCTGGCTAAGAAGCACCAATCAATGACTGGCCAGCTTGAAGCACCCCTGACGAAGGGGGAACAAGTCGGTTGGATTAAGCTGCAGCCGGCAAGAATGCCAGAGGCAAAGGTGCCAGTTCAGGTTACGAAGACGATTAAAAAAACATTCTTTTAGGGGAAAGCAAAAGCTCCGCAAACCAGGGATTGGGATGCGGAGCTTTTGCTTATGCTTAAAACGTGCTTAGTATTCAACGTGCCACTTAATGGTGTAGGTCTTTTCTTCACCTGGGTGGAGATCAACGTTGCCGAACTCTGGGTGGTGCGGCGTGTCCGATAGGGTTTGGGCTTCCATGGCGATCCCACTGTGGGGTTGAACCTCACCATGGTTGTAAACCGTCGGGTCGTTGGAGTTCATCGTGTACATTACCAGCCCGTTCCGGTCGGAGTAGAGGCTCATCTTGCGGCCGCTTTCCGGATCGGCCAGGACGGCTACTGGTTTCTCCAGACTTGGTTCTACTTCCCAGATGTCGTCAAAACCATTTTCCTTGGTCGCGGCCATTGGCTGGAGGGCCTCCGCCAGCTTAGTCGGCTTGCTGAAGTCAAATGGGGTACCGGCGTTGGCGACCTTTTCACCGGTTGGAATCTTGCCGTCGTCGACCGCCAGGTGGTGGCTGGAGTTAACGTAGAGTGTTAGGTCATCAATTGTTGGCGTTGCGGCCTTGGAAAGGTTCCAGTAGGTGTGGTTAGTTGGGTTGAAGAGCGTATTGGCGTCGCTAGTGGCACTAAATTGCAGGCTCAGGTTGTCGTCGTTATCCAAGGTGTAGGTAGCAACAACATGCATCTTCCCCGGGAAAGTATCCATTTCTTCGGTCAGGGTCAAGCTGAGTGTCACTGAAACGGCGTCGTCAGTTAGCTTCGTGCCGTCGACGTGCCAGATGTGATTGTAGAAGCCGTTTTTGCCACCGTGAAGGGTGTTTTTGCCCTCGTTTTGTTCTACTTGGTATTCCTGGCCGTCAATTTGGAATTTACCGTCGGCAATCCGGCCCGCAACCCGGCCAATCAGCCGGTTGGTACAAAAGCCGTTGCCGGTAAACTCGTCCAGGTTTTCTGAAGTTAAGACCATGTCAGCTAATCCGCCGTCCTTGGTTGGCACCTTAAACGATTGCAGCAGGCCGGCAAAGTCGAGGATCCCGGCTTGGACGCCGTGGTCATTGACCAAAACAAACTTGGTAACGGGCTGGCCGTTAAACTTGCCAAAAGGTACTTTTACGATTTCCATCTGAAATTGTCCTCCTTGTAAGTAAGCGTTTTAACATTTACTTAACATTTTACCACATTTTTCCTAGGATAATTGCTAGTGCGCTAAAATGAATGGGAGGAGGTTGGAAGATGAAAACAAACTGGTGGCCCTGTTTCAAGGCTAGCTTTCACCGCAACTTTATGGACTTTCTAAAGATTTTTGCGGCGGAGGATGAGTTTATCAATAAACATAAGCGCAAGAGCAGCATGATTAGCGAACAGGAACGCTACGGCAAGGATGACGGGAAGAAAAATGACCCCAATTAAGGCCGGAGTGGGACCAACCTAGCCATCCTTACTGACTTGCTAAGCGCCAGACAAACGCCCCAAATCAGCTTGCTAGCCGATTTGGGGCGTTTGTCTTCAAACCTCCGCAAGGATGGCTAGGTTGGTCAAACGCTGATTTATCAGCGTTTGAACTGCCAGCCGGCTACTGCGCTGAGGCATTACTAACTTTAAAATATTAAAGAGGTTGAGTTAATTCCCAGCCTCTTGCTAGTTCTTAACTATTATAAAGATAACGTGGAAAACCAATAGGCTAACTGCGCTGTTCGCTTTTTATTAAAGTAATCGGGCTTATGTCACAGCCCCATTTCCCACTCCCGTTTAGTTTAACGTTGCTGTTTGTCTTTCTGAACAGCCTGTTTGAAAGCCTGGTAGTCCATGATGACTTGTTTAACATACTGCAATGACCAGTTGGCCAGCCCTTCATCAAGAACTTTTTGGTGCTTGAGGTAGCCGCGGATCATCGGCGAGGTCGGACTTTGGGAATGGGCCATGGCGAGCAGGAGGGCGCAGACCTGACAGTAGAGCTGGAAACTATCCAGGTCCAGCTTGCTGACGTTGATTGATTCCTTCATGTCACGGAATTGGCGAACGTAATAGCTGCGGCCGCCAAAACGGGTACTTGCCAGGAAGGGATCCGAACTTGATTGCAGGACCCGCTGGGCGGTGACGATTCGGCGCCCAGCCCGGATTCCATTGTGAATTGCTTCTTGAACCTGCAAGCTGAGGAGGTTGTAACGAAGGGGAAGGGCCTCCTTGACTTGAAGGACGATGTGGCTGCCGTCCAGCCCGGTCAGCATGATTAGGTAGCAACGAGTCCCAAAGCTGCCAACTCCGACACTGTAACGGATAATATCGGAAATATGGAAGTTGGCGAGCAGGACTCGGACGTCTTCGCGGGCGTTTTGCCGGTAGAAGTTGTAGCCTGCTACCACCTGCTGGTAGAGGAGGGGGCCGAGATGCTTGGCCCGCGGCGGGTTATCCTTGAAGACCAGCTGGCCGAGTTCGTTGGTGGTCCCCATCTTTTGGACGATTTCTTCGGAGTTGCTGTGCTGGCTCTTCTTCATAATTTTCTCGAGCCGGTAATTCATTTCCGCGTTGCCATCACCGAGGGCGTTGATGGTAGTGACTATGTCGTTGATTTCAAAGGAAGAATAAAAAATTTCGGAGAGGGTCATCCAGTTGGCCCGTTTAATAGCGTGCCGGTAGGTCCTGGTCGTTAGCTTGAGAAGTTCCTTGAGGGCGTCGCGGTTAAAGCCGTTTTCTTCCCCGACCAGTTCGGCGCTGACCAGGAGGCGTTTCAGGTCACTCTCCCAGTTGCCGATTCGGGATTCGTCAAAGTCGTTGAGGCCAAAGAGCAGTTGTCGTTCCGGTGAGGCATAGAAGCCAAAGTTATTGACGTGGGCGTCCCCACTGATGACGATGGGGATATTGCTCTGGTGCTGCTCTTTTAAATCGCGTTCCATCAATTCCGCGGTACCCCGAAAAAAGGCAAATTGGCTTGCCAGCATCCGTTGGTGACGCAGGGGTAGCAGTTCGGGAATCATTTTAGATTCGGTCATCTGGATGGCTGCCACGGGGTCCCGGTCGACGGGGACGAAGGTACTCAGGTCCTGGCTGGTCACCTTTTGCTGGATGTTGCGGCCGGTGCGTTCCAGTTCCTGCTTACTCTGGTGTAGCTGCAACCGTTTTAAGTCAAAGATATCTAAATTAGGATTAGTCATGGGTAGACTTCCTTTCCGCGCTTGCGTTGGTGCTAGTAATTCCCATTTTAGCATTTTCGTTAAGTTGGTAAACAATATTTGTTTTGATAATGGTTATCTGCCACAATAAGAGTAACTATGGAAAAGGAGCTGGTAATGGTGATTATTGCAGTAGACGATTTGCTCGCCCAACACCTGCACGTTAACACGCGGGCACGGTTCAAGGGCCAGCTGGGTAATGCACAAAACTGGTCGGTTCGGGTGACGGGTGACTTCATGATTGTTATGAATAACCAACTAGCCCTGCCTGTAATCGTGCGCCACCCCCAGCGCTTTAATGATTCCCGGTCGTTCATGGCGGCGTTTAAGCGCCAATTTCTCGCCCTGCTGGAGCTTTCACCGATTCCGCACGCGAAAATCAGCCTGATTCGCAACGCTCAGTTTGCCACCGTGAGCTTTGAAAGGGGAGTCAACACGGCGGCGGCCCGCTACCTCCAGAATTACGCTGACCTGTTAAACGACCATCAGGGGACAATCGACTGGAGCAAGCAGCCTAGCAATGCCGAACTCGCTTTACAGCTGGCGGAGGAGACCTGGAAGAAGGATCCGGTATCAGGAGAAAAGCTGCCAATCATGGACTTCTTTGAAGACTACGCGATGATGAACTTTCACTTGCCAGCCCATCCCGACTTTAACGAGCATAACCGCACCTACCTCTACCGCTCCTCATCCTTAAACGATATTATGAACGCGGTGGCAGTCAACCAGCAGTTCTTGACGGACTACCGCCGCTTGCTCGATCGTCATGGCAAAAGTGACCAGATTATTGACAGGGATGTTGACGTGGCCGCGGACTACTGTTCATTTTGTGAGGCGAACGGGATCTCGCCCCTGGATGACTTGGCCTTACCGTATTATTACCTCCTCCACTATGATGAACGACAAGATGAAAACATTTCTGACACGGCCTTGAAGGGTATTGCGACCGGCTTGCGTGAGTTTGCTCGTTTTATGCGGGCGCAGCAGCTGTTTAGTGACGATGACTTCAGCCAGTTTAACCAGGCGGTGGCTCAGGGCTGGGACGCCCTCCATTCTCAGCAGCGGACCTACCACTTGCAGCAGTTGCTGCGACGGATTCAACTGCAATTTGACCGGCAGCGGCAGAACGTGCGGCGGCCCCTTGATGTGGCCCGGCAAAACTTCCGCGTGCGGGTCGAACTAGCCGATTATTCCCCGCAGATGTGGCGGGAATTTGAGGTTAGCGGGGATACCCGCCTCGACAAGTTGTGTTTTCAGGTCCTTACGCTCTTTAACGTCCGGGGCAACCACCTCTTTGACCTCTGGGCGGGGACAACTGGCTACCAGCTGCCGCTTTTGGACAGCGGCTATGAAGAGACGGCCAGCCTGACAAAGCACTGGCTTGGCGAATTTAAGGCGGGTGACCAGCTGACCCTTAACTACGACTTTGGTGATTCCTGGAAATTTATCATCCGGCTGGTGGCAACCTCTGGCGTACCCCGCCGTTCTAATGGTGACCGGGCAAAACTTCTGGCGGGGTTTGGCCGGGGAATCATTGAGGATATTGGCGGCCCGACTGGTTTGACACAGGCTGCTAAGGATGATTTGACACTCAACCAGCCCCTCGATATTGCCGCGGTTCAGGAACACTGGGGAGCGGCAATTACCAGCTTGCAGCGGCACTACGAATAGGAAAAGAAACTTAACACGACGCGTCAGTGGGGTACAATGAACTTAATTCAATGATGAAAGAGAGCGTTGCAGATGACAGAACAAAACGAAACGATTCCGGAAACGATGCGGGCGTGGGCGGTCACCACTCCGGGGCCGGTCGACGGCGACCGGGCACCGCTTAAACTGGTGGAGAAACCCGTCCCGACGCCTGGCCGTGGAGAAGTGCTGGTTAAGGTCTTGACCTGTGGGGTTTGTCATACCGACCTCCACGTCACGGAGGGGGACCTGCCAGTTCACCGTGAACACGTGACACCAGGGCATGAAATCGTTGGGCGGGTCGTTGCCCAGGGACCGGAAACCCAACGCTTTGCCCTTGGTGAACGGATTGGGATTCCGTGGTTTCGGCATGCCTGTGGGGTCTGCAAGTTCTGCCGGTCTGGTCACGAAAACCTGTGCCCCCACTCCGTTTACACCGGCTGGGATCATGACGGCGGCTATGCCGAGTACGTAACTGTTCCAGAAGGCTTTGCCTACCGGATTCCGGAACGTTTCGATTCCTTAACCGCGGCGCCGCTATTGTGCGCGGGCATCATTGGCTACCGGGCCTTCGAACGGGCGAACGTTCCTGCCGGTGGGCACTTGGGCCTGTACGGCTTTGGCGGATCCGCACACATTACGGCCCAAATTGCCCTGGCTCAGGGGATTGAAGTCCACGTCTTTACCCGTGGCAAGGATGCCCAGAAGTTTGCCCTTGAGCTAGGCTGTGCCTCGGCGCAGGGGGCCTATGACCCGTCACCAGTGCCACTGGATTCCGCAATTATGTTTGCCCCCGTTGGCGGAATGGTCCTGCCGGCGTTAGCGAGCCTTGTTCCCGGGGGAACCCTGGCTCTTGCCGGTATCCACATGTCGGATGTACCAACGCTGAATTACCAGGACTACCTTTTTCACGAAAAGACGCTGACCAGTGTGGAAAGCAACACGCGGCGGGACGGAGAGGAATTCTTGACCCTGGCGGACCGGCTCGACATTGAACCAGCCGTGACGAAGTACCCGTTTGAGCAGGCGGACCAGGCCCTCCGCCACGTTAAGGGTGGCAACATCAAGGGTGCCTGCGTGCTCCGGGTTAGCAAAGAATAACGATGTTTGCTAAGATAGTGATTATTAATAAGAGAAATGAGGAATAGACATGGATTATCCACAACTTGATTTAACCAAGGCGGAGGGGCCCCAGGCAACGATCAAGACTAGCTTAGGGGAGGTCAAAGTGCAGCTCTTTGCTAAGCTGGCACCGAAGACCGTTAAGAACTTTGTCGAGCTTGCCAAGAAGGGCTACTACAACGGGGTGCTTTTTCACCGGGTGATTCCCGACTTTATGATCCAGGGCGGGGATCCTACTGGTACCGGCCGCGGTGGTGAAAGCATCTATGGCGAGGCCTTCGAAGACGAGTTCAGCGACCAGCTTTTCAACTTTAATGGTGCCTTGTCCATGGCTAACGCCGGCCCGAACACGAACGGCAGTCAATTCTTCATCGTGTCCGCTAGCCGGGTGCCCGCAAATATGCTGGAGCAGATGAAGATGGTTGGTTACCCGCAGGAGATAATTGATCACTACAAGGAAACGGGCGGCACGCCATGGCTGGACCACCGGCACACCGTCTTTGGCCAGGTGATTTCCGGGATGGAGATTGTTGAAAAAATTAGCAAGGTCGACCGGGATGGCATGGATAAGCCAAAGAAAGACGTTATGATGAACGAAATTACAATTGAAGAATAGTTAAAAGGGAGGTGCATAACTAGTTATGCACCTCCTTTTTACGGTCAGGTTTGCTGTTACCCGGGAGATTGGCTTGCCGCCCCGGGAATATCTTGTTCATCTGATTGGTTTGCTGCTGCTGCGCTTCCTGGGGATACCCTGGTGAATGATATTTCTACCCCCAGTCGTTACTTTTACCAAGACGTCATTACACTGGAGATTGTTTTCGTGACGACAAAACCAGTGTCCCTACTAAGCCTGAGATGTTATTCACCGAAAAAACTTGCTATATGATTAACGGCTCTTATTAGTCATTACGGGTTTATTTCGCCTGTTCCGTCAATAGCTGCCAGAGTTTTTGCTGGTCGGCCGAGAGAACCTCGGTTTCCCGAGTCGCCAGTGAAAGTCTGAAAGTCGGCTGGTCGTCGTCGGTGATTGCGAGGACAACAACATCGTCACTTGGGACAATTGCCAGCTGGGTCAGAAATGAAATCCCCAGATTTTCGGCCACCATCGCCTTAATTACGTGGATGTCGGGTGTGCGGAAAAGAACCTTCGGGCGAAAATGGGCGTTATGGCACATCTGCTTGAAAGCCTGTTCGTGGAAAAATTCGCTTCCTGGAACGATGAAACGTTCATTTTTAAGAGCAGCAAAAGAGACCTTCTTCTGACGGGCCAGCGGGTGGTTCTTGCCGACGATGACCTTAAAAGGATAGCGGGCAAATTCCTGGGTGTGCAGGCGGGCCTGGCGGAGGGCTTCTAGAGAGCCGAGGAGGGCAATGTCCAGCTGGCCCTGTTCCAGCATCCGCAACAGCTCCTTGGAGCCGTGTTCATAGGTATCGAGGTGGGACATCAGCTTGGCCCGCATCAGCATCGGGGTGAGCGGGGGAAAGTAGTAGTTGCCGATAATTGGCGGTAGGCCAAAGCGAATCCGGGTCGACTGGGTCCGTGCAATTTCTTCCCGGGCCACCCGGAGTTCGTTAAGGATGACCGTAACGTGGTTGGCAAACTGCTGGCCCGCTGGTGTGATGTGCAGCTGCTTATGAACGTGGTCCCGGATGAAAAAGGCACTGCCAAAGTCCTTTTCTAAGCGCTGAATGGCCATCGTGATTGTCGGCTGGCTGACCTGGAAGTGAGCAGCAACCTGAGAAAAATTTTGGTATTCGACTAATTTTTGGTAGTATTCAAGATCCTTGATCTTCATAAATAAATCCCCCTAGATCAGTAATCGAAGCCTGGTATATCAACTTTATTGATAGTGTAACATAAGTTTGACTATAAATTAGTGGCCCTCTTATGATGAGAATCGTTAATTGCATAAGAAGAAAGATTAGAGAGGGATAGTGACACTATGATGCGTAAGGGAATGCAAATCTTGAATGACCCCTTTAAGAATAAGGGAACGGCGTTTACGGTGGCGGAACGACGTGAGCTGGGGCTGCTGGGCTTGCTGCCAACCCACGTGCGAACAATCGAAGAACAGGCGGCAGAAATCTACGCTTTGTACCAGTCCAAGACGTCGGGAATTGAAAAGCGCCACCTGCTGATGGAAATTTTCAATACCAACCGGACCTTGTTTTTCTACCTGATGAAGCAGCACATTACCGAATTCATGCCGATTGTTTATGATCCAGTAATTGCCGAGTCCATCGAACAGTACGATGAGCGTTACTTGCGGCCTCAGGATGCCGCCTACCTGGATGTCAACCATCCGGAGGACATTGCCACGGAGCTGGCCGATGCCGCGGACGGTCGTGATATTCGCCTGATCGTGGTCACCGATGCGGAGGGAATCCTGGGAATTGGTGACTGGGGTGTCAACGGGGTCGATATTTCGGTCGGAAAGCTGATGGTCTACACCGCAGCCGCTGGCATTGACCCGGCCCAGGTCCTGCCGGTATCGATTGACGCCGGGACCGACAACCAGCAGCTGCTGGATGATCCCAACTACCTTGGCAACCGCCAGCACCGGGTTCGTGGCGACCGGTACTTTGCCTTTATCGACCGCTTCGTCGAAAAAGTTGAGAAACTCTTCCCCAAGAGCCTGCTCCACTTCGAAGATTTCGGTCGGGGCACCGCGGCCCGGATCCTCGATAAGTACCAGGACCAGATTTTAACCTTTAATGATGATATTCAGGGTACCGGGATCATTTCCCTCGCCGGGGTCCTGGGTGCCATGAACATCTCCAAGGAAAAGCTGACCGACCAGACCTTCCTGACCTTTGGTGCCGGAACTGCCGGTATGGGAATCGCTAAGATGCTGTATGAGGAACTGATTCGGCAGGGGATGGAACCCGCGGAAGCGAAGAAGCGCTTCTACCTGGTTGATAAACAAGGGCTCCTCTTCGAAGACACACCGGGTTTGACCCCAAAGCAAAAACTGTTTACCCGTCAGCGGACCGAATTTGCAAATGCGGGTGAGCTGACTGACCTGCTTTCCGTAGTCAAGGCGGTGCACCCAACCGTCATGATCGGGACCTCGACCCAGCCGGGAGCCTTCAGTGAAGCAGTCGTCAAGGAAATGGCGGCCCACACTAAGAGACCAGTAATTTTCCCACTATCCAACCCTACTAAGCTGGCCGAAGCCAAGGCGGCTGACCTGCTAAAGTGGACTGCTGGCCGGGCTCTAGTTGCCACCGGAATTCCGGCAGGAACGATTAATTATGACGGCGTGGATTACCACATTGGTCAGGCCAATAACGCCCTGATTTACCCGGGAGTTGGCTTTGGGGCCCTGGCCGCCCAAGCCAAGCTGTTGAATGATGAGATGATTGCAGCCGCCGCGCACGCCCTGAGTGGCATTGTCGACCCTGACCAGCCGGGGGCCGCCGTCCTTCCGCCGGTGGAGAAGCTAGCGGACTTCTCGAAGCGGGTTGCCATCACGGTTGCCCAGTCGGCAATCGACCAGGACTTGGCCGGCGAGGGAATCACAGACGCCCAAACGGCCGTGGAAAAAATGACCTGGGAAGCCAAGTATTAAATATGCCGTCACCTGATTAGCTATTTAATAAGCACTTGCAAGCAAACTGTTAATCTAGCTTGTGAAAATGAGCTTAATTGTGAAAATGCTCCAGCAACTTTTTGAAGTTAAGGGGCATTTTTTGTTTTTAAAACCTTGTGAAAAAATCACACCGCCTAAATGAAAAGGCTATCACACCGGGATAGACGCCTAATTCCATAAGTGAAATTTATAAAATGTTAAAGGTTTGACTATTGCAGTGGCGATGAGTTAGGATAATGGCGTAATGATGTGTAACATTTCACAAGTTGTTATTGCATGATAATCCATTGGAGGTTTTTATTATGTCTGATTACCGAACAGAAGAAGATACTTTAGGCCCAGTTAAAATCCCCGCAAGTGCATTATGGGGACCGCAAACGGAACGGAGCCGCAATAATTTCCCAACTGGTCAGTACATGCCGTTAGCAATTATTCGTGCTTTACTGAACATTAAGAAGGCAGCGGCCCAGGCGAACATGGAAACCAATGCAATTTCTGCTGACAAGGGTAACTTAATCGTGAAAGCAATCGATGAATTGCTCGCGTTAAGTGATGAAGACCTGCGCAAGGACTTCCCATTGAAGGTTTACCAGACTGGTTCTGGGACGCAAACCAACATGAACACTAATGAAGTCGTGGCCCACAAGGCTCACGAAATCAACCCGGACATCGAAATTTTACCAAACGATGATGTCAACAAGGGGCAGAGTTCAAACGATACTTTCCCAACCGCGATGAACGTGGTGGCTTTGGAAGCCTTAGACAACCTGAAGCCAGCGGTTCAACACCTGATTGACGAATTGAAGATCAAACAGGACAAGTACTGGAAGACGGTTAAGGTTGGCCGGACCCACCTGCAAGATGCCGTGCCGTTGACGTTCGGTCAAGAAGTTTCTGGCTACGTTTCCGCACTGGAACACGACTTGGACTACATCAAGACTTTGGAACCAACCCTGAACGAATTAGCAATTGGTGGAACTGCCGTTGGTACTGGCTTGAATGCCGCCGAAGGGATGCCGGAAAAGATTGCTGAAAAGCTGTCTGAAGTTTACGGCTTGAAGCTGACTGCCAAGAGCAATAAGTTCTACGGCTTAGCTAACCACTCTGGACTGGATGTAGTCCACGGTGCTTTGAAGACTTTAGCCGCTGACATGTTCAAGATTGCTCAGGATATTCGTTTCTTGGCTTCTGGTCCCCGGGCTGGTTACGATGAATTAAACATTCCAGCTAACGAACCAGGCTCATCCATCATGCCAGGGAAGGTTAACCCAACCCAGGCGGAAGCCGTTACGATGGCAGCTATTCGGGTCTTCGGTAACGATACCGTGGTTACGATGGCTTCATCCCAAGGTAACTTTGAAATGAACGTTTACAAGCCCGTCCTGATCGACGCCTTCCTGGAATCGGCGGACCTCTTGGCCGGAACTATCACTGGCTTTGCTGACCGCTGTGTTGCTGGCATGACCGTCAACGAAAAGCGGATGGCCGAACTGGTTGACAATTCGCTGATGACGGTTACCGCACTGTCACCACACATTGGTTACCACGACAGCGCCAAGATTGCCCAAGCCGCTGACAAGGCTGGCAGCACGTTGAAGGAAGCAGCCCTGAAGTCCGGCAAGGTGACTGAAGAACAGTACGACGAATGGATGGATATGCTGAAGATGACTAACGTTGATCGTGAAGACTAATTAAAAAGGAGATCAATTAATAATGGCAGAAAAGTTTCAACCATTATCAGTTAGCAAGCTGGATGACAGCTATGATGCTGTCATCATCGGTTCTGGTGGAACCGGGCTGGCCGCTGCTATTCAGGCCCACGAGCTGGGCATGAAGGTGGCCGTGCTGGAAAAGGAGGAGGAACTGGGTGGGAATACCAACCGGGCCTCTTCCGGTATGAACGCCGCCGAAACCAACGTTCAGCTACACCACGGTGTGATTGACAACGTCGGTGACTTCTACCGTGAAACCTACAAGGATGGTGGCCGGCTCAATGATAAGGACATGCTGGGCTACTTCGTCTACCACACCGCGCCGGCAATCGACTGGTTAGCTGACCACGACATCAAGCTGGATGACATCACCGTCACCGGGGGGATGTCCAAGAAGCGGACCCACCGACCGGCAAGTATGGCGCCGATTGGTGGCTTCCTGGTCAACAGCCTCCTCGGTGTAGTCGCCAAGGAAAACATTCCGGTCTTTAACCGCACCAAGGTTATTAAGCTCTTGCAGGACGCGGACGGCCGGATCAACGGGGTCGAGGTTAAGTCCGGCGACCTTACGAAGCAGGTCAGTGCTAAGGCGGTGATTCTGGCAACCGGTGGCTTCGGTGCTTCTAAGGAATACATCGAACGCTTCCGCCCCGACCTTAAGGATTACAAGACGACCAACCAACCGGGAGCAACTGGTGACGGGCTGAAGCTGGCAGAAAACGTCGGCGCCGAACTGATGCAGATGAACCTGGTTCAGGTTCACCCAACCGTTCAGCAGGACAACCCGCACGTCTACCTGATTGGGGAAGCCGTTCGGGGCGAAGGGGCGATCCTGGTTAACGCTGACGGGCAGCGGTTCGTGAACGAACTGAATACCCGGAAGATCGTTTCCAACGCCATCACGGCCCTGCCGGAACACAGTGCTTACCTGATTTTCGACCAGGGCATCCGTGACCGGGCTAAAGCTATTGAGTTCTACGATAAAGTGGGCTTAGTTGTTCATGGTGATACGGTTGAGGATTTGGCTGAGAAGCTGAACATGGATCCGGCAACCTTGAAGCAGACGGTTACGACCTGGAACCAGGCTGTGGAAAGCCACGATGACGCCGAATTCCACCGGACGACCGGGATGGACCGGGGCATCACCAAACCGGGCTTCTTCGCCATCCACATTGCCCCAGCTATCCACTACACGATGGGTGGAATCCACGTTACGCCGAAGACTCAGGTTCTCGATGGCAACGGGGATGTCATCCAGGGGCTCTTTGCCGCGGGTGAAGTTGCTGGTGGCCTGCACGGTAACAACCGGGTTGGTGGTAACTCTATCGCCGAAACGATTGTCTTTGGCCGCCAGGCTGGACAGCAAGTAACTCTGTATGCACGCAGCCTTAAAAAGTAGGACCCAAATTATTTAGCCAGTGCCGAATTGGGCGCTGGCAATGAGCAATTATTTTAACCTTATTCAGGGAGGAATTTAATATGATTAAACGTCGCCACAAGGTTCTCCTAGTCGGTGATGGTGCGGTTGGTTCGTCATTTGCATACTCGTTACTGCAAACGACGCAGGAAGTTGATGAATTGGTGATTGTTGACCTGAACCGTGACAAGGCGGACGGGGATGCCATGGACCTGCAAGACATTACCCCTTTGGAGGCACCAACGATTATTCGTTCCGGCGAATACGCTGACGCTGCCGACGCGGACGTGGCCGTAATTACCGCTGGGGTACCCCGGAAGCCGGGCGAAACTCGGTTGGACCTGGTTAACAAGAATGCCAAAATCTTGTCGACAATTGTTCAGCCAATCGTCGACAGCGGTTTCCACGGCATTTTCGTGGTTTCCAGCAACCCGGTTGATATTTTGACGACCCTGACTCAGCGGATGTCTGGGTTCCCTAAGAACCGGGTCATCGGGACGGGAACGTCACTGGACAGTGCCCGCTTAAACGTGATTTTGGCAGAAAAACTGAACGTGCCGGTAAGCGAGATTGACGCCCATATCATGGGCGAGCACGGGGATACATCCTTTGCAGCCTTTGATGAAGCTACGGTCAACGGCCAGCCGCTTAAAGAAGTTGCCAATTTCACCGCAACTAATTACGCTGGAATCGAGGAAATGGTGAAGGAACGGGGCGGTAAGATTATCGCACGCAAGGGTGCCACCTTCTACGGCGTCGCTAAGTGCCTGGCCTACATCGTGAAGGCTATCTTGGAAAACCGCAACGTGACCCTGCCAATCTCCGCACCCTTAAATGGTGAATACGGTGTTTCTGACCTCTACCTGGGTGTTCCAGCGGTCATTAACACTAGCGGAATCGTGAAGGTTATCGAACATGACCTTTCAGAAGAAGAGAGTAAGAAGATGGCTCATTCGGCTGCCAAGATGAAGGAAGTTCTTGACGGCGTAGAGCTGTAACTTGATTAGAGGAAAGACTTAATATTAAAGGGGAATTGAAAGATGGAATTATCAAAGTTCAAAACTAAAGCCTGGGCTTGGACGCTCGCCATTGGTTTAATCCTGTGGTCCTGTGGTCCAATTCGGCCGGATGGCGTTTCATTAGCTGCTTGGCATATGTTTGCCATTTTCGTTGCCACAATCGTCGGCTGTATCACCCAGCCGCTGCCAATTGCCGGGACGACCCTAGTCGGTTTCACGGTGATGGTGCTGGTAGGTCTGGCACCAATGAAGGGGGCCCTGACCGCCTTCAGCAACTCATCTGCTTGGCTGATTGCAATGGCCTTTATGCTCTCCCGGGGCTTCATCAAGACCGGCCTGGGACGCCGGATTGCCCTGGTATTCGTCCGGAGCTTCGGTCACCGGAGTTTAGGGTTGGCTTACTCCATCATGGGAATCGACCTGGTTACTTCACCAGCCATCCCATCTAACACGGCGCGTGCCGGTGGGGTTGTTTATCCAATCGTGAAGTCACTGGCGGAAACTTACGGATCTGACCCCAAGAAGGGGACCCGGAAGAAGATTGGTTCATTCCTGGTCTTCTCTGAATTCCACAGTAACCTGATTACTTCTGCAACGTTCATGACTGCCATGGCGCCAAACCTGGTTATCGTGGCCCTGGCAAAGACCCTGCACATCAACATTACATGGTTGGGCTGGTTCGTTGCCGGTGTTGTTCCAAGTGTTATCTGTCTGCTTGCTACTCCATACATTATCTACAAGATGTACCCGCCTGAGGTTAAGGAAACGCCTAACGCGAAGGAATGGGCTAACGAAGAATTAGACAAGATGGGCAAGATGAAGATTTCTGAAAAGCTGATGGGCTTGATTTTCATCCTGACCCTGGTTCTCTGGATGTTAACTAGTTTCATCCCAGCAATTGAAGCCACCTTCGTCGCCTTCTTGGCAATTTCCCTGCTGCTGATTACCGGTGTCCTGGACACAAAGGACCTACTGCACGAAACTGGTGCTTGGAACGTTCTGATCTGGCTGTCTGTCCTGGTCTACATGGCTGGTCAACTGTCAGAATTAGGCTTCATCAAGTGGTTCTCTAGTTCTATCGGTTCTGCCCTTCACGGCATCAGCTGGGTTTGGGTCCTGGCAGTCTTAATGATCGTTTACTTCTACGCTCACTACTTCTTTGCTAGTGCCACTGCCCACGTTACTGCGATGTACGCAGCCTTCGTATCCGTTGCGGTTGCCGCCGGTGCTCCTGCAATGTTAGCGGCAATGCTGTTGGCCTTCACTTCTGCATTCATGAGTTCTACTACTCACTACGCTAACGGGCCAGCTTCCGTGCTGTCATCATCAGGTTACGTTACCCAGTCCGAATGGTGGAAGATGAACTTCATCATGGGGATCTTCTACCTCCTGGTATACGGAATTATCGGTACCCTATGGATGAAGGTTATTGGCCTCTGGTAATAAGTTAATTGAATAGTTTGCTACTGAAAGAGTTGGATTGGTAAGTTGCCTTTTTGAATCATTCACTAGTAATCAAAAAAGTGACTTAGCAAAACCAAATTGCTAAGCCACTTTTTTAAATCCTAAATTCCGAGAGCGTCGGTAATCCGCAAGGCAACTGACTCGGTCAGAATCATGTCGGTAAAGAGCTTCCCCTCCAAAGCACCGCGGGCCGCTTGGAACTTTGATTTTCGCTGGACGATGGCAAGTCGTCGGGGCACCCGCATGATTTGGTCGAGGGGGATGGAAAGGGTTTTGTCATTTTCCGGCGACACCAGGAACCGGCCGTGAAGGTCATAGGGCCGCCCAAAAGCGACACCGGCAATCTTGCCCAGGTCGACTCCGGGA
The DNA here is from genome assembly GCF_025311495.1 of Limosilactobacillus oris. Classification (NCBI taxonomy): domain Bacteria; kingdom Bacillati; phylum Bacillota; class Bacilli; order Lactobacillales; family Lactobacillaceae; genus Limosilactobacillus; species Limosilactobacillus oris. Next base: position 995,198 of record NZ_CP104398.1, on the reverse strand, counting down.
AAAATCCGGTCAGTGTTCTCCGCCCAGGCGGGAATACTGTTGATGGACTGGCGGGTGCCAAGCCCACAAATGATAATATCCATCCGACGGGCCGCCGTAAACGCCGCGGTGAACGCCGGCTCCTGGTAAAGGGCCGTCCGTGCCTGGTCATTGATGATGTACAGCGGGCCGGGAATCGTCTGGTAGGGAACATCGTACTTGGCCGCGGCCTTTTGGACCATCCGCATCGACGCTGCCGAGGAGTGGTAGCGCATGTTTTCGCCCATAAACTGGGTAAAGGTCAGCTGGCTGGCGGTCTGCTTGTTGAAGTGGTCGAGCATAGCGTAGATGGTCTCTCCCCAGGTCAGCCCGACCGTGTGACAGTCCCTAATCAGTGACTGGACTTGGTTGGCCGCAAAGGTCGCGATGATCTGGTCGCGGTCTTGGGGATTCGTCGGGTCCTTGATGACGATGAGGTTTTTAATCTTGAAGTGCTGCTGGAGGGTGCGTTCTAGTTTGGCGTTGCGGTCGTAGTCCGTGTGGATGTTGATGCTGACGATCCCCGAGGCCAGCGCTTCATCCAGGTATTTCATAATGAGGTAGCGGCTGAGGTGGTACTTTTTGGAGATGTCACTGATAGCCATCTTACTGAGGTAGTAGTCCTGTGCTAAGGTTGCCAGGAGCTGGTTGTGTTCTGCGTCCATGAATCTTTCACCTGCTTTGTGGAAAGTCTATTACAGTTGATTATAGCATTTAATTTCGCTCGGGTTCTTTTTAAATATTTAAAAATATTCGCTTATATTTACAATATTTAAAAAAGATAGTAAACTAGGGCCTAGTGATTGGAGGATGTTAATGATGAAAGACGAAGAAGTATTATCGCTTCATGCAAAACACCACGGTGTGCTTGCTATCTCACCGGAGTTTGCGGTCCACAATAAGCAGGAACTGGGCGAGGCTTATACACCGGGCGTGGCGATTATTTCTAAGCTGATTGAACGCTACCCGGAGTTAAAGGATAAGTACACGATGAGCGGCAAGCTGGTCGCCTTGGTCACAGATGGTTCCGCGGTACTCGGCCTGGGAAACATCGGCCCGGCCGGCGGTTTGCCAATCGTGGAAGGAAAGGCCCTCTTATACAAGGCCTTGTCCGGAGTGAATGCTTTGCCACTGACCGTTGAGCAAGTTTCCCCAGATGAAGTGGTTAGTACCTTGAAGAATATGCAGGAATCCTTTGCTGGCTTCCACCTCGAAGACATTGCGGCCCCCCGCTGCTTTGAAATTGAGGAAAAATTGACGAAGGAAGTTAATATTCCCGTCTACCACGATGATCAAGAGGGGACGGCCATCGTAGTTCTGGCCGGCTTAATCAACGCTGCCAAGGTAGTTGGCAAGCAGCTGACCGACTTGAAGGTCGTCATCAACGGGGTGGGGGCCTCAGGCGTTGCGACTGCCCGTCTTCTCTTCGCAGCTGGTATCAAGAACATCACCTTCGTCGACATTGATGGCCCAGTTCACGCTGATAGCAAGAACTACAACCACTACCAGACGGACCTGGTTAAGCAGAGCAGTGACCAAACTGCTTATGCTGACCTGGACGAAGCCGTTCGTGACCGGGACGTCTTTATTGGCCTGTCCGACGCCGACGGCTTGAGTGCCGACCAGGTTAAGAAGATGGCAGATAACCCGATTATCTTTGCCTTGGCTAACCCGAAGCCGGAAATTGACCCGGCCGTGGCCCACGAGGCGGGGGTTCAGGTGATGGCAACCGGTTCGAGCCAGTACCCGAACCAGGTTAACAATATCCTGGTCTTCCCAGGGCTCTACAAGGGCCTGTTGGCAACCGACCTGAACAAGGTGGACTTTGGCCTGGAGAAGGCGATTGCCCACGGAATTGCCAGCCTAGTACCCGAACCGACGGCCGACCGTTTCGTCCCTGGCGTCTTTGATGACGGGGTTGTGGATACGGTGGCCCAAGCGGTCAAGGATTACGCGACGAGCAAGAAGTAACTAGAGGAGGAGCGACCATGCAGGTTCGTGAAATCAACATTCACATCAAGCGGAACTTTGCCAAGTGGCAGGCGTTCTTAAAAAAGACGGGAATCACGGAGTTTTCACCAAAGGAAACCCAGCAGGTTGAGCGAACCTTCGTCTGGGAGGAGGACGGTGAGATCATGGCGACCGGCTCGATTGCCGGCAACGTCCTGAAATACATCGCCGTCTGTTCCAAGGTCAAGGGCCATGGGGAAACCTTTAATGAGCTGGTCAGCAAGCTTGTCAACGAGGCGGCAACAATGGGCCGCTTCCACCTCTTCGTCTTTACCAAGCCTCAATACGTCCAGAGCTTCGGCTACGTTGGTTTTCACGCCCTAGCGGTGGTTGACGACGGGGCCATCATGGAGAATGGAACCCCGGACGTCCACGACTACATCCATGATTTGCCGCACTTTGCCGACCAGGACGATAGCCAAATCGCGGGCATTGTGATGAACGCCAACCCCTTTACCAACGGCCACCGCTACCTGGTGGAGCAGGCTAGCAAAGCAAATGACCACGTCTACGTCTTCGTGGTCAGCCAGGAGGCCTCGCTCTTTACCGCTGCGGAGCGCTACCAGCTAGTCCAAGCGGGATGCGCCGACCTGGACAACGTGACGGTGGTTCCTGGCGGGGACTACATGGTTTCCTACGCCACGTTCCCGGCCTATTTCCTTAAAGACGACCAAAACGTGGCCCACTTTCAGGCCGCTTTGGACGCCACCCTTTTTAAGGAGCAAATTGCCGCGCCATTAAACATTACGCGGCGTTACGTTGGCAGCGAGCCGTTCTCGCCGACAACTGATATTTATAACCAAGAATTAACTAGGGTTCTACCACCTGAGGTTGAGGTCAAAATCCTGGATCGGGCTGCTAATGCTAGTCAGGACGTGATTTCAGCCACGAAGGTACGAGCAGCGATTGCTAACGATGAATTAGCGGTGGTGCAAGATTACGTTCCACAAACGACGCTCTCATTTATTCAAAATCACTGGTCTGATCTCAGAGCACGCATTAAGGAAGGAAGTTTAGAATAATGGATATTAAGAAGACTGCACTTGCAGGAACTTTGGAATCATCCGATATCCAAATCACCCTGAGCAAGGGCGACAACGGAATCAATATCGACCTGGATTCCTCAGTGGAGGAGCTGTACGGCGACCAAATTCGCAAGGTCATCACTGAGACTTTGAACGCCTACGGAATTGACAACGCGAATGTCAAGGCCGTTGACAAAGGAGCCCTGGACTGTGTTGTGAAGGCACGGGCCATGGCAGCCGCACAACGGGCTCTGGAAACTACGGATCAACCAGACTGGGAGGTATTTTAATAATGGAAGAACGTTTACGTCGGACCATGATGTTTGTTCCGGGGAACAATGCCGGAATGGTTAAGGATGCTGGTATTTACGGTGCGGACTCCATTATGTTCGACCTGGAAGACTCTGTTTCCATGTCGGAAAAGGATGCTGCCCGGATGCTGGTTTACGAAGCATTACAAACCCAAGACTACGGCGACTCTGAGTTGGTTGTCCGGGTCAACGGGATTGACACGCCATACTTCAAGAATGATGTTTACGCCATGGTTAAGGCCGGCATCGAAGTTGTGCGGTTGCCAAAGGTAGAATCCGCCCAAATGATGCTCGACCTGGTCAAGGTAGTGGAAGAAGCCGAAAAGAAGTTTGGCCGCGAACCTGGCTCGACCCACGTCATGGCTGCCATTGAAAGCGCGAAGGGGGTTCTAAACGCCCCAGAAATCGCCGCAAGTACCGACCGGATGATTGGTCTGGCCCTGTCTGCCGAAGACTATACGACTGACATGAAGACCCACCGTTACCCAGACGGCGCCGAACTAGAATTTGCGCGGAACATGATTCTCCACGCCGCCCGGGCTGCTGGAATTGCCGCCTTCGATACCGTCTTCACCAACATGAACGACGTGGAAGGCTTCCAGCGGGAAACTGAACACATCCACGAACTTGGCTTTGACGGCAAGTCCCTTGTTAACCCACGGCAAATTGACTGGGTCAACAAGGTTTACGAGCCAACCAAGAAGGAAATCGAAAACGCGTTGGACGTGGAAGCAGCCATTGAAGAAGCCCACCAGAAGGGTTCCGGTGTTATTTCCATGAACGGTCAAATGGTTGACCGCCCAGTTGTCCTGCGTGCACAACGGGTAATTCGCTTAGCTAAGGCTTCCAACCTGATCAATGAGGAGGGTGAATACATTGAAAAATAGTGTCGGTCGTGAAATCTCAGACGAAATCTTAAACTCAACTAACTACAAGCCATTTGAAACTACCGAAATTGGCCACCCAACGGTTCACTACACGGGCCATGATGTTCGCGTAACCAAGGGTGATGACAAGCTGGTCGACTCCTTAGACCAAGTCATCAAGGACAACCTGAAGGACGGAATGACGATTTCATTCCACCATCACTTCCGGAACGGTGACTATGTCTTCAACATGGTCATGGACAAGATCATCCAGATGGGCTACAAGGACCTGACCCTGGCACCATCTTCTTTGACCGGTGTAATGAACGATAAGGTGGTTGAAGCCATCAAGGCCGGCACCATCACTAACATTACCAGCTCCGGAATGCGGGGTAGCCTGGGTGAAGCCGTTTCCCACGGTTTGTTGAAGAACCCAGTTATCTTCCGTTCCCACGGTAACCGTGCGCGTTCCATCGAAAACGGCAACATCAAGATTGACGTGGCCTTCCTGGGTGTTCCAAACTCTGACCGGATGGGGAACGCTAACGGGATGGAAGGTGACTCCGCCCTTGGGTCCCTTGGTTACGCCCTGGTGGATGCCCAATACGCTAACAAGGTGGTTCTCCTGACTGACACCATTGCCGACTACCCGAACACGCCTGCTTCCATCAAGCAGACCCAGGTCGACTACGTAGTTAAGGTTGACAAGGTTGGGGACCCTGACCGGATCGGTAGTGGGGCTACCCGGTTCACTAAGGACCCGAAGGAATTGAAGATTGCCAAGATGGTTAACGACGTCATCGTTAACTCACCTTACTTCAAGAACGGTTTCTCCTTCCAGACTGGTACTGGTGGTGCTTCACTGGCCGTTACCCGTTACCTGCGTCAATCCATGCTGGACAACGACGTTACGGCTGCCTTCACTTGTGGGGGAACGACTTCACCAATCGTCAAGCTGCTTGAAGAAGGCCTGGTTAAGAAGGTTATGGACGTCCAGGACTTTGACAAGGGTGCCGCTTCCAGCATGAAGTCCAACCCTGGCCAAATCGAAATTGACGGTTCCTGGTACGCCGACCCTGACAACAAGGGTGCGATGGTTGACCAACTGGATGTTGCCATCCTGTCTGCACTGGAAATTGACACCAAGTTCAACGTTAACGTGCTGACTGGTTCCAACGGGGTTATCCGGGGTGCCGTTGGTGGTCACCAGGACGCTGGTACCGCTAAGATGACGATCATCTCTGCTCCACTGACCCGGGGCCGGATTGCCACCGTTGTTCCCGCTGTTAACTCCATCACTACGCCAGGCTCATCCATTGACGTCCTGGTTACTGAAGTTGGGGTAGCCGTTAACCCAGCACGGAAGGACCTCATTGAAGCCTTCAAGAAGGCCCCAAGCATTCCGCTGGTTTCAATCGAAGAACTGCAAAAGAGGGCCGAAGGAATCGTTGGCAAGCCAAAGCCAATCGAATACACTGACCGAACCGTGGCCCTGGTTGAATACCGTGACGGAACTTTGATTGACGAAGTAAAGCAGATTAAAGACTAATTTTAAGAATTGATAAAACGGGTGAGGTTACACGGAATCCCACCCGTTTTATAATACATATAGTAGAATACACAAACGTGAAAGGAGCCTACAATGACAAACATTTTTGCAACGGGCCAGCCCCAGGATATTCCAGCGGTGTTGGCAAATAAGGATCGGCGAGCAGCCCTTCAACAACGGCTGGTAGCGGCCCACCCCGGTATGACGGTGGTGGCGGCCAAACTCAATATTCCGGGACCCATCAAAAATAACCGGGCCATTCAGCGCTTCTTCACAACGGAACTGCTGGCCTTGGAACGGGATTGGCTCACCGCTGGTCAGCTCTTTTACCAGGATACGGAGTGGCTGGACGCCGGGACCGGTCCCGAACGCTTCTACCTGGTCAAAGCAGTTCCCCAGGACGTGAAGGCACAGACGACCCGCTTTGAGGAGGGGCAAGCAAGCCACCGCCTCTTTGACTTGGATGTTCTGGTGCAGCGGGCTGGGCAGGTTGTCCCACTTTCACGGGCGGACAGTGGCCAGCCGGCGCGGCGGTGCTTTGTCTGCGGTCGGCCGGCAAAAGAATGCGGGCGGTCCCGGCGGCATACGGTGGCGGAATTGCAGGCGGCGGTAAGCAGCTTGATTAGCGCGGCGCTGGTGGCCGAGCAGCGGCGCCGGGTGCGTGACCGCCTAGTGGCCTTTGCCCAGCAATCACTTTTGTACGAAGTAGTGGCATGGCCCAAGCCGGGCTTGGTGGATCCGGTGGAACACGGCGCTCATCCTGACATGAGCGTCTTTATATTCATCAACAGCTCCCTGAGTTTTCGCCGCTACCTGGAACAGGCTGCGGAACTGGGCCTGAGCGAACACCCAGCCGACTATCCGCTGATGTTTAAGGAACTCCGTGAACTTGGCAAGCGGGCCGAACGGGCAATGTTTGCGGCGACAAACGGCGTGAATACCCATAAGGGCGCCGTCTTCTCCCTTGGCATTATAACCTTGGCGGTGGCAGATAGCTGGCGGCGGAATGGTCGCGTCGACCTGGCAGATATCCAAGCAACGGTCAAACAGCTCCTCGTTGGCTTGGTTCAGGATGACTTGCAAAAACAAGCGGCAACGAACCAGCAGACGGCCGGGGAACTCCAGTACCATCAGTATGGTTTGACCGGAATTCGGGGCGAGGCCCAGGCCGGCTACCCAACGGTATTTGACCATGGCTTACCGACGATGCTTGCTACCGCTGGCGAGTGGAACCGGCGGATTATCCAGACGATGCTCGCCCTTGCCCGCTACACCGAGGACTCCACCCTGGTGAAACGGGCCGGTGACCCAGCCATTTTGGAATGGAAAAACACCCAGGTGGACGCATGTCTGGCGGCGGGCGGGATCACGACCGCGGCGGGCCGGGGAAAGTTGGCCCAGCTGGAGCAGGAGTTTACTGCTAAGCACCTGAGCCTTGGCGGAACCGCCGACCTGTTGATTGTGACGATCTTTTTGACCTTAGTAAAGGAGGAACTGGCCGATGGACTTTCAAACGAGTGATGGTGTTCGGTTAAATTATCGGATTCAGGGCCAGGGGCAGCCAGTCGTCCTCATCCATGGTTTCGGTGGCTACCAGCAAATTTGGTGTCTCCAGGTACCCGAGTTGCTGGCGAACGGTTACCAGGTGGTGAGTTATGACCAACGCAACCACGGCGCGTCAGGACACACCGCTGGCCTGGCTTCGGTGGACAGGTTGATTGATGACCTCCATGAATTGCTAGTTGGCTTGAACATCGAACGGCCGTTTTTGATTGGGCACTCGATGGGGGCGGCAGAAATATACGGCTTTCTTCAGCATTATCCGGATTTTCCGGTCCGGGGGGCAATCGCGATTGACCAGTCGCCCAAGATGCTAAATACAGCCAAATGGCCCTATGGCTACATGGACATCACCCGGGCATCCTACCGGCTCAAGCTCAAGGAGCATGGTAATGTCCGGGAAACGTTGAACGGGGTACCTAAGCAGGTCTTGAACCAACTGGCTCCAGAAAAGGAAATGTTTCCCTTTGTGCGGGCTGACAACTTGCCCTTGCTATACGACCACGCGAAGAAGGATTGGCGGACGGCGGTTGAAGCTGCCTCGACTCCGCTTCTCCTGGTGACGGCTAATCAGAGTCCTTACTTTGACGGTCGCTTTGCCGAGGTGATGGCGGCGGCTAATCCGAAGTACGTCAGCCACCAGGCGGTTGACCAGTCTGGTCACGTGGTGATGGCGGAGCAGTCGGGGACCTTTAATAAGCTGATGATGGAATTTTTGAAGGAACACTAATAAAAGGCACAGATTCGGTTGCGAGTTTGTGCCTTTTATACTTTTTACCCAGGAGCTGGTTCACACTTCCTACTTAATAAATTGGACCTGTTCACTAATTTTCTTGATCTGTTCTTCCTTGCGCCGGTTAAACTCGGCCTTCTTGGCGTCAAAGAAGTTGTCGCCATTCGTGTCAATCGTGACGATCAGGGGACCGAAGTCTTTGACCTTGCATACCCAGAGCGTTTCTGGCATCCCCAGGTCAGTCCACTTGGCGTCAACAATTTTTTCCACGTGCTTGGCAGCGTAGACGGCGTTTCCGGCTGGGTAAACTAGCTGGAGGGCCTTGTCATTCTTGCAGGCCCGTGCGGTTCCCGGACCCATGCTACCCTTACCAATGATTAGGCGGACGCCGGTCTTGTGAACGAACTCTTCTTCAAACATTTCCATCCGCATAGAGGTCGTGGGTCCAACGGCAACCATCTTGTAATGGTTGTTAGGCAGGTATTTGATGATCGGTCCGGCGTGGAGGATTGCCTTGTCTTTGACGTCCACGGGCATCTCCAGGCCCTCCTTGACGACCCGCCGGTGACCGTCATCCCGGCAGGTAACCATTGTCCCGGTAAGGTAGACAATGTCGCCAATCCGAATGTCCTTAATATCGTCAGCGGAAATTGGTGTGGTTAAATGATAGGTCTTCATTTTATAGTTCAACTCCCTTGTTCATTGGTAGTTCGTAGTTTAAATCTTGGTCGAGCTTGATCAAGCCCCGCCGGTGAGACCAGCAACCGGTGCTGACCCCAACCCCAATTACCGATGGGTGGCGGGCAGTATTAATGATGTTGACGCCCATAACGGATTTCTTGCCGCCGAAGCCCTGGGGACCCAGGCCAATCGCATTAATCCCGTCTTCCAGCAGGTGTTCCATCTTGGCAGCCCGCTTATTGGTGCTGTATGAGTCAACCCGTCGGAGCAGGGCCAGCTTGGAGTTCATCGCGGCGGTTTCAACGGAGGTCCCGATTCCGACCCCAACGAGCAGTGGCGGGCAGGCATTAACCCCGTAGGTTGTCATCCGGTCCATGACAAAGCGGGTGACCCCTTCGTAGCCTTCGCCGGGCATTAAGACCTTAGCGACCCCGGGCAGGGTACAGCCCCCACCGGCCATGTAAGGGTAAATCTCAATGTCGGAACTGTGGGGAACCAATTGGGTGAAAATCCCTGGGATTCCATCCCCAATGTTGATGTTGGTGTTGTATTCGTCAAAGGTCTGAACGGCGTTGGTCCGCAGTGGGGCAATTTTGGTTGCCTGGTAGGTCGCGTCAACTAGGATTTCGTTCAGTTCGTCAATCAGTGGAAACTTGGTGCCGACCTTGACGAAGAATTGCAGGGTCCCGGTATCCTGGCAACTCGGCACGTCCGCTTCGGCCGCTAGCCGCTGGTTCTCCATCATCGTGTCGTAAACGATCTTTTGCAGTGGATCGACCTCAATCTTAGAATACTCGACTAATTTTTTGGTAACGTCATCGGGGAGCCGGTGGCTAAAGATGTCAAGGTATTTAACCAGCAGATTGCGCAGCTGGGCGCCCTTCTTGCTTAGCATTGGTTCGGTATAGGTATACTGCATAAGAATTCCCTCCTTAATTTCAGCTCCCATTATGTGCCAGCCGCCACAAACTAGCTATGCGGTCGTTAATGAATTTGGGGCGGTACAAATGCGGACAGGCGGGAAACTAGGGCCGTCTTGGCGAACCCGGAGGATAAAAAAGGCCTAGCAGCCTGACCGTGAATCGGTCAACCGCTAGGCCGGGGAGATTTAATTGTTAATTGAACGGGTCAATAACTTGGTAAGTCATTTTTTATCATCGAGCAGCTTTTGCAATTCGGCCTTGAGCTGGTGATAGCGCAGACCATCCTGCTTGAAGGTGCAATCGTCACAGGCCGGAACAGCTGCTTCTCTGGGGCTGGGAGCCAAAAGCTGGCGGAGTTCCTGCTTAGCAGCCGCGGTTTGCTCCGCGGAAAGGGCCTGCTGGAAGCGGACGTCGACCGTTTTAAGCTGGGGCGAAAACTTGGCCTGGTAGGCAGAGGGGGTAATTCCAAAGTGCTTTTTGAAGGCGAGGTTGAAGGACTTGATCTCGGTAAAGCCGTTGGCGAGGGCAATCGTGCTGATCTTAGCCGAAGAAGTGTTTAGTTCACTGAGGGCGTGCTGGAGCCGTTCGCGGGTCAGATATTCATAGAAGCCGATCCCGAAGTGTTGCTTGAAACTCTTGGAAAAGTAAGGCTTGGAGTAGCCAACTTGGTCAGCGAGCTGGCCAAGGCTAAGGGGTTCTTGGTAGTGGAGCTGGATTTCCTTCGCTAACTGGGTAAACTGGGCGCTGCGCTGCTGGTGGGGTAGGCGATCGTGGGCAGCTGGAACAAAAAAGTTGTCATACAATAAGCTGGTGAGCGCGAACGCGGCACTGTTTTTCTCAAAAGGGTTGGCTGCCAGATCCATCCGGGCGATCGCCTGCCGTAGCCGCGAATAAAGGGGATGGTGGGGCACTAGCGCGGAGTTCAGGCGGAATTCGCCCTGATTTAGCTGGACTCCCTGCTCCTGGTAAAAGCGGGGGTCAATGTGGGTGCGGATTGCCACCGTGTCGGGAACTGCCGCCAGAGTAGCGTGCCCCTGGTTGGCGTTTACCAGGATCAAATCATGGGGCGCCAGTTGGAACTGGTAACCCTCGACGTTGATAGTTAACCGCCCCTGGATTACCATCAACAGTTCGCAGCTGGGATGCCAGTTGTAGTGATAGTTACCGATCGCATAGATCAGCTGGTCGAAGTAGTCAGAAATTGGTTGGGATAGGGCCATACCCGCGGACCTCCTTTCACCTTAATTATAAGCCACTCCACCCCCTAACGGCGAATTATGATTTTTCCTTTTCTTTTCCAGCGCTTTTGGCGTAAGATTGTTAGCGTAAAGGGGATGAGAACAATGAATACCCGTGATCTCCAGTACTTTGTGGCACTGGTTAAATATAAAAACTATACCCAGGTGGCCAAGCTGTTTAAAGTTTCCCAACCGACGATCACCCAGTCGATCCAACGGCTGGAACGTGAATTCAATACCCAGCTGATTCGAAAGGACCGGGTTCACCGGGACGAGATGGTCACCCGCAGCGGGATGATGCTTTTCGAAAATGCCAAGCTGATTAACAAGAAAATTGACCTGGCCCACCAGGAAATTAGCCGGGCCAATAAGCGGCAGATTCGCTTTGGCCTGCCGCCAATCATCGGGAAAATGGCAATTTCCCAACTGGTGGAGAGTCTGCCCGATGACCTGCTGCAGCGGTTAAAAATCGTTTCGGTTGGCTCCCACGACCTCCTTAAACAACTTCAAGACGGTAAAATCGACATTGCGGTACTCGGTTCTAACAACCTAATTGATGAACCGGGGATTTATGCCCACCTGGTGACGAGCCTGCCGTTTAACATTATTGTTAGTGACCACCATCCCCTGGCTAAACGCGGGGCGGTTTCCTTTAAGGAGCTGGCGGACGAACGCTTTGTCAACTTTGACCACCAGTACGTCCACTACGCCGCCTTGCAGGCCTACTGTACCTATGCCGGGATCAAGCCCCAGATGGTTGCCTACCGGATGCCGGACATTTCCTGGATCAAGGAGCTGGTCCGCCAAGACTTTGGCATCAGCCTGATGGTTAAAAACGCCATTCAAAACGAACCAGGGATCGTTGCCCTTGACATCCAGGACCCGATCCCAGTCAGCTTTACGATTTCCGTGGCGGTTCGGGAGGGGTACGTCCTCAGTCCAGAAGAGGAAACCCTCGTTGACCGTCTCAAAGAACTCAAGTGATTTTCTAAGCAAAGTTGACAAGGGACGTATAATGATAATTGTGAATGATAGAGGACAATTACATTAGCGGAGGGAACGCTTTTTATGAGCAAGGAAGACGAGTTGCTGTCAGACGAATTTCAACCAACACCCCACTTATCCAACAAGCACCATATGGCCATTCCTTGGCACGATTTCTTTACCAACGATAATTTTACCCCGGCAAGCGAGGCCAACCTGGTCGAACGGGCTGCCATTGTGGGTCGGATTGGCTTGATGATGCTGTCGTACGGGACCGGAGCCTGGCGAGTTCGTGATTCAATGAACATTATTGCCCGCAAATTAAAGATGACCTGTTCGGTCGATATTGGTCTGGTGTCCCTGGAGTATACCTGCATGGACGCCCATCATAGTTACACGCAGGCTCTGTCGTTGCCGACGACCGGGGTTAACACGACGAAGCTGTCATATATGGAACAGTTTGTTCAGGACTTCGATGAACACGGCGACACGATGACCATTGGTGATATTCATGCCCGGCTGGAAAATATTACCCATTCGCGGGGGAAATATGCTCCCTACCAGGTGGGATTAGCGGCGGCACTGGCTTGCAGCGCCTTCGTTTTTCTCCTCGGTGGCGGCCCGGTCGAGATGATTTGCAGCTTTATCGGGGCCGGCCTGGGAAATTACGTCCGGCGGAAGATGAGCGACCGGCACATCACCATGTTTGCTGGAATCGGGGTCGCGGTCGCGGTGGCCTGCCTGAGCTACTTGCTGGCGCTGACAGTCTTGCAATTCGGTTTCCACGTTAGTTCCCGCCATGAGGCCGGCTATATTGGGGCGATGCTCTTCGTCATCCCCGGCTTTCCCTTCATTACCAGCGGCCTGGACCTGTCTAAGCTCGATATGCGGTCGGGCCTTGAACGGTTGGCATACGCCGCGTTGATTGTTGTCGTGGCAACCCTGGTCGGCTGGGTAGTGGCGATGGCGGTAAACCTCCGGCCAGAGAACTTTCCCCACCTGGCGCTGACCCCGCTGGTCTACATGCTGTTGCGCTTGCCGGCCAGCTTTTGCGGGGTCTTCGGTTTCTCAATTATGTTTAACAGTACCCCCAAGATGGCGGCCCTAGCCGGTTTGATTGGCGCGGTGGCCAACACGACCCGCCTAGAGCTGGTCGACCTAGCCCAGATTCCGGCGGGACCAGCGGCCTTTGTCGGGGCGATGATTGCGGGGCTGTTAGCCTGGATTGTTAAACGTAAGGTCCGCTACCCGCAGATTTCGATTACCGTACCGTCGATTGTCATCATGGTGCCGGGGCTGTACATGTACCGGGCGATGTATAATATCGGCCTAACCTCCATTAGCGTGGGGGCCCTCTGGCTGACTAAGGCACTGCTGATCGTGATTTTCCTTCCGCTGGGGCTAATCACCGCCCGAATTATCACGGATACGAAATGGCGGCATAATGGCTAGAATGGTGAAACAAGGTGAGCTAGAGTGATAATTAAATACCCCCAAGAGCTACTGAAACAGGTTCGGGAACGGACTGCTGGCCGTCATCTGGCGGGTTTTACCCCTGGGCAGGGACCGCTGCACCCAGACATAATGCTGGTCGGTGAAGCGCCGGGCCGGCATGAGGAACAGGTTAATATTCCGTTCTCTGGTGCCTCGGGGCAGAAACTGATGAAGCTCCTCAACTCGATCGGCTATTCGCGGGAGAATACCTACATCACCAGTGTTGTCCGCCAGCGACCGTACTCCATTAAACAGGTGCGGGACAAGAAAACCGGCGAGCTGGTTGAGAAGCGGCCGAACCGGACACCGACGAAAAAAGAGGTGCTGGCATTTGCACCGCTGTTTGACTGGGAGCTGGCAACGGTTGCGCCGCGGATTATCGTGCCGCTTGGTAATACGGCCCTGCAACGCTTGCTGGGACCGACCGCCAACATCGGTGGATTGCACGGGCAAAAGCTGATGCGGCCGATTCAGCAGGCGGCTTCGGACGGCAAGGGCTACCAGTGGTCGACTGACGATTACACCCTAGTGCCGATGTACCACCCGGCCGCAATTCTGTATGCCCGACGGCTCCTGCCAACCGTGCAGGCAGACTGGCAGAAACTGGGCCAAGTGGTGACTGCCGAGGTGAAGAAAGAATAATTAAGCAGAAGGGGCCTTGTGTTAGGAACCCTTCTTTTTTGTAGAGAGTAAGAATTTAAGGAGGTAACAGTTTGGAAAATCACCGACGAAGATTATTAGTTACGGGGGCGCTCCTCCTTTCAAACATCATGGCGGGGATGGACGCGACGATTGTCAATACGGCTCTGCCGGCCATCACCAGTGACCTGCACGGTTTACAGTACATGGGCTGGATCGTTGCCACCTTCCTGCTAGGAATGGCGGTAGCAACCCCGCTGTGGAGTAAGATGGGGGAGCACCAGGGTAATAAGCGGGCTTACATCACCGCTACCGTCCTGTTTGTCATCGGGGCCATCTTTCAGGGGCTGGCACCGAACATTACCTGGTTCATCATCGCCCGGACCGTGATGGGGATTGGGGCCGGGGGGATGAACACCATCCCCTTTATTGTCTATGCGGAGATTTACCAGAACCTGCGGAAACGGGCCGCGGTACTCGGAATTTCCAGCGCCTGTTTCGGAACGGCCTCGATTATTGGTCCCCTGCTTGGTGGCTGGATTGTGGATACCCTGAGCTGGCACTGGGTTTTCTACGTCAACGTCCCGATTGCTTTGCTAGCGATTACCCTAGTGGCGATTTTCTACCAGAGTCCCAAGCGGCAGGCGGCGGGGAAGCCGGTTGACTACCTCGGTGCCTGTCTGCTGGTGGTGAGCCTGGTGACAATTCTAGTGGCCGTCCAGCTGATTGGCAGTGCAAGCGGCTGGCTGGTCACCCTGCTCCTTGTCATTGGCCTGCTCCTCCTGGTTTGGATGGTGCGGGTCGATAGTCAGGCTGCCGACCCGATCGTGCCGAGCCGCCTGTTTAAAAATCGTGAACTGGTAATCGACTTCCTGCTCTTCGTGATTATCTGGGGGTCCTTTATCGCCTTCGTGACCTACATTCCGATGTGGGCGCAGGGACTACTAGGCCTGAGCGCTCTCCTCGGGGGGATGACCCAGATTCCCGGGGCCGTGACCAACTTCATTGGCTCTGAGCTGGTTCCTTTGCTCCAGGACCGCTGGGGCAAGTACTGGCTGGTCACCTGCGGGGCGTCAACAATCTTCATCGCCTTTGTCGGCATCCTGTTGGGTGGCCAGCGGGCGCCGTTCTGGCTCCTTTTGCTGATGGGGGCCTTTGAAGGCTTCGGCGTCGGACTGGTCTTCAACATTTTGCAAATCAGCGTCCAGACCGACGCGGAACTCCGCGATGTCCCGATTGCAACCTCGCTGGGCTACCTCTTGCGAATCCTAAGCCAGACCCTAATGGCAGCGGTCTACGGGGTGATTTTAAACCAGGAGCTCTTCCGGGGCGTCCAGCAGTACCACGGTGACATTACGATGCGGATGCTAAACAAGCTCTCCAACGCGGAGACGGCTAACCAGCTGCCCCACGCTCTGGTGCCAACGATGCGGCAGATCCTGTACAGCGGTTACCGGAACATCGTCATCGCGGCGGTGGTCCTGATAGTGCTATCGTTACTTATCGTTGTACCATTAGCGTTGCGGAGTCATCCGAAAAAAGCTAAATAGTAAATAAGACGGGGCTGGGAATTAACTCAACCTCTTTAATGTTTTAAAGTTAGTAATGCCTCAGCGCAGTAGCTGGCTGGTAGGTCAAACGCTGATAAATCAGCATTTGACCTACTTAGCCATCCTTGCGGAGGTTCCCAGAGGCTAGCTGCGCGGCGAAAGACAAACGCCTAAAATCAGCGATAGCCGATTTTAGGCGTTTTTTCTCACTTTCTTTATTTATCTGGATGCTGGTCGTGCCACTGCTTGATCTGGGCCAGGCGGGCCTGGAAGCGGGCTTCCCGCCCAGAAGCGGTTGGCTGGTAGAAACGCTCATTTTTAATTTCCGGGGGAATCGTTGTCATGGTGGTCAGCTTATCCTTGCTGTCATGGGCATATTGGTAGCCCTTGCCGTAACCCAGGTCAGCCATCAGCTTGGTGGGAGCATTACGGATTTGCAGGGGAACGGGAAGGTTGCCCGTTTTCTTGATGATCCGTTTGGCCCGCTGACGGGCGACGTAAACGGCGTTTGACTTGGGCGCACAGGCAAGGTAAATCACGCACTCCGTCAGGTGGACGTCACATTCGGGCATCCCCAGAAATTGGCAGGCCTGAAAAGCGTTGATAGCGACGTTCAGGGCGTTGGTATCGGCCAGACCGATGTCCTCACTGGCAAAGCGAACTAGCCGCCGGGCAATGTAGAGCGGGTCTTCGCCGCCGTCCAGCATTCGGGAACACCAGTAGACCGCCGCATCGACGTCACTGTTGCGCATCGACTTGTGGAGGGCAGAGATGATGTTATAGTGTTCCTCGTCGTGCTTGTCGTAGCGCAGGGACTTGGTGTTGATGAGCTGACTGAGGTCTTGTTCGGTGATGGTGACCTTTTTGCCCTCGCGTTTGCCATTGAGGACTGCCATCTCGAGGGTGTTCAGGGCAACCCGGGCGTCCCCGTTGGCGAACTGGGCAATCAGGTGGATGGCGTCGGGCTGACAGTCCACTTCCAGCTTGGGAAAGGCCGCGGGGTGAGCCAAGGCCCGTTTGATGACCTCCTCTAGGTCGGCGGTAGTCAGGGATTTGAGGACGAAGACCTTACACCGGCTGAGCAGGGCGGAGTTGATCTCAAAGGACGGGTTTTCGGTCGTGGCGCCGATCAGGATGATACTGCCCCGCTCGACGAAGGGTAAAAAAGCATCCTGCTGGGCCTTGTTGAAACGGTGGATTTCGTCAATGAAGCAGATGGTGCGCTCACCATATTCCCGGTTCTGCTCGGCTTCCTGCATGAGCTTACGAATATCTTTAATGCTGCTCGTAACCGCGGAGAAGGTGACGAAGTGGGCCTTGGTCTGCTGGGCGATGATTTCTGCCAGGGTGGTTTTGCCGACACCGGGTGGTCCCCAGAAGATTAACGAGGAGAGCTGGTCGTTTTCGATTAGCTCCCGGAGAACCCGGTGGGGACCAATCAGGTGCTGCTGGCCGACAAATTCAGCGAGGGTGCTGGGGCGGACCCGGTTAGCGAGTGGCGTCGCTCCTGAATTACTCTGGGCAAATAATGATTCTTGATGCATACTAGCACTTCCTTTGCCCCTATTCTAAATTAAATCTTAACAAAATTGAATAAGTAAGCGTGTTACGATTGTAAGTAAAGAACAGGAAAAAGGAGCGACAGGGTGATGGAACGATTGAAATTATGGCGGTCGGGAATTGCCGGCCGGGTTGCCGACAACTTTGAATCAAGCATGAAGGAGCTGCGTCGCTGTGGTCACAACCGTTCTAACAAGTCGACCTTTGTGGAAATGGGAATCCAACTGAGCGGCTTCAAACACGCCTTAGCGGACCCCCAGGCTTTTGCTCAGCTGGTTGCTGCGTCCCGGCAGGCTAACAGCCAGGCTTACGTGATGCCGGACGTGCAGTTTACGGTACGGCTCCATCAGGCCTTACAGGATGGGATGCCAATCTATACCTTGAATGAGCAGGGGGCCGGACAGCGGACAATCGTTTATTTAGCAGGTGGGGCCTACCTCCAACAGCCCGACAAGACCCATTGGGAGTACTTGAACCGGCTGGCCCAGCGCACTCGGGCCCGCGTGATTGTGCCACTCTACCCCCTGGCGCCTAATAACAACTTTCGGGCGGCCTACCAGCAGCTGGCTGAGCTGTATATCAGCCTGTATGAGAACCTGCCTGCAAGTGATATTACCCTGATGGGCGATTCGGCTGGCGGGGGGCTGGCACTGGGCTTTAGTGAATACCTTGGCCAACGGGGGCTGCCGCAGCCGGGGCACTTAATTCTCTTTTCCCCGTGGCTGGACCTGGACCTGCAAAACCCGTTGGTAGCAAAGTATGAAGAAGCCGATGTCACCCTGGCCAGCTGGGGTCTTCGGCAAATCGGCCAGTTATGGGCTGGGGATGTCAATCACCGTGACTACCGCCTAAGCCCGCTTTATGGCAACCTGGACCAGGTCCGTGACATCCATTTAGTTGCAGGAACCCGGGAAATAATGTACCCTGATGTTAACGCGCTCGTTCAAAAGCTACGGGATGCTCAGATACCGGTGGACTACCATGTCGGCCGGCGCCTGTTTCACATTTACCCGCTCTATCAGATTCCAGAAGCGGACGCGGTAATGGAAATGGTTGTTAAAGTAGTGAACAAGTAGCTTGATGAGGTGATTATCTTGACAAAAGTAGCAGTTGTGTTTGCACCTGGTTGTGAAGAAGTCGAGGGACTAACGATTGTGGATGTTCTGCGGCGAATGGGGGTCGAAGTCACAATGGTTGGCTTAGAGGGCCAAGTAGTCCCGGGTGCCCACCAGATTGAATTGACCTGTGATACGGTCCTGGATGACCACTTGCTGGACTACGACCTGGTCGCCTTTCCGGGTGGCCGCGGTGGTGCCCAAAAGTTGAGCGCCAATAAGCAGCTGGCAGACTTGATGCGGCAGCGGAACGTAGCGGGCAAGTGGAACGCGGCAATGTGCGCGGCCCCGACCGCCCTGGCTACGTATGGCCTGCTGGATCACTGCGACTACACCTGCTTCCCAGGCTTTGAGAAGAAAATTGCTCAGCTGGCAACCGATGCCCACTTCAAGGAAGACATTACGGTCGTTGACGAAGGCGGCAAGGTTGTTACCAGCCGGGGGCCAGCAACGGCCATGGCGTTCGCCTTCCGGATTGCCGAAGTGCTCGGCCTGGATACTAAGCAGATCAAGCACGAGATGCTGTATGATTATTTGATGGAGCAAAAATAAAAGTGAGACTAAAGGGTCCTGCGAGAACTGAGGTGGTTTGCCTCCAATTTCCCACGGGACCCTTAATTATTTCCCGGGACATATTAATTGGCACCTCCCCAAAACTCCTTATAATAATTAAGTGAAAGGAGGGAACGCAATGTGTACGAGTATTTACCAGGTTACTTTGGACCGAACCCACTTACTGGCTCGGACGATGGACTGGCCGGTGCTAGCCGTCTCACCGCTATTCTTACCCCAGCACTTTAAATGGGCGTCGGTTTACCACCATCGGGTTTATGAAAATAAGTATGCCCTGGTCGGTGGCGGGAGTCTGTCCGCAAGTCGGGCTGACCTTTCTGATGGCGTCAATGAGTATGGTTTGATGGCTCAGAAACTGACTTTCGATAACGGGGCCCGCCTGGTTGACGAGCCGAATCCCGCTAAGGTCCAGCTGGCGGCCTATGAATTTGTCCTCTACCTGCTGGGCAATTTCAAGTCGGTGGCGGACTTGGTCGACCACCTGGCGGAGATTGAGTTAATGAGTGACGTGCACAACGATATAAAGTTTGGCAAGTCTGAGATGCACTTCGCCCTCGCTGACCCGACTGGCCGAGTAGTGGTGGTGGAACCAACCCGGCAACCGATGCGGGTGATTGAAAATCCCCTCGGCGTGGTGACTAATAGTCCTGACTATGAGCGCCAGCTCCGTCAGATGGAGAAGTACGTTGATTTTACGCCAGCCTTCCGGGCAGGGAAAGTGCCGTTGAATACGACCCGGGTGACAACCGGCCGGCTCTCCGGCAAGGCCAATCCGCCTGGCTATTATTCACCAAGTGCCCGTTTTATCCGGGCTGCTTACCTCCGTGAACGGGCAGACGTGCCGACTGACAAGCTGGCGGGAGTGACCAGTGAGTTTCACCTGTTAGACAGCGTCACCGTTCCCCAAAACCGCCGTCACCAGCCGACTTATTCGGTGTACCGGTCCGTGACGGTGGCGGAAAGCCGGGAGTATTACTTCCAGTCCTACCACCGGGGTGATACTACCAAGTTGCAGTTAACGGACGAGATGCTGGCGTGGACCCGGCCCAAGGTCTACCACCTGCCCGACCGCTTGACGGTGCGGGAAATTAAATAACGAGGATGTAAATAGGGGCTGGGAATTAACTCAGCCTCTTCAATATTTTAAAGTTAGTAATGCCTCAGCGCAGTAGCTGGCTGGCAGTTCAAACGCTGATAAATCAGCATTTGACCAACCCCAAATAGGCTAGCTGCGCGTCGTAGCCATCCTTGCGGAGGTGGGATGACGAACTAGACAAGCTAGTTCTGTCCCACTCTCCAGTGTCTACTTCAACCACCACATCCAGAGGTGGCGCTTCTGCTGGTCGATCCGTTGGTTGACGACGCTAACGACAATCAGCATATTTGCTACCAGTGAATTCTTCTTGCGGTAGGCAATGTAGCGGGGCGACCAGATGGATGCGTACTTATCCTTGTAGCGGCGCAAACCTTGGAAGCCGTAGAGGTGGTAGCCATACTCGTAGATGAAGTGGGCGACCTTTTCTTCAATGAAGCTGAATTGGTATTCACCAACGTTGGAAAGGGGCGCCATCCCGAGGTCAAAGTAGGTATAGCCATTTTCTTGACCGTACTGGTACATACTGATGAAGATCTTGTCCATGATTCCTGACGGGGCGTCCTTGCTGTGCCGCATCAGGTCGATGGTCAGGACCTCCTTGCCACCCGTTGGCATGAAGGTGGCAAAGGCAACCAGCTTACCGTCCTTATCCCGGACCAAGCCGACGGGGGCCTGGCTGATGTAGTAAGGGTCAAAGAAGCCCAGCGAGAAGCCCTTTTCGACCTGCTCGCCCAGCCAGCTGTCGGAAACCCGTTTGAGCTCTTGCATTAGCTGGTCATCAAACGGCGGCTGGACGACGCTAAACTGGTAGCCTTCCCGGTCAAACTTGTGCATCAGAGCCCGCTGCGAGCGCTGCTTCTTACCAGCCAGGGTGAAGTCAGCCAAGGTAACCAGACCGCTTTCCCCAATCTTGATAAAGTCAAAGCCAAATTCGTGCAGCAGCAGGGTAAGGTCACTTGAAACTTCGTAAAAGACAATCTCATAATCATACTCATCGGCAGTGCGGACAAATTTCCGGATGGCGTCGCGGAGGACAGCCTGGTTACCAACCGGGTCGCCCATGACCACTAGCCGGTCGTATTTTCGCCGGTACATGATGAACAGCTGGTCTTGGCCGTCCTGCTGGTAGAAGTAGATGTTTTTATCACGTAAGAAGGCCAGGTGACTGGTTTCACTCCCGCCAAACTGGTCGATGACGGTCCGGACCCGGTCGGCGTTGAAACTCCGCACGTGGTTGAAGGGGTCAAAGCCAGCAATAAAGTAGCGGATAATGATGAACATCAGGAGCAGTCCTAAACCGAGCCCCAATAGTCCGGATAACCAGACCTTTTCACCGGGGAAGAAGAGGAAGCTCGGAATGTGGTGCTTGCTCATGTACTGGGGAGCGTTGATCACGCCGACGAGGACGTACAGGATGAAACTGCCGGCGAAAATCAGGCCGTCAATGGCAAACTTACCGATGGAGTACTGTAATTTCTTCCGGTACAAAACGTGACGGGACATCAGGACTAGCAGGAAGACGATTGCCAGGTAGATGGTCAGCCGGAGGGTTCCGAGGTTCCAAATGGTATTAGCAATCCCAATCAGGAGGAGCAGCAAAGTCGGCAGGTAGGCCCGCCGCACCTTGGATTGTAATCCCCGTGCGCAGGCCAGCATGGCGATGGCAAAAAGAACCGTAGTCAGCTGGTGGATAAAGAAGAAAGTGTAGGGGTACAGCTTTTGGACAATTTTATTTTCCGCGGTGAGGTCGGGAATGGAAGCGGTCAAAAGCATCAGGATTCCGGACAGGTACATGAAGGCGGTAATTAGGTAATAGGCCGCCTTGCGCAGCAGCATTAGCGGCAGCCCGTCAAAGAAATCGTTGACCTGGCGGGCTAGGTTATGGACGAACATCAGGCCGGCCAGTAACAACGGAACGATGTAGTAGAAAATCCGGAAAAGCAGGAGCCAGATGACAATGGTGGTCCGCGGTACCCCTAATAAGGAGAGCTCAAAAATCATCATGACATCAAAGGATCCCAGGGCACCAGGAATCATTGACAAGACCCCCAGCACCTGGGCGACCGCGTAAAGGGGCAGGACGTTAATGAGGTTTTCCCGGACCCCGAGGCACCAGCCGACCAGGAGGAAGAAGAGGGCCACAAAGAGCCATTCCAGGGTCGAGCTGCCGACGATGAATGCTTCTAGCTTGGGGGTAACTTCCTTGAAGAGTTTATTGTTATTGACGACCGTAAAATAGAAGACGACTGGGAAGTAGAGGCCGCCACCGATGAGCCAGATTGAGTACTGGTTGAAGTGCCCGCCGTCATGAAAGCCAAACATGATGATTAAGGCAATCCAGCAGAGAATTGACAGGCCGGAGAGGAGGAAGACCGCAATTTTAGAGATTGCCAGCAGGATTTCCTTTTTACTAGCGTTTTTGCGGTAAAAGTAGGCCCGCAGCGTGGCCCCGAGGATTCCCCCGAAACCGGCGATGTTAGTTAGGGTGTTGGTAATCCAGCCGCAGCGGATAACGTAGGACTTGTTAAACTTGCCTGGCAGAAAGTGAAGGATTGCAAAGTCATACCCGAGCATTGGAACCACGGCGACACAGCCGGCGACGAAGAGGAGGACAATGTTCGCCCAGGAGAGGTTCGCCAGGCCCGTGCCGACTTGCTGCCACTTAACGGTCTTAAAGAAGTTGCCAAGGGCGTGGATGACAAAGATGAGGACTGAAGTGATGAATAGGAGTTTGATTATTCGAGAATATTTTTCCCACCAGGTAACCAGGTGCTTACCAAGTGTTTGCATAGTTAATTACTCCCCCTTAATGTTTTAGTACAGTATTATCATTATAAGCTATTCTGAAATTAATTATGGGGAATTTACTGATTTTTAGTTGACGGGTGCAAGAAAATTTCGTATACTTTTATTTGTTGTCAAATGGTCCGTTGGTCTAGTTGGTTTAGGACGCATCCCTGTCACGGATGAGATCACGAGTTCGAGTCTCGTACGGACCGTATATGATATGTGAGAGGTTGGGTGATTGCCCTGCCTCTTTTTTTAATTATCAGGAGGGAAATAATGGAAGCAACGTGGCAGTATACCGGTCAGGAACCAGTCAAGATCAAGAAGTTTTTGCAGTCGTTGGGAATGGGACACCGGCTTTTCAATGAAATTAAGAAGGGGCAGGGGCAATTCCTGGTTGACCACCGGGTGGTGCGGCCGACAACCCAGATCTTGCCGAACCAGCCCCTAACCATCCAGGTGGCCCCCGAACCGGCTGATCCCACGGTAGCGGTGAGTCATGAGCCGCTGAAGCTAGCTTATGAGGATGATAACTGGCTGGTGGTCGATAAGCCGGCGGGGGTGTCCTCAATTCCAGGGCCAACCACCAGCAACGGGACGATTTTAAACCGGGTCAAGGGTTATTTGGAGGAGCAGGGGAGCGAGGATTTGCGGCCCCACCTGATTACCCGTTTGGACCGGTTCACCAGCGGCCTGCTCCTGGTCGCCAAGCACCACGTGGCGTCGAGTATGATCAGCCAGCAGGTCCAACAGCACCAGATGCTCAAGGAATACACAGCGGTGGTCAGTGGGCGGTTCGCGGATAACCATGGAGTTATCGATCAGCCGATTGCCCGGCGGGGGGGCCAAGTCGCCCGGGTGATTGCGCCGGATGGACAGCGGGCCGTCACCGAATACTGGGTTGAGGACCAAGGCGTTGACTGGGCCCGCCTCCGCCTGCAACTGCACACCGGCCGGACCCACCAGATTCGCGTCCACCTGGCTTCGGCAGGCCACCCATTGATTGGTGACCACTTATACGGTGGCGACATGACCAGGGCTGATCACCAACTCCTACACGCCAGCAAGATTTCCTTCCTGGATCCCTTTAGTCAAAAGCAGCTAACCTTTACGTCATCGCTGCCAGAAGAATTCAATGGATTTTAAAAGCAACCACCCTATGATTACTCAGAATAAATTTGAGCAATCATAGGGTGGTTTTACTGTTGCTAGGTTTACTTAGTGCTTTTCAGCATCTCTTTGACCATCTGGCCCTGCAGCCGCTGTTCGGCTTGTTGTGAAACCTGTTGAATCTGCTGGGCAGTCATGTGTGGGTTCTTTGCTAACGCCGCTTGGACGGCACCGGCAACCGCGGCCTTGCCCTGCTGTTGCGCCCTTGCCTGAGCCTGCTTGGCGGCTGGTGACTGGGCGAGCTTCTTCAGTCGGTTCGCCTGTTTAACTGTCAGCTTAACGTAGGGGCGGGGGTATTCCAAGGTATTCGTCCGTTTGACCAGGGTCCCGTCCATCCCGGACCACATGTAGAGAGCGGCGAAGAATTTATTGTTATAGCGCCAGCGGGTTTCCGTGGTTACCAGCTCGGGGGTTGCCCGGTCTGTCCGCTTGATTTTACTTGTCGTGAACTCGTTGGCCTGGGTGTGGTTAGCTGTCTTTTGCCGTTCCTGAACGTTGTAAATATACACGTCGTCGCGACCACTGCTACCAACTGGCTGGTAGAGGGCTAACGGCATAGTAGAGTTAGAAGCCGAGTAAATCGGCTTGCGGGTCGTGGTCGTCACCTGATGCATTCCAAAGTGGTGGCTGTAATTGAGGGTCATTACGAGGGTTGAGCCGACAAAGAGCAGTCCACAGAGCGTGGCTAAGATTAGCTGGGGGACCCGGCGTTCGATGAACATGATGCTGGCAAACATTGCGATTGCTGCGCTAAACATGATGATAATGATCATTGCTTATCAGCCCCTTCCTTAATGTCTTTAGAGTCCAGCTCAAGGTGAATTCCGTTACCGCTCGTTACCAGGAAGGTCAGGGCAAGACCGACTAGTGCAAACCCGATTGCAAACCAGAAAGCGGCGTGGTAGCCCTGCAGGGTCGCGTCAAACATCTGTGACTTGTATTGCAGTGGTGATTGTTCGAGCAGGGTGTGCGCCGGCTTACTGTTGTTGGTAACGTTGGTCAAAACGGAAATCATAATCGCTGTGCCGACTGAAGTGGCAACTTGGCGGATCGTGTTGTTGACGGCGGTCCCGTGGGAAATCAGGTTAAACGGCAGGGAGTTCATCCCGGCGGTAGTAACCGGCATCATGACCATTGAAATCCCAAACATCCGGACGGCGTATAGGAAGATGATATAGATAGTCGGTGTTTCCCGGGTAATAAATGCGAACGGCAGGGTCCCAACGGTTAGGATGAACATCCCGGTAACTGCCAACCGCTTGGCCCCGTGGCGGTCAAAGAGGTTCCCGGTAATCGGGCTCATAATCCCCATCAGCAGGGCCCCAAACAGGAGGGTTAACCCAGAATGGAAGGCTGACATACCGTGAATAATCTGCAGGTAGAGTGGGATAACAAGTTCGACCCCCACCATGGCCATCATGACGATGGAACTTAAAATGGTGGCGAGGGTAAATTCACCACTGGCGAAAACCTTGAATTCCAGGAAGGGTTCGTCGAGCTTATTCTGCCGCAATACCAGGAAGATGACTAAGATAGCCCCGATGATAATGGAAGCGAGGACGACCGGGTCTGTCCAGCCCTTATCACCGACACTAGAAAAGCCGTAGAGCATACTGCCGAAGCTGGCGGTGGATAGAATCACTGACAGCCAGTCCAGGTGCGGCTTATTGTTCGGAATGACGTTCTTTACCAAAAAGAAGCTGGCAACGATAACGACTCCGGCAATTGGAACAATCATCCCGAAGAGCCAGCGCCAGCTGAAGTTATCAATGACCCATCCAGAGAGAGTAGGCCCGATCGCGGGGGCCAGACCGATGACCAGCCCGTTGATTCCCATTGCGGCCCCCCGCTTCTCCGGTGGGTAAATGGTCAGCATGATGTTTTGCATCAGCGGCATGTTGATCCCGACCCCGACGGCCTGGACCAAGCGGGCTGCCAGCAAGACGGGGAAGGATGGTGCCAACCAGGCCATCACCGTTCCGACTTCAAAGATAACCATTGCAATCACAAAGAGTCCCTTGGTGTTGAAACGGCTGCTTAGAAAGGCGGAGATGGGAATCATGATTCCGTTGACCATCAAAAAGCCAGTCGTCAGCCATTGAACGGTCGACGTACTGATGTCAAAAGCATCCATCAGTGCCGGAAAGGCAGTTGAGAGAATGGTCTGGTTAAGAATTGTACAGAAAGCACCGATGAGGAGGACGATGACCATCAGCTGCCGGTTATAGGGACGGCCGTTGATGTCAAGGGTAGCTTGTTCAGCGTCATTCACGGATAAAACCTCTTTTCCAGGAAAGTTAACGAGTATGAATAATAAGACTATTTAGTATCTTTGTCAAATAATTTGACAAGAATGGCCGATAATCATTAAAATAAGAAAATGAATTATTACTGTATTGGAGGAGACAAAGTGCTGGGGAAACAGTTTCGACAGTTGATTACTAATGATCATTTGCGGATTAGCATGACCGAACTAGCCCACGTGACGGGGGTCTCGACGAGCCAGATTCGTTACTGGGAACGAAAGGGCTATATTTCATCAAAGCAGAGTGATAAGAATAAGAACCACTATTTTAGTTTTCTGACTCTTTTTCGGGTGGCAACGATCAAATATTTTCTTGATCAGGGCTTTACCCTGGCAACCGCTGTGAAAAAGGAACGGGAGCGTCAGGAGCTGGGGAAGATTTTTCGAACTTTTATTGCCGACCAGGTCAAGGCGATTACGCAGCTGGGGCCGAAGACGGGAGAAGTTGCCCTGGGGACCTTGGCAAACGACCCTGAGAAGGAAGTTTACGCAATTGTCGATCAAGACGGAACCAGACTTTACAGTCGGCCAGTAAGTAAGGACCGCGGCTAACCAAGATCCGTTGTTTGTGGTATGGTAGAGGTAAAATCAAGAAAGGGAAGCGGTATTTGTGAGTACAGAAGGAAAGAGTTATCAGGATTTAAGCGCGGACGCCCAAGCAACGGCCTTAAAGTCATTTGTTGCCTTTTACGTGGACCAGTACAAGCGGGAGAGCTTGGAAATCCTCGGGTCCGAAGTCGATAACGGCCTCATCAGTTCCATTAACGAGATTCTTGACCAGAACAGTTTTATGGGCCGGGGAAAGTTGGCAGCGGAGAGCCTGCGCCTTTCTAAGCCGTACTATGAAGAAATACTAGCCAAGCTGTCGGCAATTAAGTTTACTGATGACGGTGAGCCGGTCGAGGACTGGCAAACAGCTTGGGAAAGTCAGGAAGAAGAATTGCCGACGGAAGACTGATTTTAAGGCTGAAGACGGAATGGGGGGACGGTACCATCTCACTCCACCCGAAAGCCAGCGATTTGGCGATACTCGCGACGGTACGAATAGGAAATATAAGTAGGGCTTCAGGGTTCGGCCTTTTGATATGCTCCCCTTAGAGTAGACGCGGAATTATACAAAATTCTGCATCTAACTCTAGGGGGAGTTTTTATGTCCAATCGAACTAGTAATCATACTCTAAATCAGCGGCTAGTAGCCGTGGTAAAGGTTCTGGAGAGAAAGCACTCTTTAAGCGGGGTGGCCCGAGAACTGGGAATTGCCAGGACAACTTTAAGAAGGTGGATCGTTAACTACCAGAATAATGGGGTGGCGGGCTTAAAGGAGCCACACACTTGTCGCCGTTATCCTACTGACCTCAAGCGAGCGGCGGTCCTGGATTATCTGGACAATCATTACTCGCAACTAGAGTGCTGTCGTAAGTATAATATCTCCAGTCGTAGTCTTCTCATGCGTTGGGTGAACCAGTATACTAACGGTAAAACCTTGAAGAAGATTACGGGAGGTTCTACCAAGATGAAAACACCGCGGAAAACTACTTACGATCAACGGCTGGAAATTGTCCACTTCACGCTTGCCAATGATAAGGACTACCAAACAGCGGTGAGGAAGTATGGTGTTTCCTACAGCCAGGTTTATAGCTGGGTTCGGAAATATGAACGTGACGGTCGAGAAGCACTCGTTGATCATCGCGGACATCAAATGCAAAAACCGGCTTTGGCTAAGTTAAGTAAAGAAGAACAACTGGAACGGCGGATCAAGGAACTAGAAGCCCGCAATCAAGACCTCGCCGCGGAAAACTTCTTCCTAAAAAATTAAGTGCCCTGGAGGACGAAGACAAGAAGTAAATAATCGTAGTCATCTGATGCGATATCAGGCCATTCAGGCTACTTGTCAGGCTTTTCCAGGGCAATTAGTCAAGCGACTTTGTGCTCTTGCCCAGGTCTCACGATCAGCTTACTATCGCTGGCTTTCCCGACCACTTCCTACTAAAGAAGCAGTCAATAAGCAACTAAAAGCGCGGCTCAGACAGGCCTATTGGGAAATGAAGGGTACCTGGGGCTACCGCAGACTAACGATGCTCATTAATCGCCGCTATAACTGCCACTACAACCACAAGCGCATTCGGCGACTTCTCGTTGAAATGAACCTGCGGGCGGTGATTCGTCGTCCTCGTCACAGCTGCACAATCGCTCGTGGACAAAGCTATGAGCCGAACCTCCTTAACCGCGATTTCACAGCTAAACGGTTAAATGAAAAGTGGGTAACTGATGTAACATATCTGACTTATGGTAATGGTCAAAAAGCCTATCTCAGTGCTGTTAAGGACTTATACAACGGCGAGATTATTAGTTATGTCGTTAGCCAGCGCAATGACAACCCATTGGTAATGAAGACGCTTGAACAGGCTTTAAAACTCTATCCGACTGCCAAACCATTACTTCATAGTGATCGTGGTTTCCAATACACTTCCAAGGAGTTTGCTCGTTTGACGGCCGAGCATGGTATCAGTCGCAGTATGTCCCGCGTCGGGAAGTGCATTGATAATGCCCCGATGGAAAGTTTCTGGAGCCACTATAAGGACGAGGCCTACTATGGACAAATCTTCCGAAGCTATGAGGAACTAGTCACTTCAATTGATCAATATATCTACTTCTACAATCATCACCGTTATCAAGTAAAATTAAACAGCCTGACCCCGGTAGAATACCGGCATCAAGCTGCCTAACATTCATTGTATAATTACCTGTCTACTTGACAGGGTGCAGTCCATTTGCCGGGCACTGGAGCCCGTTTGCATTTTGCATTGCTCACGGTTATCTAGCTAAGGGGATTTTCGGCACTTGCTCTTTTACTACCCCTAACCCCAGAGATGTGTTAAAATAATCTTAGTTTTACGTACGGATTTTAAATGATAGTAATTAGCTAAATGAATACTCGTTGCCGACCTTGTGCAGACAAAGCGGCTCTTTTAGCTTACTGATTTTTCCGTTATGACAGTAACGTTAATAAAATCGATAAAGGAAAGAAAGGTACTATGGCAAAATTAAAGATTAAGAATAATGAAGTGGCCTTTTATGCAATGGGGGGCCTAGGTGAAATTGGTAAGAACATGTACTGTGTGCAGTTTCAGGATGAAATCATCATCATTGACTGCGGGGTCCTCTTCCCAGAGGACGAACTGCTCGGGGTCGACTACGTTATCCAGAATTACGACTACCTGATTGAAAACAAGGACAAGATCAAGGGAATTTTTATCACCCACGGTCACGAAGACCATATCGGGGGCCTGCCGTTCTTCTTGCAGAAGGTCAATGCACCAATCTACGCGGGGCCGTTTGCAATGTCCTTGATCAAGGGGAAGTTGGAAGAAAAGCACCTCTTGCGGAATGCGGAGTTGCACGAAATTAACGAATTTGACGAAGTGCACTTCAAGAAGCTCTGGGTCAGCTTCTTCCGGACGACCCACTCAATTCCCGACACCTTGGGGGTTGCTGTTCACACCCCACAGGGTACCATCATCCAGACCGGGGACTTCAAGTTTGACCTGACGCCGGTTGGTGGCCTACCGGGTCCTAACCTGCAACAGATGGCTAAGCTTGGTGATGAAGGCGTCCTGCTTTTGACGTCTGATAGTACGAACGCGGAACGACCGCAGTTTACCAAGTCCGAGCGCTGGGTTGATATTCACATTCGGCGAATTTTTGAACGAATTAAGGGCCGGATTATTTTCGCTTCCT
This sequence comes from Limosilactobacillus oris, assembly GCF_025311495.1. NCBI lineage: Bacteria > Bacillati > Bacillota > Bacilli > Lactobacillales > Lactobacillaceae > Limosilactobacillus > Limosilactobacillus oris. The sequence goes on along the minus strand of NZ_CP104398.1, from coordinate 965,273 downwards.
TCGCTTCCAATGTTTACCGGCTTCGGGAAGCCTCAGATGCCGCAATTGCTCAGGGTCGGAAGATCGCGGTCTTTGGCCGGAGCATGGAAAACGCGATTGCCGCGGGGCAGGAACTGGGCTACCTTAATATTCCGGAGGATGCCCTGATCGACCAGAATGAAATTAACAACTACCCACCGGAGAAAGTCCTGATTATGTGTACCGGCTCCCAGGGTGAACCGATGGCCGCACTGAGCCGGATTGCCAACGGGACCCACCGGCAGATTACCATCCAGCCGGACGATACGGTGGTCTTCTCCAGTAACCCAATTCCAGGGAATACCACCAGCGTCAACGCTTTGATTAACAAACTGGAAGAAAGTAGCGCTAATGTCATCCACGGTTATGTTAACAATATCCACACCTCTGGACACGGTGGCCAGATTGATGAAGAGTTCATGCTTCGTTTGATGAAGCCAAAGTTCTTTGCGCCAGTCCACGGGGAATACCGGATGCAAAAGATTCACACCAAACTGGCTGAATTAACCGGGGTGCCGCGGGAGAACAGCTTTATCCTAGCTAACGGGGATGTTTTGGCCCTGACCAAGGATAGTTGCCGGATTGCCGACCACATTGACAGCGTCAGTGATGTGTACATTGATGGTCGGGATGCTGGCGATACGGTTGGTAACCCAGAAATTCGTGAACGGCGTCTGCTGTCCGAAGAAGGGGTTGTGACAGCCATTGCGGTGGTTGACCTCAAGGACTACCAAATCGTTGCCGGTCCTGATATTGTTTCGCGAGGCTTTGTCTACATGCACGAGTCGCAAGAGCTGATTAAGGCTGCTAACCACGAAGTCTTCTGGGCAATTCTGAATACCTTTAAGAACCACAAGCACGTGGATCAGCGGGCATTAAACCGGACGATTGTCAGCCGCTTGCAGAAGCTACTCTTTGAGCGGACTGGTCGTCGGCCCGTGATTATCCCAATGGTAACGATCCTGAACGGTAATAATCGTTCTGAGAACCATCATTACCGCCATCCCAACCACAATCGTCATGGGAAGGAAAATGAAAAGCAGCCAGCAAACAATTCCAAGCATGAAGGCAAGGGGAACGGTCAGCAACGAAAAGAAGAAGCTATTAAGGCTTAAATTATAAAAAACTTCCAGGGTCAATATGGCGCTGGAAGTTTTTTTATGGTTAGGGATGGTGCTTTTATTAATTTCTGCTTAAAACCGGTTAAAAACTCTGTTATCATCAATACTAGCAATTATTTTCGAGATCTAAGCTGAAAGGAAGAAACCTATATGACCGGAAGAGATTATTTGAGGATCTGGTATCGGGTGCAGATTGGCACAACCCTATTGGTGTTGGCCATGATGATGGTCCGTAATTTTGAAATGGGCCGACAGCGAGTTGCGAGTGGATTGTTCCTGTTGGTCATCATCCTTTTGATTGGCCTGTTAGTAGAATTGATCCCGCAGCTGCCGGCAGTGGTTCAACGGGGGAACGCCTGGTTGCAAGGGATCCTGCAGCCCTTCATTTTAGTGATTGCCTGGGATGTTATTACCCGGGAAATAATTACCCTGCTGCGGTTGCCGTCGCGCGGTGTTGTCTCCTTAATGATTATCTACTACCTGCTAATGTTTGCGCCCTTTGCCAGTGTTATTGGTGGGCAGCTGAAATTGAGCATAGAACGTTTTGTTTTCGCGTTACTGACCTTTCAGGTTGTCTTAATTCCGCTGATTGCTTTGCCGACTGACTTAATCAATAATCATTTCTTATTGCAAACACTGTCGACGGGGGCGGTGGGCGCGGGAGCCTACTTTATTTTGATAATGACGGCAATGCGGGCCTGGCACCTATCCTGGCCGGGTTTAAAGCCTCATTGGAGCGGTGACTTTAATTGGTGGCTGTTCCTTGGCCTAGTAGTGCTTGACTTATTCATAACGATGGTAAATGCTGGCGGAATGCCGTCCTTGCGCCGCCTCAACTGGTCGGTTCTTCTTATGGCCTTTAGGGCTGCTGTTGCCGAGGAAACTCTTTTTCGCTTTGCAATTCTGGGGATTCTATTTTACGCCTGGCGTCATTACCAACACCGCCTTCCGCTTGCGTTGGCTACCAGTAGTGTTTTGTTTGGCTTGGCACACTTGGCAAATGTGGCTGAACAAGCCTGGAGTGTGACCGTCTTTCAAGCGGTTGCTGCCGGAGGATTAGGACTCTTTTTCGCAGTTGTTTATGTCTACACTGGACAGTTGTGGTTAACGATGGTAATGCATGGCCTTTTTGACCTGCTGAGTTTTATGGCAACGGGGGTCACAACTATGAAGGGGAGTCAAGTTACCCTAGCTGACTGGTCGTTTGTTGCCGGCGAACTGGTCATCTTTATCCTGGTGACCGCCTTGATGATGTTTGGGCAGCGTCGTCGCGTAATGGAACGCCACGTTGCCCGGTTAACCGGGGATAAGCAGCGGTTTGGCTTTCAGATTCGATATTAAGAAGGAAAAAGTATGGTAAAAGTGCAAACGGGTTATATGCCCTTTGGAAAGTATCAAACATACTATCGAATCGTTGGCGAGGCCACCACGAAAGCACCGTTAGTGTTAATCCATGGCGGGCCAGGCTCAACGCATAATTATTTTGAAGTATTAGATGAATTGGCGGAAACTAATCAGCGTCAGTTAATTATGTATGACCAGATTGGCTGTGGTCAATCATCCTGTCCTGATAATCATGCGGCGGAAATTTATCGGGCCCAAATATGGTTGGAGGAGTTAGTTGCGTTACGGCGTTTCCTGCAATTAGACAGGATTCACCTTCTTGGTCAGTCCTGGGGTGGAATGTTAGAAATTATGTATTTATGTGATCTCCACCCACGAGGAGTGCTGTCGGGAATCTTGGCAAGTACGCTTCCTGCTTCTTGGTTGTGGAGCAAGGAACTTCACCGGTTGATCAAGTTTATGCCTGATAATGAACAGGCTGCAATTAAGCGGGCTGAAAAGACAAAAGACTTCACAAATGGTGATTATCAAAGTGCCAATCACCATTTCATGGCAATGCATTGTAATGCACCACTATCATCAACGGATCCCGAACCGCTTCTGCGTCCCAAGCGTGGGGGAAAGCAAGCGTATTTGACAGCTTGGGGGCCAAATGAGTATACGCCAATTGGTAATTTACAATCCTTTGATTATCTTGAACAGCTGCATGAAATTAAAATTCCGATGTTGATTACCAGTGGGACAGATGATCTTTGTACACCCTATGTAGCTAAAACGATGTATGATTGTTTACCCAATGCAAAGTGGGAGCTTTTTGAAGGCTGTCGGCATATGTCGTTTGTTGAAAAACGTGAGCAGTATTTACATGTTTTGGCTTCTTGGCTGGATATGCATGATAAGAAAAATGTTAGTTAGGAGAGAGGAAGATGAATGCGGAATTAATAACTATCCTCATATTAGGGATACTAACGGTTTATCAGATCGTTATTTTTGGTCATGATTTGATTGTTAATAGGAATCAAATCAAGGACGGCAATTTCTTGGTAACTGGGGTCATCGGTTTTTTCACTAATTTTTGTGATTCTTTAGGAATTGGTTCTTATGCACCGACGACAATGCTATTAAAATTAACCAAGTCGTTAAAAAACGATAAGCTCCTTCCGGGGACACTAAATGTTGCGTGTGCACTACCGGTAATGACCGAAGCATTTTTATATATTGGCAACTTTAAGGTTGATGGTACGACGCTATTGTCAATGGTGATTGCTGCTATGATTGGCTCGTTCGCAGGTGCTAAGATTGTTTCACGTTTGGATGAAAAAAAGATTGAAATTATTGTTGGAATTGCCTTAGCAGTAACTGCGGTACTGATGATTTTGTCTGCCACGGGGGTAATCACTAAACTAGGTGCTAATAACGTTGCTACTGGCTTTCATGGCTGGAAATTGGTAGTAGCTTGTGTTGTTAACTGTATTTTGGGTGCATTAATGTCGGCAGGAATTGGACTATATGCGCCATGTATGGCCTTAGTTTATCTTCTAGGAATGAATCCAATTGTTGCGTTCCCAATCATGATGTCTTCATGTGCTTCGACTATGCCAATCGCTGCAGCTGAATTTATTAAGAAGAATGAATATGCTCGGATGCCTTCAATTGCCATTACCCTTTTTGGTTGTGTTGGTGTTGTAATTGCCGTAACGTTTGTTAAGTCGCTTAATCTGACGGTATTGATGTGGCTTGTCATTGCAGTAATGATATATACTTCCGTGCTGATGCTGATTGAGGGAAGTAAGAAGTTTAGAATGTAAAAAAAGAGGTTGGGAATTAACTCAACCTCTTTAATATTTTAAAGTTAGTAATGCCTCAACGCAGTAGCTGGCAGGTCAGACGCTGATAAAGCAGCATTTGACCGCCCCCCCGAGTAGGCTTGCTGTGCGTTGACGGAGATGGGGTCACGTTCTGTCCCGCTCTCCCGCTTTGATTATTACAGTATTACAGGTTATCGCCACGTTCAAATTGGAACTTTGAGTTTAGTAGCGCTTGATGGATCAAGCTATTCAAGAGTTTCCTGGCTGAGGTAGTCGTATGGTTAGCGGAGATTTCGTTTTCTGCTGTCAGGAAGTTGATTAATTCCTGACCTGATTTATGTGCTGCACCAGCAGTAATTGCATCGACTCGACTAACTGCGTAGCTTTGGCATTGGTCACGGAAGGTGTTAACTTCGTTGATAAACTCATGATAGCGGGGTTCCACTATTACCTCGAGAAGTTTGTACATCCAGTAGGCACTTTTTTCTGGTTCCGCCTCTTCTGGTGCATAAGCATAATTAGCAGGAGTGTCATTGACGTTAGTAAAGAATGGGACGTACGGACTATAACTATGGAAGCCAAAATTAATCCACTGGATTGCTGCGTATTCAGCAGGGACGTCATTGCGAATTTGAAGGATGCATGAACTTTGATTCCGGTCAAGGGCAATTGAACGGAATCGCTTCATTTCATCTGGGGTACCGGAAGAATAAGTTCCCATAGGGTCATAAGGAGTTTGGTTATAGTGGGAAGACAGGAAGAATTCCACATCTTCAACCGCAATTTTCTTTTCCGGCCGGCGAATAAATGGCATGTCTTGACTGGTTGGTTCCTGCTCAATTGATGGGTTGAATAGTTTTTGACCGTACCAGGTCCGTGGCGTGTTGTAGTAAGCGTCAGCTTCATCTTCAGTGGCAAAAATCTTCCGGAAGTTGAACTTGCCCGGGTAAGGATTGAGGTGATACTTTTCAACAAATTCCTGAATTCCCGGAGCGTACATAAAGTTATCTGAATCGTCAAAGTCGATTTCCTGAATACACATATTATTAGGAGCAATCGCATAGGCGTCGTCAGGAATCCGTTGTGCTACCCACTGGTGACCACCGGCTGTTTCCAAGTACCAAACCTCGTCTTTGTCGCTAAAGGCAATCCCGTTGGTTTCACCAGTTCCATATTTTTCAATCAGGCTGCCGAGACGTTGCACACCTTCCCGGGCGGACTTGATAAATGGAAGGACAAGGTAGAGCATAGAATCTTCATTAACGCCATTTTTTACTAATGGATCATGTCCTAAAACCCGTGGATTGGTTGTTTCCGTTTCGGTTGAGCTCATTGCAACATTGTACTCGTTGATACCTTGTTCATCCCACCGGCCGCTTTCTAAAGTACCATCCTTTTTATCAACGCCTGCTGGTGTAGCAGTGAAGCGGCAACCCTTTCCAGAAAGGTCGACTGCTAAACCGTTATATGAAGAAACGTAGTGTTCACCGGTATAATCTTTAGCCGGAAATACCCTAAAAGTAATGGGATTAATACCGTCATACCCATCTTCGTCACGGGCAATGATGGTGGAACCATCGATAGAGGCATTTTTACCGACTAAAATAGCTGTACAGCTGGTCGCTTTCTTTTCCATGTAATAAGCCTTCCTCTCAAGATCAAACAATAACTATATTATTATAATAATACCACTCATCAGTAGTCATATACGATCTTTAATAATGGATTGATATAAGTAAACACAAAAAGTAGAATGTATTTTAACTGACTTTTCTTTTAGGATAACCAAAAATTTTATTTACAAATTACAGATTAGTAGTAACATAGTTAGTGGAACGTTAACGGTGAAGCTACCGTTAGTCTAACCTAGAGAGGGGAATATTAATGTTTGAAATTAAGCCAAAGAAGTTCAAAAAGATCCTCGTTGGTGTTGACGATGCACCGGACGCCCGGGCTGCTTTTTCCTATGCCGTAGATAAGGCAAAGCGTGACGGCTCCGAATTAGGAATTGTTTCTATCTTAGAAACTGGTAATATTAATGTTTACCAAATCCTTGATAAGGATTACGTTCACAGTACTGAGGACGAATTAAGGAAACGTGTTAATGAATACGTTCAAGCCGCTATCGATTACGGTGTCGACCCAAAGAAAATCACCGGAATTGTCGATCGCGGTGAACGTCCTGCTGAACGGATTTGCAATCATGTTATTCCAGCTTTCCAACCAGACCTGTTGATCATTGGTTCTATCGGAAAGTGGGGTAACCGGAAGGCCGTTGGTTCCCAGGCTTCCTACATGACCCGTCATTCCGGGACATCCGTTTTCGTAATCCGAACGACTGCGGTTCAAACATATGAATAAAAATTAGGAATAGTGTTTAACAGCCATTAAAAAGCGATAGCCGAGTAACGGTTATCGCTTTTTAACTGAATCAATTAATTTTAATCATTCTAATTAAACCCATAACTAAGCTAAAAACACTTGAATGTAATTATTTGGAATGTTAAAATGATTCTAAATAAAGCGAAGGGAGGAACCATCATGGCGAAAAAGAAAATGTCACTAGCTCAAAAGGTCAATGTCCTCCGTGCTAGTGTCATGGGCGCAAATGATGGGATAATTTCGGTTGCCGGAATTGTCATTGGGGTTGCTGCTGCCACCAGTAATGCGTACTCAATTTTGATTTCTGGGCTTTCTGGTAGTCTAGCGGGGATGATTTCAATGTGTATGGGAGAATACGTTTCGGTATCTACTCAAAAGGATTCCCAAAAGATGGCGATTATTAATGAACAGCAACGACTGAGTGAACAGTACCAACACGAGTTCGATTATGTTCAACGTAAGTATGAGGAACAGGATATCGATCCCCAGCTAGCGCACCAGGCGACCGCCGAGCTGATGAAAAAGGATCCGCTCGGTGCAGTTGTGCAAGAACGATACGGCTTTAATCCCCAAGACTTTACCAGCCCGTACGCTGCTGCAATTGCCTCGTTTATCTCCTTTCCGACCGGCTCAATCCTACCGATGGTTGCGGTGACGATGGCGCCTGCAGCTGACCGGATCTGGGCAACCATGGTCGCTGTCCTGATTGCCCTCCTGGTGACCGGGTACTTGGCAGCAGTTCTTGGCAAGTCAAACCGGATCAAGTCAATGCTGCGGAACGCCGCGGCAGGCTTGCTGACGATGGGGGTTACGTTCTTGATTGGTCAGCTATTTGCACGGTAAGGGGTGAGATTAGTGGTAAAGATTAAACAGCAAAAGAAGACGATGGAAGAAAAGCTGAACACTCTTCGGGCCGGGGTACTGGGTTCTAACGATGGTATTTTAACAGTCGTTGGTGTCTTGGTATCAGTGGCTGCGGCGACTACTGACCGGTTTACAATTTTTATTGCTGGTCTGTCAGATTTGTTGGCCTGTGCCTTTTCCATGGCGTCGGGTGAATACGCCTCAGTTTCTACCCAAAAGGATACCGAAAAATCGGCAGTTGTCCGGGAAGAACGACTGCTCAAGACTGACTTTGCAGGTGAATTGCAGGCCGTTACTGACTACTACGTCAATAAGGGAGTTTCCAAGGAAACCTCTGCTGCCATCGCGGCCGACCTATTAAAGAAGAAACCCCTAGCAACGGTCGTGCGGGTCAAATACGACATCGAACTTGGCCACTACCTGAACCCGTGGGACGCGGCATTTTCCTCCCTCTTTTCCGCGGCTGCGGGAGGGCTCTTCCCGCTAATGGCAATGACACTAGCACCTGAAGCATTCAAGTGGTACGCCGTCATTCTCGCCGTGGCCTTCACCTCGGCCCTGACCGGGTACATCAGTTCTAAGCTCGGTAACGGTCTGGTTAAGGTGGCAGTTATTCGGAACATTATCATTGGTCTGATTACCATCACAATCCACTACGGAGTCGGGAAACTCTTCTAAGATTAAGCACTTATTTACGATATACAAACGCCGCTGACCATTTTAAACGGTCGGCGGCGTTTCCAATTTACTTAGTAGTGTTCTTGTCATTGATCATGTGCTGCTCATCGACGGGGGTGTTGAAGAGGTTTTCATCTCGCCCGCGGCTGCACTCGGCCTGGATGGTAATGTGGCAAATATGGTACTTTTCCCGAAGAATCTTTTCAACCTGCGAATAAATTTCTTCCACTTCACTCAAACGAAGGTCGTCGCAGTTGAGGTGTGCGGAAAAGATGATATGATTTTCATCAATCATCCAGGCATGGACGTGGTGAACGTCATTGACCCCCGCGACAGCCTTGAGGTCCGTGGTAATCTTGTCATAATCCAAGTCGGGTGAGGACTGCATCAGGATCTTAATTGTTTGGCTAATGATTGGCAGGGCTTCAAAGCCGATGTAGATGGCAACCCCAATTGTCAGCAACGGATCCAGCCAGGAAACGTTAACAAAACTGAGGATAATTCCCCCGATAATCACTGCCACGGACGACAGAGCGTCGCTGAGGACATGCAGGTAGGTGGCCTTAACGTTCAGACTATCATAACTGCCAGAATGCAGGAGGAAGGCGGAAGCAAAATTGGCGAGCAGCCCGATGACGGCGACGATTAACATCAGCCGGCCATTGATATGCTCGGGATGGCCGAGCCGCTGGATGGCTTCCCCAATCAGGAAGATGGCAATTACCAATAGCAGGAGACTGTTGGTGAGGGCTGAGAGGATTTCTGCCCGCCGGTAGCCATACGTCTGCCTCCGGTTTTCGGACTTGCCGCTGAGCTGCTGGGCGACATAGCCGAGGATGATAGAAAATGAATCGCCCATGTTGTGAAAAGCATCTGAGAGGAGGGCCAAACTGCCTGACAGCAGGCCCCCGATGATTTCAACAACGGTAATCAAAACATTTAGCAGGGTGACGGCGAGGAACCGCTGCCCAGTAATTTTACTTTTCATTGTAGTTTACTCCTCAAAATAAAATTGCTTGCTACTAGTATATTAAAATTAGTGTTTAAAGCTAACGAAAAAGTTAGGCGCTCCGAACTAGACAGTTTAATATTATGCTATAATCGTAATATGTTCAATACAGAGAATTACATTGATGACCGCACGTAGGCCAAATTTAACATGAGGTGAATTAAATTGACTCCGATGAAAGAAGACTACTTGAAGATTATTTTTGAGCTTGGCGGCAGTCATAAAAAAGTTTCTAATAAGGAAATTTCATTAGGGCTAGGGATCGCAGCCGGCTCGGTGACGGAAATGATTTCTAAACTTGCTGACGAGGGGCTGGTGGTGCACGAACCCTACGCGGGGATTTCTCTCACCGCTAAAGGGCAAAAGTACGCGGCCGAGTTAGTTCGTAAGCACCGCCTCTGGGAAACCTTCCTGGTGGATAAGCTGCATTACAACTTCGCAGACGTTCACTCGGAGGCAGAAGTGCTGGAGCACCAAACCAGCGACAGGCTTGCTGAAGCGCTGGATGACTTTCTCCAGCACCCGGATCACTGCCCCCACGGTGGTGTAATCCCATCTGCTAACGGTAAGTTTCCGGACGTAAGCCACCGCTTGCTCGCCGAAGCAGCAGATGGCGAAACGGTCGTTTTAGAACGTTTTTTGGATAATCACGAACTGTTGACCTACCTGGAAGAACTGCAACTGCGTCCCCAGGAGAAGGTGCAGGTAATCCGCCACGAACCGTTTGAGGGCCCGATTGTAATTACGAAAGACGGGGATGAACGCGAGATTAACGTTTCCTACAAGGCTGCTCATAACATCTTTATCCAGTAGTTAGGTTAATCACAGCTTTTATGGTATACTGACCATTGTAGTTTTTGAAGTGCGGTTGGTTTGTTTCATTATGAGAACCGGATCCAATTTTCACTAAATTAATTACAAATTTAGGCGTGTAAACGCAGAGGAGAGTTCTAATAATGGAACAAGGAACTGTTAAATGGTTTAACAACGATAAGGGCTACGGCTTTATTTCCAGGGAAAGTGGCGACGATGTTTTCGTTCACTTCTCCGCGATTCAAGGGGAAGGCTTCAAGAGTCTGGACGAGGGTCAAAAGGTTAGCTTCGACGTTGAAGAAGGCGACCGGGGCTTGCAAGCGGTCAACGTTGTTAAAGATTAGTAAATAATAAGGCCTGGGGATTGCTAGTTGCTGCCCCGGGCCTTATTCTATTTGGGGGCCTGCAAACAGACGGGGCCTTGTGGTATACTCAAACCGTTGTTAGATTATTTTAAAATAGGAGTATGAATATGTTTATTGAACGTGATAGTCATCGGTGGCGGCGCTTCTTGCTTAGCGGTGGCTTTTTCTTGGCACTGTTGCTGCTGATCAAGTATAATTCGTCGGTCGTCACAATGATGGATGCCGTCTTACAGTCGCTGTTTACCAGCCAACGTTTAGAGACGATGGGATGGTTCCACGCGTTGATGACCGTGCTGTCATTCTTGGCTAGCCCGAAGCTCGACCTGCTGTGGGTTCTGATTATCGCCGTCTTCTTGTGGCTTCATCGTTGCCAGATTCCGGCCCTGTGGGTGATTGGGACCATCATCGGTGGTGACGTCCTGGGAACGATCGTTAAGCACATTGTGAAACGGGCCCGGCCAGCGCAACACCTTGCGGCTGACGATGGTTACAGTTTTCCAAGTGGACACACTCTGGGAATCTTCCTGGTAGCGGCAATTATTTTACTGGTAGTCCTGCCGCTGGTTCAACGGCGGTCAGTGCGGACAATTTGCCAAATCCTGATTGTATTTATCATTTTCTTCGTGGCAATTTCTCGGGTTTACCTGTACGCTCACTGGCCATTTGATACCATCAGCGCGATGCTGTTGGCCTATGCCTGGCTCCAAGTAGCCGAATGGCTGTACGTGGCCTGGGCACCACGATTGAAACGGGTATCGTTTTTATCAAGTTCGAATATCTAGTAATGAGAGGCTGGGAAATTACCTGGCCTTTTTAATTTCCCGGGAAATAATTATGATTACAACAGAACGTTTAATGATTAAAAGGATTAACCACGATGGTGACGGCCAACTAGCAAAGTTATTAGCCAATCCAACGATTCAACAGGGGGCGCACCTTCTTTTTTCTGGCCCCCAGCCGAGCAGCTTTGAAGTTGACTTCCTCCTGCAGACTGGGCATTTTTACGCCATCTACGAGCAACGCTGTCCAGGGAAAATAGCCGGCCTGCTCTTTACCCAGCTGAGTGAGTTGGCCGGGGAGGGGGCGGTTGAACTTGGCTACTTCCTCGCGCCAGCCTGCCGTGGTCGGGGGATTATGACAGAGGCCGTCAGGGGGCTAACTGCTCAGTCAACGCAATTGACCGTTGCCTTGACAGATAAGGATAATTTAGCTTCGCAGCGGGTCCTGCGCCGGGCTGGCTTTCAGCTAGTAAAGCAGGAGGCTGACCAGGTCCTGTGGAAAAAAGTTCCTTGCAGTCACGAGTGAAGAGTGTATAATATTGATGAAATGAAGAGGTTGCACTTTTCATCAGTAACGGCTGTGAGGCGAATAAGCGCTGGACCAGTTGTGAAAGGGGAAGGTGCCGAAACGGCGGTAGTCTTATTCCTGCCAGCCGTTGGGCCATGATCTAAGAGGTCATGGACTGTCGCACAACTGCGGAGCGCTTCCTAAAGATTGATTCGTTAATTTAAGAAGTTAATGGAGTCTTCTGACGGGGTCACCGTTGGGAGACTTTTTATTTTCCTCTTCAAAAAAATATTTGGAGGATTGTTATATGGCAGAAAGTACACAAGGGCAACAGGAAGGGCATATCAAACGGACTCTTGAAACCCGGCACCTGACGATGATTGCCCTCGGGGGAACCATCGGGACCGGGCTCTTTATCACGTCAGGGTCCGCGATTTCCACCGCCGGACCTGGAGGAGCCCTGACCGCTTACGTTATCATGGGGATCATGGTCTTCTTCCTGATGACTAGTTTGGGGGAAATGGCGACCTACATGCCACTGACCGGTTCGTTTTCGGCCTACTCGACGAAGTTCGTTGACCCGGCCCTAGGATTTGCGATGGGTTGGAACTATTGGTTCAACTGGGCGATTACGATCCCGGTCGACGTCACCAGTGCCGGCATCGTGATGAACTTTTGGCTGCCCCATGTACCGAGCTGGGTTTTCAGCACGGTGGTCCTAGTCCTGATTTTCCTAATCAACTACCTCTCTGTTCGCTCCTATGGTGAAACGGAGTACTGGCTGGCCCTCGTAAAGGTAGTTACCGTCATCGTCTTCCTGGTCGTCGGGGTGGCAATCATCCTCGGAATCATGGGCGGCAAGCCGGTGGGCTTTAGTAACTTCCACTACAAGCAAGCGCCGTTTGTCGGTGGTGCGCCCGCCGTCATTAGTGTCTTCCTGGTTGCCGGTTTCTCCTTCCAGGGAACAGAACTGGTTGGAATCACCGCTGGGGAAGCCGCTACCCCGGAAAAGTCAATTTCAAAGGCAATTCATTCTACTTTCTGGCGGATTTTGCTGTTCTATATTTTTGCAATCTTTGTAATTGCCTGCATCCTGCCGTACACCAACAAAAACTTGATGAACGCGGATGTGCAAAACATTACGATGAGTCCGTTTACGATTATCTTTAAGCGGGCTGGCTTGGCGGTGGCCGCCAGTATCATGAATGCCGTTATTTTGACGGCGGTGATTTCCGCGGCCAACTCCGGTCTATACGCTTCTACCCGGATGCTGTACTCCCAGGCGCGGGAGGGTTATGCATGGCGCTTTCTCTGCTATGTTAACCGGCGGGGGATCCCAATTTACGCATTGATTTTTACGATGATTATCTCAACTTTGGCGTTCGCAACCCAGTTTGTGGTTCCTCAGGCTTACATGTACCTGACTGACGCTTCCGGGCTATGCGGCTTCATTGCCTGGCTGGGAATTGCCGTTTCCCACTTCCGCTTCCGGAAGGCGTTCGTTGCTCAGGGCCACTCCGTGAACGAACTGAAGTACCACGCGACCCTGTTCCCGTTTGGGCCTATCTTTGCCTTTGTCCTTTGTATTATAGTTATCTGTGGACAGAACGTGGAGGCGTTTGCCAAGATGGACTGGTCGAATATTCTGATCACTTACATGAGTGTGCCGCTCTTCTTAGTATTGTTCTTCTATTACAAGATTCGGTACCGGACACACATGATTCCGCTCAAACAGGTGGATTTGAGCAAGAGTACCAAGGGTGAAAAGTACGACGGCTAAATGAATTTATTAGAATGGTCACTTTTGTGAGTGGCCATTTATCGTTTAAATGTTAGAATAGTAACCGTGACTTTTTAGTTCGAAAAGGAAAGGGTATAAATTATGATTGCTATAGCGGGAACAATTGGTGCTGGGAAGACCAGCCTGACACAGTTACTAGCTGACCACCTTAACAGTAAGGCCTTTTACGAGTCAGTTGACGACAATAAAATCCTCCCATTGTTTTACAAAAATCCAAAGAAGTATGGTTTCTTGCTGCAAATCTACTTTTTGAATAAGCGGATTGATGAAATCAAGGACTCCTATGATAACGACTTGAATGTTCTCGACCGGTCCATCTTTGAAGACGCCCTTTTGTTCAAACTCAACGCGGATATGGGACGGGCCACGCAAACAGAGTCGGATATTTACAGCTCACTGTTGGCAAACATGATGGAAGAGTTGCCGGAGCAGCCCCACCAAAAGGCACCAGATCTCTTGATCACCATCCGGGTGTCCTTCGAAACGATGCTCAAGCGGATTGAAAAGCGGGGCCGGTCCTACGAGCAGATTGCCAACGACTCGTCACTGTACAGCTACTACCAGAACCTTAATAACCGTTACCGGGACTGGTATGCGCAGTATGATGAAAGCCCGAAGATGCTGATTGACGGGGATAAGTACGACTTTGTGGAAGACCCGACGGCCGCCCAAGAGGTGCTGAAGATGGTTGACCGGAAGTTGGCAGAGTTAAATTTGAAATAGGGATTTGACATTTTCATGGTTAGATGATATATTATTTGAGCTGGCTTATTTAAGTTAGTTCATTCGGAGGATTAGCTCAGTTGGGAGAGCATCTGCCTTACAAGCAGAGGGTCACAGGTTCGAGCCCTGTATCCTCCATATGCGGATGTGGCGGAATTGGCAGACGCGCAAGATTTAGGATCTTGTATCTTTATGATGTAAGGGTTCAAGTCCCTTCATCCGCATTAATATTATTTGAAAAAAAGTGTTGACATTTGATACTGAATCAGGTAATATTAATAATTGTTGATAGCAATTAAATAGCTAAAGATATGCGGAAGTAGTTCAGTGGTAGAACATCACCTTGCCATGGTGGGGGTCGCGGGTTCGAATCCCGTCTTCCGCTTTTCTTGCACCCATAGCGCAATTGGATAGAGTGTCTGACTACGAATCAGAAGGTTGAAGGTTCGACTCCTTCTGGGTGCATCGCCTTAAGCGTGACAGTTACTATTCAGTAGGTGTGGCGCTTCTTTTTTCGGGAATTAGCTCAGTTTGGTAGAGCGCTGCGTTCGGGACGCAGAGGTCGCAAGTTCAAATCTTGTATTCCCGACTAGTTATCAGCTCATTGTAGTAGTCTTTACTGCAATGGGCTTTTTTATTTCGGCTGAACAGTGTCTTGGCTAAAATGAGAATTAACAAAGGGCTGAGAAGTAATTCACTCTCTTTGCTATTTTAAAATAATGATGTCTCAGCGCAGTAGCTGGCAGAGGCTGGGAATTAACTCAGTTTCTTTACTATTATTTAAAAATGCAATAGCGCAGTAGCTGGCTGGCAGTTCAAGCGCTGATTTAGCAGCGTTTGACCAACCCCCAATAGGCTTGCTTCGCGGCAAAAGACAAGCTTCCCAAATCAGCTGTATAGCAGGTTTGGGGAGCTTTTTTCTCCTTGTCCCGTCAGTTTGAGCCTGGCCTGGTCATTTACTCCGGTTATTCCAGCAGCTGTTGACCGATCCATGCGGACGCCATTCAGTGAGCTTGCCGTACCAGCCCGCTTTTAATCCTGCCAATGGTTGACAAATTGCGATGTTGTGAGTATAGTTTAATCAAATTTTAATGAACAATTAATAAAAGGCCGCCTGTCCAGTCCAACCACGGATTAGGCAAAGCGTATTTAAGGAGGTGATGGCCATGACAGACAGTGATAATGGTAATATTTGGATTCTGAGTATCAATTCTGCAGGCTTCACTCCGAATTTGAGGGAGTATTAAGTACAGAGAAAAATTGATGGCAGCATTTTTGGTTGGGAGGTTGCTTTAGATGTTTAAGAAAATTTTAGTAGCTAATCGTGGCGAGATTGCCACCCGGATTACCTGGGCCTGTCATGAGCTGGGCGTCAAGACCGTGGCTGTCTACCCTAAGGAAGATGAGTACTCTGCCCACCGCTTTGCTGCGGATGAGGCATACTTGATTGGCCAAGGCGAAAAGCCAATTGATGCCTACCTAGACATTGATGAAATCATTCGAGTGGCCAAGGAATCCGGTGCGGAAGCTGTTCACCCCGGATATGGCTTCCTAGCAGAAAACGCCGACCTGGCCCAAGCCTGTGCCGATAACGGTCTGAAATTTATCGGCCCGAAGCCGGAACACCTGCGGATGTTTGGCAACAAGCTGGAGGCAAAGAAGGTTGCGGTTGAAGCGGGTCTTAAGCCCATTCCGGGCCTTTCCGGTGACATCAAGGATGTCGAGCAGGTGCGGACCTTTGCCCACCAGTATGGCTACCCGATTATGGTTAAGGCTGCTAATGGTGGTGGCGGCCGTGGAATGCGAATTATCAATGATGACCAGGAGCTGACTGATGAATTTGACCAGGCCCGTGACGAAGCCCTCAAGTCGTTTGGCTCCAGTGAGATGTACGTCGAAAAGGATGTCCAGGAGCCCAAACACATCGAGGTGCAGGTGATCGCCGATGAACACGGGCACGTCATGCACCTCTTTGAACGGGACTGCTCCGTTCAACGCCGTCATCAAAAGGTAATTGAATTTGCCCCCAGTGTGGTCCTGAGCCCGGAACGGCGGGCGGAAGTCTGCAACATGGCGGTTAAATTGATGAAGAGCGTCCACTACCAAAACGCTGCCACGATTGAATTTTTGGAAACCCCGGACCAGTTCTACTTCATTGAGGTCAATCCCCGGGTTCAGGTTGAACACACGGTCACCGAGTTGATTACGGGAATTGACATTGTTAAGACCCAGATTCGGGTTGCGGCCGGTGAGGATTTGCATGCGGATATCCACCTACCGAAGCAGGCGGACCTGAAGTTTCACGGTGCCGCCATTCAGTGCCGGATTACGACGGAAGACCCTCAGAATCACTTCATGCCGGATACCGGGCGGGTAATGACCTATAACGCGCCTGGTGGTACCGGGGTTCGGCTCGATGGCAACGTCTATCCTGGTTACCAGGTCACCCCTTACTTTGACTCCCTGCTTGTCAAGTGCTGTACGAAAGGGGAGGACTTTAACGAAGCACGGATCAAGATGCTGCGGGCCCTGGATGAGTTTCATATCCGGGGCGTCAAGACTAACATTCCCTTTATGGAGAATGTCCTGGAGCACCCGACCTTTATCAAGGGCGACTGCTCAACGACCTTCATCGATGAGACACCGGCCCTGTTTGACTTTGCCAATCACCCAGACACGCCCAAGCAGCTGGTCGACTACATCAGTAACGTTACCGTTAACGGCTTTGCAGGAGTCAGCAGGCAAGCTGAATTGACCACGCCGGCAATGCAAGCACCCCGGCCTGACCAGATTGAAGTGAAGTCGCCGACTGGCAAGACGGTCAAGGACATCCTCGATGAACAGGGGGCTGCGGCGGCGATGGCCTTTGTCAAAAAACAGCCGCGGGTCATGTTGACGGACACGACGATGCGGGATGCCCACCAGAGTCTGTTTGCTACTCGGCTGCGGACGCATGATATGCTACCAGCGATGAAGGTTTATGACCGCGCTATGCCGAACCTCTTCTCAGTTGAGAGCTGGGGTGGAGCGACCTTCGACGTCTGCTACCGGTTCCTGGGAGAAGACCCGTGGACCCGGCTGCGGCTGTTGAAGAAGTATATGCCCCACACCCTCCAGCAGATGCTGCTGCGGGCGTCCAACTCGGTTGGCTACCGGAACTATCCCGACAACGTTTTGAAACGCTTTATCGACCATAGTGCTAAGACCGGGGTCGATGTCTTCCGAATCTTTGACTCTCTTAACTGGCTTGAACAGATGCAGCGCAGCATTGAATATGTTCGGGAAACCGGTAAGATTGCCGAAGGGGCAATGTGCTTTACTGGTGACTTTCTGAGTGCCAATGAGCATAAATACACCCTTGATTACTACATGAAGATGGCCCAGGGCCTGGTCGACGCTGGTGCACAAATCATTGGCATTAAGGACATGGCGGGCTTGCTTAAACCCCAAGCGGCCTATGAGCTGGTCAGCAGCCTGAAGGCCAAGTTTGATGTTCCGGTTCACCTGCATACCCACGATACGACGGGGAACGGGGTGGCAACCTATGTCGCCGCTGCTAAGGCCGGTGTCGATATCGTCGACGTTGCTATGGCGACAATGGCCGGTACTACTAGTCAGCCAAGCCTCGGTACCTTCTACTACGCTTTGGAAGGCGATGACCGCCAGCCGGCCTTGAACATGCATAACGTCAGCGTGCTTAACAACTACTGGGCCCACGTTCGGCCCCTCTACCATGACTTTAGCAACGGGGTCAACGCCCCGCAGCCGGACCTTTACCAGACTGAAATGCCTGGTGGTCAGTACTCTAACCTGAAGCAACAGGCTAAATCGTTGGGAATCAATGATTTCAGCTTAGTTGAAAAGAAGTACCGGGAAGTTAACCAGCTGCTTGGCGATATTATCAAGGTGACGCCCAGCTCGAAAGTGGTTGGCGACATGGCAATCTTCATGATTCAGAACCACCTTGATAAGGACAACATCTTTACCAAGGGCCAGCACGTCGACTTCCCCGATTCGGTCGTAAACTTTTTTGCGGGTGACCTGGGACAGCCATATGGCGGTTTCCCGAAGAAGCTGCAAAAGATTGTCTTGAAGGATCACCCGGCGATCACAGTTCGGCCGGGTAGCCTGGCTAAACCGGTTGACTTTGTAGCAGTGAAGGCCGAGCTTACCAAGAAAATTCACCGCCAGCCAACGGAGGACGACCTGCTCGGCTACATCATGTATCCAAAGGTCTTCGTTGACTACTTCAACAACCACCAGAAATACGGGGCAGTGATGGACCTCGATACAACAACCTATTACCAAGGAATGCGGCCGGGTGAAACTTTGCGGATCAAGATCGGCACCGGTAAGGAGATGATCTTGAAGCTGGACTTCGTTTCACCAACGGATCAGGATGGCCAGCGGACACTTTTTTACGAGCTGGATGGCCGGGCCTTTCAGATGAAGGTCAAGGACCGCAGTGTGAAAACGCAGACCGCGAGCGTTCCGAAGGCCGATCCGGATGATCCTGGGCAGGTCGGGATGCCGCTGAACGGGAATGTTGTGAAGGTCAACGTCAAGGCCGGCGACCAGGTCAAGGTTAGCGAAGTGCTCCTCACTACCGAAGCCATGAAGATGGAATCAGCGGTCAAGGCGCCGTTTAGCGGAACGGTCAAGCAGGTTAACGTCAAGGTTGGCGATGCCCTGAAGAGTCAGGACCTGTTGCTGACGCTGGAAAAGTAGGTGAGGGTGATGAATGACTTTCCGCGTTTATCCGCTGCCGGGGTCACGGTCCAAAGCTTTGACCAGGTCACTTCAACCAACGACCTTACCAAGCAGCGGCTGGCAACCGGCGCTTCACAACTTTTCCTGATTACTGCCGCTTCGCAGCGAGCTGGTCGGGGGAAGCCCGGCCGAACCTTCTTCTCGCCGGCTGGTAGCGGGGCCTATTTTACCCTGGGCTTACCGTTTGCCAGCGGGAAGCAGCCGGCGGCCCGGTTAACTGTTACAGCCGCGGTCGCCGCCGCAACAGTCCTGCATGAACATTTTCACCAGCCCATTACTATCAAGTGGGTCAACGACTTGTATGTTGGCAACCGTAAGGCGGTGGGAATTCTAGCCGAAATGGTGTTCGATAATAACAATCGGCCGGCTGGCGTGGCAATCGGTTGGGGGATCAACCTTTTCCAGCCCGCTGACCAGTGGCCAGCCGAGATTGCAAAACAGGTTACCGCGTTAAGCAATCAGCCAGTAAGCCAACGAGAGCGCCTGGCGGTGATTGATGAGGTGGCGGCCCGTTTCCTCGACCTCTTAGCGCAACCGTGGCCAGCCGTTTTAACCGTCTACCGGAACCACCAATATCTAAGTGGGAAACGGCTGGTTGTTGATACGGGAGCAGAGCGGATTAGCGGTCAATTTGAACAAATTACGGACGAAGGCTTTCTCTGCATTCGAACAGCGTGTGGGCACCGGGTTTTCTCGGCGGGGACTGTCCGGGTACGGGAATGAGCCGGTATTTTGAATCCCGGTCCTAAGCAAAACTGGTTGATTTTGTTTAGGACCGGGGTTTCTGTTTAAAAGCACTGATTAAATTATTTTAACTTTGGATGAAATGTGGAAGTGCCGGATTCCTAATTTTTATAATGTTGTTAGTTGTTTTTCCTTAACATTATTAAGTGAGGATCACCCTTAACACTGGCCATAATTGCCACAAAATTGACATTGATTAGTTGGAACGCTAAGATGAAAGATAATTTAATTAGATTAAATTTAAATCAAAATAAGCACTGATGTTAAGTCCATCAGTACTTAAAATTGTAGAACCAATTGGAGTGCTTTTCTTATCTGCAAGCCAGGAAAGGAGCGTGCCTTTTAGCCCTGTGCCGAGGATTTAACCGGAACGCTGGCAGGGTGGGTTGCCCTTTTACTAATCAATTTTTGGGTAAGACGATCTTTTGTTCTAACCAGTGGTGGTCGCTGCTCCGGTCGTTAACAGCATTAGGATAGTGGCCAAGGATAATCTTTAGGTTACGCAGGCCCAGGTGGTGGCTGCTATTAATACTGACTGAGTGTTCAATCTTAGCTAGTAATTCAAGGTCCACTCGTGATTCCTTAGTCGAATTGCCAACGATGATGAATTGCGCATTGTCGTTTTCAAACAAACTCAAGCTGATTTCCTTTTGTGTGGAGTTTTTAGCAGCAGCGATGGCATTGTCTAGTAGAATAGCGATGATCCGGATGGCATCCAGGGATTGAAGCGTTTTTGTCAGGTCAATCGGTCGCACAACCTCTAAACGAGGATGCAAGTGAGCTTTAATAGCGACGCTGATCTTTTGGTAGACGATTGATTTAATTCCTGAATTGGTGATATTTTGGAGAGCGCCCAAGACACCGGTCGGTAGGTCAATAATTCGATTAGAAGATTGAGTCAGCTGGTGAAGCGACTGCTTTGCATCCTCAATATTGTTATCATCGAGAGCGCTATTTAGGCTAATTAAAATGTTCTTATAGTCGTGACGGAAGCGACGTAAGTCATCATACATCACTTCTAGTTCACTCGTGTAATTAGCAAAACTATTCAATTGTTGGGTAGCAAAAGTGGCGAGGTCACGCTGGTAAAGGTCCTTGCCGATATGGTTCATTATCAAAATAGCTAGGACAAAGTAGCTAAGTGCGATGAGCAGGGCTGCGGAGTTCCCAGTTAGGCTATTAACGCCTAGGAGCTGGTTAAATGCTGGTTGATTATATTGGACAAAAAAGAAAAAGAGACTTAGTGGAATAAAAAGAAGACTAAGACACCATTCTGCGATGGGGTGCCGGTTGTTAACCCGGGCTAGGTAGCGGTTGCTGATGGGGCGGACAATTCGAATTACCAGTAAGGCTAATCCGTAAATAATTGGTACTAAAAATAAGTACAGTAAAGAACCAAATTGGGGATACTTGACGAGGATAATTCGCGACAGTAGCATACATACTGTTGAGGCAAAGTAGTAAACTAATATACTATAGCCAAATTGGCTGACAATGGTCGTCAGGCGGTCGCCAAATGGGTTGGCTAGGTAGAAAACTGCCATTATGGCTAGGCAAATGGTAACCAGGTCGTTGAGAAATAAGTTTGGTTGCCAAAAAATAAAAATGGCTCCTAATACAACGTAAAAGCTGACGGGGATCCTTTGCCGGGCGACATGGCGGTAACATCCCCAAAATAGTAGCGGGTAGAATAGGCATACCTTAATCAAGAATAGGAACAGGTAGGTCGGTGAGGCTGCTTGGACAAATGGGTTGTTAACATTAACAAACGTCATGAAAAATACACTCCAAACATAAGGATTGATGATTATGAATAAAAAAATGAGTATTACGTGTCCGCATTGTGGGAAACTGAATCCCCGAACTGCTAGTAATTGTATCAATTGTGGCCAGCCTTTGCCAATTAGTAATCAGCCTGGCCGGTTAGTAATGAAACGCCAGCTTAAACGATACCAGCGATGGGCACTAGGCGGAGTAATTTGCTTTTTCGCTATTATTTTGCTGGCATTAGTTATTAAGCAAAACCAACCGGTATTACGGACCTCTTCAATGACGGTAACTCCGTTTCGGGTAGATTTTTATAACCGTCACCACCAGGTTGTGATGGTTAAATACTTGCGTGGCGGGATTTCACGGCGCCACTATGGTTACGCGCGCGGGACACTCTACGTTTCTAATCACCTCAAAGGTAAAAAAGAAAAGGCCGCCTATGTCGACAGCCGTGATAAAATGATGTTTGTGGTTGATAGCCATCCCCGGTTAACTTTTTATTATAGTAGCCGGCGGGGGAAGTTCAATGATTATGGTCATTGTCGGGTTAGTGATCATCCTGAAATTAAAACCTTTCGGATGACTAAATTAGATAGTGGGAATTGATGAGAAAGTAGCGTTAGTTATTGAGTTCTGCCAGTTTACTGAGCAGGGCTTTATTTTTTAGCCGTGACAAGGGCTGGGGAGCTTGCGCACCACTAAGTGTTACCAGATGATTGTGGGTATCAATCTTGCTGACCTTATTCAAGTTAACCAGGCAGTGCTTGTGCGTCCGAAAGAAGAGCGGTGAACGGTCTAACAACTGGTTGAGATTAGCGTTGATGGTTGTGATTTGGTTATTAACGGTGTGCATTAATGACTGGTGGGTATTAGTTGGACTGGGTTCAAAATACACGATATCGTCCAAGCTGACACGAAGAAAACCGTTGGTAACCTTAAGCAAGAGTGTCGGTGCGGGAAAATGCTTGGATTTACTGGCAACGTGAAGCAGGTCTTTAGTGAGTTTTTGTTTAACGTTGTCCTGATCTTTGGCAATAAAATCCAGGGCTTCTGATTCGTAATGGTAGGTAGTCGGCAAGAGCTCATTATGTACCGTGATGAAGATAATTGAGGAGAACAAGTCAGTTTGGCGGATGCGCTGGCTGATTTTAAGGCCGGCCTGCAAGTCGTCGTTAATTTCGACATCCAGTAAAAAGAGGTTTTCCACACTCGGTGAGGGGAGGCCCTTTAAGAAATCAGTAACGTTGGAAAAGAGATTGATGTGTAAGGGGGCCAGCTGTTGTTCTTCTTCAATCTCGTGCAGTGTCTTTTCGAGGTGGGCTTGCTGAGCCCACTGGTCTTCGAGAATATAAATATTCATGGATCATTTTTCTCCCAGAAATAAAGTAACATTTATACACTAATGATAAGAAAAGTGGCAGGTAAAAACTAGAGATCTGGCAAGGCCAAATTAAACTTATGGCGTTTTACTGAAATAATCCGCACTTTATTACTAATCGCCATTACGATGAATGAAAAAAAGAGCATATTCGTGAAACTTCCTCAATTATTAAGGGGATTTTTTTATAATCGGAGATGTGTAAATGATACTTTGGGGGAGAAAATAGTAAATGGATAACAGTAAAACCAAACTAACGTGGCGGCAGACAGCCTTATTCACTGCTGCCTTGGGAGCCAGCTTTTTATTAAACGGTCAGGTTGGGCACGCTGATCAAACAGCCGCGGGTCAACAACAGACTGTGAGCGCGCAGAATAATGTGGCCGTACAGGGCAGTGAGAGTGCTGAAGCCGCGCAAGGGACCAATTCAGCTAATACACTAAGTGGTAAGGAACAATCCCCATCAGTTGAGCCAGCGATTAAAATTATTAGTGGTAATCTAAATAAGCCTAAGGCTGATGCAATCAAGCAGCAGATGCACGAGGTAGCAGTAGAAAATAATAAAGAGGTTAATGCACTTTCGGCTGGTCTGGATAAGTCAGAAGCAGTGGACCAACAGGCTACTGATGAGCATGGAAAGTTATATGCTGATGCGCTTAATAATCTGCAAAACTATATTGGCAATGATACGTCATCTGAATTACGAGAACGGGTGCAGAGCATCTACAAGCAAAAACAAGAAACCCAAAAGCTGATAAATGCCCAACCGCAAATTATTGCTGAAAATGAGCGGTTAGTAGCTAAGAAGCAACAAATTGTTAACCAAAAACAGCAAGCGTATGATCGGGAAAAGCAGCTGGTTGATGCTAATGTAGGCTTTGCCATAATAAACGGGACTATTTCTTGGATATCAGATAACTTTCTGTTACTAATCCTTGGGGGAATAGGAATTTGGTGGTTGCTTCGCCGAAACTAAGCAAAATTTATTGGTAAACGGAGATTAGGGATAGAAAATAAGGAGATAGTATGAAAAGAACAATAGCATTAGCACTTGCCGTACTTGGATTATTGCTAATCATCACGGGCTGTGGAAAACAGACAACGAAAAAAACAGTACCAAAGTTAACTGGGATTTACCAAATTGACGCTAAATATCGGGACAAGGATAATGATGGCAATGTGCAGACCGATTATTTGCGACTAACTAAGGACGGCAAGGTTCAAGAAGTGGAACCGGAAACGGGGGACGCTAACCATGGTGAATATGGTAGCGTGATGCGTGGAACTTGCCGCCACCTAAGTGGTCAGAAGTTTCAGCTAAAGCTTCACGATGTCTATGATAAGAATTACTATACCGTCACGGCTATAAAAGAGGATAAAAACCACTTCCGAACTTTGGATAATCATCACGGTGAGTATGAGTGGGACGCTGATTCATGGACTCGGGAAACCACAATGACAGCTTCGGACTTCCAAAGTATGTTTGAACGGGCAGCAATGTCTGATCAAAAGAAAATTCAAGAAAATGGCTACACAAAGCCGGACAATGATTCTACGAATTCCAATAGTGCTGGTGCTGATTCTAGCAATTCTTCAGAGATGACTTTTGATCAGGCGGCCGCGCTGATTCAAAAGGGCGGCTTCAGCGACTTTAATTATGATAGTGCCAAGGATTTCCATGAAGGCAGTCACGCAACCAGCGATGGCGGGTACGTCATGGTAACCTATCCTGGAGCAAAGGGGCAGGATAAGTTCACAATCACCAAGAAGGGTGACCATAAATACCATATTGAAGCGGTATATGGAACGCTAGATGGTGGTAATTTTACTGCCTTTGACGACCAAAGCAGTTATGGACCAACCTCAGCAGATGTAACTGAATAAATTTTATTTAAGGAGTACATTATGAAAAAATTAGCACTAATCGCCACCACTTGTTTAGCCGGACTGACGTTAGCCGCGTGTGGCAACCAACATCATAGCAGTAAGGGTGCAGACAGTTTTTCGGCCACCAGTAAGACGGTCCGCTCGTCGTCACAAAAGAGCGGTTCTAGCTCGGTCAGCCAGTCGAGCAGCTCGGCGGCTGCTTCTTCGTCATCGGCGGCGGTTCACCTCACCGGCGGGCAGAGCTCAGTCGACTACATTACCCAGAAAATGGGTGACCAGGGCTGGACGATTGATGGCGGAACCTATGGCGGGGCCCATGGTGCACCAACCGATGGCAGTTACGTTCCGTATAATTCAGTTCGCAACGACAACGGGGATGTCTACTACGTTTATCAGGATGGCCGGATTGAAAAGCAGGCCGAATAATATCTAATTGTGAGATTTTGGGAGGAAAGTTTGAAATCATGAAAAAATGGAAAGTAGTATCAGCATTATTCATAGTAGTGGCATTAGGGATTGGACTAACAGCGTGTGGCAACCAACATGATAGCAGTAAGAGTACGGCTAGTTCTTCAACGAGCAGCCAGCCTAGTTATCAGCTTGCTTCTTCTTCGGCTAAACTCGATCCGGCCAACCTAACGCCCAAGCAAAATGCGGCCGTGGTGATGTTTTATGCGGGATTAAAGAACCACCAGCGCTATGTTCAGCAAATGAACAAGAGCGGTCAACAGCTGACTATCGACTTGTATAGCCCTGGTGACGCGAAAAAGGCTGGGGTCAGTGGTAAATTGCCAGCTGGCGCAGAGGTGGTTTATGAGGCCAAACTAGCTAGTGCTGGCTCTACGTATTACACATTAGTAGGAGACCAAACTTACATCTCGGATGGTCATGGCGGCTTTCGGAAAAAGAGTGCAACGACTGCTGAGATGGTCAAGGTAGCCAACGACAATAATGCGGGCGATGCACTCTGCCAATTAGCGGAGAATGCCAGCCTCAACGACCTCCGAACTGACGGAACTAACGTCAACAATCAGCAGGAAAATACTGCTTCTAATAACAATGCGGCAACAGCTAGCTCAATGGGACCGCAGGATAAGGCCCGGGCGGCAATGAATGCCGACCCGAACATTGATCCGGAATTCAAACGGCGAATCAACCTGCCGCCGGATGACCCAGACTACATTCAACCAACTCATGATCCAGATAGTTGGCGTTAATATCTAAGCTCGCTCCATTTCGGGGCGGGCTTTTTTAGCGCAGCCTGAAAGAATATCCCGATTCCTGAAATGTGCCCACATCCGTTTAGAAAGCACTTATAATCACGGTTGTATAAAATTTAATTCTGGGGGAGATTATACAATGCGGAAAAAGTTATACAAAGCAAAGAAAAACTGGGTTATCGGCTTAGCCGCCGGTACACTGTTATTAGTGGGCGGGGCAACCACTGCCAGCGCTGATACCAATTGGAACTCATCCGCGGCCCAATTCAGCCAATTTGGCTACAATTCACGGCCCACGGTTACCTGGAGCGGTATTGACACGTCCCAGTATCCGGGTGTGACGTCTAATGACCCCGCGAACATCGACTCGGCTGTCCTGGATGCTAACGTTAATGTGCAGACAACGGGAGAAGACACGGGGCTCAACCAAACAACGCCTGGCTTTTCTTATAACGTGACGACTAATGGTCATTCGCTGAGAAACGATGAAAGCGTTAATGTCGATTATTACTTCAGCGATGGCGTTAATTATGGAACGAACGGGGCTGAGTTTGACTCGACCAACAGCAGCACGATTGGCTATGCTGGCACCTTCCGGAACAGCGTCGAAGCGAATTACCTAGGGGTCAGTGGCTCGATTAATGACCACCAGATCACGATGCGCCATGAAAATGACGCGCAAATGACCCATACATCTGATCCGCACAATGTTTCATATCTAACTAAAGAAGCGACCGTCAACGGGAATACCGTCACCAATACGATTCGGGTTAACACCGATAGTGGCGCGGTGCAGCCCGGCGTGTGGGGACTGACGATTAAGCCATACTGGGCGGTTAATGGCGACGTTAGTGTCTATGATACGGCGGCGCCATATAAAAACGGGAACGCCTTCTACTACATTATTCGAGATGCCCAGGGGCGGCCGCAATGGTTGGAAGTAATCCGGCCGCAAAATGGTATGAAGCTCTTTTCCGGGTATGACATTAACTACACCACAGGCCCGCTTGGCGGCTACCAGATGAGTGGCAACAGCTCGACTGCGCCAGGATCGGCACGGAACCTTTACATGATGGCACCGGCAGGGCTCAATGCTGAGTTTACCTACACCGAATCTTACTACTGGGTTGGCGACGGCTATAATAATCCGCAAGCCAACGTGAATGCCGGCTACCTCGATGGCTACCAATTAGAGCAGGATGACAATGGCAACCCGCTTCTCCATGTGGCCGGCTGGCACGCTGCTTCGACCAGTGCCGACTTGCAGAACGGTTGGCTGATTGTGTTTGATAACACGACTGGGACCGAAATTAAGCGGCAGCGGATTAACCCAGTCGCCCGTCCTGACGTGGCAGCCCAGTATCGTAACGTGGCTAACAGCAGTCAATCTGGCTTTAATGAGCGGATTAGCCTGCCGAATGGAGTACTGGGCCACCAGCTGACGATCATTGCTCGTTATTCTGATGACGCTAATGGCGGTGAAGGTCACCACACCGACCTCTGGCTAGGGCAACGGATTAACATTAATATGGATAATAATGCCCACGTTGATGGGATTAAGCTGACAGGTGGCAAGGTGGTCGTTAACGGCTGGCACGCCACAAATGCTGCCTTGGGGCGGAAGTACCACTACGTCATCGTTTGGGATGCGACCCGCGGTCAAGAAATTACCCGTCAGCAGGTTGACAACGTTAGCCGGGCTGATGTTGGCCGGGCCTTTCCAACTGTCATCAACGCGGACCAGTCCGGCTTTAGTGCTAGTTTTGACCTTAACGACCCCCGCTATGCCAACGACCAAATCCAGTTCATCAGCCGCTACACCGATGACTGGGCTGGAAACGGAAATTGTGTCGACTACTGGTTCGCTCCCCAGCGCCTGTTAAGTGACAATGCTAACCGTGCCAATTTAGACGGTTACCACCTGACAGAGCAGGGATTGCAAGTGGCAGGCTGGCACGCTACGAATGCCGCGTTGGGGCGGAACTATCACACGATTATCGTGTTGGACGCGCGGAACGGTCATGAACTCGGTCGGCAGACAATCTACTCCGGCAGCCGGCCAGATGTTGCCAAAGCCTTTCCTGGAGTGATGAACGCGGACCAGTCTGGTTTTAACACGACAATTGCCTTTGATTCGGCGATGGCGACTGATCCGGTCCAAGTAATCAGCCGGTGGAGCGCTAGTCGTGACGCTAACAGCAACTACGTGGACTACTGGTTTGCGCCGGTTCAGCTGCTGGCTGACCAGGGCAACTACGCCAATTTGGATGGCATAAGCTGGACTGGCCGCCAGGTACAGATGGGTGGTTGGCACGCCAGCAACCAGGCTTTTGGCAAGCAATATCATTACATTATCCTCTTTGACCAGACCCGGGGCTATGAAGTTGGCCGTCAGCTAGTTGAAAGTGGCAGCTACCGGCCAGACGTTGCGAACGCCTTTCGGGGAGTAAGCAACGCTGATAATTCTGGCTTTAATGTTACAATTACCCCTAGTGTGGATATTCGTGGCGATCAACTGCAGGTAGTCAGCCGGTGGACAAATGACCCCGCCGGTAATGGGACCGACTACTGGTTTGCCCCACGGGTGGTTGCTAGTCGGCCGAGTGACGTGAACCAAAACGTGCAAAAGGCATCGAATCTTGAGGTGTTCAGGTATATCGCTGGGCCAAATGAGGACCCGCACTTGTATCTAAAGGGATGGATGGTCAGCAACGCTTTTGCTAACCGTCAGTACAAGGACTGGTATGCTCAACGCAGTGCTCAGCCTGACTGGGCTAACTTGCGGGCTGCAGAATTAATTATTTTGAAAAATGGCCAGGAGTATTCGCGGACAACACTGAACTGTATTCCACCTCAAGAAATGTGGGCCGATTTGAATGAACGGCCAGATATAGAAGCAGCCTATCCTAATATTTGGGATAGCAAGTACAGCGGTTTTGAATTCAATATTCAGGATGCCGAATTTGACCGCAACGCTCGCTACCAGATTATTTTCCGCTTTTCCCACGATCCACAGTCTGATAATACTAACTATGATGATATGTACAGTAAGATTTACTCATTTGATGCTAACGGAAATAGTTACGTTGTAGGCTAAAAGAAAGGGATATTAATGAAAGCAACGAAAATTATAGGAACTACACTAACAGTGCTCGCCTTGCTGTCCTTAGCTGGCTGTGGCGACAATAATAGTCAGAACAACGCTAGCGGTAAGCAGAGCTCTTCTGCCACCTCAACAAAGCAAGCGGCCGCTTTAGTTGTCGGTACTTACCAAAACAGCAGTAAAGGGTCCGCGGTCCAGCTGAACTCCAACGGCACTGGCCGCTACGTTTACGCCGACCCAGTCAACAGCGACACTAATGACCAGCTGACATGGAAGAAGACCGGCAACAACGAATACACGCTGAACTTCGCTGATAGCGACGTCACCAGCCCGATTACGGCACGGCTATCTGGCAACCAACTGACCCTGACCGGTGATAGCAACTGGGCGACCGACACGTTGACCAAAACCACGCGTCAGCTGAACCTTGACCAGTTCCTGGCTAAGAAGCACGACAGCGGCAACGAAAGCAGTTCTAGCCAGAGCAATTCCTCTGCTGACCCGCGTCGGGTGGGGGCAATGCTTTTCCAGTACACCTACCAGGGGATGCCGGGGCGTGAAACCTTTACCTGCACCCAAAACGGTGACAGCTATACTTTTAGCGAAGGCAATGATTCTGCTAGTGGTATTACCTTCAAGGTCAAGGGCGACACAGTCAGGTACAGTGTCGGCGGCTCTGCCGACCAAAAGACGATTAGCATTGGCACGTTGCAATCACAGACCGACGCCGCACAAATTGATGGTATGATGCAAAATGTTCATTAGGATTTAGAGAAAAGCGACCGGTACTCAGGCGGATAAGCAAGGGCTCAGCGTTCGGTTTCAAGTCTGCTAGGCCTACAAGAAGCGTTTCAGCAGGCGGTAAAATTCACTGGGCGGTAATCATTCTGGGAATCCGGTTCATCGATCATATTCTCGTTTAAAGCAAAAGGGAGCGCAAATAGGGTTCCAGAGTTCGATTATACCGGACACTGGAACCCATTTTTGTGTACCGCGCTGTTCGTATTTGAACTTGGTAAAAGTACTTATGTTCCAGCCTTTTTGCTGTTTTAAAGCTGATAGTGTTACGGCGTAGCAGCAGGCTGGCGAGCATGATAAGCTGATTAACGCGGCAAGCCCCGAAGAAGAGCGCAGTATGAAGTGCCGTTTTATTCATCGTGCCGCACTCTTCTCCTTAATAATTCTGCCGATAATCTCAAGTGGTGGCATGGCTTGTCTTTTCTACTATTAAATGAGAACATTATCAGAAAAGAGCACGTAACTAGGAAGGGGATGATGGCAATGATTAAATCGCTGATTGTCAACGCAACGCTGGTGCTGGCTCTGGCTCTGCCAGCGATGGCATGGGCAGCAGACCAGCCAACAGTCAGCCCGGTCCCGGCGTTCAGCGTGAATGCAAACTCCGCGACCGACCAGTCTGCCAGTGACGACTCTCCCCAAGCCATCCGCGCCGCTAAGCACCAGCTGTACATACCGAATAAGACCCCGGTTCCGCTGGAGGGTTACCGCTGGCCCACTACCCGCTTGAAAATTTACCTGGCGACCCGTAATCGCCCACTCGTAGCCGCCTTCCGAGATGCGGTCAAAGCGTGGAATAGCACAAGCGTCGTTCATCTGACCTGGACCCGGCACCGCGGTCAGGCCGACATTATCGCTGAGGCTGGCGACCTTTCTAATGGGCAACCGTCGCCCGCGGTCGGGTACGTTACCACCCAGCTGGGCTCCACCCGTTCTGAGTATAATCCCGATACCCACGCCTTGATCCGAGCACATTCAACCCTCGACGCACCGCACTTGGAATACACCAGTCGGATTTTCCGTAGCGAAGTGGCCCAGCATGAGCTAGGGCATGCCCTCGGCTTGGCCCACGCGCCACAGGGCAGTTATAGCGTAATGATCCCGAATAATGTTCGGACCGGGATTACGAAGGCTGACCGCCAGACTATTCGGTTGCTGTACGGCACTAGTAATTAATGGAAGAACGACTATTACTGACGGAGGTTCATGGTCAAAAAGACTGATTGTGAGATGATATGCAATCTTGTTATTTTTAGTTAGTAAATTTCAAAAGAAAACTTTAGTAAATTCTGGAATTGGTTTGAGTATCCTTAGCCGTGTATTAGTGGCGAAAAGCGTGCTATCTTAGCGACAGCGGTTTGACATTTATTTGAAAAATATCCGAAAGAAGGCTTTAAAAAAACGGGGGTCTCTGGTATCATAATAATTGTGAAAAAAATAACATGTCTTTTGAGAAGGAGATCTTAGCATATGAAAGCTGCTGTTATCAATGATCCAGTCGATGGATACGTTACTGTTAAGGATGTTCAGCTTCGTGATTTGAAGCCGGGTGAAGCACTGGTTGACATGGAATACTGTGGTCTTTGCCACACTGACCTTCACTGTGCTGCTGGTGACTTTGGTAAGAAGCCGGGCCGGATTATTGGTCACGAAGGTGTCGGCCGGGTATCAAAGGTTGCTCCTGGTGTTACCAGCTTAAAGGTTGGCGACCGGGTATCAATCGCTTGGTTCTTCAAGGGCTGTGGTCACTGTGAATACTGTCTGACTGGCCGTGAAACTCTTTGCCGGAACGTTCTGAACGCTGGTTACACTGCTGATGGTGCTATGGCTGAACAATGTATCGTTCCAGCTGACTACGCCGTTAAGGTTCCAGAAGGCTTGGACCCAGTTGAAGCTACTTCCTTAACTTGTGCCGGGGTTACGATGTACAAGGCTTTGAAGGTTGCTGACATCAAGCCTGGTCAATGGGTATCAATCGTTGGTGCCGGTGGTCTGGGTAACCTGGGGATTCAATTTGCCCACAACGTCTTTGGTGCCCACGTTATCGCCGTTGATGGTAACGAAGACAAGCTGAAGGCTGCTAAGGAAAACGGTGCTGAAATCTGCATCAACCGTCACGATGACAATGTTGACGAACAGATTCAAGAAAAGGTTGGCGGGGTTCACGCTGCAGTTGTTACTGCCGTTACGACCGCAGCCTTTGACCAAGCAGTTAACTCCCTGCGCCCAGATGGCAAGTTAGTTGCCGTTGCCCTTCCACAAGGTGACATGAAGCTGAACATTGCCAAGACTGTTCTGGACGGCATCATCGTTGCCGGTTCTCTGGTTGGTACTCGTCAAGACCTAGCTGAGTGCTTCCAATTCGGTGCTGAAGGCAAGGTTCACCCAATCGTTAAGACCCGGAAACTTTCCGAAATCAATGACATGATCCAAGAATTAAAGGACAACAAGGTTGTTGGTCGGAACGTTGTTGACTTCTCCCTCGAAAAGTAATTACAGTTAATTAGGTTAATCAGAAAACAGGATTGTAGCGAGGCTGCAGTCCTGTTTTCTTATACGAGCACTTTGGATGGGCAAAAAATACAAATTATGATAAAATAATGGTCAGTATTAGTCAGATAACGGAGGGTGAATGATGGAGAATAAGAGTATCTCAGATATTATTGAAGCTTACTTGAAAGAAATTCTGGGCGACTCTGCTCAGATTGAGATTCGCCGTTCCGAGATTGCAAACCACTTTGACGTGGTTCCGTCCCAGATCAACTATGTCATCAAGACCCGGTTTACCATTCAAAATGGTTACCTCGTCAAGAGCAAGCGTGGCGGCGGTGGTTATATCCGGATTGAGCGTGTTAATTTACTTGATAACATTGACGTGTTAAACTCATTAATCCAAACAATTGGCGACTCAATTCGAGAACGTGATGCGTTTGCCATCGTTCAGACCCTTTACGATGAAAAGGTCATCACCCAGCGCGAGGGTGACTTGATGCTTGTGGCACTTGCTAAGCAGACACTGGACGTTGGCGATACCGATATTGAAGCCCGGTTAAGAGCACGCGTGTTGATTTCGCTACTGAATCGATTACGGTATGAAAGTTAGAAGGGATGATTGCTAATGGATAACATGTTTACTCCTAGTGCTAAGCATGTCTTAATGATTGCCCATGAACAAGCTAAATACTTTAAACACCAAGCAGTGGGGACTGAACACCTCTTGCTCGCGTTGGCAATGGATAAGGATGGGATTGCCAACAAGATTTTTGAGCAGTTTTCAATTACCAGTGATGATATTCGTGAAGAGATTGAACGGCTAATTGGTTACGGAACGCTTGACCAGCTCGGCCCAGCTGACTACCTGCCATATTCACCGAAAGCTAAGCAGGTCTTGGCCCTGGCTGGTCAGGAGGCCCAGCAGATGCACTCCCTCAAAATTGGGACTGAACACCTGCTGCTGGCGCTGATTGCGGATGAGAGTGTCCTGTCTTCGCGGATTCTCTTTAGCCTAGATGTTTTGCCCCGTCAGGTTCGGAAGGTGACCCTGCGGCGGTTAGGAGTAGCGGAAAGCCAGCTCCGGCGTCAAACCAACCGTCAGGGAAACAACCGCAAGAGTGGTACACCGACCCTTGATAAGCTGGCTCGGGACATGACCCAGATGGCGCGGAACCAGCAGCTGGATCCTGTCGTCGGGCGTGATGCTGAAATTCGGCGGACGATTCAGATCCTCAGTCGCCGGACCAAGAATAACCCGGTGCTGATTGGTGAGCCGGGAGTAGGGAAGACCGCTATTGCTGAAGGCCTAGCCCAAGAGATGGTGGCCGGAACGGTTCCAGCTGAGCTGGCTAATAAGCGGCTGATGGTCCTCGATATGGGTTCGTTGGTCGCGGGCACTAAGTACCGGGGCGAATTCGAAAACCGTCTCAAAAAGGTGATTGACGAAATCCAGGCGGACGGGCACGTCATCCTCTTTATTGACGAGCTGCATACGCTGATTGGAGCCGGGGGTGCTGAGGGGGCCATTGACGCCTCCAACATCTTGAAGCCGGCTTTAGCCCGGGGAGAACTGCAAACAATCGGGGCGACTACCCTTGACGAGTACCAAAAGTACATTGAATCTGACGCAGCTCTGGAACGGCGGTTTGCAACAGTTCAGGTCGACGAGCCAACCCCAGAAGAAAGTCTGGCTATCCTGAAGGGATTACGGCCACGCTATGAGGCCCACCACCATGCCAAGATTACTGATGAGGCGCTGGAACAGGCTGTTAAGCTCTCCGACCGCTACATCTCTGACCGCTTCCTCCCGGACAAGGCAATTGACTTGATGGATGAAGCGGCAGCTATGGTCCGAATCAATGCTGAGGAGAAGAAGACCCGCAAGCCATCATTAGACGAGCAAATCGCCGAACTGCAATCTGCTAAGGAAGCAGCAATTGAGCAGCAGGACTTTGACCGGGCAGCAGACCTGCGGGAACAGGAATTATCGCTGCGGGCTAAGCAGGAGCAGCAGGCTGACCGGGTCAGTGAACGGCAGGCAGAGCAGCACTACCGTCTCAAAGTGACCGGCGAAGACGTTGCCAAGGTCGTTGCCGAGTGGACTGGTGTGCCGCTAACCCAGTTGAAGCGGAGTGAAAGCGACCGGCTGATCAACTTAGAAAAGGTCCTCCATAAGCGGGTGATTGGCCAGGACGAAGCCGTTGACGCGGTTGCTAAGGCAATTCGCCGGGCCCGGAGCGGCTTGAAGAACCCGAACCGGCCGATTGGTTCCTTTATGTTTTTAGGACCAACCGGGGTTGGTAAAACAGAGTTAGCCAAGGCATTGGCCGAGGCGATGTTCGGCTCCGAGGACAACATGATTCGGATCGACATGTCCGAGTACATGGAAAAGTTCAGCACCAGCCGGCTGATTGGGGCCGCGCCCGGTTATGTGGGTTACGATGAAGGAGGCCAGCTGACGGAAAAGGTTCGTCAGCACCCGTATTCCGTCGTCTTGCTGGATGAAGCCGAGAAGGCCCACCCTGACGTCTTTAACCTCCTGCTTCAGGTCTTGGATGATGGTTACCTGACCGATTCCAAGGGCCGCCGGGTCGACTTCCGGAACACGATTATTATTATGACGTCCAACCTCGGTGCGACCCAGCTCCAGGATGAAAAGGAAGTCGGGTTCGGGGCCCGGGACATGAGCCAGGATTACAACGCGATGGCGGGGGCTATTCGTCAGCAGCTGAAATTGCACTTTCGGCCGGAATTTCTGAACCGGATTGATGAAACCATCATCTTCCATTCATTAAATAAGCAGGAACTCCACCAGATCGTGAAGTTGATGACTAACGAACTGCGTGACCGGGTTGCTGAACAGGAGATTAGTCTGAAAGTCACGCCTGCGGCAGTCGACCTGATCGCTGCGGTAGGCTACGACCCTGAATACGGGGCTCGGCCGCTCCGGCGGGCAATTCAGGATAAAATTGAAGACCGCCTGAGCACGGACCTGATTGATGGTGAAATTAAGCCGGGTGATACCGTGACCGTTGGTGCCCACCATGGCGAAATTACGGTGAAAGTGAAGACCCCAGCTGCAAAGAAATTAGTCAAAGCCAACCAATAATGTCTAGCAGATAGCGCTGAATTCGACAATAGAAAAACGAATTTAGCGCTATTTTGGCCTATTCAGCGGTTGTCTTGTGATAAATATTAGTCCTATAATAGAGGTTAGCCAATTTGAGGAGGAAGTTAGTTAATGAAACGAGCAGAACAATTAGAAAAAACTCGTCAGGCGATTATCAAGACGGCTACAAAGTTATTCTTGCAAAAAGGATTTGGTGAAACCTCAACCCGGGATATCGCCAAGCAGATTGGAATCACCCAGCCGGCGCTATACCACCACTTTAGCGACAAGGAAGTCTTATACCTGGACGTGATGAACAAGCTATCAGGAAAGATTCGCCAGGAAATCAACAAAGTGATACGGAAGCACGACCTAGCGTCGGAAGAACAGTTGTTAGAAATCGTTAAGATTCTCAAGAAGCACCACCCACTGAGTATTTACGACCAGTACCGGCAGACGATGCTCCTCCTTTCAAAGAGTTCACAGCAAAAGCTCAACATTATTTTCACCATGGACTACTTGGAACCAATCAGCGATTACTTTAAGCAACCGTCCGTGAAGCTGCGTCCAGATTTGTTGCCTAAGGAAGCGGCGGAATTGTTCTTGGCGAGCCTGTCGCCACTTTTTGGGACCTACCAGCTCATCGGTGGACACTCCATTTCTGACGACGAGCGTGACCAGCTGATTCTTGACTGCATCATTAATGGCCTGGCAAAGCGGGGAAAGTAAAACTTAATTATTGACATTCGCAATTGCTTCAACTATACTAATAAAGTATGTAATTGTGAGTTCATTTGAACCTGGTGATCTATTGTCCATCGGGTTCTGCAATAAAACCAAAGACAGTCCCAATACTGTTTTTGGATTTTTTTTGCCCAAAATGCGGGTTTTGGTTAAATTGTAATCAAAATGTAACATTTAAATGAACCCACCCAACAAATTAGAGAGGTGAACAGTTTGGCCGGACATTTAGTAAAATACGGTAAGCACCGTACCCGTCGTAGCTACTCCCGAATTAAAGAAGTTCTCGAGTTGCCAAACCTGATTGAAATCCAGACCGATTCTTACAATTGGTTTATGGACAAAGGTTTGCGGGAAATGTTTGATGATATTATGCCGATTGACGATTTCCAAGGAAAGCTCTCTTTGGAATTCGTGGACTATCAACTTTTAGAACCGAAGTACACTGTTGATGAAGCACGTGAGCATGATGCGAACTACTCAGCACCACTTCACGTTACGTTACGGTTAACCAACCACGAAACTGGGGAAATCAAGTCCCAGGACGTCTTCTTCGGTGACTTTCCACTGATGACTGACCAGGGAACCTTCATTATTAATGGTGCCGAACGGGTAATTGTTTCCCAATTAGTTCGTTCACCAGGTGTCTACTACAATGAAGAAGCCGATAAGAATGGTCGGCCAAGCTATGGCGCTACCTTTATTCCTAACCGTGGTGCTTGGCTGGAATACGAAACTGACGCCAAGAACATTTCGTACGTCCGGATTGACCGGACTCGGAAGCTGCCAATGACTGAATTAGTTCGGGCCCTTGGTTTCGGCTCCGACGATGAAATCATTGATATGTTTGGTGGCGACAGTGAAACCCTGTCCCTGACCCTGGATAAGGACGTTCACAAGAACGCCGAAGACTCCCGGGTTGAGGAGGCGTTGAAGGACATCTACGAACGGCTGCGTCCAGGTGAACCAAAGACCGCTGATTCAGCGCGGAACCTGCTGACGGCACGGTTCTTTGATCCGAAGCGCTACGACATGGCTCCAGTTGGTCGTTACAAGACTAACAAGAAGCTGATGCTGAAGTACCGGCTACTTGGTCAGACCCTGGCGGAAACGTTAGCTGACCCAGATACTGGTGAAGTGTTGGCACAAAAGGGTGATACCGTTGATAAGGAAACCCTGAAGAAGCTGGAACCATACCTGGACCGTGATGACTTCAAGATGGTTACCTACACGCCATCCGACGAAGCGGTAGTAACGGAACCAGTAAAACTGCAAAAGATTTTGGTTTACTCCAAGAATGACCCAGACCGGGTTGTGCCGATTATTGGTAATGGTCACATTCCATTGGAGTACAAGCACATCGAACCAGCTGATATTCTTGCTTCCCTGAACTACTTCTTCAACCTGCAAGAAGGAATCGGCAACACCGATGATATCGACCACCTGGGTAACCGGCGGATTCGTTCCGTGGGTGAATTGCTGCAAAACCAGTTCCGGATCGGGCTTGCCCGGATGGAACGGGTCGTTCGTGAACGGATGTCCATTCAGGATCCTGACACGGTAACACCGCAACAATTGATCAACATTCGGCCAGTGGTTGCTTCCATCAAGGAATTCTTTGGTTCCTCCCAACTGTCCCAGTTCATGGACCAAACCAACCCACTGGGTGAATTGACCCACAAGCGTCGTCTGTCAGCCCTTGGTCCTGGTGGTTTGACCCGTGACCGGGCTGGCTACGAAGTTCGCGACGTGCACTATACCCACTATGGCCGGATGTGCCCGATTGAAACGCCTGAAGGGCCAAACATCGGTCTGATCAACAGTCTTTCCTCATACGCTCGTGTTAACAAGTATGGTTTTATTGAAACGCCATACCGTCGTGTATCCTGGAAGGACCACAAGGTAACCGACAAGATCGACTACCTGACGGCCGACGAAGAAGATAACTTCATCATCGCCCAGGCAAACTCACCGTTGAATGACGATGGCTCCTTTGTTGATGATGAGGTTATGGCTCGTGACAAGGATGACTACATTGAAACCAGTGTTGAAAACGTCGACTACATGGACGTTTCACCAAAACAAGTTGTTTCCGTTGCTTCCGCATGTATTCCATTCCTTGAAAACGATGACTCTAACCGTGCGCTGATGGGTGCCAACATGCAGCGGCAAGCTGTTCCGTTGATCAACCCACACGCACCACTGGTAAGTACCGGTATTGACTACAAAGCAGCTCACGACTCTGGGGTGGCCTTGA
Organism: Limosilactobacillus oris; assembly: GCF_025311495.1. NCBI lineage: Bacteria > Bacillati > Bacillota > Bacilli > Lactobacillales > Lactobacillaceae > Limosilactobacillus > Limosilactobacillus oris. Next base: position 926,790 of record NZ_CP104398.1, on the reverse strand, counting down.
TTGCTAAGAAGCCTGGTACCGTTGAATATGTTGACGCACGTGAAGTTCGTGTTCGTGAAGACGATGGTTCATTAGACACTTACAGGCTGATGAAGTTCCGTCGTTCTAACGGTGGTAAGAACTACAACCAGCGTCCGATCGTTAAGATTGGCGAACACGTGGATGGCGATGACGTCCTCGCTGATGGTCCATCCATGGAAGAAGGGGAATTGGCATTAGGTCAAAACCCACTGATTGCCTTCATGACTTGGCAGGGTTACAACTTCGAAGATGCCATTGCCATCAACGAACGGCTGGTTAAGGATGACGTTTACACGTCTATCCACATCGAATCTTACGAGTCAGAAGCTCGTGAGACGAAGCTGGGGCCTGAAGAAATGACCCGTGAAATTCCAAACGTCGGGGATGACGCATTGAAGGACTTGGACGAGGACGGGATTGTCCGCGTTGGGGCCGAAGTTCACGATGGTGATATCCTGGTTGGTAAGGTTACGCCAAAGGGAATGACGGAACTGTCAGCCGAAGAACGGCTGCTGCACGCCATCTTTGGTGAAAAGTCCCGTGAAGTTCGTGACACTTCCCTCCGTGTTCCTCACGGTGGCGGCGGAATTGTCCAGGACGTTAAGATCTTTACCCGAGAAAACGGGGATGAATTGTCACCAGGTGTGAACACCATGGTTCGGGTTTACATCGCTCAAAAGCGGAAGATCCAGGTCGGTGACAAGATGTCTGGTCGGCACGGTAACAAGGGGACCGTTTCTATCGTTATCCCTGAAGAAGATATGCCATACATGCCAGACGGAACACCAATCGACATCATGCTGAGCCCAATGGGTGTGCCAAGTCGTATGAATATTGGTCAGCTGCTGGAATTGCACCTGGGGATGGCTGCTAAGCGCTTAGGCATCCACATGGCTACTCCAGTCTTTGATGGGGCAACCGACAAGGATGTTTGGGATGCCGTGCGGGAAGCTGGCTTTCCAGAAGACGGGAAGACAATCCTCTACGATGGTCGAACTGGTGAACCATTTGAAAACCGGATTGCCGTTGGTTCCATGCACTACCTGAAGCTGGCACACATGGTCGATGATAAGATTCACGCTCGGTCCACTGGTCCTTACTCACTGGTTACCCAACAACCACTTGGTGGGAAGGCCCAATTCGGTGGTCAGCGGTTCGGTGAAATGGAAGTTTGGGCTCTTGAAGCATATGGTGCTGCCTACACCCTTCAAGAAATCCTGACTTACAAGTCCGATGATACCGTTGGTCGTGTTCGGACTTACGATGCCATCATCAACGGTGAATCAATTCCAAAGCCAGGTGTTCCAGAATCATTCCGGGTTCTAGTCAAGGAATTACAAGCACTTGGCCTGGACATGAAGGTTCTCGATGGCAACCAAAAGGAAGTTCAATTGAAGAACATGGATGAGGATGACGCCGAAGTTGTTAGCGTTGACGCTCTTGCTAAGTATGCTGAACAGCACAGTGCGGATGGCAAGGGTAAGACCGCTTCGTCATCTTCCACCGAAGATAATGCTAAGTAGGATTTAAGATATAGTTCTTCACTCATGTACTAAGAAATAAGGAGGAACATCCTTTGATTGATGTCAATAAATTTGAAAGCATGCAGATCGGTCTGGCTTCCCCAGATAAGATCCGGAGCTGGTCATACGGTGAAGTAAAGAAGCCGGAAACCATCAACTACCGGACACTGAAGCCAGAAAAGCAGGGTCTGTTTGATGAGCGAATCTTTGGCCCAACTAAGGACTACGAGTGTGCTTGTGGTAAGTACAAGCGGGTTCGCTACAAGGGCCGAGTTTGTGACCGCTGTGGTGTTGAAGTCACCAGTTCTAAGGTTCGTCGTGAACGGATGGGCCATATCGAATTAGCCGCACCAGTTTCCCACATCTGGTACTTCAAGGGGATTCCTAGTCGGATGGGCTTGGTCCTCGATATGAGTCCTCGTTCCCTGGAAGAAGTCATTTACTTCGCGTCCTACGTTGTTCTTGACTCAGGCGACACGCCGTTGGAAAAGAAGCAACTGTTGTCCGAAGCAGAATACCGGGACAAGAAGGCTGAATTTGGCGACCGCTTCACTGCTGAAATGGGTGCTGCTGCCATTAAGAAACTCTTGGCAGACGTAGACCTGCAAAAGGAAGCTGCTGAACTAAAGGAAGAGCTGAAAGAAGCTACCGGTCAAAAGCGGACGCGGGCTATCCGGCGCTTGGACATTTTGGAAGCCTTCCTCAAGTCCGGCAATAAGCCTGAGTGGATGGTCATGGACGTTATTCCGGTAATGCCACCGGACTTGCGGCCAATGGTTCAGCTTGAAGGTGGCCGGTTTGCCACTTCCGATCTGAACGATTTGTACCGGCGGGTAATTAACCGTAACAACCGGTTGAAGCGGCTCTTGAAGCTGCAGGCACCTGGAATCATCGTGCAAAACGAAAAGCGGATGTTGCAGGAAGCTGTTGATGCCTTGATCGATAACGGTCGGCGGGGTCGTCCAGTAGCTGGTCCTGGTAACCGTCCGTTGAAGTCCCTGTCACACCTGCTCAAGGGTAAGCAGGGACGGTTCCGTCAGAACCTGCTTGGTAAGCGGGTTGACTACTCTGGCCGTTCCGTTATTGATGTTGGTCCATCCCTCAAGATGAACCAAATGGGGCTGCCAGTTCCAATGGCTTTGGAATTGTTTAAGCCTTTCATCATGCACGAACTGGTTAAGCGGGGCCTGTCAGCCAACGTGAAGGCTGCCAAGCGGAAGATTGACCGCCGGGACGACGACGTCTTTGATGTATTGGAAGATGTCATTAAGGAACACCCAGTATTGCTGAACCGGGCACCTACCCTGCACCGGTTGGGGATCCAAGCCTTCGAACCAATTCTGGTTTCTGGTAAGTCCATGCGGCTCCACCCATTGGTATGTACCGCTTACAACGCCGACTTTGATGGTGACCAGATGGCTATCCACGTTCCGTTGTCTAATGAAGCTCAGGCGGAAGCCCGTCTGCTGATGCTGGCTGCTTCCCACATTCTGAGTCCTCGTGACGGTGAACCAATCGTTTCCCCATCTCAGGATATGGTTATCGGTAACTACTACATGACGACTGAAGATAAGGGGCGTGAAGGTGAAGGGATGATCTTCAACGACACCGATGAAGCCGAAATGGCCTACAAGAATGGTTATGTTTCCCTGCAGACTCGGGTCGGTGTCCAAGCATCATCATTCCCTGACAAGCCGTTTACCGATGAACAACGCAAGAAGATTATGGTAACCTCCGTTGGTAAGCTCCTCTTCAACCGGATCATGCCAAAGGATTTTGCCTACATTAACGAACCAACAGACGCCAACATTCACGATGGTGTTGACGAACGCTTCTTCTTGGAACCTGGTCAAGACATTCATGAATACCTAGAAAATGCGCCATTGGTTCCACCATTCAAGAAGGGCTTCCTGTCTGACCTAATTGCGGAAGTTTACAAGCAATACAAGGTTACAAAGACTTCTGAATTCCTGGACCGGATCAAGGACCTCGGTTACTACGAATCAACGATCTCTGGTCTGACGACCGCGATGTCCGATATCCACGACTTACCGGAAAAGCCGGAAATCATTCAGAAGGCCCGGAAACAGGTTGCCTTGATCAGCAAGCAGTTCCGTCGGGGGCTGATTACTGATGACGAACGGTACGAACGGGTAATTGGCGCCTGGAACGACGCTAAGGATGAAGTGCAGGACAAGCTGATCGAACACATGGACATTCATAACCCAATCAACATGATGTCCGATTCCGGTGCGCGTGGTAACATTTCTAACTTTACCCAGCTGGCCGGGATGCGTGGTTTGATGGCTTCACCAAACGGTAAGATTATGGAATTGCCAGTTCTGTCTAACTTCTACGAAGGACTTTCCGTGCTGGAAATGTTCCTGTCCTCCCACGGTGCTCGTAAGGGGATGACTGATACCGCCCTGAAGACCGCCAACTCAGGTTACCTGACCCGGCGGCTGGTCGACGTTGCCCAGGACGTAGTTGTGCGTGAAAAGGACTGTGGTACTGACCGTGGCCTGGAAGTAACGGCAATCACCAACGGTAACGAAATGATTGAACCACTGTACGACCGGATTATGGGTCGTTACACAATGAAGTCTGTCTTTGATCCCCAAACTGGTGAGAAGATTGTGGGCAAGAATGTCCTGATTGACGAAGCAATGGCTCAAAAGATCGTTGATGCCGGTGTGAAGAAGGTTACTATTCGCTCAGCCTTTACTTGCAACACTGAACATGGTGTCTGCGAACGCTGCTACGGCCGGAACGCCGCTACTGGTGACCGGGTAGAAGCCGGTGAAGCTGTTGGTACTGTGGCCGCTCAATCTATCGGTGAACCAGGTACCCAGCTGACTCTACGGAACTTCCACACTGGTGGTGTTGCTGGAAACGAAGATATTACCCAGGGGCTTCCTCGTGTGCAAGAAATTGTGGAAGCACGTAACCCTAAGGGACGTGCAACCATTACTGAAGTAACTGGTGAAGTGGTTTCCATCGAAGAAAACCCGGCAGAACGGACTAAGGACGTTACTGTTAAGGGTGAAACTGACACGCGGACTTACACCCTGCCAATTACAGCCCGGATGCGGGTTGCGGAAGGCGACTTCATCCACCGGGGAACGGCACTGAACGAAGGGTCCATCGATCCAAAGGAATTGATCCAAGTTCGTGATGTTCTGTCCACCGAAACCTACCTGCTGGCACAAGTTCAGGGTGTTTACCGGATGCAGGGGATTGACTTGCTGGATAAGCACGTTGAAATCATGATTCGCCAGATGATGCGGAAGGTTCGGGTCATGGATCCAGGTGATACTGACCTCCTGCCAGGTGAACTGATGGACATCAGCCAGTTCCGTGACGCTAACAAGTCCACCCTGTATGCTGGTGGTATTCCAGCTACTGCTCGGCCGGTTATCCTCGGAATCACGAAGGCAGCGCTTGAAACTAACAGTTTCCTGTCTGCCGCATCCTTCCAGGAAACGACGCGGGTATTGACGGATGCCGCTATTCGGGGCAAGAACGACCCATTAGTTGGTTTGAAGGAAAATGTTATCATTGGTAAGATTATTCCAGCTGGTACTGGGATGGGCACTTACCGGAACATTAAGCCTAAAGAAGTCAGTGTTGCTGCTTACTCCATCAAGGACCTTGAGGCCAAGATGAAGGAAGAAGACAAGCAAAACTAATGGTGATTAATTAAAAGGGGCTGGAAATTAAGTCAGCTGCTCAACTGCTGTGCAGCAGTGGTTGGCAGGCCAAATGCTGAGGAATCAGTCTTTGACTAACCTAGCCATCTTTGTGGGAGTGGGACAACGAACTAGGCAAGCTAGTTCTGTCCCACTCCTTTTTTTATAGAAAGAAGGGGAAAAGTGGCTACTAAGTATAAAATTGAAATCCCGGCCGACGCCTTGCGGGAGACGGAAATTCACGCGGGAGAAGAGTTAGCTTTGAGTGTGGAGCATAAACAGCTGAATATGCGGCCGACCGGTGTGGCGGAACAGCTGCCGCAAATTAACATCTGGCTGTATACGGTTCCGGCATTCTTGATGATGGTCATCTTTTTTGTCTATACCAAGAGTCAGGCTATTCACCAAATTGCCTTAAATGGGCAGGATTATTCGATTGCCAACGCTGCTACCTTGTTGGGAACGATTAGCGGGATGATAATTTTCATCATCACGGCAATTTGGACGAAGCTGCATAAAACCGGACCGACCAAGGAACTATATTGGCGAAATTTGCCAACGATTGTAGTGGCGGCCGGCCTAATCCTAGTCTTTTCGTTTTCGGCGGCCTTCTGGCTGTTAGAACGAATGTTTATGGACGCCAGTTTTGACATCTATACCTCATCGGTCATGGTGTTCATGGTCCTCGCGGTAGTAAATTACGTAATGATCAACCTTGCAATGACCTTAACGCCGGCAGTGATTACTAACCTGCTGACCATTATGATCATTGGGGGGATGGTGTTCGCCATGCTGACTAATTCCAGCCGGGATTGGTGGCGGCATAACTTCAGCTTTCTGGGAACAGCACAAAACTCGGCCAATTTCCAATTTAATATTACGTTGATTTTCTCGGGACTATTGATGTTAACGCTGGTGGACTACTTATTCGTTAACCTCCAGCGTCGTTTCCACGGCAAGCAGCTCCTAGTGTTGCGGTGGCTTCTGTATGGCCTGTCCGCCTGCATTGCGTCGATTGGCCTGTTCCCTAATGATCCCCAGTACCACATTCTTCATGACCGGATTTCGATGTGGCTGGTCTACATTATTCTGATTTTAATTACCGCAATTAAGTGGCTGCTGCCCGGGATAACGCGGCAGTTCTTGATTCTGTCGTACACGGTGGGGACTTTGATGGGAATCGAGTACATCATTTTCAAACTGACTGATTATCTATCGTTGACGGCCTTTGAACTGCTGGAATTTGGTTTGGCCTTTTCCTGGCTGCTCCTGCTCTTGCAAAATATTGAAAACCTGTCGCGCTTTGGACATAACCTCTTTCTAGTGAAAGTCGTGGAAGAAGACTCGGCCCTGGCAGAAAAATAATTGATATGGCTCTACTATTTGGTGTTTTCAGATGGTAGGGCTTTTTTATGCTGGTGACATGACAAGCATAATTATGCCGGTGGCGAAGGCTAACTCTGGCATGAAGGGGACGCGGCCGTGCCGGGGAGGCGGAGCATGGAAATTAACGATGATGGTCAGGAGACAGGCGGTGAGCAGGACCAGAGCAGTTGGGTACCAGCCCAGGGCCAAGAGGAGGACGGTGAGGAACTCTAAGTCTCCCCAGCCAAGTGAGCGGAAGAGGAGGACAAAGAGCAGCAAAATAGCAAACAATACCAGTGCCGGCCACCAACCTCCAGGGCACGCCGCCCGAAAAAGAAGTCCTAACGGGAAAAGCCCGCTTAGTGCCGCCGGGTAGATAAACTGGTAGAAGTGGTCGGTACTGGCAAGGAAGACGAGACTGGTCAACACCAATAAAATGCCGGCGGAATAAGGGGAGAGGGTGTGGCAGAGTACCAGCGCGGCTCCACCGGTCAGGAGTTCGCTGAGGGGGTAAAAGATAGGCAAGGGGGTCTGACAGTAACGGCAGCGACCGCCCTGGAGCAGGTAGCCGCAGATGGGGATGAGCTGCCAGGGCGCGAGCCGATGCTGACAGTGGTCGCAATAGGAACGTCCCGGCGACCACGGAGACTGACCAGCTCCCAGACGGAAAGCGACGAGCCCAGCGAACGAGGCCAGGATCGTGCCAAGAAGGAAAAAGTAGAGTTTAAGCATGGGTAAAACCTCCTAATATAGATAAACGTAAAAAAAGAAAATAACTATCTGTGTTCGTTGACATTCTTTAGGGGGCGTGATACCCTATTTAAGGTGCTTTTTTAGCAACGAGTGTCTGTCGTTGGGCAGACGAATGCGTCAACGAAGGCACAACAATCTAATATCATCCAGCAGTTTTTTTATTCTTCAAAAAGAACCACCTGGATGTGTGGACTTAAAATAAGGAAGGGGAAAAATTATGCCAACCATTAACCAATTGGTACGTAAGGGCCGTAAGAGCCACAAGGGCAAGTCAAAGTCACCAGCTCTTGGTTATGTTTACAACACTTTCAAGAAAGAAGAAGTTAAGACGCCATCTCCACAAAAGCGTGGGGTTGCTACCCGTGTCGGTACGATGACTCCTAAGAAGCCTAACTCAGCTTTGCGGAAGTACGCCCGTGTGCGTCTGTCCAACCTGATCGAAGTTACTGCTTACATTCCAGGTATCGGTCACAACCTCCAAGAACACTCCGTTGTATTAATTCGTGGTGGTCGTGTTAAGGACTTGCCAGGGGTTCGTTACCACGTTATCCGTGGTACTCTCGATACTGCTGGTGTTGAAGGCCGGATGCAATCACGGTCCAAGTACGGTACTAAGAAGCCTAAGAAGAAGTAATTTAAAGGAGGAGTTCAGTAATGCCACGTAAAGGACATGTACAAAAGCGTGAAATCTTACCAGATCCAATGTACAACTCAAAGCTGGTTACGAGCTTGATTGACCACTTGATGATCGATGGTAAGCGCGGGACTGCTACGAAGATTTTGTACGCAGCTTTCGATCAAATTAAGGAAGAAACTGGTAACGACCCAGTTGAAGTATTCCAAGAAGCAATGGACAACGTTATGCCGGTTCTGGAAGTTAAGGCACGGCGTGTTGGTGGTTCTAACTACCAAGTGCCGATCGAAGTTCGTCCAGACCGGCGGACTACCTTAGGCCTTCGTTGGATTGTTCAATACGCACGTCTGCGTGGGGAACACACGATGGTTGAACGGTTAGCTCGTGAAATTATCGATGCTTCTAACAACACAGGTGCTTCAGTTAAGAAGCGTGAAGATACGCACCGGATGGCAGAAGCCAACCGTGCCTTCGCACACTACCGCTGGTAATCACTGTCAATTGAAGCCAGTTGCTTAACTGGTTTCAATAAAGGGGTGACGTAGTTTTGAATAAAGACCGTCATCCCTTTTTCTAAAAATGACGATTAACTTTATAACCATATTTTGGAAGGAGATACACTCTTAAAATGGCTAATAAACGTGAATACCCACTCGCTAAGACTCGTAACATTGGTATCATGGCCCACATCGATGCCGGTAAGACGACTGCTACTGAGCGGATTCTTTACTACACTGGTAAGATTCACAAGATTGGTGAAACCCACGATGGTGCTTCCCAAATGGACTGGATGGACGAAGAAAAGGAACGTGGTATCACTATCACGTCCGCTGCTACGACCGCCGTTTGGAAGGACTACCGGATCAACATCATCGATACCCCAGGACACGTGGACTTCACTGTCGAAGTTGAACGTGCGCTCCGGGTGCTTGATGGTGCCGTAACTGTTCTGGATGCCCAGGCCGGGGTTGAACCGCAGACTGAAACTGTTTGGCGTCAAGCTGACCAGTTCAACGTTCCGCGGATTGTCTTTGCTAACAAGATGGACAAGGTTGGTGCGAACTTCGACTACTCTGTTCAAACCATCAAGGACCGTCTGAACGTTACTCCGCTGCCAATCCAACTGCCAATCGGTGCCGAAGATACTTTCTCCGGTGTCGTTGACCTGGTTAAGATGGTCGCTTACGTTTACGATGAAGATAAGCTGGGTACGAACTGGGATACTGTTGATATTCCAGACGACCTCAAGGAAGAAGCACAAAAGCGTCACGATGCAATGATCGAAACGCTGGCCGACATTGATGACAACATCATGGAAAAGTACCTTGAAGGTGACGAGATTTCCGTTGACGAAATCAAGGCTGCTATCCGTAAGGGTACTTTGGAACAACAACTCTTCCCTGTATTAGCTGGTTCAGCTTACAAGGATAAGGGTATCCAGATGATGCTGGACGCCGTTATCGACTACCTGCCATCACCACTGGACGTTAAGCCATTCGTTGCCCACGATGCTGATGGGAACGAAGTTGAACTGACTGCCGGTGACGACAAGCCATTCGCTGCCTTGGCCTTCAAGATTGCTACCGACCCATTCGTTGGTCGTCTGACTTTCCTGCGTGTTTACACTGGTTCACTGCAATCCGGTTCTTACGTGCTGAACGCTAGCAAGGACAAGCGTGAACGGATTGGTCGGTTGCTGCAAATGCACTCTAACCAACAACACGAAATCCCAGAAGTATTCTCTGGTGATATCGCCGCTGCTATCGGTCTGAAGAACACCACTACTGGTGACTCCCTGACCGACCCAGACCACCCACTGCAACTTGAATCCATGGACTTCCCAGAACCAGTTATCCAGGTTTCTGTTGAACCAAAGTCCAAGGCTGACCAAGATAAGATGGACAAGGGTCTGCAAAAGCTGGCTGAAGAAGATCCAACCTTCAAGGCTGAAACTAACCCTGAAACTGGTGAAACTCTGATTGCCGGGATGGGTGAATTGCACTTGGACATCATTGTTGAACGTCTCCGCCGTGAATTCCACGCCGAAGTTACTGTTGGTAAGCCACAAGTTTCCTACCGTGAAGCATTTACTAAGCCAGCAAGTGCTCAAGGTAAGTTCGTTCGTCAATCTGGTGGTAAGGGTCAATACGGTGATGTATGGATTGAATTTACGCCACTTGAAGAAGGTAAGGGCTTCGAATTCGAAGATGCCATTGTCGGTGGGGTTGTTCCGCGTGAATTTATCCCAGCCGTTGAACAAGGTTTGAAGGAAGCTATGCAAAACGGTGTTCTTGCTGGTTACCCACTTGTTGACATGCACGCTAAGCTCTACGATGGTAGTTACCACGAAGTCGACTCTAGTGAAGCGGCCTTCAAGGTTGCCGCATCCCTTGCTCTGAAGAATGCTGCGAAGAAGGCTGACCCAGTTATCCTTGAACCAATCATGAAGGTTGACATCGTTGTCCCTGAAGAAAACATGGGTGACGTTATGGGTCAAGTTACTGCTCGTCGTGGTACTATCGACGGCATGGAAGAACGGGGGAACGCTCAACTGGTTCACTCATTCGTTCCATTGTCAGAAATGTTCGGTTACGCTACTGCCTTACGTTCAGCTACGCAGGGTCGTGGTACCTTCACGATGACCTTTGACCACTACTCAGCTGTGCCAAAGGCTATCCAAGAAGACATTATCAAGAAGAACGGTAACAACTAATTCTTCTCTTAAATGAGATAGATAGACAGTCGTTGATGAAAATCAGCGGCTGTTTTTATTTTTAAATTAGTTAAACGTTTTAATGAACGATTTACTTATTGAAAGCTGTTATAGTTCGTGTTAACTTATTAGGTATTGAGAATTGATGAGAGGTAATTAGGAAATGGAAGAAAAAGCACAACTATTAGTTGGACCGGACGAAAAAATTTCGGTAACGGAAGCGACCCTGCTAGGGCTACAGCATGTCTTGGCAATGGACGTTTACGTGCCGCCGATTATTCTCGCCGGGATGTTGGCAATGGGGGCCGCTGATTCAACCGGTCTCCTACAGGCAACCTTTTTGGCAGCGGGAATCGGCACGATTTTGCAAACGGCACTCTTTATGAAAATGCCGGTGTCGCAGGGACCGTCATTTGTTCCGCTGAGTGCCGCTGCTGGTGTCGTGATGGCCAGCGGGGGACTCAAAGGAGCTGGAATGGCGACCTTATTAGGCGCCTTGGTCGTCGGGGCCGTCCTGCTAATCCTTCTCGGACTGAGCGGAGTATTTCAAAAGATTATTAACTACCTAGTACCGGCGGTGGTCGGGGGAACCATTATCACCTGTGTGGGCCTATCACTAATCCCGTCTGCTCTGAATGATAATATCTTTGAGGCGGCCGGCAACGTCTACCAGAATATGGAGCTGGCAGCGGTGACCGCGCTGACTCTGCTAATTTGTGTCGGCATTAGTATTCGCTTTCCAAGAGTCCAAAAGCTCTTTAAGGCCGGTTCGATTGTCATTGCCCTATTAGTTGGAACCGCGCTCAGTGCAAGCATGGGCCGCTTTGAATGGCACTCTGTTGCGACCGCCCCCTGGTTTAGCCTGCCCCAACGAATGATTCTCCACTGGGGAATCCATTTTGACCTTACGGCGATTTTTACCTTTATTATTATCTACGCGATTTTGACGACTGAGACGACCGGGACCTGGTTTGCCATGGGCGCCGTCACCAACCACACGATTACAAAGAAGCAATGGAATCACGGAATCGTCGGCGAGGGGCTAAGCTGTCTGATTGCTGCCTTTGCCGGGACAACCCCCGTAACGGGTTACTCCACTAATGCCGGAATTATCTCGATTACTGGAGTTGCCAGCAAGCGGGCCTTTATTTCTGCCGGCTGCTGGTTCATTCTCCTCGGCTTCTTTACTAAGTTATCAGCGTTTCTAGCAGCGATCCCGGCACCGGTTATCGGGGGAGTATTTGCCATCATTACCGTGACGATCATGCTGAATGGTTTGAACGTCATTCGTAATTTAGATACGGGCGAAAGCGACATTTACGTTATCGGCCTGCCAATTATCCTGACGATTGCCCTGGTTCTGCTGCCTAAGCACGTCCTAAACGCGGCACCGCAGATGTTGCAATACCTGTTGGGATCACCAATCGCAATTGCAGCCATCACAGCAATCATCCTCAATCTTCTGATGCCCCGGCGCCAGCACTTATAGGAATTTGCTAGAACCCTGCTCGGGATTTCTCGGGTGGGGTTTTTGTTTGCTAGGCACACTTAACTAAACAAACTATTGATTACGCAAAAGTTAATATTATTAAGTAACTATATGAACAAAAATATTGATTTGTTGCATCTTAATACTAAATGTTCGTTATGGGATTGTGGACGTTTGGAAGGGTCCACTATAATGAAATTGGTATGAAAACGCTATCGAAAGAGGCGCGGAATATGCCAAGAAATTGTGTTACTTGAAAACTAAAGCGTACGGAGGTGGGTTATCGTGGCAAATAATCAAAAGAGTTTAGATACCGCGTTCTTTGGACACCCGCGGGGCTTATCGACCCTGTTCTTCACGGAGACGTGGGAACGGTTCAGTTACTACGGGATGCGGGCAATCTTACTATTCTACATGTACTTTGCCGTTACTAAGGGTGGCCTGGGGATGGACCAGGTTACCGCCGCGTCGATCATGTCAATCTATGGGGCCCTCGTTTACCTCTCCGGGGTGGTCGGCGGCTGGCTGGCTGACCGGATTTGGGGTTCCAGGAAGACTGTTTTCTACGGCGGGGTCCTAATCATGTTTGGGCACATTGCCCTGTCACTACCGTTTGGCAAGCAAGCCCTGCTGGTATCAATTGCCTTAATCGTCATCGGGACAGGGCTCCTGAAGCCAAACGTGTCCTCGATGGTGGGGAACTTGTATAGTGAAAATGACCGCCGGCGGGATGCGGGGTTCAGTATTTACCTCTTCGGGATTAACCTGGGGGCTGCGATTGCACCGTGGGCCGTGCCATGGGCTGCTAGTGGTTTTGGCCTGAATCTCTTCCACGGGCAGATGAACTTCCACGTCGGGTTTGCCCTGGCTGCTTTCGGGATGTTCTTCGGACTGGTTCAGTACTCGATTGACGGGCGGAAGTTCCTTTCCAAGGATGGCCTGACCCCGGACGACCCGATTAGCCACGAGCAGTTACGGCCGGTAATCTTCCGGACCCTGGCAGTTGTAGCTGGTTTTGCAATTATCCTCTTGATCATGGCGGCCTTTGACCAACTGACAATCAATAATGTTATTACCATTATTACAATTATTGCCATTGGACTGCCTGTCTACTACTTCGTCTTAATGCTCAAGTCCAAGAAGGTTACGAAGGTTGAAAAGAAGCGGGTTGCCGCCTACATTCCGCTTTTCCTGTCTGCCGTTATCTTCTGGATCATCCAGGAGTCTGGTTCCGTCGTCCTGGCCCTGTTTGCTGAAGAGCGGACAATCCTCCACCTGGGGGCCTGGCACTTTGCCGCCGCAAACTTCCAGACCCTGAACCCGATTTTTATGATGATGCTGACGCCACTCTTTGCTTACCTCTGGGACCGGATTAAGCACCACCCATCCGCGGCGCACATGTTTGCCGCTGCCCTGGTCTTTGCCGGCTTGTCCTACGCCTTCATGGCATTGCCGGGCTTAATTCACGGGACGACTGCTGGCCGGGTTTCCCCGTTCTGGTTGGTCGGCTCCTGGTTCCTGGTTGAACTGGGGGAAGTGACCCTCTCCCCAGTTGGCCTTTCGATTACGGCTGGGTTTGCACCGAAAGCATTTAAGTCACAGATGATGAGTATGTACTTCCTGGCTAACGCTGCCGGGCAAGCGGTCAACGCCCAAATCGTTAAGTTTTACTCTAGCGCAACCGAAGTCCAGTACTTCCTGATTATCGGGGCGCTGGGTGTCATCGTCGGCTTAGTCCTCGTAATTTTCTCTAAGAAGATTCAGGCAATAGCTGATACAGAATAGTTACTATTTAATAAGAAAGAAGATGACATAATATGATTGACCAAGTGCTAACGGAAAGCTGGCAGGAGGTGATGGCCAGCTACGGGAACCCGGCCTCAATTGCGGTGAAGATGGAAAACGGTGGGGCAAAATATGCGACGACCAATGCGCCCGGCCTTCGCTATGAGACGGCCAGCACGGTTAAGGTGGCGGTCCTAACCATGCTCCTCCACATCACGGGTGGGGAGTTGGATGACCGCCAAGAGACCCTGACTAAGCAGATGATCCGGTATAGCGACAATGATGCGACGACTGCAATTGTGACCGACTACCTCGGTGGGATGCTGGCCCTCCAGTCGCTCTATGATGAACTAGGGATGATGGAGACCAGGGCTGACGATTGGTGGGGGAAGACATTGACCGTGCCGACTGACCAGCTGAAGCTCCTCCAAATGATTTACTACGACCACCATGATGGCTACCTTAACCAACGGTCGAAGGATTACGTGAAGATGCTGATGCACACCGTTTCCTTTGACCAGCAGTGGGGGATGTCCGCAGGGAGCGACGACTACTACTTAAAGAATGGCTGGCGGCCCGCAAGCGATAACGGGAAGTGGGAGGTTCATAGCATGGGCTACCTCCCAGCGGGCGAACAGAGTTTCATCATTGCGATTTACACCCGGAATAACCGGGACTATGCATCCGGTGTCAGCCTGATTGAGGAACTAGCCCGCTCGACGAAGGAGGTCCTCCTGCGCTAGGAAGAATTTGCTACAAAACAGCAAATAATTTTAAATTATGCGGGTTTGCGGATAAAATAGTTTCCGCTTACCTGTTTTTTTATTTTTACAAAATCATTTCAAAGGAAATAAATTGATTTAAACACTTGATATGACGGGGATTCTTTAGTATTATGGATAAGTGCTTGAGCATTGGCGGGTAGTTTTGCCCTGCCCCCATACTGGTTTAAGCTGCGAAGCGTTGATGCGGAAGGTTGCGACACACCCGGCCGCTTTGCCACAGGATGTGGCGGTAATTTCCGCGGAGCTAGTCAAATTTTAAATCTGACGAAGGAGGGAACATAATGGCAAATCAAAAGATTCGTATTCGGTTAAAGGCTTATGAACACCGTATCCTTGACCAATCAGCAGACAAGATTGTGGATACCGCTAAGCGGACAGGTGCTCAGATTTCAGGTCCAATCCCGTTACCAACTGAACGGACTATCTACACTGTTATCCGTTCACCACACAAGTTCAAGAAGTCTCGGGAACAATTCGAAATGCGGACTCACAAGCGTCTGATCGATATCATTGACCCAACACCAAAGACTGTTGACGCATTAATGAAGCTCGACCTGCCAAGTGGTGTTGACATCGAAATCAAGTTGTAATTATTTCTACTTATTTATTAAAACAATTAAATTGGAGGTGTACTCATGGCCAAAGGAATCTTAGGTAAAAAGGTTGGAATGACTCAAGTATTCACTGACAATGGTGAATTAGTTCCAGTTACTGTTATCGACGTAACGCCAAACGTTGTTATGCAGATCAAGACCGTTGAAAATGACGGTTACAACGCTGTTCAACTGGGCTTCGATGACAAGCGCGAAATCTTGAGCAACAAGCCTGAACAAGGTCATGCAGCAAAAGCAAATACGACCCCTAAGCGCTTCATCGGTGAAATCCGTGACGCTGAATTAGGGGATGACATCAAGGTAGGAGACGAAGTTAAGGCTGACGTCTTCGCTGAAGGTGAAACTGTCGACGTTACGGGTGTTACCAAGGGTCATGGTTACCAAGGTAACATTCACAAGGATAACCAGTCCCGTGGACCAATGGCTCACGGTTCTCGTTACCACCGTCGTCCAGGTTCGCTGGGTGCCATCATTAACCGTGTCTTCAAGGGCATGAAGCTCCCAGGCCGGATGGGTAACAAGACTGTTACGATGCAACACTTACAAGTTGTTAAGGTTGACCTGGATAACAACGTCTTGCTCATCAAGGGTAACGTTCCTGGCGCTAACAAGTCATACGTTACGATTAAGAACTCTGTGAAGGCTAACACTAAGAAGAGCCTGAGCAAGCAACACAACAAATAATCAGAAAGGAGGAAGTTAACAATGACTAGCGTTAATTTGTACAAGCAAGATGGTAGCCAAAACGGCACTATCGAATTGAACGCCGCTGTGTTTGGAATTGAACCAAACCAAAACGCTGAATTTGATGCTATCCTGCGTCAACGTGCTTCTTTGCGCCAAGGCACCCACGCCGTTAAGAACCGTTCAGCTGTTAGCGGTGGTGGAAAGAAGCCATGGCGTCAAAAGGGTACTGGTCGTGCTCGTCAAGGTTCTATCCGGGCACCACAGTTCCGTGGCGGTGGTATCGTCTTCGGACCTACTCCACGCTCATACAAGTACAACCTTCCTCGTAAGGTTCGTCAACTTGCTATCAAGTCAGCACTTTCCCAAAAGGTTCTCGACAATGCATTAGTTGTTGTTGATGCATTGAACTTTGATGCACCAAAGACCAAGGAATTTGCTGGGGTAATGAACAACCTGAACGTTGCTGAAAAGGCCTTGATCGTTGTTACTGACGACGACAAGAACGCTGCATTATCAGCACGCAACCTGGCAAACGCAACTGTTGTTACTCCTGCCGGGGTTAACATCTTAAACGTTGCTGACGCCCAAAAGGTAATCATTACTAAGTCAGCTCTTTCTCAAGTAGAGGAGGTGCTCGCATAATGGAAGCACGCGATATTATTTTACGTCCAGTTGTTACTGAAGCCTCAATGGCTGGGATGGACGACAAGCGTTACACTTTTGATGTTGATTTACGGGCAACTAAGACTCAGGTCAAGAACGCCATTGAAGAAATTTTCGGTGTGAAGGTTGTTAAGGTTAACATCATGAATGTTAAGGGCAAGAAGAAGCGTCAAGGTCGTTACGTCGGCTACACTAAGCGTCGTCGTAAGGCAATCGTTACTCTTTCTGCTGATTCAGATGAAATTAAGCTGTTCAACGACAACAGTGAAAACTAATCATTAAAAAAAGGAGGAAAACATAGTGGGAATTCGTAAGTACAAACCTACTACTAACGGTCGCCGGAACATGAACGGTTACGACTTCGCTGAAATCACGAAGACGACGCCTGAAAAGTCATTGTTGGCTCCATTAAAACACACTGCCGGCCGGAACAGCTATGGTCACATTACTGTTCGTCACCGTGGTGGTGGTGTTAAGCGTCAATACCGGATCATTGACTTTAAGCGGATTAAGGATGATGTTCCTGCAACTGTTAAGGCCATCGAATACGATCCAAACCGTACTGCTAACATCGCACTCTTGGGTTACGCTGATGGTACCAAGTCATACATCATCGCTCCTAAGGGTCTGAAGGTTGGCATGACTGTTCAATCTGGTCCAGATGCAGATATCAAGGTTGGTAACGCTCTTCCATTGAAGAACATTCCAGTTGGTACTGTTATTCACAACATTGAATTAAAGCCAGGCAAGGGTGGTCAGCTTGCTCGTTCAGCAGGTGCTTCTGCTCAATTACTTGGTAAGGATGAGAAGTACGTCTTGGTACGTCTTTCATCTGGTGAAGTACGGATGGTTCTTGCTACCTGCCGTGCCACTATCGGTACTGTTGGTAACGACGAACACGCCCTTTTAATCAAGGGTAAGGCTGGTCGGACCCGTTACGCTGGTCAACGTCCACACGTCCGTGGTTCTGTTATGAACCCTAATGATCACCCACATGGTGGTGGTGAAGGTAAGCAACCAGTTGGTTTACCATCTCCTCTGTCTCCATGGGGTAAGAAGACCGTTGGTAAGAAGACCCGTTCACACAAGGCTCGTTCAAACAAGTTCATTGTTCGTGGTCGGAAGCGCGGTCCACACACTCGTTAATATATTACGTTTATTACCCGAGAGGAGGTACACTAAATGGGTCGTAGTTTGAAGAAGGGACCTTTCGCTGATGCTTCATTACTGAAGAAGGTTAAGGAGCAGGAAGGTTCTGAAAAGAAGACGGTCATCAAGACCTGGTCACGTCGTTCTACCATTTTCCCAAGCTTCATTGGTTACACATTTGCTGTTTATGATGGTCGGAAGCACGTACCAGTTTACGTACAAGAAGACATGGTAGGTCACAAGTTGGGCGAATTCGTGCCAACTCGTACTTTCCACGGTCACGCAAATGATGACAAGAAGACAGGCAAGTAAAGGAGGGTGAATTAAGAAATGGCTGAAAACATCACTTCCGCTAAGGCAACTGCCAAGATGGTCCGTGTTCCTGCCCGTAAGGTTCGCCTTGTTTTAGACGCAATTCGCGGCAAGAGCGTTGCTGAAGCATTCGCTATTCTGAAGTTCACCAGCCGTGGTGCCGCTTCAGATGTTCAAAAAGTCTTAAATTCTGCTGTTGCAAACGCTGAAAACAACTTTGATTTAGATCGTGCTTCATTGGTTGTCAGCGAAGCCTACGCAAACGAAGGACCAACCTTAAAGCGGTTCCGTCCTCGTGCAAAGGGTTCTGCTTCACCAATTAACAAGCGGACTAGTCACATCACAGTGGTTGTTACAGAACGATAGGAGGAATAAATAGTGGGTCAAAAGATCAATCCTAATGGTTTTCGTGTCGGAGTCATTCGCGATTGGACTGCAAAGTGGTACGCTGATAAAGACTTTGCTAACTACCTGAACGAAGACCTTCGGATCCGTAAGTACATTGAAAAGCGACTTGCTGATGCCTCTGTATCAACCGTTGAAATTGAACGTGCCGCAAACCGCGTCAACGTTTCAATTCACACTGCCAAGCCAGGAATGGTTATTGGTAAGGGTGGTTCAGAAGTTGAAGCACTTCGTAAGGAATTAAACAAGTTAACTGGCAAGCGTGTCCACATCAACATTGTGGAAATCAAGAAGCCAGACTTGGATGCACACCTGGTTGGTGAAAGCATCGCACGGCAACTCGAAGCGCGGATTGCTTTCCGTCGTGCAATGCGTGGAGCAATGCAACGGGCTATGCGTGCCGGCGCTAAGGGCATTAAGACTCAAGTTGCTGGTCGTTTGAACGGTGCTGATATGTCACGGGTTGAATCATACTCTGACGGTACTGTTCCATTGCACACTCTCCGTGCCGACATTGATTACTCTTGGGATGAAGCAAACACTACTTATGGTGTCCTGGGTGTTAAGACTTGGATCTACCGTGGTGAAGTTCTTCCTACCAAGAAGAATGAAAATGATGATGAACAAGGAGGGAAGTAAAACATGCTAGTACCAAAGCGAGTAAAGCACCGTAAGGTTCAACGTGGTCACATGCGTGGCGAAGCTAAGGGTGGCAAGACGGTTACCTTTGGTGAATTTGGTTTGCAAGCACTTGATTCCCACTGGATCAGCAACCGGCAAATCGAAGCCGCTCGTATTGCGATGACTCGTTACATGAAGCGTGGTGGGAAGGTTTGGATTAAGATCTTCCCTCAACTTTCCTACACCAGTAAAGGTGTTGGTGTCCGGATGGGTAACGGTAAAGGTGCTCCTGAAGGATGGGTTGCTCCAGTTAAGCGCGGCAAGGTAATGTTCGAAGTAGGGGGCGTTTCTGAAGAAGTCGCTCGTGAAGCTTTACGTCTTGCCGGTCACAAGTTGCCAGTTCGCACTAAGATCGTACAACGTGAGGAAGTAGGTGGACAATCTAATGAAAAGTAAAGATTACGTACAAGAACTGAATGGATTAACCACTGACAAGCTACTTGACCGTGAAAAGGAATTGAAGGAACAATTGTTTAACTTGCGTTTCCAATTAGCTACTGGTCAATTGGAAAACACTGCAAGCCTTAAAAAAGTACGTAAGGACATTGCACGGGTTAAGACAGTTCTTCGTCAACAAGAATTAAACAAATAAGAATACGAAAAGGAGGATTAGCGCATGAGTGAAGAACGTAATGCACGCAAGGTTTATCAAGGCCGCGTTGTTTCTGACAAGATGGACAAGACCATCACTGTCGTAATCGACACTTACAAGAGTGCCCCAATTTACGGCAAGCGTGTTAAGTACTCAAAGAAGTTCTACGCACACGATGAAAACAACGAAGCAAAGACCGGCGACACTGTACAAATCATGGAAACTCGGCCATTATCAGCTAAGAAGCGTTTCCGTCTTGTAAAAGTTGTCGAAAAGGCTGCTACCCTTTAATTAGCAGATAACTCTTAAATTCGTATTCTAATTCTTATTTGTAAATGGAAGGAGGACATTAACCGTGATTCAACAGGAAAGTCGGTTGAAGGTCGCTGATAATTCCGGTGCTCGTGAAATCCTTGTCATCAAGATCTTGGGTGGTTCCCGAGTTAAGACTGGTAACATCGGTGACATTATTGTTGCTACTGTAAAGCAGGCAACACCAGGTGGCGTTGTCAAGAAAGGTGACGTTGTTAAGGCTGTCGTTGTACGGACTAAGCATGGTCTGCACCGTAAGGATGGTTCTTACATCAAGTTTGATGAAAACGCCGCTGTTTTGATCAACAACGATAAGAGCCCTAAGGGTACCCGTATTTTTGGGCCAATCGCTCGTGAACTTCGTGGCGATGACTTCATGAAGATCGTTTCTCTGGCTCCAGAAGTTCTGTAAGATTAACCAAAAATAAGGAGGTGCACAATCAACATGCTCATTAAAACAGGTGACAAAGTTCGCGTTATCGCCGGTAAAGACAAGGGTAAGGAAGGTAACGTTAAGCAAATCTTCGCTGCCCAAAACCGTGTAATCGTTGAAGGCATTAACATGGTTAAGAAACACCAAAAGCCAAGCAACGCAAATCCTAACGGTGGCGTTATTGAAACTGAAGCTGCTATCAATGCTTCAAACGTAATGCTGATTGATCCTTCTACCAACGAACCAACCCGTGTTGGTTACAAGTTCGTTGATGGCAAGAAGGTTCGGGTTGCCAAGAAATCTGGCAAGACCATCGACTAATCGAGGAAAGGAGGAATAATTACTAATGGAAAACCGTTTAAAAGCTAAGTACGAAAGCGAAATCCGTCCTGCATTGATTGAAAAGTTCAACTACACTTCAACGATGCAAGCGCCAAAGGTCGACAAGATCGTCTTGAACATGGGTGTTGGTGATGCCACTACTAACTCCAAGAACTTGGACGAAGCCGTTGAAGAATTGGGCTTGATTGCTGGTCAAAAGCCATTGATCACTAAGGCTAAGAAGTCCATCGCCGGCTTCCGTCTTCGTGAAGGAATGCCAATTGGTGCTAAGGTAACCTTACGTGGTGAACGGATGTATGATTTCTTGGACAAGTTAGTCAACGTAGCATTGCCACGGGTTCGTGACTTCCACGGTGTAAGCAACAAGGCCTTTGATGGTCGTGGTAACTACACTCTTGGTATCCATGAACAATTAATTTTCCCTGAAATTGATTACGATAAGGTTAACCGGGTTCGGGGCTTGGACGTAGTCATTGTTACTACTGCTGAAAGTGATGAAGAATCACATGAATTACTTGCCCAACTCGGCATGCCATTTGCTAAATAAGGAGGTTCCACAAATTGGCTAAAAAATCAATGATTGCTAAGTGCAACCGTCCAGCGAAGTTCTCAAGTCGTGAATACACGCGTTGTGCACGTTGTGGACGTCCGCACTCAGTTTACCGTAAATTCCACCTATGCCGGATTTGCTTACGTGAACTTGCCCACAAGGGACAAATTCCTGGTTTAAAGAAGGCTAGCTGGTAAACAAATCACCGACAAAAGGAGGAAAACATCGATGTCTATGAGCGATCCAATTGCAGATTTCTTAACGCGGATTCGTAATGCTAACATGGCACAACACGAATCAGTTGAGGTTCCTGCATCTAAGATGAAGAAGGACATCGCCGAAATCTTGAAGAATGAAGGTTTCGTTCGCGATGTTGAATATGTTGACGATAACAAGCAAGGCATCATCCGTGTGTTCTTGAAATATGGCAACGACGGTCAACGCGTTATTTCTGGCTTGAAGCGGATTTCAAAGCCTGGTCTGCGGTCTTATGTTAAGGCTGATGCTGTGCCAAAGGTTCTTAACGGATTAGGTATTGCTATTATTTCAACATCTGAGGGTGTTGTAACCGATAAGGTAGCTCGCGCCAAGAAAATCGGTGGCGAAGTTATCGCTTACATTTGGTAAGATATTATATAAAGTTAGGAGGTGCACGCATGAGTCGTATTGGTTACAAGGAAATTGACTTGCCACAAGGCGTAGAAGTATCCCAGGAAGGCAACGTCGTAACTGTTAAGGGTCCTAAGGGAACTTTGTCACGTGAAATCTCACCTTTGATTAAGATGACGGTTGCTGACAACGTGATTAAGTTTGACCGTGATGATGATTCCAACAAGATGAAGATGATTCACGGTACTACCCGGGCAAACGTTAACAACATGGTTGAAGGTGTTGTTGATGGTTACAAGAAGGTCCTGAAGTTAGTCGGTGTTGGTTACCGTGCTCAATTCAAGGGCAACAAGCTGATTTTGACTGTTGGTTACTCCAACCCAGTTGAAATGGACAAGCCGGAAGATATTGATATTAAGGTTCCTGACAACACTACTATCGAATTAAGCTCCATCAACAAGGAACACCTTGGTGATTTTGCTGCCCAAGTTCGTGCCGTTCGTTCACCTGAGCCATACAAGGGTAAGGGTATTCGTTACGAAAACGAACACATCATCCGTAAGGAAGGTAAGACTGGTAAGTAACCTTGAGAGGTTAATCTACCGTCTACGAATTAAACTATACTATTTAATAAGAGGTGACTGTTGTGATTTCTAAACCAGATAAGAACAAGATCCGTCAACGCCGTCACATGCGCGTTCGCGGCAAGATCTCTGGTACTGCGGAGCGCCCACGCTTAAGTGTTTACCGTTCAAACAAAAACATTTACGCTCAATTAATTGATGACGTAAAGGGTGTGACGCTCGCAAGTGCCTCCACAAACGACAGCGAAGTTAGTGGTAAGACGAAGACTGAACAAGCTAGCGGCGTTGGTGCATTGATTGCCAAGCGTGCTGCTGACCAAAACATCACGAACGTTGTATTTGACCGTGGTGGGTACCTGTACCATGGTCGTGTTCAAGCTTTGGCTGAAGCTGCTCGTGAAAACGGACTTAAATTCTAAGGAAAAGGAGGAATAACCTGCAATGTCAGAATACATTGATCCAGCAAAGTTGGACTTAGACGATCAAGTTGTTGCTATCAACCGGATTACCAAGGTTGTTAAGGGTGGTCGTCGGATGCGGTTTGCTGCCCTTGTTATCGTCGGCGATCGTAAGGGTCACGTTGGTTTTGGTACTGGTAAGGCTCAAGAAGTTCCAGAAGCTATCCGCAAGGCTCAAGCTGCTGCTGAAAAGAACCTGATTACTGTTCCAATCGTTGGTACTACTATTCCGCACGAAGTTATCGGTACTTACGGCGGTGGTAAGATCATGTTGAAGCCCGCCGTTGAAGGTTCCGGGGTTGCTGCCGGTGGTGCGGTTCGTAACGTTATGGACCTGGCCGGGGTTGCCGATGTTACTTCCAAGCGTCTGGGCTCCAACACGCCAATCAGCGTGGTTCGGGCTACTTTCGAAGGTCTGAAGCAATTGAAGAGCGCTGACGAAGTTGCTAAGCTTCGTGGTGTTTCAGTAGATCACTTGGCTGAATAAGGAGGGCACTAATTATGGCTAAAGTTAAAGTTACCTTAATCCACAGTGTTGCCCACCGTGAACCAACCCAACGGAAGACCGTTCAGGCCTTGGGCTTAGGCAAGATCGGCAGTTCAAACATTCTGCCAGACAATGCCGCAACACGTGGTCAAATTTTCAAAGTTGCACACTTAGTTTCCATCGAAGAAGTTAAGTAATTAAAACTAAATAATAAGGAGGTGCCTACCAAATGAAGTTAAATGAATTGAAGCCTGCTGAAGGTTCTCGTTCAAAGCGTCTTCGTAAGGGTCGTGGTCTTTCATCAGGTCACGGTTTCACTTCAGGACGTGGTACTAAGGGTCAAAAGGCTCACGGCAAGACTCGTCTTGGTTTTGAAGGGGGTCAAATGCCACTCTACCGGCAAATTCCTAAGCGTGGTTTTACCAACATCAACCGCAAGGAATACGCTATTGTTAACTTGACTGCCCTGAACAAGTTCGATGACGGTGCTGAAGTTACTCCAGAAGTTCTGGTAGAAAACGGAATCGTTAAGAACTTGAAGAGCGGTGTTAAGGTTCTTGGTAGCGGTAAGCTGGAAAAGAAGTTAACTGTTAAGGCTAACAAGTTTTCTGCTTCAGCGGTTTCAGCAATTGAAGCTGCTGGCGGTAAAACTGAGGTGATGTAATTTGTTCAAAGCCGTCATAAACACGTTAAAGGTTAAGGAGATTCGGAAGAAGATTCTCTTTACCTTATTCGTGTTGATTGTTTACCGAATTGGGGCGGCTATCACTGTTCCTGGAGTTAACGCTGCAGCTTTGCAGGAAATTTCCTCGACCGGGTTAGCATCGATCCTCAATACCTTTAGTGGTGGTGGCTTGGAAAACTACTCGTTGTTTGCAATGGGAGTTTCCCCATACATCACCGCCCAGATTGTTGTTCAACTGCTGCAGATGGATATTGTTCCGCGGTTTGTTGAATGGAGTAAGCAAGGGGAAGTTGGTCGGCGAAAACTTAACCAGGCAACCAGGTGGTTAACGATTGTCCTTGGATTTATCCAATCAATCGGAATTACCGCCGGATTCAATGCGTTAAGCACGATTAAATTGGTTAACCACCCCAATCCGCAGACTTACCTAACGATTGGTTTGATTCTGACGGCGGGGACGATGTTTGCTACCTGGATGGGGGACATGATTACCGAACGTGGTATCGGTAATGGTGTTTCAATGCTGATTTTTGCCGGGATTGTTGCACAAATGCCCGGTGCGATGCGGCAACTCTGGGACGATCAAATTGCAGGAGAATCCGGTGCGGCCTTATGGTCAGGAATCGGCTTCATTGCGTTAGTTGTTGTAGCATTATTAATCATTGTGGCGTTCGTAACTTGGGTCCAACAAGCTGAACGTCGGTTACCGATTCAGTATACTCGTCGGACAACTACTTCACCATCAAGCAGTTACCTCCCGTTAAAGATTAACGTTTCTGGGGTTATTCCAGTCATCTTCGCTGGTTCCTTTATTTCAACCCCGCAAACAATCTTGATGGCTTTCCAGCAAAACCATGGTGGTGACACTTGGTATCAAGTACTGACAACGATTTTTAATATGCAATCCGGTCCGGGGATCGCTTTGTATACGTTGTTGATTGTTGTATTTACCTTTTTCTACGCCTTTGTTCAGGTTAATCCGGAAAAGCTCGCAGAAAACTTGCAAAAGCAGGGTTCCTACATTTCTGGTGTTCGGCCGGGAAAAGGAACGCAAACTTTTGTTTCAGCTCTGTTAATGCGTTTAAGTACGGTTGGTTCGCTCTTCTTGGGATTGATTTCCTTAATCCCACTGATTGCCAGCAACGTCTGGAACCTTAGCCAGTCAATCGGCTTGGGTGGGACCAGCTTATTAATCATCGTCCAGATTGCCCTGGATGTTATCCGTCAGTTAAACGGGTTAACGATGAAGCGTGAATATATTGGATTTATTCGTGAACCAGAAGGAGGAAATGGCAAATGAGTATGAACCTTGTTTTAATGGGGTTGCCTGGTGCCGGTAAGGGTACCCAAGCGCAAAAGATTGTGGAAGATTTCGATATTCCTCATATTTCAACTGGGGACATCTTCCGTGCGGCAATTAAAAACGAAACTCCAATGGGAGTTGAAGCTAAGAAGTACATCGATAAAGGTGAATTAGTTCCGGATGAAGTGACGAACGGCATTGTTAAGGAACGACTTGCCCAGGATGATACTGCCAAGGGCTTCATGCTTGATGGCTTTCCTCGCAATCTTAACCAGGCTGCGGCTTTGGATAAGATGTTAGCTGAGAGTAACCGGCAATTAGATGCTGTCATCAATATTCACGTCGAACCAGATGTGCTGGTAGAACGGTTAAGTGGTCGGTTTATTTGTCGCAATTGTGGTGCAACGTATCATAAGATTTACAATGCGCCAAAGGTAGAAGGAACGTGTGACGTTTGTGGCGGCCACGAATTCTACCAACGTGATGACGATAAGCCAGAAACGGTCAAGAATCGTTTGGATGTCAACATTAAGTTGAACACCCCACTGGTAGATTACTACCAAAAGCAAGGTGTTTTGCACACGATCGATGGTCAACAGGACATCGATAAGGTTTATGCAGACGTCAAGAAAGTGCTTAATAGTCTCTAAAGATGCTTGATAACTTGCGCTAGACAGCTACTTATGCTAAACTAGGCAAGGTTTATCTAGCTGACAGTGGGGAGTAGTGCGCTTTCCACCGTTTTTACGTAATTTCTTGATTAAGCAAGGAGGAACCGTTTCGTGGCAAAAGCCGATGTGATTGAAGTTGAGGGTAAGGTTACTGAAACCCTGCCTAACGCGATGTTTAAAGTTGAACTGGAAAATGGGGCGGAGATTCTTGCTCATGTCTCAGGAAAGATTCGGATGCACTACATCAAGATTCTGCCTGGGGACCGAGTAAAGGTTGAAATGTCTCCATATGACCTTACCAAGGGTCGGATCACGTTCCGGTTTAAGTAATAATTGTTGATCTAGGAACTCTTAGGAGGATTTTTAAGGATGAAAGTAAGACCATCAGTCAAGCGGATGTGCGAGCACTGCAAGATCATTAAGCGTCATGGACGTATTATGGTGATTTGCTCTGCTAACCCAAAGCACAAGCAACGTCAAGGTAAGTAATTTTATTATATAGGAATGGAGGTGCACTAAATGGCTCGTATTGCAGGTGTCGATTTACCTCGTGACAAGCGAATCGTAATCGGCTTAACTTATATTTACGGTATCGGTGATTCCACTGCTAAGAAGATTTTGGAAGCTGCCGGTGTTTCTGAAGATGTTCGTGTTCGTGATTTAACTCCGGACCAAGAAGAAAAGATCCGTGGTCAAGTTGAAAACATCCAAGTGGAAGGTGACTTACGCCGGGAAGTTTCAATGAACATCAAGCGTCTGCAAGAAATTGGTTCATACCGTGGTATGCGTCACCGTCGTGGTTTACCAGTTCGTGGTCAACACACGAAGAACAACGCTCGTACTCGTAAGGGTAAGGCGGTAACCATCGCTAACAAGAAGAAGTAATTTAATTTTATAAAAAAGGAGGTTAGTACTAGATATGGCAACCAAAAAAGGTACGCGTAAGCGTCGTGCAAAGAAGAATGTTGAAACTGGTGTTGCGCACATTCACTCAACATTTAACAACACTTTGATCATGATTACTGACGTTCAAGGTAACGCCGTTGCTTGGTCATCAGCTGGTGTCTTGGGCTTCAAGGGTTCACGGAAGTCAACTCCATTTGCTGCCCAAATGGCTTCAGAAGCTGCTGCCAAGCAAGCTATGGAACACGGTATGAAGACTGTTGAAGTTGAAGTTAAGGGTCCAGGTTCTGGGCGTGAAGCTGCAATCCGTGCTCTGCAAGCAACTGGTTTGGAAGTTACCGCAATCCGCGATGTAACTCCAGTCCCACACAATGGTTCTCGTCCTCCAAAGCGTCGTCGTGTTTAATGGACATTTGGTGGAGAACCTGTTTTCCACAATTTGTCTTTTGTTAAAAATGCGCACCACGTTTGAAAGGGGTACAGGGATAGAATGATCGAATTTGAAAAGCCAAACATTCATAAAGTTGAAGAAACGGATAACTACGGCAAGTTTGTTGTAGAACCACTTGAGCGCGGTTATGGGACGACTCTTGGTAACTCACTGAGACGGGTTCTCATTGCTTCATTGCCAGGTTCAGCAATTACTACCATGCAAATTGATGGTGTTTTGCACGAATTCAGCACGGTGAAGGGTGTTACTGAAGATGTTACCCAGATTATCTTAAACCTTAAAAAGGTTTCGCTGAAAATCAATTCTGAAGACCAAAAGGACTTGGAATTAGACGTCAAGGGACCTGCTGAAGTAACCGCCGGTGATATTCAAGGTGATAGCGAAGTATCTGTCTTGAACCCTGATTTGCATATTGCAACTGTCGCTGATGGTGCAGAATTACACATTAAGATGACAGCTGATAAAGGTCGTGGTTACCTTTCAGCTAATGATAATAAGGCCCGGATGGAAGATTTGGCCATCGGTGTACTGCCAATTGATTCCATTTATACTCCAATCGAACGTGTAAACTACACCGTGGAAAATGCGCGGGTTGGTCAACGGAGTGATTTCGACAAGTTGACCCTGGATGTTTGGACTGATGGTTCAATTACACCAACCGAAGCGGTTAGTTTGGGTGCTAAGATTTTGACTGAACACTTGGCAATGTTTGTTAACCTGACTGAAACGGCGCAAAATGTCCAAGTGATGGTTGAAAAGGAAGAAACCCACAAGGAAAAGACGCTTGAAATGACGATTGAGGAACTGGACTTGTCTGTTCGTTCATACAACTGTCTCAAGCGTGCGGGAATTAACACCGTTAAGGAACTGACTGATCGGACCGTTTCTGACATGATGAAGGTTCGGAACTTAGGACAGAAGTCATTAGAAGAAATTAAGCTCAAATTAAATGACCTTGGCGTTTCATTCCGCCAGGATGATTAATTGATACCAATTGCAAAGGAGGGAACCAGTTCATGAGTTACCGTAAATTAGGACGTACAAGTTCACAACGTAAAGCTTTATTACGTGATTTAACTACTGATTTGATCGTTAATGGTCAGATTACCACTACTGAAGCACGTGCAAAGGAAGTTCGCAAGACCGCTGACAAGATGGTTACACTTGCTAAGCACGGTGACCTTGCTTCTCGCCGGAAGGCTGCTGCCTTTATCCGTAATGTTGTTGCGGATGTTAAGGAAGACGGCGATGACATTCGGATCCAATCTGCACTTCAACACTTGTTTGAAGAACTTGCACCAAAGTACGCAGATCGGAACGGTGGTTACACGCGGATTTTGAAGACCATGCCTCGTCGTGGTGACGGCGCTCCAATGGTTATCTTGGAATTCGTCGACTAATTACTGACAAACTAAATACGTAATAAAGAATCACTATCATTGATGGCATAGAGCGTTACGATGGTGGGGTAACCCTAGTCTAGCTCGAATGCGGAAACCCCGTGCGCCGCAATGGTAAGTGATTTTTTATTTTAAACGTTTTTTGGCGGCCACTAGCGATGGGTTCGGACGTGCTGCTAGTCGAGGAGACCTTTGGTTGGCAGGCAGCAGTTGGGAGTGAAGCCCCGGTCCTTTAGCTATTTCAAAGATAATAAGGCGATGGTGCAGCAGCTGACGAAGCAACATTTGACCAACTTTCTTCCCCACACAAAAAGCTCCCCCAAGCAACTAATCAGGTCACTTGGGGGAGTAGGTGGAATTAAATTATCAGGCTAGGCACAGCTCAATACTAGTGGGTAAAGCCGTACTTCTTGAGCTCAGTCCGTTGGTGGCTGACAATGTGCGAGTTATTTAACTCGTCAATTGCCCGCTTCATATCTTCGATGAAGTCGTGGGCCATGTTCATTCCCAGGTCAGCCCGGCAGACGATCCGTTGAACTTCGATGTTGTCGAGGTTTTCCGGCAGTGGGTAGGCTGGTACTTGCCAATCCTTCATCCGGAGACGGTCAGCCAGGTCGTAGAGGGTCCAGTCAACGCCATCGTTAATCTTGTGCTTGTAGCAGACAATTGGCAGTTCGGAACCGTCATTGACGATTTCAAAGTGGCCTAATTTGGCAATTTCACTGGACAGGTAGACGGCAACGTCATGGGTCCGCTTTTGGATTTCCTTGTAGCCATTAAAGCCGAAGCGGACAAAGTTGTAGTATTGACCGATGATTTGCGAGGCACTCCGTGAGAAGTTGATTGCCATGGTCGGCAGTTCACCACCAAGATAGCTGACCTTAAAGATCAGTTTGTCTGGCAAGAACTGCTTGTCGCGCCAGAGAACCCAACCAATCCCTGGGTATACCAGGCCGTACTTGTGACCTGACGAATTAATGGAAACAACGTTCTTCAGCTGGAAGTCCCACTTGATATCTGGCTCCATGAACGGTGCGTAGAAACCAGCTGAGGCGGCATCAACGTGGATGTAAACCTTGTAAGGGGTTGTCTTATTATAGGCTTCGACCAGGTCGTTTAGCTTAGCAATGTTATCATAACGGCCTGTGTAGGTAATCCCCATGATACCAACGGTCCCAATCGTATATTCGTCAACATAGTCCATTACCTTTTCCATGTTAAGCGACTGGTGCTGTTCATCCATTGCGACGGTCCGCAGTTCAATGTCAAAGTAGGTGGCAAATTTTTCCCAGCAAACTTGGTAGCCGGAAGAAATAACCAGGTTTGGCTTGTGGGCGTGAATGTCCAGGCCCAGCTTCTTGGCCCGTTCCCGCCAGGCAAACTTCATTGCCAGGCCACCAAGCATACATGCCTCAGAAGAACCGACCGTGGAAGTCCCCATGTAGTTCTCAGCGGGTTGAGCGTGCCAAAGGTTAGCAATAATGTTAACACAGCGGTTTTCTAGTTCAGCTGTCCGTTGGTATTCTGACTTATCAATGGCGTTTTTATCCATTGTTTCGGCCATGATTTTCGTTGCATTTGGTTCCATATAAGTCTGACAGAAGGTTGCCAGGTTTTCACGGGCGTTTCCTTCATCCAGAAGTGCTCCTTAACGATCCGGTAGGTAATCCGCGGTTCCACCGGCTTTTCGTTCAGCTGATACTTTGGAAGAGGGTGATCCGAAGAATAGGAACCAAAAATGGGATCGAGAAAGTTACGATTTTCTTTACTGTTTTACCATATAATCCAGCCATAAATAAATAACCTCCTAATTTTGATGTGCAGGTTTACTTGCTGTCTCGTTTTCATCTGAAACAGCTTCTGAGACAATGTGATGCTCACCACGAGCAATTGGTGGTACTGCTGGAATGACATCCTGGGCACTGAGGTGCTGGGGATTATCATTGTGATGGTGGTGCCCCCACTTGTGGTGGAAGGCGTAGATGATGAATGGCAGTATCAGCGCAATAATAAAGCTAATGATTAAGACACCCAGATAAGCGGAATCGGATGATCTTGGCAGCGTGCTCGGCGGAACGAACGAGATACCGAAGGCAAAGAGGGATACTAATAATCCACAAATTGAAACAACGGCCTTACCAAAGGTCCCACCAGGGATTTTATAGGTACGTTTCAGCTGCTTCATCTTGAAAATCAAGACGAGGTAGCCAATGAAGAAGAGCAGGTAGCCGACCAGGTAGATAACCACGGTCAGCGACATGGCGGCGAAGAACGAAACGTTATCGCTGCCACCCCCGAAGGTCAGGACCGCGTCCCAGATTGAAACGATGATCCCTTGGACCACGATTAGCGGGATTGGTACTCCCGACTTGTTGGTCTTCCGGAACCACCGGGGAAGAATTCCCTGCTGGGCGGTTGCGAACATCCCCCGGGAAGGACCAATGACCCAGGAACTAATCTCGGCCATGACCCCAGCGGCAATCATCAACGCAATCAGCTTGACCAGCCAGCCGAGTTGGGGATTGATATAGAGCAGCAGGTAGTTAAAGGCCTGGACAACCCCCGCACTAAGTGAAATTTCCTTGGCTGGGACAACCGCGGCGACAGTAAAGCCACCAAAGGTATCCAGACAGATTGCGAGGATTACCAGGATGAACATTGCCAAAGGATAATTCCGTTTGGGCCGCTTTAATTCGTTAATGTGCGAAGCTGAGGCTTCGACCCCCATGTAGGCTAAGACAAATGAAATAAAGACTACCAGGGTATTGAGATGAGCGAAGTCAGGGACAAAGGCCCGGGCTGAAAAGCTGAGCTGCAAGGGACCTCCCTTGATGATGTACCAGATTGCTAAAACAAAGAGAATTACTGAAGGAATTAAGATCCCAAGTGAAAAGCCCTACTTGGCGATTCGTGCAGTGTACTTGGTTCCCGCGAATTGTGAAAAGGTCAGGAGCCAGAAGATAATCAGGACCCCAAAGAATTTAATGACGGGAACCTGGTTAAGAGCCGGCCAGTTGAAGACGAATGATAATGCCCCCAAGATGAAGTAAATCATCGTGATAAAACCGACCGTGATTTGAAACCATTGAAAGAAGATAGCCGCAAATCCCCACCGCTCGCCAAGGGTGTGCTTAACCCAGTTGAAAATTCCGCCACCATTCTGGTTCCAACCATTAACGGTTGCCATTTCGGCGGCACAGAGTGCAACTGGCAGGAACCAGAAGATTCCCCCAAGGACCAGGAAGGATACCAGGTGCAGCTTGGCGGTAGCAAAAGTTGGGTACTCATACACCGTCAAGACCATTGATGCGGTGAGTGAAAAGAAACCAAATAAAGTTAGGTTTCGGGCGACTTGTTTGCCATTACTATCCATGAGCTTCTCCTTTCTGTTTATGATTTGATAAACACTTTACCCACGTTTTATTATTATAAAATCAATTACAATCAAAATAATACTTTTAGTTTAATCACAAAGATTATTAAACTAAAACCCCAAACATAGGGGTGTTTACCTTGATTATGGTATATCCGGTATTGAGCGAAATGCCAAATAATAACCTGATATGAGCTGAGAATTAATTACGGGATTTTGCTTTCGCCTGATAACGAATGGAAAATATATAAGAAATCGTTCCCAAATAATTGCTAAAAGCAGGCAGAGAAGTGAAATATACGGGTGGTGTTTTGGAAAGATTTCCCAATTTACTAACTTTTCCAGCAAAATTCCTGTAACTTAGCGCGGTCTTTGTTAGAATAAAGAGGATTAATTTGGAAAGGAACCGACGGCGTGGACGGGATCAAGTTAGAAAACATTACGTATACATATCCGGGGGCAAGCCAACCGGTGCTCAAAAAGCTCAACCTCCAGCTTCCCCGGGGGCAATGGACGACCCTGATTGGTAAAAACGGGAGCGGGAAGAGTACCATTGCCCGGCTGATCGATGGGCTGCTGGTGGCTGATGAGGGGCAGGTCGTCGTCAACGGCCTGACTGTGACCGAAGACCACTTAACGACGCTCCACCGTCAAGTGGGGATCGTTTTTCAAAATCCCGATAACCAGTTTGTTGGGGCGACGGTCGCCGATGACATTGCCTTTGGGCTTGAAAACCAGCAACTGCCACGGGACGAGATGACCAGACGGATTGACAAGGCCCTGGCCCGGGTAGGGATGAGTCAGCTAGCGGATACCGAACCGAGCCTCCTCTCTGGGGGACAGAAACAGCGAGTGGCGATTGCCGGGATTCTCGCCTTAGAACCCCAGGTGATTATCCTGGACGAGGCCACTTCAATGCTCGACCCGGCTGGCCGGCAGACCGTGCTAAATCTCCTGGCCCAGTTGCGGCAGGAGGAGTCACTGACTATTATTACAATTACCCATGATCCGGTGGAAATGACGATGGCCGATAAAATCGTGGTGGTTGACCAGCAGGGAATTGCTGATGAAGGCCCGGCCGGCGAGATTCTCTGCCAAGCCGATTTGCTGCACCGTCTGGGAGTCGGTATTCCCGTGGCTCAAGACCTGAGCGAACGGCTGGCTGCCCTGGGAGTCGCTGTTCCAGCGGGGTACTTAACAACAAACGAAATGGTGGAATGGTTATGCCGGAAATTAAGCTAAATAACGTCGCCTTTGAGTATTCCAATAGTAAGCAGCGTGCTTTGACGGAAGTTAACCTGACAATTCCGGCAGGGAGCTATACCGCCTTGGTAGGTCATACTGGTAGCGGTAAATCAACACTCGTGTCCTTGATTGACGGCCTACTGAAACCGACGGCGGGGCAGATCACGGTAGGGAAACAGACTGTTGATGCAAGCGCTCGGCGCCAGGACCTGGCTAAACTTCGCCAGCACGTGGGCTTCGTCTTTCAGTTCCCGGAGCAGCAATTATTTGCAGAAACTGTCGCTAAGGATATCGCCTTTGGTCCAGAAAACCTTGGCTGGGATCAGGAACAGGTGGCTACAGCCGTTCAGGAAGCGCTGAACGCGGTTGGCCTGCCCGCGGACCTGGCGGAACGGTCACCGTTTATGCTCTCCGGAGGCCAGATGCGGCGGGTAGCGATTGCCGGGGTTCTGGCAATGCAGCCGGAGGTCCTGATCCTGGACGAACCGACGGCGGGATTAGATGCCCAGTCAACGGAGCAGTTATTGAACTTAATTGCCACGTTCCACCAGGAAGGCCGGACGATTATCTTGATTACCCACCAGATGGAACAGGTGGCGCGCTATGCCGACCAGGTGGTCGTAATGAACCACGGACAGCTGGTGACCGCGACTACCCCGGAGCAACTGTTTGCTGATAGCCAGCTCATGGCGGCTAACCAGCTGAACCGGCCGGCCGCGGTTCAGATTGCTCATCAGCTGCGGAAGCGGGGCGTCGACTTGCCGGCAGTGCTGACCCTTGACCAGCTAGCGAAGGTCCTGGCACCCCGGCTGAAAGGGGGAACGGACTGATGACTAACGCGATTGTTTTTGGTTCCTACGTTCCCGGTGATTCACGTCTTCATCGCCTTGACCCCCGGGCAAAGCTGCTGCTATGTATCGCCTATGTTATCCTCGTTTTCTTTGCCAATAGCTGGGCAACCTGTCTGTTACTGGTAGCTGCGCTGCTGGTGACCATGGTGATGAGCAGGGTCAGTTTTCGGCTTTACTGGCGGGGGCTTCTCCCCCTGGCATGGATCATTCTGTTAACGGTGGCTTTTCAAGTCCTGTTTAGCACCGGGGGACCGGTTTACTGGCGCTGGTGGCTATTTACCGTGACCCGGGATGGATTAGTCAATTCACTCATTATTTTCTTCCGCTTCATGGTGATCGTTACTGCCTCGACGGTCTTGACCGCGACCACGCCGACCCTGCGGATTGCGGACGCCCTCTCCTGGTTGATGCAGCCGCTGAAGGCCATTAAGGTTCCCGTGAACCAGATTACCCTGATGATTTCGATTGCCCTGCGGTTTATTCCGACCATTATGGATGAGGCGGTCAAAATCGCCAATGCTCAGCGGTCCCGGGGGATGAACCTTGACGAGGGGGGACTGATCCGGCGTCTGACCCGGATGGTACCAATCCTTATCCCGTTATTCGTGGATTCCTTTAAACGGGCGGAGGAGCTGGCAACGGCAATGGAGGCCCGGGGGTATGATCCAGCGGCTCCGCGGACGCATTACCGGCAGCTGCACTGGTACCGGCGGGACACGGTCAGTCTGTTGCTGCTGTTGGCCCTGGCAGTAGCGGTACTGATCCTCCGTTTCGTAATTTGACTGTTAGAAAGGAAAAGCAAATGTATCGTTATAAAATTACCTTTGCCTACGACGGGGCGAACTTCTCGGGCTTTCAAATCCAGCCCCACAAGCGAACGGTAGAGCAGGTCCTGAAAAACGCGGTTAATAAAATCGCCAAGTATCCTGACCCGCCGATCAGTGTGATTGGTTCCGGGAGGACTGATGCTGGGGTCCACGCCCTTAACCAGGTCGCCCATTTTGACCTTCCTTACCAGCTGAGCGACGAGTCGATGCGGAAGGCCCTTAACAGTCTGCTACCCTTAGATATTCTGGTAAAAAAGGCCGAGCGGGTCGACGAAAGTTTTCACGCCCGGTATAGCGCCCACCGAAAAACTTACCGGTACCGGGTCGACCAGGGGGACTTTGTTGACCCCTTCAAGCGTAACTACACGGCGCACTATAAGGTGCCGGTCGATATTGATAAGATGCGCTTGGCCGCTAAGGACTTTATTGGTGAACATGACTTTACGAGCTTTGTGGCCTCGGGGAGCCAGGCAAAGAGCAATGTTCGGACGGTGGAAAAGATTACCGTTGACCGTGATCCAGCGCAAAACGAGGTCGTGTTTGAATTTACCGGTAATGGCTTCTTGTACAACCAGATCCGGATTATGGTCGCCTTCCTCCTGGAGGTGGGCAGCGGCCAGCGCCCGGTTAGCGATGTTCAACGGGTGTTAGCGGCGAAGGACCGAACCCAGGCCCGGATGACCGCCCCCGCGAGCGGCTTGTACCTGGTCAGCGTTGATTACGGCCCTGACGGCAAAAACAATTGACGAACAATCGAGAAGAAGGTATACTAACACTTGGTATTTCTTTTCCATCTAATAACTCGGTACACTATTATATGTAAAAGAAAACAAAATTGGAGGAACTAATCGTGAGAACGACATACATCGCTAAACCTGGTGAAGTTGATCGCAAGTGGTACGTTGTCGATGCTAAGGATGTCCCAATGGGTCGTCTGGCCACCGTCGTCGCATCTATCCTGCGTGGTAAGAACAAGCCAACATTTACTCCCCACGTTGATACTGGTGACAACGTTATCGTTATCAACGCTGCTCAAGTTAAGTTAACTGGTAAGAAGGCATCCCAAAAGATGTACTACCGTCACTCAAACTACCCTGGTGGTTTGAAGCAACGGACTGCCGGTGACTTCCTTGCTAAGGAACCAGAGAAGTTATTGGAAACTGCTATTAAGGGTATGCTTCCACACAACTCCCTTGGTCACAAGATGGGCTTAAAGCTGCATGTTTACGCTGGTGAAGACCACAAGCACGCCGCACAAAAGCCTGAAGCATTGGACATTACAAACTTAATCTAAGGAGGGAATGGAATTGGCTCAAACTGTACAATACAGAGGTACTGGTCGTCGTAAGGACGCTACCGCACGTGTTCGCTTAGTACCAGGTTCTGGTCAGATTACTATGAACGGCAAGGCAATCGAAGACTACATTCCATTTGCCAACTTACGTGCTATTGTTAACCAACCATTTGATGTTACTAAGACTAACGGTCAATATGACGTTATCGCTAACATCAACGGTGG
Organism: Limosilactobacillus oris; assembly: GCF_025311495.1. Lineage (NCBI taxonomy): Bacteria > Bacillati > Bacillota > Bacilli > Lactobacillales > Lactobacillaceae > Limosilactobacillus > Limosilactobacillus oris. The sequence continues at coordinate 889,927 of NZ_CP104398.1, read as the reverse complement.
TGGCTTCTCTGGTCAAGCCGGTGCAGTTCGTCACGGTATCGCCCGTGCCCTGCTCACCGTTGACCCTGACTTCCGTGACGCTTTGAAGAAGGCCGGTCTGTTGACTCGTGACCCTCGGATGAAGGAACGTCGTAAGCCAGGTCTGAAGAAGGCTCGTAAGGCTGCTCAATTCAGTAAGCGTTAATATTCGATTGGCGTTTCAAACAAAAAAGCTGGGATTTTGTTCCCGGCTTTTTTGTTATCACAGATAACAAAGAAAGCAGCACAGTAGCTACCCCAAATAGGCTTGCTGCGCGACGTAGCCATCCTTGCGGGGGTGGGGAAACGAAGTCGCTCACGACTTCTGCCCCACTCCCTTTTGTTTTTAAATCGTAAACCAGTTCCCCCGGGAAAAATGCTATAATCAACAGTGGTTATTTTTAAATTATGATTGAACGAACGATTACTCAGGGAGGACACTACCATTGGCAAAGCGGAAGAGAAGAAAATCACGGAAGAATAATTCGGGACTCAAGGTCCTTATCTGGATCCTCGTCATTATCGCGCTCTTCTTGGGCGTTTATGCGGCCCATCACTATTACCGGATCTGGAACCAGCAGCGGATTGAAAAGCAGCTGCAGCGCCAGGACCAGCAGGCTAAGCAGGCGTTCATTAAGCAGGTGGCCCCCGAAGCCCAGGCCATGCAAAACTCTTACCACGTGTACGCGTCCGTCACGATTGCTCAAGCAATTCTCGAGTCGCAGTGGGGGACTAGCCAGCTCGCTTCCCAATACCACAATCTCTTTGGTATCAAGGGGACTGACCCGAACACTTCCCGGGTGTTGACTACTAAGGAGTACATCAACGGCCACTGGATCGTTACCAAGGGGCGGTTTAAGGTCTATGACAGCTGGAGCGACTCTATCAAAGACCATACCAAGCTGATGTTAAACGGAACCGACACGAATAAGGAAAACTACCAAGCCGTGGTCCAGGCTACCAGCTACCAGCAGGCGGCCCGAGAACTGCAGAAGGCTGGCTATGCGACCGACCCGAACTACGCGCAAAAGTTAATTTCGGTCATCCAGACCTATAAGTTATATAATTATGATAAGTAAAAGTTAAAGGAGCACTTCTTCATGCAAGAATTAAACGAAAAAATTAAGCAGTTTGGGACGGTCCTTCCGGGCAACGTCTTGAAAGTCGACGCCTTTTTAAACCACCAGGTGGATCCGGAGTTAATGTTGCATGTTGGCCAGGAATTTGCCCGGCGTTTTGCTGGTGAGGGGATTACTAAAATCTGGACGGTCGAATCATCAGGAATCGCCCCGGCGGTGATGACTGGTTTGGAGATGAAGCTCCCCGTGATTTTTGCCCGGAAGCACAAGAGCCTGACGCTCAACAATAACATGTACGTGGCGGACGTCTACTCCTATACCAAAAAGACGACTAACCGCATTTCGATTTCAAAGAAGTACGTTGCTCCTGATGATAAGGTCCTAATGATTGATGATTTCCTGGCGAATGGTCAGGCCGTTGAAGGAATGCTGGAAATTGCCGACCAGGCCGGCATCCAGGTTGCTGGAGCCGGAATCGTGATTGAGAAGAGCTTCCAACCCGGCGGCCAGGAACTGCGGGACCGGGGAGTACGGGTAGAATCGTTAGCCCGGATCAAGTCATTGGCTGATAACCGGATTGAGTTTGAAGAAGACTAAGGGGGTTATTAAATGAGTGGGGATGCACTGTATCCAGGAAGTACGCTTGGCATTATTGGAATCAACCGGAACGGCGGGGCGCTGATTGCCGCGGCTAAAAAGGCGGGCTTTAACGTGGGAGTATACGTCGACCACGCTCAGCCGGCAATTACCAAGATGGCCGACTTTACACTCGTTGGCGCCTACAACGATAAGGATAAGTTGACGGAATTTGGCGAAAATAGCGATGCGGTGATTTACCAAACGCCGAATATCGATTCCCGGGTAATCCGTTTTCTGAGCCAATTTGCAGCGGTTCCCCAGGGGATCAATGGCCTGGAAATCGTTCAGGACCGGCTGATGGAACGGGCCTTCCTGGACCAGATCAACATTAATATCGCTCCGTACGTGACGGTGGTTAGTCTTGACGACGTCTACCAGTCCATTGACTCTATCGGCTACCCGGCCCTCCTAAAGCCGATTCAGCGGGGAATTGGGGAACAATCGATGATGATTTCTCGCCAGTCGGATATTGCCCGGGCGGCGGACTTCATTAGTACGGGGACCTACCTCTTGGAGTCGTGGATCGACCACACCGCGGAGTATACAATGACGGCGGCTACGGATGGGGACCAGGTGGAAATCTATCCCCTAGCGAAGCTGCAATTTTCCGCGGACCGGCAGCTGATTGCCGTTGCCGCTCCCGCCGTGGTTGACGATGACCTCTTAACGGAAATGCAGCGGATCGTGAAGAGCGTTGCCAGTTCGTTGGAATACCACGGGGTGTTCTCACTGAACTTCTACGTCACGGCTAATGGCTCTCTGTACGTGAAGAACATTGAGCTGGGGATGACTTCCATTGCCAACGTCTACGACAGCTCCGCTAACGTGACCCAGTACGAGGAACAGCTCCGGGCCGCGGTCGGCATGCCATTGCATATTGTGCGGTCGTTGCAGCCGGCCCTCCTGATGGTGATTCGGAAGAAACAGGAGGCCGCAATCCAACGGCAATGGCTGCTCAAGGATAACTGGCAGTTCCGCTTGTTCGACCTGCCCGCGGTTGATGACGATAGTCTGATTGGCTTTGTCTGGGTGACTGGCAGCAGCAGCCTGGACGAGCTGGAAGACCAGGTCGACGACACGGAGGTCTGGGACGAGCCGATTGCCCCGAATGACGCCCCGCAGAATAACGATGATGATGAAATTTTATAAGATCTGAATAACCTGTCAAAAAGGGCCGGACGGCTAGCTAGTCGCGAGGCCCTTGGTTATTTTTCTCGCGGCTTTTTTGTTATAATATTAGCCGATTGAATTTGAAGAGAGGATGGAACGGCGTGAGCAATAGTCAAGCATTATTAGAGGGAATGAACGATAAGCAGGCCGAGGCGGTTCTGACGACGGAGGGGCCACTGCTGGTCATGGCTGGAGCCGGTTCAGGGAAAACCCGGGTGTTAACGCACCGGGTTGCTTACCTGATTGAGGAAAAGGGTGTTTTGCCGTGGAATATCCTGGCAATTACCTTTACCAACAAGGCTGCCAAGGAAATGCAGGAACGGGTCGGCAAGCTCCTTGGTGAAGGTGCCCATGACATCTGGGTGTCAACCTTCCACTCTCTGTGTGTCCGGATTTTGCGGCGCGACATTGAAAAGCTTGGTTATAACCGGGCCTTTACGATTGCCGACACGAGCGAACAGCGGACGCTGATGAAGCAGGTCTGTGCGGAACTCAACATTGACCCGAAGAAGTTTGACCCGCGGAGCATTCTCAGTACCATTTCCAACGCTAAAAATGCTCTGCTGACGCCTAAGGACTACGCCGCCAAGGCCGGCAGTGACAATAATCCCCACAGCATGTACAGTCAGGTCGTGGCCCGGGCCTATAAGCTCTACCAGGAGCAATTAGAGGCCAACCAGGCCCTCGACTTTGACGACCTGATTATGAAAACCATCGAGCTGTTTGAGCAGGACCCGGAAACACTGGAATTCTACCAGGACCGCTTCCACTACATCCACGTCGACGAGTACCAGGACACCAACGACGCCCAGTACAAGCTGGTCCACATGCTGGCGGACAAGTATGAAAACATCTGCGTCGTCGGGGATGCCGACCAGAGTATCTACGGCTGGCGGGGTGCTAACATTGAAAACATCCTGAACTTTGAACGCGACTACCCCGGCGCCCACACGGTAATGCTGGAGCAGAACTACCGGTCCACGCAGAATATTCTGGATGCCGCCAACGAGGTCATTAAGAATAACAACGGGCGGAAGGATAAGAACCTTTGGACCGAAAACGGGCAGGGAGACAAGATTAGTTACTACCAGGCCCAAAACGAGCACGACGAGGCCCAGTACATCGTCTCCAAAATTCAGGAGGAGCATGATAAGCACGGCTATCATTATAATGACTTTGCCATCCTCTACCGAACCAATGCTCAGTCACGGGTGATCGAAGAAACATTTATGAAGTCGAGCGTGCCCTACACGATGGTTGGCGGTCACAAGTTCTATGACCGGAAGGAAATCCGCGACATTCTGGCCTACCTGACCCTGATCGTCAACCACCAGGATTCGATGAGTTTTAGCCGGGTCGTCAACACACCAAAGCGGGGGATTGGTCTGACCAGCGTGGAACACCTGCGTGAATTTGCCAACGACAACCACTGGTCCCTGCTAGAAGCCAGTCAAAACGTTGATATTGCCAACACGATTACCGCCCGGACCCGGAACAAGCTGACGGACTTCGGTCAACTGATCAAGGACCTGGATAAGCAGGCAGAATTTCTCAGCATTACCGAATTAACCGACCAAATTCTGGAACGGTCGGGCTATAATAAGATGCTGCAAAAGGACAATAGTCTGGAGGCCCAGGCCCGGCAGGAGAACCTGGACGAATTCAAGTCAGTGACCCAGGAATACGACAAGCAGCACGCCGACGATGACGTTGATAACCGCCAGAAGCTGGTGAACTTCCTCGCCGACCTGGCCCTGGTGTCCGACCAGGACGATGTTGACGAACAGGCGCCGGCAGTGACCCTGATGACCCTGCACGCGGCCAAGGGGCTGGAGTTCCCAGTCGTCTTCCTGGTCGGGATGGAAGAGGGGATTTTCCCGTTGTCCCGGGCCCTGCTGGAGGATGACGAGCTAGAAGAAGAGCGCCGCCTGGCCTACGTGGGGATTACCCGGGCCAAAAAGAAGCTCTACCTAACTAATGCCGTTTCCCGTCTCTTGTACGGGCGGGTACAGCGTAACCAGCCGTCCCGCTTTGTGGAGGAAATTAGCCCCGAATTGCTCGAAGAAGAGGGCGGCGGGATGAATAGCTTTGGCAGCAGCCTGCCGTTTGACAAGCGGGCAGCCCTCAAGCCGACCTACCGTAGTCAGCAGTCCAAACACCACTACCGCGATGCCGGCAAGCGGGTGGCCCCCGTTACCAACACTGGAACCGGCGCGGATAAGCTGAGCTGGAAGGCCGGCGATAAGGTCACGCACAAGAAGTGGGGCCAGGGAACGGTTGTTAAGATTAGCGGCACCGGTAACGACATGGAATTGGATATCGCCTTTCCTAACCAGGGGGTTAAACGCCTCCTTGCCAGTTTTGCCCCGATTAAAAAGGTGACGGATTAATTAGAGAAGTGAGGCCTAAAGAATGGATAAACGAATACCAGTCGACCAGTTGACGCTGGCGGCGGCCAAACAGGAAATTGCCCCGCTCAGGGAGCAGCTGATCAAGTGGGGGCGGGAATACTATGAGCAGGATAACCCCTCAGTCGAGGATTATGTCTATGACCGGGCCTACCAACGGCTGGTTGAGCTAGAGCAGCGGTTCCCAGAACTTAAAACTAGCGACTCCCCGACCCAGCACGTTGGTGGGGGACCGACGAGCGAACTGACCAAGGTGACCCACGAAATTCCAATGCTATCGATGGGGGATGTGTTCTCCATCGATGAACTGATGGACTTCAACCAGCGCCAGCAGGATAACGGTGACGTTAGCGTGACCCCCGAGTATAATTTGGAACTCAAAATTGATGGCCTGTCCCTCTCGCTGGTTTACGAAAATGGTCGGCTAGTCCAGGGATCGACCCGGGGAAACGGGAATATCGGTGAAGACGTCACGGCTAACGTCATGACGATCAAATCGATTCCCCACCAGCTCCCGGAACCGTTGAGCTTGGAATTCCGTGGCGAATGCTACATGCCGAAGGAGTCTTTCGTCAAACTCAACCAGGAACGCGAAGCGGCGGGCCTGTCGGTCTTTGCTAACCCGCGGAACGCAGCGGCGGGAAGTCTCCGCCAGCTTGATCCCCAGGTAACCGCCCGCCGGGACTTGGCAACCTTTATGTACTACGTGCCAGAGTACCAGAAACTCGGCGTGCGGACCCAGGCGGCGGCCCTTGACCGGATGCGGGAACTGGGCTTTAGCGTGAACCCCCATAACCGGGTGGTGCACAACCGGCAAGAGATTACCGACTATATCGAAGAGTACACCGCTCAGCGGGACCAGCTCTCCTACGGGATTGACGGAATCGTGGAAAAGGTCAATGACCTCGACACTGAGAATGCCCTGGGAAATACTGTTAAGGTACCGCGGTGGGAGATTGCCTACAAGTTCCCACCGGAGGAGCAGGCAACGGTCGTCCGCGACATTGTCTGGACGGTCGGCCGGACCGGAAACGTGACCCCGACCGCGGTCATGGACCCGGTTCAATTAGCGGGGACCACGGTCAGTCGGGCTTCACTGCATAATCCTGACTACCTCCGTGAAAAGGACATCCGGCTTGGCGATACCGTTTACCTCCATAAGGCTGGTGACATTATTCCTGAAATTTCCCGGGTTGACTTAAAGAATCGGCCGGCGGATAGTCAGCCTTACCAGGTACCAACGACCTGCCCGGTCTGCGGTTCGGACCTCGTTCACCTAGATGATGAAGTGGCGCTGCGCTGCGTCAACCCGATGTGTCCGGCCCAAATCAAGGAGGGGCTCGCTCACTTTGCTTCCCGGAACGCGATGAATATTGATGGCCTCGGTCCAAAGATTATCCAACAGCTCTGGGATAAGGAACTGGTCCATGATGTGACCGACCTGTACAGCCTGACCCACGACCAATTATTAACTTTAGATAAATTTGGCGACAAATCGGCAGCCAACCTATTGACATCAATTGCGAATAGTCGTAATAATTCTGTCGAGCGCTTATTATTTGGCTTGGGGATTCGTCATGTCGGTGCCAAGGCAGCGCGGTTGATTATGGAGCACTTCCAGAACTTAGACCGCTTGCTGACGGCTAGTGCCGACGAGGTCGCGGCTGTCGACGGCATTGGTCCGACAATCGGCGACAGTGTCCAGACTTACTTTGCTAACGAGCAGGTAAAGAAGCTCGTCGACGAGCTGCGGGCCGTGGGGGTCAACTTTGACTACCATGGTTCGGTAGTGCCGGCAGCCACCGATAGCGAGTGGAACGGCCGCCGGGTTGTCTTGACGGGCAAACTGGAAGAGCTGACCCGGGCGGATGCCAAGCACTGGTTGGAAGCACACGGTGCTAAGGTAACCGGGAGCGTATCAAAGAAAACTGACATTGTCATTGCGGGGACGGCGGCCGGCAACAAGCTGACCAGGGCACAGGACCTGGGAATCACGGTCTGGGACGAAGCCCGATTTGCCCAAGCAATGAAGGAGGAACAATAAATCGTGAAGCTAACTATCAAGAAAATTGCAACCGCCACGGCGTTGCTGGTGAGCATGGTCGTGCTGGCCTCATGTGGGAAAAATTCGTCGAAGAATTACAGCACTACCGGGTCGGGCAATGGCAACTACCAAGGGGTCATTCAAAACGGCCGTTACAAGACTAGCAAGGCCCGCGGAATTAACGTGGCCCAAAACGATAACCAGCTTAACCAGAAGAGCTTTGAAAGCGGCCTGACCCAGGTTTCCAAGCGGGTCTTTTCACCGAAGAACTATATTTTCCAGGAAGGGCAATACTTGGATACCAGTACCCTGCAAAGCTGGCTAGCACGCAAGTCCGCTAAGAATCCTGAGGGACTCAACCCGGCCCAGGGGAAGAAGAGTGACCCGAATCCTGAGTACGTCCAGCAGATTGAAGAGCAGGACTACATGACGGATAATGGCCGGTCGATGAAGCTCAAGGGAGTGGTAATCGGGGTCGGGATCAACTCCGAGTACAATTACCAAAAGAAGACGGACGGGCCGTCCTATACGAAGAAGATTAGCCAGGACGAGATGGAACGCCAGGGCAAGATTGCTGCCCAGAAAATTTTGACCCGGCTGCGGCAGAAGAAGGCCCTGAAGAACGTGCCAATCGTGATTGCCCTCTACAAGCAGGCTCCAGATGACAGCCTAGTCGGCGGGAGCTTCTTTGCTTACAGCAAGAACAATGGCAACAAGGTTAGCGGCTGGACGAAGCTTGATTACAAGACGATGGTGCTGCCAAAGGCGTCCGCCACGAATGCGCAAAATAGTGCGGACTCAACCGATAACGACAACTTCGCTAACTTTAAGAGCCAGATTCAGAACTTCTTCCCGAACCTGAGTGGGGTGACCGCCCAGGCTCAGTACCACAACGGCAACCTTTCGGGGATGCACATTACGGTAACGACGCAGTTTTACAGTCAGACGGAAATTACCAGCTTTACCCAGTACATTGCCCGGGCTGCTAAACGTTACCTGCCGAGCGGGATTCCGATTGATATCCGGATTCAGTCGGATTCTGAAATGCAGGCAATCGTTTACCGGGATGCCGGTTCTGATACCTTCCGGACCCACATTTTGGATTCATACTAATCTTAATAGGGCTTCAGAGTTCGGCTTTTGATATGCTCCCCTTAGAGTAGACACGGAATTGTACAAAATTCTGTATCTAACTCTAGGGGGAGTTTTTATGTCCAATCGAACTAGTAATCATACTCTAAATCAGCGGCTAGTAGCCGTGGTAAAGGTTCTGGAGAGAAAGCACTCTTTAAGCGGGGTGGCCCGAGAACTGGGAATTGCCAGGACAACTTTAAGAAGGTGGATCGTTAACTACCAGAATAATGGGGTGGCGGGCTTAAAGGAGTCACACACTTGTCGCCGTTATCCTACTGACCTCAAGCGAGCGGCGGTCCTGGATTATCTGGACAATCATTACTCGCAACTAGAGTGCTGTCGTAAGTATAATATCTCCAGTCGTAGTCTTCTCATGCGTTGGGTGAACCAGTATACTAACGGTAAAACCTTGAAGAAGATTACGGGAGGTTCTACCAAGATGAAAACACCGCGGAAAACTACTTACGATCAACGGCTGGAAATTGTCCACTTCACGCTTGCCAATGATAAGGACTACCAAACAGCGGTGAGGAAGTATGGTGTTTCTTACAGCCAGGTTTATAGCTGGGTTCGGAAATATGAACGTGACGGTCGAAAAGCACTCGTTGATCATCGCGGACATCAAATGCAAAAACCGGCTTTGGCTAAGTTAAGTAAAGAAGAACAATTGGAACGGCGGATTAAGGAACTAGAAGCCCGCAATCAAGACCTCGCCGCGGAAAACTTCTTCCTAAAAAAATTAAGTGCCCTGGAGGACGAAGACAAGAAGTAAATAATCGTAGTCATCTGATGCGATATCAGGCCATTCAGGCTACTTGTCAGGCTTTTCCAGGGCAATTAGTCAAGCGACTTTGTGCTCTTGCCCAGGTCTCACGATCAGCTTACTATCGCTGGCTTTCCCGACCACTTCCTACTAAAGAAGCAGTCAATAAGCAACTAAAAGCGCGGCTCAGACAGGCCTATTGGGAAATGAAGGGTACCTGGGGCTACCGCAGACTAACGATGCTCATTAATCGCCGCTATAACTGCCACTACAACCACAAGCGCATTCGGCGACTTCTCGTTGAAATGAACCTGCGGGCGGTGATTTGTCGTCCTCGTCACAGCTGCACAATCGCTCGTGGACAAAGCTATGAGCCGAACCTCCTTAACCGCGATTTCACAGCTAAACGGTTAAATGAAAAGTGGGTAACTGATGTAACATATCTGACTTATGGTAATGGTCAAAAAGCCTATCTCAGTGCTGTTAAGGACTTATACAACGGCGAGATTATTAGTTATGTCGTTAGCCAGCGCAATGACAACCCATTGGTAATGAAGACGCTTGAACAGGCTTTAAAACTCTATCCGACTGCCAAACCATTACTTCATAGTGATCGCGGTTTCCAATACACTTCCAAGGAGTTTGCTCGTTTGACGGCCGAACATGGTATTAGTCGCAGTATGTCCCGCGTCGGGAAGTGCATTGATAATGCCCCGATGGAAAGTTTTTGGAGCCACTATAAGGACGAGGCCTACTATGGACAAATCTTCCGAAGCTATGAAGAACTAGTCACTTCAATTGATCAATATATCTACTTCTACAATCATCAACGTTATCAAGTAAAATTAAACAGCCTGACCCCGGTAGAATACCGGCATCAAGCTGCCTAACATTCATTGTATAATTACCTGTCTACTTGACAGGGTGCAGTTCATTTGCCGAGCACTGGAGCCCATTTGTGTACTGCGCTATTCGCCTTTTATTAAAGTAATCGGGCTTATGTCACAGCCCCTTTGCTATTCCAGCACATAAATCAATAAAAAAATTGCCCATTCTGTGCTAGAATTGTTAATTGTATATATACTTAATTTTGAGAAAAGAGGTCGAAATGATGGCCAGTAAAATCACTGAGCAGGAAGTAAAGCACGTTGCAGAACTTGCTAAGCTGGAATTCCCCCAGGATGAGCTTGAACAATTCACGACTCAGCTGGGAAGTATTATCGATATGTTTGAGGAAATTGCAAACGAAGATACGGACGGTGTCGAGCCAATGACGAACGCCACTGACCGGGTCAACGCCCTGCGCGAGGACAAGGCAGTCAAGGCCAGCAAGGAAGAAACTGCTGCCTTGCTGAAGAACGCTCCGGACGCAGATGACGGTTACATCCGGGTTCCAGTAATCATTGATGAAAGTGAGGATGGCGAATAATGGACTTTTACGAAACTGACCTCAGCCAGCTCCACGATGACCTGGTGAACAAGAAGATCAGCGCCACGGAACTGACCAAGGAAACTTTTGACCACATCAAGGCCAATGACGACCAGGTCAAGGCCTTCCTGACCCTGGACGAAGAAGGGGCCATGAAGCAGGCCCAGGCAGTTGATGAAGCCGGGATTAGCGCTGACCAGCTGGTTGCCGGGATTCCGCTGGCGGTTAAGGATAACATTCTGACCAAGGGCCTGCGGACGACTGCGGCTTCCAAGATACTGGAAAACTTCAATCCCGTTTACGATGCTACGGTCGTTGAAAAGTTGAAGCAGGCGGGCTACGTTAACGTTGGGAAGACCAACCTGGACGAATTTGCCATGGGTTCTTCTACGGAAAACTCTGCCTTCTTCACCACCCATAATCCATGGGACCTGACCCGGGTACCAGGTGGTTCTTCAGGTGGTTCTGCGGCTGCCGTTGCCGCTGGTGACGTTCTTGGTGCGCTTGGTACTGATACCGGTGGTTCCATCCGGATGCCCGCTTCCTTCAACGGGATTGTCGGCATGAAGCCAACTTACGGGCGGGTTTCTCGTTGGGGAATCATCGCCTTTGGGTCCAGTTTTGACCAGGTTGGCTGGCTGACCCGGTCCGTTAAGGACAACGCCTACTTGACCGCTTTGATTGCCGGCAACGATGAGCACGACACGACCTCCTCACTCAAGGCGGTTCCAGACTGGGCTGCCCAGCTGAATGACTCCACGAGTATCAAGGGCCTCAAGATTGCCGTGCCAAAGGAATACTATGATGGTCTGCGTGCTGACGTGAAGGAAGTTATTAAGGCCGCCCTGGACCATTTAGAGTCCTTGGGCGCGACCGTGGACGAAGTGAGCCTGCCTCACACTCACGATGGTGTTCCGGCTTACTACATCCTGGCCTCATCCGAAGCCTCATCGAATTTGCAACGGTATGATGGGATTCGTTACGGCTACCGTGCTCCAGAAGCGAAGAACCTGGAAGAAGTTTACGTTAAGTCCCGTTCCCAAGGATTCGGGGATGAAGTTAAGCGTCGGATCATGCTGGGGACCTTCTCCCTGTCGGCCGGTTTCTACGATGCCTACTTCAACAAGGCCGCGAAGGTTCGTCGCCTGATTAGTGACGATTTCACGAAGGTCTTCAAGGATTACGACCTGATTGTCGGTGCTACCGGGGCTTCCACGGCCTTCAAGATTGGCGCCGAGATCGACGACCCGAAGACGATGTACATGAACGATGTGCTGACCGTGCCGGTGAACATGGCCGGGTTGCCAGCAATGTCACTGCCTGCCGGCTTCTCCGCTGAAGACGGGATGCCAGTTGGTCTCCAATTAATCGGGAAGCCGTTTGATGAACAGACGATCTACAACACCGGTTACGTCTTTGAACAGACGACGGACTTCCACAAGAAGACTCCACAGTTAGGAGGACAGAACTAAGATGAACTTTCAAACAACCATTGGGCTTGAAGTCCACGTGGAATTAAAGACGAATTCCAAGATTTACAGTCCTTCACCGGTCGAATATGGTGACCAGCCGAACGCTAATACCAACGTTATTGACTGGGGGTACCCCGGGGTACTGCCGACGTTGAACAAGGGCGTTGTCCGTGATGGAATTATGGCCGGCCTGGCCCTCCACGCCCAAATCGCACGGCGGATGCACTTTGACCGGAAGAACTACTTCTACCCGGATAACCCAAAGGCCTACCAAATTACCCAGTCCGCGACGCCAATCGCCCACGACGGCTGGATTGAAATCGAGGTCGACGGTAAAAAGAAGAAAATCGGGATCGAAGAGATGCACATCGAAGAAGATGCCGGTAAGAACACCCACACCAGCAAGTATTCCTACGTCGACTTGAACCGGCAGGGGACGCCACTGATCGAAATTGTTTCTAAGCCGGACATCGCTTCGCCAGAAGAAGCGGTGGCCTACTTGGAAGCACTCCGGCAACGAATCCAATTCACCGGGATTTCCGACGTGAAAATGGAAGAGGGGTCAATGCGGGTTGACACCAACATCTCGATCCGGCCAATCGGCTCTGATAAGTTTGGAACCAAGACCGAAATGAAGAACATCAACTCCTTCAACTACGTTCGTAAGGCCCTGGCCTTTGAAGAGAAGCGGCACCAGAATGTCATAATGTCAGGTGGGCAGATTGCCCAGGAAACGCGGCGTTACGACGAACCAACCGGAACAACGATTTCGATGCGGTCTAAGGAAGGGGCCGATGACTACCGTTACTTCCCAGAACCGGACCTGCCGCCAGTGGAAGTTAGCGAAGACTGGATTAAGGAAATCGAGGACGAAATGCCGGTAATGCCGGGTGAACGGCGGAAGCACTACGTTGACGACCTTGGCCTATCCGACTACGACGCCATGGTACTGACCCAGACTAAGGAAATGTCCGACTTCTTTGAGGAAGCAATCAAGGATGGCGGCGATCCAAAGCGGGTGGCCAACTACCTAATGAACGATGTCAACTCCTACCTGAATGACCAGCACGTTGACCTCCAGGACACTAAGCTGACGCCAGCCAACCTGGCCGGAATGGTTAAGCTGATCGACGACGGAACGATTTCTTCTAAGATGGCGAAGAAGGTCTTCAAGGGAATTCTGAATGGGGAAGAACCGCAGGCCTACGCCAAGGAGCACGGTCTGGTACAATTGTCTGATCCTGCTCAGCTGCAGCCAATCGTTGACGACGTTCTGGCTAATAACCAGCAATCAGTTGACGACTACAAGAATGGTAAGGACCGGGCTGTTGGCTACCTGATGGGGCAGATTATGAAGCAGACTCACGGAAAGGCCAACCCGAAGATTGTTACCCAGCTGTTGATGAAATCGCTAAAGGCAATGTAGGAGGCTAACGATGCGTAAACGAGCACGGATTATTTATAACCCGACTGCTGGTCGTGAGGCGCTCCGCAAAGACCTGGTCGATATTTTGGATATCTACGAAAAGGCCGGTTACGAGACCAGTGCCTTTGCGACAACCCCTGCGCCGAATTCGGCAAAGAACGAGGCGACGCGGGCGGCCAAGGAAGGGTTTGACCTGATTGTGGCCGCCGGTGGTGACGGGACCTTGAATGAGGTCATCAATGGGATCGCCGGTCTGGAACACCGGCCAACGATGGCAATCATTCCGGCTGGGACTACTAATGACTACGCCCGGGCGCTGCGGATTCCCCGTGATGACCCGATTGCTGCCGCTAAGCTGATTTTGAAGAAGAACAAGAAGTTCAAAATCGATATCGGCAAGGCCGGTGACAACTACTTTATGAACATTGCGGCGGGGGGAACCCTGACCGAGCTGACCTATGACGTGCCGTCATCGATGAAGTCCCTCTTTGGCTACGCGGCTTACCTGGCAAAGGGGGCCGAACTGCTGCCGCAAATCAAGCCGGTGGACGTTTCAATCAAGTACGATGACCAGGAATACCGGGGTACGGCGTCGATGATCTTGCTGGCGCTGACTAATTCGGTCGGTGGCTTTGAACAGATTGTGCCGGACGCGTCGCTGGATGACGGTAAGTTCACCATGATTATCGTCAAGAAGAGTAGTCTGGCCGACATGCTGGCGCTGATGGCGAAGGCCTTGCAGGGAAAGCACCTCGACGACCCGCGGATTATCTATGCCAAGGCGACCGATGTGGATGTAACCCCATTGAGCAAGGAAGACCGGTTGATGATCAACCTTGATGGTGAATACGGTGGGGACGCACCGATGAAGTTCCACGACTTGAAAAAGCACATTGAGGTGGTCGCAAACCTGGATGAGATTCCAGATGACGCGATTACTGATTCAGCCGACTTCCAACGGGTCGAAAAGGACTTCGTGGAAGGTGTCGGCAAGATTAGTGATGAAGATAAGTAAAGAAGTACGGAGCCAGTTCCTCGACAGAGCGTACGACTAGCTAGAACATTGCTTGGCATGGCAACAGGCCGAGCGAGTATTCACACCTAGGGCACGATCCTGTGCTGGCGAAGCACGTTATCTTGATGAAAGTCGAATCAACAATATAATAACGAAGCCGAGAGAAATGCTGTTTTCTCTCGGCTTTTTGTCTGGGTGCGCCTTTGCTTGAAGCAGTGGGCGGATTTTGTAATAATAGTCATATCGAATAAGCGTTAATGGAGGCAGAATCGTGAAAGTAAACGTTCCGGTACATAAAAACGAAGAATACCAGGCTCAGGTAATTGATTTGACATATGAGGGTAACGGGGTCGTCAAGATTGATGACTTCCCAGTCTTTGTGTCCAACGCCCTGCCCGGAGAAGAAGTGACGGTGCGGATAACCAAGGTGACCCGCCACTTTGCCTGGGGCCGGGTGATGGCTTGGCAGACGAAGAGCGCCGACCGGGTGGACGTGAAGGATAAGAAGTACATCCAGACTGGAATCGCCCCACTGGGTCACTTGAAGTACCCGGCACAGTTGCGTTTTAAGCAGCACCAGATTGAAGAATTATTGGCGAAGGCCCACTTGGATGGGATTAAGGTGGCGCCGACAATGGGGATGGAGCGGCCTTACCACTACCGGAATAAGGCCCAGGTACCCGTCAAGCTGGTCCGGGGCAAACTGGAAACCGGCTTTTATAAGCGGGGCAGCCACACCCTGGTACCAATCGAGGACTTTTACATCCAGGATCCCAAGATTGACGAGGCAATTGTCGTCGTCCGCGATTTATTGCGAAAGTACCACGTGACGCCGTATGATGAACGGACCGGCAAGGGCGTTATCCGGACGGTGATGGTGCGGCGGGGCTATTACAGCCATGAAGTGATGGTCGTTTTGGTCACGAACACGAAGCGCCTGCCGATGGCGGAGCAGATTGTCGACGGCATCGTGGCCGGGGTGCCGGAAGTAAAGAGCATTGTGCAGAACATCAACGATAAGCGGACAAATAAGCTGTTGGGCGATACCAATAAGACGCTGTGGGGCAAGGACGAAATCCACGATCAGTTGCTCGGCATTGACTTTGCGATTTCGCCGCTGTCCTTCTACCAGGTGAATCCCCAGCAGACGGAGCGGCTGTACCAGACGGCGATTGACAATGCGGGCCTGGATGGCAGCCAGACGGTGATTGACGCCTACTGCGGGATCGGGACGATTTCGCTGGCGGTGGCTAAGCACGCCAAGCAGGTCTATGGGGTCGAAATCGTGCCCGCCGCGATTGCGGACGCCAAGCACAATGCCAAGCGAAACGGGATTAAGAACGCTGAATTCGTGGTCGGTAAGGCCGAAGAGCAGTTTGCCAAGTGGCAGGCGGCAGGCTTGAAACCGGACGTGGTGATCGTCGACCCACCGCGCAAGGGCTTGGCGGAGTCACTGATTGAGGCCACCGGCAAGATGGCACCGCAAAAAGTGATCTACGTGTCTTGCAATCCAGCGACCCTGGTGCGGGACATTCAACGCTTTGCGGAAGTTGGCTACCACGTCACGAAGCCCATCCAGCCCGTCGACCAGTTCCCGCAGACGACGCATGTTGAGAGCGTTACTGTCATTGAACGTACAGAAAAATAGCCGATAAACGCCGGTATGACGGCATTTATAGCTGATTGAAAGTGTACTAATTCTGATTTTGACGAGCGGGATTAGTACACTTTTTCTATTTGGAGCTGGCGGGTCGAGTGTTCAATGTCCTATTTCGATAGTCGAGTAGGTGAATGTCCAGTTTGGCAGGTCGTGCTGATTAGGATAGTGAAAGTAGAGGTGAGCGTTGATATGAAGGTAAATATAACTGGTGTAAAAAAGGGTGAATTTGGTGCTGAGGGTTGAGTAGATGGAAGCAATATTGTATTTTGATTGAAAATTAGAAAATTTGCAGGACAGTTGTGTACTTGACGTATAATATTAATATTGAAAGATTATTAAGGCGGTAAACAGGATGGCAAATAGACAAATCAATATTGAAAATCTAACGATGAACGAAATACTGAAATCAATGCATCGGTTAGGCGGGCAGGTTACTAGGAAAGAAATACGTCAGGACATTCACGATAACTCAAATGCTATTTCAGAGGATGAAGTAGATAAAATTAAGGTTTCTAAAAAGACGGGGAATAAATACAGTCCGTTTGCGTGGACGCTTAATTATGCCGTTAAGTATCTGATTATGACTGGGTATCTTATACAAGATGGACGACTACTTGAGTTATCAGAGAAGGGCCGTAATGTTGATTTGTCGTCTTTTGATGGTGATCGTGATGTTCGACCAGTAGTAGAAAAGATGATTTCAAAACAAAAACAAAATAAGGCATCCGTCCCTGAGAAAACCAATATTGAAGATAGTAACGATTCGGATGAAATAGAAGCCCCTTGGCGTCAACAGTTATTGGATGCATTAATGAAGATGAATCCTAAAAAATTTGAACTCTTTTGTCGTGGGTTACTTACCAAAATGGGAATAGATGTCGACGATGAAAAGGGTGTTCAATACGTGGCTGATGGAGGAATCGACGGATTCGGATATGTTCGTTCTGATGATTATCGGACTACGCGGGTAGCGCTTCAGGCTAAGCGTTGGCAGGGTAAAGTATCAGCACCGGAGATCGATAAATTTCGCGGTGCAATGGACAAGTTTAATGCTGAATTTGGTATTTTTATTACTAATTCCGACTTCACAAGAGAAGCAGTCAGGACGGCTCGAGAAGGAACTCGCATCATCACATTGATTAATGGCGATCAAGTTTGTGACTTGGTAGCAAAATACAACTATTATGTTAACCCGGTAACTACTTACCGATTGAAAGATTTTTACCTGGATAAGGATTAAATTAATGAGGAAAATCATGAAATTTATTCAGTACAATTTAGCTGGAAAAGCTGTTGAGCAATATTCTTGTGACTTTGATCAGCTAAAGGCTAATCCAATTGGCGAAAAAGTTAGAGTAACAATGGACGACGGTAAAATATGTGTTGGATTTTGGGATACTTTTCTTGGGCAAGGAAAAGTTCAAACAGTCGAAATTAGTCAGTATGATTTGGATGAAGAAACTTCTAAATTAAGAAGCTTCAATAGCATAGTAACTTTTGTCCCGACAAGCAGAATTACTAAACTTGAAGCAATTTTACATAGTAATCCACGCTGGGGTACGGGACCGACTAACAAGTTTGAGTTTCCTAAACCAGTAAAAATAGATCCTGAACTAGATCCATTTAAAAACTGGCCTATTAAAATAACACCCAGCCAAAATAGCTGAGTGCTGTATTGCCAGATTATTTTCACATATTAACCCTAATTACTTCACCATCTTTAAACGTGAACTCCATGTAGCGTTGGAAGATGGTGATTTTTTCTACCAAACGACGAACCAGTTGTTCATCAAAATCCACTAAGCCATACTTGTGCAATTCGACTAATTCCTTGATTTCATCAAGGCTGTGTAGTTTGGCTTGTTGATCAGTTTCACGACTTTGGACTTTTTCCTTTTGCTTCCGCAGGTCCATGATTTGTTGTGTAAGGGCATCACAGTCCTGGTGCTGGTTAGCAGCCTGGATAAGCTTCATCTGCACCTCTTCCAACTGTTGGTCGATTTGATCAAGTGTTGGGCCTTTAGAGTTCTTAATGACCTTCATGATGTTAGCTTTAATTTGTTTACTGGCCAACTCATGCCCTTCAATGAGCTGATTGAATGCTTCAACGGTGGCTTCCTTCAGCAATGGTTCTTTGACGTTTCGAATCATGCATCGCCGGCCAGTCTTACTGCGTCTTACGCGGCTTGCACATCGCCGGACTACCACTTTTTCCGGTCGATACCACATGTTCCGTTGCAAGATATCACCGCATTTACCGCAGAATAATTTTTGAGAGAAGCAATATTTACCATTAAGTCGCCTGTGCTTGCCATTTTTAGTGGTAATTCTGTTATGTCGCTGCTTGATGATCTGCTGGACTTGCATGAAAACAGACTTGGGAATAATCGCCGGGTGATCATTCTCCACGTAGTATTGTGGCATAATGCCTTCATTCTTCACTTTTTGTAAAATAAAGATTCTAACCATAAAGCCGAATATTTTTGTCATATACGTCGAGTATACAACTCTCCTGCGAATTTTCGATATGATTATAAAACAGATCCGCATCGAATCGCTTTCAAGTTAAATATCACAGACTGAAAAAGGAGACAGAACTAGCTTGCTAGTTCGTTTTTCGACACGAAGCTAGCCTGTAGGGAACCCTCCGTCGAAGCGAAGCAAGTCTTTAGAAATCACAAAGAGATCGACATAGTAATTGAATTACTATTTTGTGTTTCATTACGCTTTATGACAGATATTAAGCAATAATCTTTGTTAATAGTAGCTTTTTTAGGAATCCTCTAATACATATTCAATTTTATCAATATGAGGAAAGTTCTTTTTTATTTTTATCGTCAATTGTTCCTTCTGTTCACGATTTATTTTCTTGTGAAGTTCCACAATGATGGAATGATTGTTGTTAGTGTCACTAACTGAAGTGACAGAATTAATATTATGTGATAACTTAGCAATTTTCTTGTTTTGTTTATTTTGCTTGATTAAACGCCTTTTATTCTTCTCATCTTCTGTTTGTCTTTGTCGGTTAATGATACTTGTTACCTGATTATTTAGCTGCGTCTCAGTTGCTGCATTAAGCTGCGCTACCTGGATAACATTTAATGAATAGTCTTTAAGGTTATAATTGGTTAATCTTTTTTTGATACGTTTAATTTTTTGAGAATTTTCTTTGGAGCCAGAGATTGTCAGGTTAATAGTTTTATTTTGGTTATCAATATCTTCTTTAATAACTAGTGAATCAGCAAATTCGGACGCAACTAATTTATGGACATTATTTTCAATAATTGATTGTTGTACCATTTGTTTTGCAGAAAATATACTTGGAATAGTCAATGATAATATGGCAATTATAAAGAAAAACTCTTTTCTAGTAGGCAAACGAAAAAAGCTAGTAGAATAATTATTAGCATGGCTTAAATACCGCATAGTCTTAACTCCTAAAAATGCAGTTAAAATGATAAATACTGCATTAATTAAAAAGAGATAAGAGGCACCTAGAAAGAATGTTAAATTATGCGAAGCAATTCCATAGCCGACTGTACAAAGCGGAGGCATTAATGCCGTAGCGATAGCAACGCCTGGTACAATGTTAGTAGCTTCTTTTTTGCTAGCACCAATAATTCCTGCTACTCCTCCGAAGAATGCAATCATTACGTCCCAAATAGTTGGGCTAGTTCGAGCGATAATTTCTTTACTTGCATAAGAAAGCGGTGAAAAAAAGAAATAACTGGTTGAAGCTAAAAGACTAATAATGATTTCTACGAGGATTGTCGTACTACCGTTTTTAATTAATTTTATGTCGTAAATAGCCAGTCCAGTACCAATAGCTAATAAAGGAGACATAAGTGGTGAAATCAACATTGCCCCGATAATCGTTGCTGTTGAGTTCATGTTCAATCCAATACTAGCAATGAATATTGCACATGTTAGGATTACAAGATTCTCAATATTTAGTTTACTGTCATTCGTAAGCTTTTTGATAAAAGTATTGGTTAACATAATGGTCCTGCCTCCTTGTAATTTTAATTACTTATTGACTAACTGATAATAAGGTCCCGCCATTAAAAAATAGCGAGATGTATTAAGACTTGTTAGTTATGTATAGCCAACTATCTAGAAATTTTAACATATGGTACTTATTTTTTGCCCATTGCGTTTTATTAAGTTGATCGAAGAAAGGAGAAGATAAAGATTACGATAATTAATCAAAACTATTCTAAAAGGCAGATTGCAAGAAATAACTTGAACGAATTTAATGACGTAAATTAAGCAGGAAGATCTCGATTGGTGTATGCCAGTTAAGATATTTAAGTGGCCGTGAATTCAAATACCAATTAATTTGAACCAGTTGGTGCTCACTTAGTTCTTCAATGGCTTGGCCTTTAGGAATAAAGCGCCGTAAAACTCGGTTACGGTTCTCATTACTACCGCGTTCATGTGGTGAATAAGCATGGGCAAAATAAACCGGAGTACCAGTTCGCTGTTCAATTGCCTGGTAGTTAGCGAACTCTTTACCATGATCTACGGTCAGCGTCTTGAGTTTGTCTTGAAGTTGACTAGCTAGTTCAAGTACGGCTTGAGTCATGGACTGACTGTCGCGACCATGGAGCCGTTTAACCATTGTCAGGCGACTCTTACGCTCCACAAAAGTAGCCACAGCTTGACCTTTACGCTTGCCAGAAAGCACGGTGTCAGCTTCAAAGTGGCCAAATTCCTGGCGAGTTTCGATTTTATGAGGACGCTCCTCAATTGAGCGGCCGTGACTGAATGTACCACGCTTTTCTTTAGCGTGATGGCGACGTATTCCATGATCAGGCAAATCAGATAACTGCACATCAAGCCATTTTTGATCAATCCAGTTATAAACCGTCTTGTAGGCAATCCCAACCACATGGGCAACTTGTTCAGGGGACCACTTCTGGACTTGAATCTTTTCCTCGACCAAGTGTTTAAGGTTTTTAGTGAGCGAAGGCTTCCGCCCCCGTTGACTAACCTTTTGTTCAAAGTCAGTTTGCGCTAGCTCAGCCTGGTACTCACTATTTAGCCGGTGAAGTTCGTTAAAGATGGTGGCCTTACTAAAGCCTAAGTAGTTAGCGATGTATCGCAAGGAACGTCCTTCATTATGAAGCGTTTCAATGACAACGCGGTGCTGGAATGATAAAATAGTGGTGCTCATCAAGGTCCTTCTTTCTAATGGAATGTTGAGGTAACACCATTAAAGACCTTGATGGGCTTTTCTGTCCACTTAAATGTTCAACTTAAATTTTACAATCTGCCAAATATAAAAAGACACTAGTATCTTGATAACAGTCAAGTTACCTAAATTGTTTTTTACCTATAATATGTAGTGTCAAGAAAGGAAGTGGTGAAAAATGATTAAGTTACAACAATTTTTTATGAGGTACAAAAAGCAGCTTTTGCTTGTTAATACTATTCTGCTGTTGCTTGCTGAAGGATCTAAATGGCTATTGCACATGAATTTACCATACCAGGCTTTAATGCTTATAGTGGGGATTGTTGGAGTGCTTCCAATTGTTTTGACGGCTATTTCATCTTTAAGGGTTAAATTAATTTCTATTGATGTTTTAGTATCGCTGGCGGTAATCGGTGCCTTCATTATTGGTGAATTTAATGAAGCAGCCATTGTTACTTGGCTATTCATATTAGGAGATGTACTGGAAGAATTAACCCTAAAGAAAACGCGGTCAGCTGTCGCTGATTTAACCAAAATGGCACCACAGACTGCGTTAGTTGTTCAAGATGATGGCTCAACTGAGAAAAAAGACGTCGATTTCATTGATCCTGGTGAGAAGATTTTAGTTAAAACTGGTGATCAGGTTCCAGTCGATGGCAAGGTTGTTTCAGGTTCTGGTTATCTTAATGAAGCCAGTGTTAACGGTGAATCTAAATTAGTTAATAAAAAAGCCGGTAATGAAGTATATGCAGGAACTATCCTTGAAAACGGTACATTGACTGTCGAAACTACCGCAGTCGGTGAAGATACGACTTTCGGTAAAATTATCGAAATAGTTGAAGAAGCACAAGACACAAAGTCACATACAGAAAAGTTAATTAACCGGTTTTCCAAATATTACACTCCCGCCGTACTTATAATTGCAATCGTTGTAGGTTTAATTACTAAAGACCTTAGGCTGGCTATTACAGTTATGGTGCTGGGTTGCCCAGGTGCTTTAGTTATTGGTGTGCCAGTATCTACAGTTGCTGGTATCGGTAATGGTGCTAAAAATGGCATTATGTTTAAAGGGTCGCAAGTGATGGACCAAACTCATCGGATTGATGAAATTGCTTTTGATAAAACCGGCACTTTGACTGTTGGACATCCAGAAGTTAGTGCAATTGAGGTATTAAATGGGCCCAAAGATGAAATTATTAAATTAGCTGCTCAAATTGAGCGTCAAAGTAACCACCCCTTAGCTCAGGCAATTGCCAAATTAAATAAACAAAAGCCAGCTTCAATTAAAGTGGAAACTGTTAAGGGTAAGGGAATCATTGCCACTTTAAATAATCAAAAATATTATTTAGGTAACCAAAAATTAATTGCTGAAAATACTCGTGCCAATGCAAAATTGGGTGAAACAATTGATCATTTGAGTCAATTAGGTAATTCAATTGTCACTTTTGCCAATGAGGACCAAAGTCAATTAGCTGTTTTTGGCATTAAAGACCAATTGCGCCCAGAAGCTAATGATGCTTTAACCCACTTAAAAGAATTAGGGGTTAAGAAGCTAGTGATGCTTTCTGGAGACAATCAAGAAACTGCTGAACGAATTGCGGCGAAGTTGCCAATCGATGAAGTTCATGGTCAAATGCTGCCACAAGACAAGGCTGCTTTTGTTAAAAAAGAAAGAGCTAAGGGACACCATATTGCTTTTATTGGTGATGGGATCAATGATAGTCCGGCCTTAGCTAATGCTAATGTTGCAATTGCCGTTGGTAGTGGAGCGGATGTTGCCATTGAAGTTTCAGACATAGTTTTAGTTAAAAATGACTTGCGAAAGATCGCTTATGCCCTTGGATTATCCAAGAAGACAATTTTGAACATGAATGAAAATATCGTGATGGCTTTACTGACAGTCTTATTGTTGTTCATCGGTTTGTTTGCGGGTTATGTTGAAATGGCAAGTGGGATGTTTATTCATGAATTTAGCATCTTAATTGTTATCTTGAACGGGATGAGATTAATCAAATTTCAACAAAAAATTGACGATCATCAAGTCTATAATCAATAAAACAAAGTATCATTAGATATGTAAATTAATAAGGAAGGGGAATTTAATCATGGAAAAAGTAATGATGAAATTATCTGGTATGACCTGTCCTTCATGCTTAAGTAAAATTGAAAGGGCGGTTGGTAGTTTGGATGGAACCGACCAAATCAAAGTTTTATTCAATGCAGGAAAGCTAAAATTTACGTTGGATCCTGATAAGACTACAACTGTTGACGTCAAGACAGCTATTGAAAAAATGGGTTATGAAGTACAAGGAATTAAGGAAAAGGAGCTTAACTGATGAATGCAGAAGAAAAATACCAGGCGGAATTGAAGCAAAGCGACCTTGATCACCATCAGCCAACTGCAGCTGCCATGACTGGTCACATTATTTCTAACTTGTTAATCCATTCTTTAAAGATTAACCAAGCTAACTTATTTGCTAAAGGATCTGCTAGTCTTTTTTTAGCCGAAAAAGCTGCTGGTTGGATTGCTTATGAACTTCAGGAATTTGACCAATTGAATCACTTATTGGTTAATAATGGTGAAAGTATTCCAACAATTACAGCTCAATTTAAGGAATATTCTATGCTAGAAGAAGATGGCAGTAGTAAATATTTAGCAGGTGATAATCAAATATTTGCCTTGGTAAAAGATTTTGATACGCAAACGCTCTTCATTACTAAGGCAATTGCTTTAGCTAACAATGAAAGTTGGCCAGAATTATCTGCTAATTTAACTAATTTAATGGCTTGGATTAAGGAGCAAATTCGGGTAACTCAAGACTTCTTAGGTCATGAACTAAAAGAAGGATTGTATGTCGAAGATGACGATGATGACTTTTAATTAAAGGACGATGAATTTAATGGCTGATTTATGTGTTAACTTAGTACCACTATTTAATGCTTTACCTCAGGATGAGAAGATGCAAATCGAAAAATTAGTTCAGCATAAGAACTATCAAAAGGGTGAAGTGATAATTGATCCAACGATAGATGATAATTTAGTAATTGTCGCTGATGGTAACGCTAAGCAGTACACCTTAGATGAAGACGGCTATGAGAATGTTTTGCAAATCTTGCATACTGGTGATTATATTGGTGAGGATTGGCTTTTTGGTCAAAAGAATATCAATAATTACGTCGAGACTACGGAACACAGTGAAATTTGTTTATTAAAACGGCAGGATTTATTGAAGTTGATGCATAAACAGCCAGAATTAAGTATTCGATTATTGGAACTAAATATTGTTAAAGTTTCGGAAATGCAAAAACAAGTTCACTTGTTGGCTTTGCCGAAGGTTGAAGACCGGTTATTAAAGTATTTACAAACATATACAGATGAAATTGGTAAAAATAATTTTACCTTACCCTTAAAAATGAAGGACTTAGCCTTATATCTTGGAACAACACCTGAGACCCTGTCTCGTAAATTTGCTTTATTAGAAAAGCAAGGTCAACTGAAACGTCAATTACGTCGAATTGAATTATTCGAAAATTAGTTTAGTTAGGCAATTATTGCTTAGTTGATAATATACACGTTATATCATTATGTTAATTTGGGGATGCATGTTTCCACTAATTCAAGGTAGTGATATTTGGTCATCGATAGTGGGGATGTTATGGATTAGCGCTTGGATACTAATGGGACCGTTGAAAAAGGGATTAACTATTAAATTTGTTACTCCTAAACTCGATAAGAAATACCCATTAACAATCAACCGCATTGATAAGAATCAAGAATAACGGAATTTTTCAGGAAGTTTAAATACCAGCAATTAATTGTGATTAGGGGCGACTTTAATTTCTGGAATCATTGTTGCATTTGTTTTGCGGGATAACAACCTGGGACTTATTAGCGGCTTAACAGTGGTTAGTGCAGGGCAATGTGGATACCTGTTAAAGAAGGCCATTGTTCATTAGGATCATTAACCATATGAAAAAGAGACGTAACAGTGACGAAAGTGTCATTCGTTGCGTCTCTTTTATAATTTCAAAGTGGTTTAATAGCTGCAACTCAGTGTCAATATCGATGACGATTAATCCACTGGACGACTTCTGAGTAGATATCCCATTTTCGTTGGGGCTCGTCAAAAATATTGTGCATTAGAGAAGAGTAGACGTGAAGCTCTTTGTCATTAGAAGCAATCATTGCGTAAGCTTCTAATGAATCATGATAATCAATCAAACCGTCTTTTTGACCTTGTAAAAACAATAGTGGATCCTTAAAGCCAGTTAAGTGTTCCCGAAGGAAGTAAGCTCCCTTAATTTCATTCTGCAAAATTCCAACTGTCAAGTGATGCAGATTAGCAGGATCATTTTGAATTCTATGAACTACTCGTGGATCACTGTTAAGCCCTGTACTTAACACGTTAGGTAATTGTTTCTTAGGGTCGCCTGTTAAACCCTTACTCCATGAATTTGGTGCTTTAACAATGGAAACTGGATCAGCCACCACGAATCCATCAACCGTTTGCGGGTACTTTATACCATATAAGAGGACTGTTTCGCCACCCATGCTATGACCAATGACAAATAGGGGAAGGTTTGGATAAGCCGTTTTAGTCCTTCTAACCATTACATGTAAATTTTCATACAGGTCAGCTAAAGAATCCATATATCCCCGGGGTCCCTCTGACTTTCCATGACCAGGCTGATCGTAGCGAAAAACGTTGCAATCATGCTTAACAAGAAAACTAGCGAAGGGGTCATAACTTTTAGCATATGATGATAACCCATGAACGATAATTATATTTACCTGTGGAGTTTCAGCTAAGTTCGTGATTGTGTGCAAATGAATACCCGGAGTGGCTGATTCAACCATCCTTTCAGTTTGGTTGCCATAAAAACTCATTGTTAGATGCTTCCTTTTACGTTAACGAATCGTTGTTCCAAGAACATTCTTGAAGTGTCCCATTGCCCACTTTGCTCCCAGTTCGGAGAAAGTAGCGACTGCCTTTTGCGGGATGACAATTTGATAATCACGGTTATATGCACTAATTGCCGTGTGTAATACACAGATATCGGTACATACTCCACAGATCCAGACATCGTTAATCCGCCGTTCCCGTAAATAATTGTCTAGATTAGTATTCTGGAAAGCGGAATAGCGGTTTTTATTAAATTTATAGACGTGGGGATCAGTCTGATTTTGTTGGAACCATTGACCAACCTTGCCATATAATTTTTGTCCCTTAGTCCCAATAATATTGTGGGGTGGGTATAGGCGATGTTCGGGATTAAAATGATCATCTTTCAAGTGACCATCAGTCGGCAGAATCACGTAATCCTTATTTTTAAGAAACTGGTTAGCTAAACTAATGATGGGTTGCTCTAACGCCTGGGCTGGTTTACCGACGGTTAGGGATCCATTATCAGCGACAAAGTCATTTGTGTAGTCAATAATTAATAATGCTTTTGCCATTTTAATTCTCCTCAGCAAACTGGGCTTTGGTAATCAATTGTTCTTGAAGGTCAGCTAACTTAGCGGTTAAGTAAACCGGGTAGCGATCAGGGTTGACTAGCCGCTTACTTGCTTCTGGTAATTGAGCGAGCAATTGCCGGGAAGTTTGTTGAATCTTAAAGACATCCGTTTCCACCTTTACCGGCTGGCCTGCTGTTAAGTAGGTTTTTAATAGCGGCTTAGCAGTAAAGTTGGCTAAGACTTGACTGGCATTAGTTGCGGTAGGGTTGGAGTTAACAACCTTGAGCGGTGCAGTGATGGGTTCATCAGCCAGGGCAATGACATCGGCAATGGCCTTATTTGGCAGGTCATTACTGTAGATCCGATAAACCTGCTTGTTACCTGGAATAGTAACCTTTTCCCGGCTATCACTAACCTTAATCGTTGGAATCCATTTACCATTGACTTTTTCTTCCGCTAATTTATAAACGCCGCTTAAGACCGGACTAGAAGAACTAGTAATCAAGCTTTCACCAATCCCAAAGTTATCAATTGGTGCACCCTCGTCCAGCAGTGATTTCACAACGTGGGCATCAAGCGCATTAGAAGCAGTGATCTTAGCCTTTAGGAAGCCCGCTTCATCAAGCATCTGGCGTGCTTTAATGGCAAGTTGAGAAATATCCCCGGAATCAATCCGAATGCCAACTGGTTCATGACCATTGGCCCGAGCTTGCTTAAAGACCCGAATAGCGTTTGGAACCCCTGATTTAAGGACATCATACGTATCAACCAGTAGGGAAATTTTATTTGGATAAACTTTTGCCCATGCTTGAAAGGCGCTGAGTTCGTCAGGGAAGCTTTCTACCCAGGCGTGGGCCATTGTTCCCGCTGCGGGGATGTGGAATTGACTAGCTGCTTGCAAGTTTGAGGTACTGGTGCAACCGCCAATCACAGCTGCCCGTGCACCATAAGTGGCTGCGTCGGGTCCTTGCGCACGCCGGGCACCAAATTCCATTATTGGCAGTCCTTGCGCGGCATGGTTAATCTGCCATGACTTAGTGGCAATTAGTGACTGGTGGTTAATAATATTGAGGACGAAAGTTTCTAAGAGTTGGGCCTCAATTAATGGACCACTAATGGAGATAATTGGTTCTCGTGGGAATACTGGAGTACCTTCAGGGAGCGCTTGAATAGTGCAGCCGTTTTTAATTTTGCTGAGGTAGTCCAGAAAATTAGGACTGAACTCTTTTAATAATTTCAGGTATTCAATGTTTTCCTTAGAAAAATGCCAGTTAGCAACTTGTTCAACTACTTGTTGGAGACCGGCCGCAATAACAAAGCTGCCGTTATCAGGAACCCGCCGGTAGAAAACGTCGAACCGGGCCTGACGATCATGGGGCAGGATGGCGTAATAGCCATTTGCCATTGAGAATTCATAAAGGTCGGTTAACATTTGTAAATCCATATTACCCACACTTTCTTTTGAGTAAAAAGTACTTTAATTATCGTAAAAATAAAAGTATCTTTGACTTTTATTTACTTCTAGTATAGATACTCTTTTTGAAAATGCAAGTTTATAAAATTAACAATTTAGCTTAAACAACTTTGGCGGCCGACCTGAGTGTTGTAATGAGGCGGTGCCGACTTCCTTAAACAGGTGGTTATGAGTTTTCTTAAAATTGGAATTATCAATTTTATCCAGGGTCGTTCCTAAGAACGCCGCAAAGACTTCCCGGGCCTGACGCAGGGTAAAGGAATCGCCGAGAATGTGGAGAATACCTGGTTGGTAATCGAGCTTATTTTTGATCCGATTAATGGCGGTGTTGATAATTTGAACATGGTCAAACGCAAGGTCAGAAGGTGTCGTTAGGATGAATTGCTGCCGATCGTGACTAATTACATACTTGCGTTGATCAGCACTCAAGGTAAACCATTGAGCGTCCGTTGCCCCATAGCCCGGATGCAGCTTGGGCGTCGAAGGCAGATAAGTCATGTAGGCTAATGATAAGGCCCGGCTACCAGTAACCCGGTTGGGATCAGTAAAAGTAGCCAATTGTTCAGTTGAACTCATCGGCACCTGGAGGCCAATCTTATCGTCAATCAAGCGAATACACGCTGCATCAGCACTTTCATGACTACGCAACAGAGTTTCTGGCAAGGCCCACTTGCCCTTTAATGGTTCATCGGCCCGTTTAATTAACAATAATTGCGGCCGGTGCAATTCTGTATTAAAGCTCCAAATGACATTCGTGATGGTGACTAAGGGGCGGGCAACAATCTTACTATCCAATCTGGACTCCTCCTTTCCAGATAATTAACTTACTTCTATTTTAGCATTTACCTTTTGTGCTGTAATGATGCGATGTCATTTCTCAATTGGGTATAAAACGTCGTAGGACCCGATTACGGTTTTCGTTACTACCGCGTTCATGTGGTGAGTAGGCGTGGGCAAAACACACCGGTGTACCGGTTAATTCCTCGATTGTGTGAAAGTCCGCAAATTCTTTTCCATGATCAACGGTCAGCGTTTTAAGCTTGCCATTAAGTTGATGAGCTAGCTCGACAATTGCCTGCTTCATTGATTGACTATCACGACCATTAAGGCGTTTAACGATGGTAAGACGACTCTTTCGTTCTACGAAAGTGGCGACTGCTTGGCCCTTACGCTTACCAGAGAGAACAGTATCAGCTTCAAAATGGCCAAATTCCTGACGGGTGTCAACACTAGCAGGCCGTTCTTCTACGGAGCGCCCGTGGCTAAAGGTACCGCGCTTTTCTTTGGCCCGATGTCTACGGATACCGTGATCTGGTAAGTCCTTGAGCTGGAGGTCAAGCAATCCTTGGTCAATCCAATTGTAGATTGACTTATAGGCAATTCCAAACACATGCACGACCTGTTCAGCTGACCATTTCTGGACCTTAATTTTCTCTTCAATCAGTTGTTTGAGATTAGTAGTTAGAGAAGATTTGCGTCCTCGTTGGGTGACCTTCTTTTCGAAGTCAGCTTGGGCTAAGCGAGCCTGATAAGCAACATCTAAACGATGGAACTCATTGAAGATAGTGGTCTTACTAAAGCCTAAGTAGTTAGCGATATACTGCAAGGAACGTTTTTCGTTATGAAGTGTTTCGATGACAACGCGGTCTGAAAATGATAACATAGTGGTGCCCATAAAGGTCCTTCTTTCAATGGAATGTTGTGGTAACACCATTAAAGACCTTTATGGGTTTTTCTGTCCACTTAAATGTTCAACTTAAATTTTACAATCTACCTAAAGTAATAGGATTTATGTCACAGCCCCTTTACTGTTTAGCTACTGGTTAATAATTTCCTGGTACTTTTGCGGTACCCAGCGAATCAGTTTGTACAGGCCGTAGAAACTCAGGGCGGTTAAGCCGGTCAGGGAAACGACCAGGAGGACGGTAAACCATCCCGCCTGATAGAAACTGAGCACTGCCGTGTTGCGTCCTTTTCGCTGGTCAACGGTCGGTGCCCCGACGCAAGAGCGTGAGTAGTGGCGCAACTGGTGCCCGTTGACTACTAAACGGGATTCCTGGTAGGTCACGATTGGCAAGCGTACGGGTCCAGCATGGTTGGCCCGCCAAGTCAGTTGGAGTCGGCCGCCCGGCAGGACCGTGTGCTTGAACTCCTTCGAATGGTCGATAATCTGGTCCTGGTAGGCGTAAGACCGCACGTATTTTTTATGCAGGTATTTTTCTGGAATCGGCAGGTAGTCTGGGGCCCGCTTTTCCACCCGGAGGAGGAGCTGCCCGGGATAGTCATTATGAACCGCACGCCGAATGCTCTTTGCGTTTGGCGTTACCCAGGCAAGGGCGGATGAAGTATTCAAGACTTCGTCCGACTCATAAATGGCGGTGCGTTGGAAAACGCTGGTGGTGGTGGGGATTGCCACTTGGAAGAGGGCGAAGAGGAGCAGCCCCGTGATGACCCGGAGCCGGAGTTTATCAGCTTTAGGCGCCATCACGAGCTGCTGGCAGCTGCATGCGACTCCCGTCAGTAGCAGGGGATAGGCGATTACCGTCAGGCGGTTGGGAAACTGCAGGGTAGTCTGTAAGCCTGGCAGCGCGTGCTGGACCATTGACCAGGGGAACCAGACCGAGCTGATAAAGAGGATTACGGCCCCCATGATAGTAACCGTGGTGTTGACGAGTGACCGGCGGAAAGTCGCGAGGACGTACAGTAGCTGGAGCAGGAAGAGGAGCCAGCAAAAATAGATCAGGTAGTCCCGGGTGCTTGAAAAACGGGAGGCCTTCAGGGCGTTATCGACCATGTCAAATGGTGCTGGCTTGGCAATGTGGTTGTGGAGGTTGAGCATCAGCAGGGCGCCCCAGACGTTGGCGGTCAGGACAATCGTCCCCGCGATCGCCTTGAGGGTCGCCGCCAGCATCTGTCCCCGGTGGTTCGTTCGGATTAGTCCAATCACGAAGAAGGGCACGAGGGTAAGCGTGAAGAAAAGCGAACTAAGGAGGTGAATCTGAACAATAATGGTCATCAGGCTCATTAGTGGCAGCCAGTGGACAGGGCGTGCTCGATCTTGGAGCATGGTAATGCCCAGCATGATCATGTATGGTGCAAGCGCCGCCCCCCAGGCATTCATGTTCTGCGCCAGTTCCCAGCGGGGTAGCCAACCGAGGCAGAGAAAAATCATGCTGACAAGGAGGGCAATCCGCCGACTGGCCTTGACCTTAATTGCCAGCTGGTACATGCCCACGCCACCGATGAAATAGACGAGGAAGCTCGAGATGACCTGGTAGCGGAACCAGGTGCCCAGCAGGCCGAGGAGGATCCCGTTAAGGTAGGCAAAGAGGGGACCATAGACGGCATTGATTACCCGGCCACTTTGCTGGAAGGAAAAATTACTTTGAAAATAGCTCCAGTTGCCCTGCTGAATTTGCTTGGCAGTATCGTAGAAACGGTTGAAGTGGAAAATTGAGTCAGTACCGAGAATAACCCCGTGAGAAATCAGCTGGGGGTACATAATGATGTAGATTATCGTGGCAATTGCCAGGTAAGGCAGGGCCCAATTAAGCACCTTTTTGCATTTTACTTTCATTATCCATCTCACATTTTACTTTAGTAGTTAACACAATTATTACTATTATAAGCTAATTAGTATTAGGCTGCTGAATGAATTTGAACCGTTTTACCCAAATTGTCGCAAAATCCGCCAACGTGGAATCGCTTTCGGGGTGTACAATAACGGTATCTTATGAGTGAAAGCAGATGAAAAAATGATCTCCATCTTCCTGTCCGCCGTCTCCGGTGTCCTGATTATCCTAATAATGGTCGTCGTCGGCTTCGTGCTGAACGAGCGCGGCTGGTTTAACGAACAATCGCCCCGAGTTATTTCCCGGCTTGTCACCCAAATCTCGCTTCCGTGCTACATGGTGACCACGATCATGCACGACTTTTCGGCGGAGCAGTTGAAGACCCTGCTACCGGACCTTCGCTATCCGGTGATTTCCATGCTGATTCTCTTTGCCCTTTCCTTTGCGGTGGCACGGGCAATTGGCATCAAGCGCGCCCACATTGGTCTCTTTTCGTCGATGTTTTTTAATTCCAATACCGTCTTTATCGGCCTGCCCATCAACCTTGCCCTATTCGGCAACTCATCAATCCCGTACGTTCTCGTCTACTACATGGCGAACACGACCTTCTTCTGGACGCTTGGTGTCTGGCTGATTCAAAAAGACGGTTTGCACGAGGCCAAGATCGACCCACTCACGGCCATCAAGAAGATTTTTTCACCGCCACTGCTGGGCTTTATCCTGGGGGTCATTTTAGTAATGCTCCACGTCAGCCTGCCGAAGTTTATCATGAGTGACCTCTCTTACATCGGCGCCCTGACGATTCCAATGTCGATGATCTTTATCGGGATTGCGATTTCCAACGCCGGCCTCAGCCGGATGCGGCTTTCCCGGGACGCCTGGGGGATTTTGCTGGGTCGCTTCCTCTTTGCACCCGCGTTGATGGCCCTGTTGGTATTGCCGAGTTCAATGTCGCCGCTGATGAAGCAGGTCTTTATTCTCCAGGCTGCGATGCCAGTAATGACTAACGCCCCGGTTGTTTCGAAACTCTACCACGCTGACGATAGCTACGCCGCCATCATGGTGACGGAAACGACGGTTTTAAGTGTGATTGTGATTCCAATCCTAATGGTAATCATCAAGACCTTCCTGTAGGATTTCTTGGTAAAGGCAACGAAAGTACGCTATTATTGAAAAGGTAAAGGGAGTGCGAGAATGAAGATGGTAGACTTAGTAATCGTTCGTCATGGTCAGAGCCAGGCCAACCGGGATAACATTTTCACCGGTTGGACGGATGTCCCGCTGACACCGAAGGGAATTGAGCAGGGCGTCGCGGTCGGCAAGGCACTCAAGCGGACCGGCATTCAATTCGCCGATGCCAACACGTCCTACATGGCCCGGGCGATTGTCACGACTAATATTATTTTGGGTGAAATTGACCAGTTATATATTCCGGTCCACAAGACCTGGCGCTTGAACGAACGCCACTATGGCGCCTTGTCCGGGCGTAATAAAGCTGTTGTGAAGGCGGAAGTCGGTGCTGACCAGCTGCACCGCTGGCGGCGAGGTTATACCGAAGTACCGCCGAAACTGGCTCACCACCAGCATGACCGCCGTTATGACCGGCTTGGAGTACAGATGCCGTTGAGCGAAAGCCTGGCGATGACCCAGCGGCGCTTGCTACCGTTTTGGCAAGACCAGGTGGCTCCCCGGCTCCTGGACGGCAAAAACCAACTGATCGTAGCCCATGGGAGTTCGTTGCGGGCCCTGATTAAATACCTGGATAAAATTCCAGACGATGAGATTGACCAGGTTGAAGTACCAAATGGCAAGCCAATCTGGTACCGGTTCGATGAGCACCTGCACGTAGTTAAGAAGACCTTTATCACGACGGAGGACGAATAAGATGGTAATTCATGAGATTGAAAATAATCCAGAGCTGACAGGACAGGTACGCCTGATTGACAACGTTACTTACGCGGCGGTGGATGGGCGGCCGCTTAAAATGGCGATTCTGGAGCCCTGGACCCAGCGCTTCCCCCTCAAGTACCATCCTGCGCCCCGGCCGCTGATCGTCTTTGTCCAGGGTAGCTCCTGGCGGGTTGGCAAGATGGGGGAACAGATTCCCCAGCTGGTTCAGTTTGTTAAGGCGGGCTATGTCGTGGCGACAGTTCAACACCGGAATACCCTCGATGGCTACCCGTTCCCGGCCTTCCTGGAGGACGTTAAGACGGCCATCCGCTACCTGCGGCGGCGAGCAGTTAAGTTTGCGATTGATCCCGACCGGGTAGCGATTTGGGGGACGTCCTCCGGTGCCAACGCGGCAATGCTGGTCGGCCTGACCGGTGATGATCCCCGTTATGCTGGTCACCTCTATCGGACCGAGTCTGACCGGGTCAACGCGGTCGTCAGCTGCTTTGCCCCGATGGACGTGCTCGACACCTTCGACTACACGGCGGCGGTCCCGGGCAGCGAACTGCTCAAGTTCTGCTTGCTGGGGATGGATCGCAAGAAGTGGCCGGAAATCGCTAAGGATATGAGCCCGCTCGACCAAGTCAAACCGGGACAGGATTACCCGCCATTCCTTCTCTTTCACGGCGATGCTGACAAGGTCGTCCCTTACCAGCAAATGGTCAAGATGTACGATAAGCTGGAAGCGGACGGCTATGATGTTGCCGCTTACCGGGTAAAGGGTGCCAACCACGAAAAGGATTTCTGGAGCGAACGAATCTACCAGACCGTTCTGGAATTCTTGGATAAAAAAGTGAAGTAAGTAAAAAGGTCGTAGCCGGACGAAATTTCGTCCAGTTACGACCTTTTGCTATCCATTAAATTTATTTTCTTAGGCCAGCGTTCCCATTGGGTCCCATGGCTTGAGAACGATTGGGTCTTGCGCCTGTTCCTTCAGTAGCTTGTCAGACAGGTACTTCTTGTTGATGACAACCTGGAAGCAGTACTGGTCCATCCACTCGTTGCTCATGACGAAGTAGCCCTTGTGACCGACCTTATTGCCCCAGGAGTTTTCGACCTTCCACTTGGTTGGTTTGCCGTCCACAATATCAACCCCGGTCAAGACCATTGCGTGGTCCATCATGCTCTGACCGTAATCAAGCATTTCGGCCTTGGTCATGTCGAGGTCCACGTCGAAGAGTTCGTCGTACTTGTAGGTGTTGAGGGCCATGATTCCGAGCTTGGTTTCGGAGTACTTAACGACATCGGAACCGAACCAAACGCTTTCACCGGCCTTTAACTGGTCAATCGCCAGCTGCTTGAATTCGTCCATTGGCAGGTTGAGGTGCTTGATCTGGCGGCCCCCGACCACGTTCCCCAGCATATCAATGGTGTAGGTCTGGTGGTACTTCTTGTCCGCGGTTGGGGCCTGGATGATTGATACGTAGTCGTCCAGGTTCCAGCCGACGTACTTCTTAAAGAATTCCTGTGGCGTGATGTTGGCATCGCGGTGGTATTCATTGTCCTTCTTGGTCCGGTATTCGAAGTCAAAGTGTTGGACTGGTTCGCCAAAAGTGTAGGCCAGCATCCGGTAGACCTCGTTGAGCATCTTCTGCCGGGTAGCGTTTAATTCGTCTTTGCTGGCGTGGTCGTTGTTGATCATCCCCCGCAAGATGACGGCGTCGTGGCGGAGCTTGTTGTTTAAGACGTCGTTGATTCCCCGGGAGTTGCTGGAGTTGAATGATTCTGGCATGGCGGCCTTTGGCATCACCCCGTACTTGCTGATTAGGGCACAAAGCATATCCCATTGTCCACCATCGCTTTGCGGTGCAGCCATCAGCCAGGCTACCTTCCGGCTATCGGTGGGCTTGTTGGCCGTCCGAATAACGTTTTCGTAGAAGTAGTTGGCCTTTTCAAACTTGTCCCAGAAGAATTGGTAGGCCTGGGAGAGCTCAAAGTTGTCGGGCAGGTTGAACTTCTGCTGCATCTCGTGACGCATGGTGTTGAGGGCGGCGAACATCCAGCAGCGGCCGGATTGCTTTTGGTCAGCTACGTCTCCCGTCTTGAGGTCAATCGAAAAGTGCGGGGTGTCGTCAGCAATGGAGTGCCAATCAAAGCTGGCATTGCGGACCCCGTTTTTGGTGACGGTGCGCTCTAAGACGCGACTGTCCCGCCGGCTGTTGTAGTCGGCCCGGAAATTAGCGATGTCTTCGTTAGAAATGGAAAAACTCATTAAAAATCCTCCTTAGCATTACTTAAACTTTATTATAAAACAAAACGAACAGGGAGTGGGACAGAACTAGCTTGTCTAGTTCGTAGTCCCACCCCCGCAAGGATGGATACGCCGCGCAGCAAGCCTATTTGGGGTAGCTCAAATGCTGATTTATCAGCGCTTGAACTACCAGCCAGCTACTGCGTTGAGGCATTACTAGCTTTAAAATATTAAAAGGTTGGGTTAGTTCCCAGCCTCTTATCTAAATATCCGTTACCGGGCGTGCAAAATTTTCGGACCATTCTGGGTGCCGACGATGACGTCGTTGACCCGGTTGAGGAAGAGACCGGTTTCAACGAGCCCGACCATGTGGATCAGTTCGTCGGCCAGTTCTACCGGGTGGTCAATTTCTTCCAGGTGGAGGTCGATGATGTAGTTCTTCTCGTCAGTCAGGAACTTGTGGTCACCGTCCATCCGCCAGCTTGGCTTGTAGTCCTTCTTTTCCAGCCGGTTGAAGACCAGTTGAGCGCCAAAGGGGATGACTTCGACTGGCAACGGGAACTTGCCGAGCTTGTGGACCAGCTTGCTTTCGTCAACGATCCAAATGATCTTGTTGGAGGCATTGGCAACGATCTTTTCCCAGAGGAGGGCGCCACCGCCACCCTTGATTCCCTGGAAGTCGTCGCTGACCTCGTCGGCTCCGTCAATGCACAGGTCGATGTGGTCAACGTCGTCAATATCCTTGATGGTAATTCCCAGGTCCCGGGCCTGTTTAGCCGTCCGGGTGGAGGTCGTAACCCCGATGATGTCGGTGAGCTTGCCTTCCTGGACCTGCTTACCGAGTTCATCGACCATGTAGCGGACCGTGGAGCCCGTTCCCAGGCCGACGATCATGCCGGACTTAATGTACTTGACAGATTCCCGTCCCGTTTGTGCTTTTAATTCGTCTTGATTCATTTTCATCCTCCTAGTTGAGATTGATCCGATCTTTTGGCAATAGCAGTTCTTGGTATTCCAGATGCTGCTTAAACTGGGCCTTAGCGTAAGGACACATTAACTTGACGGTCCAGTGCTGTTCCTTGGCGTAGTCCACAAAGTGTTGGACCAGCCGGGCAGCGATGCCTTGGCCCTGGTAATCAGGGTGGACAAACACACGCTCCACCACGACCCGGTCGTCGCTGACGGCGGGGAAACTGATTTCGCCAATCAACGGCTGACCAGGGTCGCTGGCAACAATCCGGTGATCTTCAACTTGAAATTGCATCTTAATCACATCCAATCAACTTTAATTTTCAATAAAGTCAGCTGAAAAGTCAAGCTAAGCAATACCATTCACTTTTAATCTATCCTATAATATTAAAAG
Organism: Limosilactobacillus oris; assembly: GCF_025311495.1. NCBI lineage: Bacteria > Bacillati > Bacillota > Bacilli > Lactobacillales > Lactobacillaceae > Limosilactobacillus > Limosilactobacillus oris. The sequence continues at coordinate 852,468 of NZ_CP104398.1, read as the reverse complement.
CACTGATTACGTTAACGAGGTGAATGAAAGTGAAACGTGGATTTAAAATTGTCACGGCCAAGAAGGACCAGGGGCTAACCCTCCCCCAGCGGCAGACAGCTCAGGCCGCAGGGTATGATTTTGCTGCCTCAGAAGATTTTACCCTCCCGTCAATCTGGAAGGGGAATTTTCTCAAAGCACTGTGGACCCTTCACCAGCAAAAGCAGCTGGGCGACGCTGATTTTCAGGCGGCGGATAAGTGCCTGAAACCATACCTGGTCCCAACTGGCATCAAGGCCTACATGGGCAAGGACGAGTTTCTCCTGTTAGCCAACCGGTCGAGTGGTCCTCTCAAGCGGCGGCTAATCCTGCCCAACGGAATCGGGATTGTTGATGCCGACTACTATGACAACGAGAGCAACGAGGGAGAAATTTTCTTCCAATTAATTAACTTTGGCTTGAAAGATTACCACATCAAGAAGGGCGAACGGATTGGCCAGGGAATTTTCCTGCCCTACCTGCTTGCCGATGAAGAAACAGCCCCCCAGGCCCAGCGGACAGGTGGCTTTGGTTCAACGAAAAAGTAAGGAGAAATAAGGAATGGCAAAGGTACGGACACAGTACGTGTGTCAAAATTGCGGTTATAGCTCCCGCCGTTACCTTGGTCGGTGCCCCAACTGCGGGGAATGGAACTCGTTGGTAGAAGAACAAGTTCAATCAGAAAGCAAGGCCGCGGCGACGCGGGCAACGACGACCCTGACCGGGTTGGTTGCTAAGCCGCAAAAAATTAGTGAAATTAATAGTAAGGAAACGCCCCGGGTCAAGACCAAGCTCAATGAGCTGAACCGGGTTCTCGGTGGTGGGATCGTTCCTGGCTCCCTAATCCTGATTGGTGGGGATCCCGGTATCGGGAAATCAACCCTCCTTCTTCAGGTTTCCGGCCAGCTCAGTGACGAACACCACCGGGTCCTGTATGTTTCAGGAGAGGAAAGCGGCACCCAGATTAAGATGCGGGCAGAACGCCTCGGCGTGTCCGGGGATGAATTTTATGTTTACCCGGAAACCAATATGGATAGTATTAAGGAAACGATCCGTGACCTCAAGCCCGAATACGTAGTGATTGACTCTGTCCAAACAATGCAGGCAACGGACGTCAGTTCAGCAATCGGTAGTGTTTCTCAAATTCGGGAAGTTACTGCCCAGTTGATGCAAATTGCCAAGAGCAATAACATTACGGTTTTCGTCGTGGGCCACGTGACCAAAGGCGGTGCCCTAGCCGGGCCGAAGATTCTGGAGCACATGGTGGACACAGTGCTCTACTTTGAAGGGGACCTCCACCATACTTACCGGATCCTCCGCTCGGTCAAGAACCGTTTTGGCTCGACCAATGAACTGGGGATTTTTGAAATGCACACCAACGGCCTCAGTGAGGTCAAGAACCCCTCAGAGATTTTTCTTGAGGAACGACTTCGTGATGCCACCGGTTCTTCCGTAGTGGTTTCCCTGGAGGGGACGCGGCCCATTCTGGTAGAAATTCAAGCCCTGGTGACTCCCACGGTCTACGGGAATGCGCAGCGAACTGCTACCGGTTTAAGTCGAAACAGAGTATCATTGATAATGGCCGTCTTGGAAAAGCGAGCCAACCTGATGCTGCAAAATCAGGATGCCTACCTCAAAGCAGCGGGCGGTGTCAAGCTGGATGAACCGGCAATCGACCTGGCAATCGCGGTCAGCATTGCTTCCAGCTACCGGGATAAGGGGACACGTCCCGCCGACGCCTTCGTTGGCGAAGTCGGTTTGACCGGTGAAATTCGCCGGGTGAACCGGATTGAACAGCGGGTCGCTGAGGCGCAGAAGCTCGGCTTTGAACGAATCTTCATCCCCAAGAACAACTTAAAGGGGTGGACACCACCAACCGGGATTGAGGTCGTCGGGGTTACGACTTTACGTGAAGCACTCCGGCTGGCCCTCGGCTAGGTTAATTTTAAGGAGGGATGCAATTAATGCTGAAACGAATAATTCGCTTGATTTATATATTGCTTGGGGCAACGGTTGGTTTTTACTACCTGCCACTGCTCTGGGATGTTTTTAACTGGCAACTTGACCGTTCGCTTTTGTTCTTCATGGATGTTGCCATCGGTGCTATTATTTTTTGGTTATTATCCTTAGCACTCATGAAGCCAACCCTGAACGTGATTCACCAGGTGGAGCATGACCTGACCAGCAAGAGCCCGATTTATATCTTCTTTGGGGCCCTGCTCACGATCCTGGGCCTTGTGCTGGCCGTCCTAATTTCAATTCCCCTCTGGCGGACCCGGATTCCGGTAATCAACAATGTTTTGCCGATTCTGCTGATGATTGTCTTCAGTTACTACGGTTTCAAGATTGGGACCTCACGGTTGGATGATTGGAAAAACCTGGCAACCCTGCGCCGCAATAAGGACGCTGGGGGCCAGCATGAGGTCATCAAGCAACAGGACGCCAACTATCACCATTACAAGATTTTGGACACTAATATCCTGATTGATGGGCGGATCTACGACCTGGTCAAGACCGGCTTCTTAGAAGGAACCCTACTGGTGCCGAATTTCGTCCTCTACGAGCTGCAATACATTGCTGACTCGGGCGAAAGCATCAAGCGGGTCCGCGGTCGGCGGGGCTTAGATATTTTGAATAAGCTGCGCAAGGAAAAAATCGTTCCAATCGAGATGTACGACGGTGATTTTGAGGATATTCCGGAAGTCGATAGTAAGCTGATTGCCCTCGCCAAGAAGGTCAACGGGGCGATCGTCACTAACGACTACAACCTCAACAAGGTCATCCAGTTCCAAAACGTTGATGTCTTAAACATCAATAACCTGGCAAAGTCGCTGCGTCCACGGGTCATTCCAGGCGAAAAGCTCAACGTGGTCGTGGTCAAGAAGGGGACGGAACGCCAGCAGGGGGTTGCCTACCTGGATGATGGCACGATGGTCGTAGTTGAGGATGGCCGTTACTTCATGAACCAACCGATTGAGGTCGAGGTCACCAGCGCCCTCCAGACGGATGCGGGGCGGATGATTTTTGCCCGGCCGGTACACTCCCAAAAGGGAATCAATAGTCAAAATCCTGCCAAGGATAAGAAGGACAAGAAGTAATCTCAAAATGATGAATTAATAATGGCTAGGTGCGTGACGGCACACACCCAGTCTTTCGAAAGCAAAATGGGCTCCAGAGCTCGGCAAACTGATATGCTCCCTTTAGAGTAGACACGGAATTATACAAAATTCTGTATCTAACTCTAGGGGGAGTTTTTATGTCCAATCGAACTAGTAATCATACTCTAAATCAGCGGCTAGTAGCCGTGGTAAAGGTTCTGGAGAGAAAGCACTCTTTAAGCGGGGTGGCCCGAGAACTGGGAATTGCCAGGACAACTTTAAGAAGGTGGATCGTTAACTACCAGAATAATGGGGTGGCGGGCTTAAAGGAGTCACACACTTGTCGCCGTTATCCTACTGACCTCAAGCGAGCGGCGGTCCTGGATTATCTGGACAATCATTACTCGCAACTAGAGTGCTGTCGTAAGTATAATATCTCCAGTCGTAGTCTTCTCATGCGTTGGGTGAACCAGTATACTAACGGTAAAACCTTGAAGAAGATTACGGGAGGTTCTACCAAGATGAAAACACCGCGGAAAACTACTTACGATCAACGGCTGGAAATTGTCCACTTCACGCTTGCCAATGATAAGGACTACCAAACAGCGGTGAGGAAGTATGGTGTTTCTTACAGCCAGGTTTATAGCTGGGTTCGGAAATATGAACGTGACGGTCGAAAAGCACTCGTTGATCATCGCGGACATCAAATGCAAAAACCGGCTTTGGCTAAGTTAAGTAAAGAAGAACAATTGGAACGGCGGATTAAGGAACTAGAAGCCCGCAATCAAGACCTCGCCGCGGAAAACTTCTTCCTAAAAAAATTAAGTGCCCTGGAGGACGAAGACAAGAAGTAAATAATCGTAGTCATCTGATGCGATATCAGGCCATTCAGGCTACTTGTCAGGCTTTTCCAGGGCAATTAGTCAAGCGACTTTGTGCTCTTGCCCAGGTCTCACGATCAGCTTACTATCGCTGGCTTTCCCGACCACTTCCTACTAAAGAAGCAGTCAATAAGCAACTAAAAGCGCGGCTCAGACAGGCCTATTGGGAAATGAAGGGTACCTGGGGCTACCGCAGACTAACGATGCTCATTAATCGCCGCTATAACTGCCACTACAACCACAAGCGCATTCGGCGACTTCTCGTTGAAATGAACCTGCGGGCGGTGATTCGTCGTCCTCGTCACAGCTGCACAATCGCTCGTGGACAAAGCTATGAGCCGAACCTCCTTAACCGCGATTTCACAGCTAAACGGTTAAATGAAAAGTGGGTAACTGATGTAACATATCTGACTTATGGTAATGGTCAAAAAGCCTATCTCAGTGCTGTTAAGGACTTATACAACGGCGAGATTATTAGTTATGTCGTTAGCCAGCGCAATGACAACCCATTGGTAATGAAGACGCTTGAACAGGCTTTAAAACTCTATCCGACTGCCAAACCATTACTTCATAGTGATCGTGGTTTCCAATACACTTCCAAGGAGTTTGCTCGTTTGACGGCCGAGCATGGTATCAGTCGCAGTATGTCCCGCGTCGGGAAGTGCATTGATAATGCCCCGATGGAAAGTTTCTGGAGCCACTATAAGGACGAGGCCTACTATGGACAAATCTTCCGAAGCTATGAGGAACTAGTCACTTCAATTGATCAATATATCTACTTCTACAATCATCACCGTTATCAAGTAAAATTAAACAGCCTGACCCCGGTAGAATACCGGCATCAAGCTGCCTAACATTCATTGTATAATTACCTGTCTACTTGACAGGGTGCAGTCCAAACTGCCGAGCACTGGAGCCCATCTGTGTACTGCGCCGTTGTTTGGCTAGCTAGTACAAAAAAGAGATAGCTTGGGAGCTATCTCATTAGGGAGTATTACGATAATCTTGGGGGAGATTTCGCAATTTTTATTATTTTTTCGGTTACTATTGGGAGGAGTAATTGAAAAATAATAGGTTTCATTGAATGTAGTAAGGATTGCTCCTTGCTACGGTTATTATAGTAACAATTAAATGTGAAGAAAGTATGACCAAAATTCCAAAAATTGTTTATGGTGAGAAAATCCCGAACCGGTAGGCCGAATGTGTTAAAATTATTGGGAAGATTTCAATCAACGATGGGAGAAGATCAAAATGCTGAAGATATACAATACTTTAACCCGGCAAAAAGAAGAATTTAAGCCCCTCCACCCGGGGGTTGTTAATATGTATGTCTGTGGTCCCACCGTTTATAACTATATTCACATTGGCAACGCGCGTAGTGCCATCGCCTTTGATACCGTTCGTCGCTACCTTGAGTTTAAAGGCTACCAGGTCAACTACGTTTCTAACTTCACCGACGTGGATGACAAAATGATCAAGGCCGCTCATGAGCAGGGGATTACCGTGCCCCAACTGGCGGATAAGTTCATCCAGGCTTTTATGGCGGACACGACGGCGGTTAATATTGAACCGGCAACCAAGCACCCCCGGGCAACCGAAAACATTCCCGACATCATTGCCTTTGTCCAAACACTGATTGAGAAGGGGTATGCTTACGAAAGCGACGGGGATGTTTACTACCGGGCGCGGAAGTTTGCCCACTACGGTCAGCTGTCTGGGCAGTCGATTGACGACCTGGAAGTTGGTGCCAGTGAACACGTCAGCGCCGATGAGATTGGCAAAAAGGAGGACCCGATGGACTTCGCCCTCTGGAAGGCGGCCAAGCCTGGTGAAATCAGCTGGGATTCCCCATGGGGCCAGGGCCGTCCTGGCTGGCACATCGAATGCTCGGTAATGTCCACAAAGTACCTCGGTCAGACCCTGGATATTCACGCCGGTGGACAGGACCTTGAATTTCCCCACCACGAAAATGAAATTGCCCAGAGTGAGGCGGCGACCGGCCAGCTCTTCGTCCGCTACTGGATGCACAATGGCTTTGTAACGATTGGCAAGGACAACGAGAAGATGAGCAAGTCCCTGCACAACTTCATTACTGTCCACGATATTATCAAGACGGTCGACCCGCAGGTGCTACGCTTCTTTATGGCAACGACCCAGTACCGGCGGCCCATCCAGTACAGCGAGGATAACCTGACGGATGCTAAAAATAACCTGGAACACATCCAGACCGCTTACGACAACCTGACCTACCGACAGCAGGACGCGGCAGCAGGAGACGACGCACTGGTAACCCAGCAGCTGGCAGACTTTACCGCACGCTTTACCACGGCCATGGATGATGATATCAACGTGCAAAACGGGATTGCCGTGGTTTATGAGCTGGTCAAGGCGGCCAACACTTACGCCCAGCAAGCAGCGGTCAAGCAGGGGGCCCTCCAGGCATACAAGGACAAGCTGGCCCAGCTGATCAGCATCTTTGGCATCAAGCTCGTTGCCCATGATAACCACATTGACGACGAACAGATCAAGGCGCTGATTGAGGAGCGGAACCAGGCCCGGAAGAACAAGGATTTCGCTCGCAGCGACCAAATTCGGGATGAATTAAAACAACAGGGGATTATCCTTGAAGATACTCCCCAGGGAACGCGTTACAAGAAGGAGCAGTAATAAGCAAAAGTATGGAAGAAGCAAACTACCAGCAGTTGAACGGGATTGCGCTCGCCTACCTGGGCGACGCCGTCTATGAAGTGTTTATCCGCCAGCATTTATTAAGCACGGGGCTTAGCAAGCCCACCAAGCTGCAGCACATTGCGACCCACTACGTCTCAGCAAAGGCTCAGGCAGCGCTGATCGACCTGATGAAGGCTGATGAGCTCTTGACCGCGGAAGAATGGGCCTACTTCAAACGGGGCCGCAACGCTAACAGCCACACCCACGCCAAGCACACCTCGGTGCTGACTTACCGTATTTCGACGGGGTTTGAGGCCCTGATGGGGTACCTCCAGCTTTCAGGTCAGCAAGAGCGACTGGCTGAACTAGCAGCATGGTGTATTAAACAAGTTGAAGAAGGGCGGACAAAGCATGAAAACTGAAAATACTGACTTTATTATTGGGCGCCACCCCGCGGTAATGGCCCTCAAGGCCGACCAGGAAATTAACAAGGTATTCGTCCAGGCCGGACTGAAAGCAGACGCGATTGCGGAAATCATTAAGCTCGCCAAGCAGAAGCGTCTGGTAGTTTCCACAGTTCCGAAGACGAAACTGGACCAGCTGACTGACCACCAAAACCACCAGGGGGTAGCGCTGGCAGTGGCGGCTTACCAGTACGCTGACTTGGACGACCTCTTTGCAAACGCCGCCCAAAAGCAAGAGGACCCGTTTTTCCTGATTTTGGATGAACTGGAAGATCCCCACAACCTGGGCTCGATTATTCGAACTGCGGATGCGGCCGGGGTGCACGGGATTATCATTCCCCGGCGCCGGGCGGTGGGGTTGACGTCGGTCGTGGCGAAGACTTCAACGGGAGCGTTGGAACACGTGCCCGTTGCCCGGGTTACTAACCTCGTTCAGACCGCCAAGGAGTTGCAAGACCGTGGCGTTTGGCTCTTTGGAACCGACATGAAGGGGCGGGACTACCGGACCTGGGATGCCCATGGTGCTGTGGCACTGGTAATCGGTAATGAAGGCAAGGGAATTTCGCCCCTGCTCAAGAAGAACTGCGACGAGATGCTGACGATTCCGATGATTGGCCACGTTCAGAGCCTTAATGCCAGTGTTGCCGCCAGCCTGTTGATCTACCAGGGCTTTAATTCCCGGCACCCCTTATAAGCCCGGTTAGCTTGCTTTTCCCTGGGGATTCGTGATAGTCTATACTGTACGTGGAGGTGTTAGTATGTCCCAAAAGAAGGTGGCCTTGGAATGTACCAAGTGTGGGGCGCGAAACTATACGGTGGCCGCTAATCCACACCGCCAAGACCGGTTAGAGCTGCGCAAGTTTTGCAAACATTGCGGGGAATATACATTGCACCGCGAGAGTAAATAGTGGAGGATACTATGCACTTGATTCGATTTATTAAAAGTGTTAACCATGAAATGAAGCTGGTTGTTTGGCCAACGGCACGGGAAAACCGGCGGGATACGACAATTGTTATTTCCCTGACCCTATTTTTTGTCCTGTTCTTTGCCCTCTTCGACTGGTTAATTCAATCATTTATGAAGCTATTTGTTTAACAATAGTGGCAAAACAAATAGCGGTCTGCTATACTAACTGTGATGAGCTTCGTGGAGATACGAAGTTTTTTTATTTTGGCAAAAGTTAAATCAAAGAGGAGGATTCATCGTGGAATCGCATGAAAAACGTTGGTATGTGCTGCATACCTACTCTGGTTACGAAAACCGGGTGAAGAGCAACTTGGAGTCACGGGCCCAATCAATGGGGATGCAGGACTACATCTTTCGGGTAGTGGTTGCGGAAGAAACGGTTCGGGAAGTTAAGGATGGCCAGGCTAAAGAGGTCACTGAAAATACTTTCCCCGGTTACGTCCTGGTCGAAATGATCATGACTGACCAAGCGTGGTACATCGCCCGGAATACGCCAGGGGTAACCGGATTCTTGGGTTCTCACGGTGGTGGTTCCAAGCCAACGCCGCTGCTTCCCGATGAAGTAGAGCGGATCATGAAGCGGATGGGGGCTGACATTACCGTCAGTGATATTGACGTCAAGGAAGGCGACACCGTCAAGGTAATTGCTGGACCGTTCGCTGACCTGACCGGGAAGGTTACCGAAGTCGACCATGAAAAGCAGAAGCTGAAGGTCAATGTCGAAATGTTTGGCCGGGAAACGTCTGCCGAATTAGGCTTTGACCAGGTCGATACGGTGGAATAGTTGCCCTGCGCGAGGAGGTGCCCCATTAGCAGTTGCTTCGCGGAAAGGGCAACATCCAGGCTTGAAATGCCCGTCTAATTATGGTATTTTTTTAAGGTATGCTATTAACATACTGTGGGAGAGGTAAATTTTCTGCCTCATCATGACCACAACACGGACTAAGGAGGTTTTGTCTCGTGGCAAAGAAAGTAGCTAACGTTGTCAAGTTGCAAATTCCTGCCGGTGCAGCAACACCAGCTCCACCAGTAGGTCCTGCACTTGGACAAGCAGGTATTAACATCATGGGCTTCACGAAGGAATTCAACGCACGGACCGCTGACCAAAAGGGTATGCTGATCCCAGTTGTAATTACCGTTTATGAGGACCGTTCATTTGACTTCATTACTAAGACGCCGCCTGCTGCTGTCTTACTGAAGAAGGCCGCTGGTGTTGAACACGGTTCCGGTGAACCTAACACGAAGAAGGTTGCTTCTGTAACCAAGGACCAAGTTAAGGAAATCGCCGAAACGAAGATGCAAGATCTAAACGCCGCTGACGTTGAAGCAGCGATGCGCATGATCGAAGGTACTGCACGGAGCATGGGCTTCACTGTTGAAGACTAATTGCTCGGCAGTCCGGACGTCCCATTAAAGTGGTGCGTCTCCGTGGGAGGTATTAACTCCGTTAGACCACATTTGCAAGGAGGAAAAAACACAAGATGGCTAAGAATCGTGGTAAGAAGTACCAAGATGCGCTTAAAAAGGTTGACACTAAGAAAGCTTACGCTGTTAACGACGCAGTTCAATTGGTAAAAGACATTGACTTTGCTAACTTTGACTCTTCAATCGAAGTTGCATTCAACTTAAACGTAGATACTAAGCAAGCAGACCAGCAATTACGTGGTGCCGTTGTTTTGCCTAACGGTACTGGTAAGGACCAAACCGTGATCGTCTTCGCTGAAGGTGACAACGCTAAGGCTGCTGAAGAAGCCGGTGCTGACTTTGTTGGCTCCGATGACTTGGTAGAAAAGATCCAAGACGGCTGGTTAGACTTTGACGTTGCAATCGCTACGCCAAACATGATGCCTAAGGTTGGTCGCCTGGGTCGGGTCCTTGGTCCTAAGGGCTTAATGCCAAACCCGAAGACTGGTACGGTTACGATGGACGTTGCCAAGGCTGTTTCTGACGCCAAGGCTGGTCAAGTAACTTACCGGACTGACCGGGATGGTAACGTTGCTGTGCCATTTGGTAAGGTATCCTTTGACACTGACAAGCTGGTTGAAAACCTGAAGACGTTGGAAGACATCGTTGTTAAGGCTCGTCCTGCTTCAGTGCGTGGTACTTACATCAAGCACGCCTCCATCGCTTCAACTTTCGGCCCAAGTGTTACGCTTGACCTGGAAAGCTTCTAAGCATGGGATAATCAAGAGAGGTTGGGAATTAACTCAACCTCTTAACTATTTTATAGATTAATAATGCCTCAGCGCAGTAGCTGGCTGGCAGTTCAAACGCTGATAAATCAGTGTTTAACCAACCTAGCCATCCTTGCGGAGGTTCGAAGACAAACACCCCAAATCAGCTTGCTAGCCGATTTGGGGTGTTTTTTCTCACTCTCTTTTATTTTTTAAATTAATTTACTGATGGTAACGGCCGGTTTGAACCAAAATTAATTTAAATTAGCTTCTTGCAAAATGTGCTTCACAATCGCAACTTTGTATTGTATACTACAAAACAATGATATTTCTATTAGAAATATCTAATTTATTATTAACCACGAATAAGGAGTGACGACAATGACAGAGTTTAAATTTTCTAAACGAGTTCCAGCAGACGGCACGGATGCGGTTGGGGCCATTTTAAAGGCAGCGGCGGATCCGCAAATTATTTCCTTTGCTGGTGGCCTGCCAGCTCCTGAATTATTCCCGGTTAAGGAAATGCAGGCGGCGGTTGACCTGGCCTTTGAAGAACACGGCCAAGAAGCCATGCAATACGGGGCCGCCAAGGGTGTAACCGCCCTGCGTGAACAAATCTTAGAACACGTTAAACAAAAGGAAAACGTGACGGGTGAGTTAGAAAATGTCCTGGTAACCACCGGTTCTGAGCAGGTGCTGGACTTAGTAGGGAAAGCATTTGTCAATCCTGGCGACACCGTCCTGGTTGAGCAACCGACCTACCTTTGTGCCCTGGACGTCTTCAAGTCCTACGGTGCTGATTTTGTCAGTGTCGAGATGGACGATGATGGGATGAAGATGGATGCCCTCGAGGCAGCGCTGAAGGCGAACCCATCGACTAAGTTAATCTACACGGTGCCAAACTTCCAGAATCCGACCGGGCGGACAATGCCAGCGGACCGGCGCCAAAAGCTCGCTGAGTTGGCTGCTAAGTACGATGTCCTAGTGCTGGAAGATAACCCGTATGGTGAGATTCGCTTTGCTGGCCAGCACGTGCCCGCGGTTAAGTCCTTTGACAAGGATGGCCACGTCCTGTACATGAGTACTTTCTCAAAGACTCTGGCCCCCGGCTTCCGGCTTGGCTGGTTAGTGGCCGATGCTAAGGTAGTTGATAAGCTGACGGTGCTTAAACAGTCTGCTGACCTCCACACCGACAACCTGGCCCAGTACGCCGTGGTTGAATTCTTGGTGCATAATGACTTAGACGCCCACGTTAAGGAAATCAGCGCGCTCTATGGCAAGCGCAAGGAATTGATGGTTGAAGGAATCAAGGAATACTTCCCGGCCGGCGTTAAGTACACCGATCCGGAGGGTGGGATGTTCCTCTGGGTCGAAGTGCCGGGGGTTGATGACACGGTTGAGTTATTTAAGCAGTGTCTGGAACACAACGTGGCCTTTGTTCCGGGCGACCCGTTCTTTGCTGGCAAGCCACAGCCAGGGGCCTTCCGCCTGAACTACTCCAACGCCGAAGAGGACAAGATTAAGGCGGGGATGAAGCAGTTGGGTGAAGCCCTCCAAGAAGCAGTGAAGTAAATTAATTTATAGAAAAATGGAGGCTGGGAATTAACTCAACCTCTTTAATATTTTAAAGTTAGTAATGCCTCAGCGCAGTAGCTGGCTGGCAGTTCCAACGCTGATTTATCAGCGTTTGACCAACTTAGCCATCCTTGTGGAGGTTCGAAGACAAACGCCCCAAATCAGCTTGCTAGCCGATTTGGAGCGTTTTTTCTCACTCTCCATTTACGTTAAGTCCGAGTTATTTTAATTTCATCCTGTCTAATGGTACCAGGTGTGTGTGGTGTCGTAGCTTGTAATAGAAGTAGAAGAAGATAAAGAGCGGGACGGACATGTAGGTAATCAGGATGTTGGACCAGTCCAGTTTGATGAAGGCGTCAACGTTCTGTCCCGCAATCACAATGACACAAAGGACAAAGGCAAAGATGGGACCGAACGGGAAAAGGCCGGCGTGGTAGTCCAATTCGTCCAGTGAATGGCCCTGCCGCAGGAAACCACGGCGGAAGCGGAAATGAGCAATAGCAATCCCCAGCCACTCCATAAAGCCGCCTAAGCTATTCGCGGAAATCAGGTAGTTGTAGACGTTGGGACCGATAAATTGGAGGGCCCACATGGCGAGGCTAAGCGCGGCCATTGCCAGAAAACTCAAAATGGGAATCCCCCGGCGGTTAACGGCCCGGAATCCCGTCCAGAGGAAACCGTCCATTGACTGGGAGAAGAGGATTCGGGAGATGGCGTACAGCCAGGAATTAGCCGATGACAGGACCGCAATTAAGATTACGAAATTCATGATGCCCGCAGCGTAGCACAGCCCCGCATACTGGAAAATCAGCGTGAAGGGACTGGTGATAATATCCTTGACGTCGGAACTCAATAGGTTCTTATTCGTGTAGGGCAGGATGCAGGCGATGACAAAAATCGTCAGGACGTAGAATAATAAGATTCGCCAGAATGTCGCATGGATTGCCCGGGGAACACTGTGCTGCGGATCGGCAGACTCCCCGGCGGCAATGCCGACCATTTCGGTTCCCTGAAAGGAGAAGCCGGAGACGACAAAGGCACTGATGATGCCGGGAATTCCGTTGACAAACGGCGCTTGCTTGTAGGTAAAGTTCTTAAAGCCGAGCGCGTGATGCCCACCGATTAGGCCCATGATAACCGCAATGCCGACAATTACGAAGATAACTACGGCCGCGACTTTGAGCAGGGCCAGCCAAAACTCGGTTTCCCCGTATGCCCGAACCGAGAAATAGTTAATGATAAAAATAATGACAAAGGCAAGCAGGCTGAAAATCCAGCCGGGAACGTGGGGAAACCAGAAGTTCATGACGATGCCAACGGTCGACAGTTCAACCGCCACGGTAATCGCACCGCAGAACCAGTAATTCCAGCCCATTGCGAAGCCGAGCGCTGGGTCGACGTAGCGGTTGGCGTACTCTGCAAACGACCCGCTGCGGGGATTATAGGTTGCCATTTCAGCTAGACTGGTCATCAAAAAGAACACCATTAGTCCCATAATGGAATAGGCGACGAGGCTGCCACCGGGACCCGCCGTGGTGATAGCTGAACCGGAGGCAATAAACAAGCCGGTACCGATCGTGCCGCCAAGAGCGATCATTGACAGGTGACGGGACTGGAGCGTGTGCCGGATATGGCCTTGATTATGCAAATTAATCACTCCTTCTTTACGATATCCAGTTTAATGATTTCCTTACTTAATGTAAAATGCTTATTTTAGAAGAATTATAATTCGAAAAAGGAATCGGGATAGATTGCAAAAGGTGCTTTACAGCAAGCCAACGACTATGCTATACTATTAAAGTTGATTAAATATGACTCTGCCTAAGACTCAGGTGGCGCAAGCCTTAATATTGCCTGCCGAGGAAGAAATGTAAATTCCTTCTCTATGTCTGCGGTCATAGGGATTTTTTTATAAATCCGATCAAAATACATTGCAGGAGGTGAAAATTCATGAGTGAAGCAGCTATTGCTAAGAAGGCGGAAGTCGTTAAGCAAACCGCTGATTTGATTAACGCCGCCCAATCAGCTATCGTTGTTGATTACCGTGGTTTGACTGTTGCCGAAGTTACTGACTTGCGTAAGCAGCTCCGTGATGCCGGTGTCAAGATGTCAGTTATCAAGAACAAGATTCTTGACCGGGCCGTTGAAGGTACCGACTACGAAGATCTGCGGTCAACTTTTGTTGGTCCAACTGCTGTGGCTTTCTCCGATGAGGACCCAATTGCCCCAGCTAAGATCTTGAAGAAGTTCGCTGACGATCACGACGCTCTTGAAATCAAGGGTGGCTTCATCGAAAAGAGTGTCAAGACTCTTGATGAAATCAACGAATACGCTACGATGCCTAGTCGTGAAGACCTGTTGTCCATGCTTGCATCTGCATTGCAAGACCCAATGCGGAAGATTGCCCGGGCAGTCAAGGCCGTTGCCGACAAGGAAGACGAAGCCGCATAATTACCGTTTATCGGTTCAATATCAAATCAAAATCAATTACCTAAATATTGGAGGAAATAAACATGGCTTTTGATAAGGATGCTATCATTGCTTCATTAAAGGAAGCATCAATTTCTGACCTTAACGATCTTGTTAAGGCAATCGAAGAAGAATTCGACGTTTCAGCTGCTGCCCCAGTTGCTGTTGCCGGTGCTGCCGGTGGCGACGCTGCTGCTAAGGACAGCTTCACTGTTGAATTGACTGAACCAGGTGCCGCTAAGGTTAAGGTTATTAAGGCCGTTAAGGACATCACTGGTGTTGGCCTGAAGGACGCTAAGGACCTTGTTGACGGTGCTCCTTCTGCTATCAAGGAAGACGTTAAGGAAGACGAAGCTAACGACATCAAGGAAAAGCTTGAAGCCGCTGGTGCTACTGTTACCCTTAAATAGTTCTTTAGCGAGGTTGGGTATTAACCCAGCCTCTTTTTTATTTTAAAATTAATTCTGTCACGGCGGAGCTGACTTATTATTAGGACTTGAAAAGGGGGAGTGAAATGAAGGTGTGTAGCGCACTCCCGCTTTTTTTATAGGTGCTGCATAGAGGTGAATAGATCACCGCACACCTTCAATTCTGTTATCTACTGATTAGTCGTTTAAAAGCCCGCCGGCACTTCTTTCTTATGATTTGATTTTTATTAGTCGATAGTCAAGGAAAGCCACTAGCCATTATCAATCACTAGGTCGCCAAAATATAGATATAAAAAATTTAATCGTCCTTGAAAGTAAGCGCTTTGCGTTGTAAACTTAACATGTAATAAGCAATTATTGTTAAACTGTGATAAGTTATTTCGTTTACTGGAGGGGATTAACAATGGATATTGTTAGTTTAGCGCGTTTCCAGTTTGCGATGACGACGGTTTTCCACTTTTTCTTCGTCCCATTTACCATTGGGACGGGCCTCGTCGTTGCAATTATGGAAAGCATGTATGTCCATACGAACAACCCGTCATATAAAAAGATGACGAAGTTCTGGGGCAATATTTTTATGCTGAGTTTTGCAGTCGGTGTTGTTACCGGGCTGATTCAGGAATTCCAATTTGGGATGAACTGGTCAGACTACTCCCGGTTCATGGGGGATATCTTTGGTGCGCCACTAGCCTTTGAAGCTCTGCTGTCGTTCTTTATTGAATCAACCTTTATCGGTCTGTGGGTCTTTACCTGGGACCGGGTCAAGAAGGGGCTGCACTTATTCTTTATGTGGATGATTGTCTTTGGGACCATGACGTCCGCCCTGTGGATTTTATCAGCGAACTCGTTCATGCAGCACCCGGTTGGCTTTACCGTTCGCAACGGCCGGGCCGAAATGGTCGACTTTGGCGCCTTACTGTCTAACCCGCAATTAATGTTTGAATATTCTCATGTTCTATTGACTGCGGTCCTGACTGGGGCCACCATTATCACTGGGCTGGCCGCTTTTCAGCTACTGAAGAAGCGGGCCCTGTCCGATGAAAACAAGCTGATTTACCACAAGACGATGCGGATCGGCTTGACCTTGATGCTGATCTTCTCACTGGGTGCCATCGTCGCCGGTGATATGCAGATGCAGTACCTGATCAAGGAACAACCAATGAAGTTTGCGGCGACCGAAGCGGTTTACAAGACCACCAAGAGTCCGGCACCGTGGACGGTCGTTGGGATTGCCGATACCAAGACCCATCAGGTCAAGGGGAAGGTTGAAATTCCTGGTGTTCTGAGTGTTCTTTCCTATCACAAACTGTCTGGTTCAGTTGAAGGGATGGAAGAAATCAACGCCCAGCTTGAAAAGAAGTATGGTACCCACATTGATGGGCAGAAGATGAACTACTACGTTCCGGTTAACACCCTCTTCTGGAGTTTCCGGGTAATGTGTGGCTTTGGGGCATTACTTTTCTTGGTATCAATCGTCGGTTTGATTATGACCAGGAAGAGTAAGCCAACCCTTTACAACCACCGGTGGATGCTTTGGGTCTTGGCAATTTTGACCTTCTCACCATTCCTGGCTAACACCGCTGGTTGGTTCATTACCGAGTTTGGTCGGGCACCGTGGACCGTTTACGGACTTTTCACCATTGCCCAGAGTGTTTCGCCAAACGTTTCGGTTGCGTCACTGTTGACGTCCAATATTGTTTACTTCGTCCTCTTTACCGTTCTGGCAATTATCCTGATTGCACTGATCGTTCGCTTCCTGCGTAACGACCCAGTGGAATGGGATGAGGCCCAGGCAGATAAAAAGGCCACGGATCCATTCGCAAAGGGGGCCTTCTAAATGTCATTTCTGCAAATCTTATGGTTTATCCTGATTGGCGTCCTGTTTGCGGGCTTCTTCTTCCTGGATGGCTTCGATTATGGGGTCGGTATGGCTGTTGGCACGCTTGCACACAACGAAGGTGAACGGACGCAGCTGATCCGGTCAATTGGCCCGGTCTGGGACGGCAATGAGGTATGGCTAATCACCGCTGGTGGTGCCATGTTCGCGTCATTCCCGTACTGGTACGCAACCCTGTTTTCTGGTTACTACCTGATTCTACTGCTGATTTTGGTCAGCTTGATTCTCCGGGGTGTTTCCTTCGAGTTCCGGGCGAAGAGTTCTGATAGCAAGAAGCCGATTTGGGACCGGATTATGGTCTGGTCCAGCTTCTTTGCTCCTTTCCTCTTCGGGGTGATGTTCATCTCGATGATCAAGGGGATGCCAATTGATGCCGCGGGCAATATCCATGCCCACTTCTTTGACTACTTTAACTGGTTCTCAATCGTTGGCGGGATTGCCCTGGCACTGCTGACCTACCTGCATGGTCTAAACTACATTACTTTGAAGACCAAGGGCCCGATCTCTGAACGGTCCCAGAACTATGCTCAGGCACTCTACTGGGTACTGTACGTTGGTGAAGTAGTCTTCGCACTGCTCCTATTGTTCCAGACCGACTTCCTGGCGGTTCACCCAATCGCCACGCTGGCATGCCTGGTTCTGATCGTCGGCTTCTCTGTTTGGGCCCACATTTCGACCTTTAAGAACAAGCAGGGGCAAGCATTTACGGCGAGCGGCTTAACCTTGATTGCGCTGGTTGCACTGATTTTCTGTGGACTCTTCCCACGGGTAATGATTTCTTCAATCAGCAGCAAGTTTGATTTGATGATTCAGAGTGCATCCTCATCCAATTACACCTTAATTGTGATGACGATTGCCACGGTTATTTTGGTACCATGCGTCTTGGCATACACGGTCTGGGCTTACTGGATTTTCCGGAAGCGGATCGCTATGCCACGCGTAGGGGAGGCAAATTATTAATGATTGATCGAGAGCTATTTCAACTCGCGGGAGCTAAATCAATCAGTCGGAAGCTTGCGGGACTGGATGTTCTGCAGGCTTTTTTGATTGTTGGACAAGCGCTGGCACTGAGCGCCGTGATCACGCAATTATGGCAGGGACATGCGCTAAACTGGCCGCCGCTGCTGGCGTTTGCGGTGTGCTTCACCGGCCGCCAGCTCTTGAACTTGCTGAGTGAACGCTGGTTAGACTATTACGCGGGGCAGACCGCGCAGGTATTACGCCGCCGGTTGCTGTCCAAGCTCTTCCAACAGGGCCCCGCGTTAGTGCAAGCGCAGGGGACGGGGAGCATGATTACGATGGTCCTTGACGGGGTGGCGGAAGTCCGTCAGTACATCAAGCTAATCTTTTCAAAGACCCTGACGATGATGATTGTGCCGGTGATTGTCCTGATTGCGGCCGGCTTCTTAGACCTGCGTTCGGCAATTATCCTGCTGATTATGTATCCGTTAATCGTAATGTTTATGATTATTCTCGGGAAGGCGGCCCAGGCGAAGGCGGAGAAGCAGTTTGGCAACTTCCAGAAATTATCAAATAATTTTATTGATTCACTGCGGGGAATTGCGACCCTGAAGTACTTGGGCCTGAGCAAACGCTATTCCAGAAGCATTTTCAATTCGAGCGAGCACTTCCGGGAACGGACGATGCGGGTGTTGAAGATTGCCATGCTGTCAACTTTTGCACTGGACTTCTTCACGACCCTTTCGATTGCGGTAATTGCGGTTTATCTCGGTTTTGACCTGATTAAGGGGAAAATCGACTTATATCCCGCCCTCGCCGTCTTAATCTTGGCGCCGGAATATTTCTTGCCAATTCGCAACTTTGCCAGCGACTTCCATGCGACCCTCAACGGGAAAAATTCGTTTAAACGGATTCACCAGTTGATTAACCGGCCGGTGGCCCCAACGGCTGACCTTTCCCTGCATGAATGGCAGGCGGAGGACGAATTAAAGCTGGACCAGATTCAGTTTAAGTACCCGAATGGGGTTGCTATCGCGCCCCTGTCATTAAGCATTCGTGGCTACCAGAAGGTCGGCATTATTGGGATGAGCGGCGCCGGGAAGACGACCCTGATCAACCTGCTCAGCGGTTTCTTGACCCCTACCGCGGGCCAAATTACCATCCAGGGGCAGGCCGCGGCCACCCTCGATATCCCTGACTGGCGCAAACAGCTGCTCTATATTCCACAAAACCCGTACGTCTTTACGGCGACCCTGCGGGAAAATATCGCCTTTTACACTCCGGACGTTAACGATGAGCAGGTCTTGCAGGCAATCAAGGTGGTTGGCTTAGAGGACCTCCTTGCCGACCTGCCAGACGGATTGGACACTGTAATCGGCAGCGGCCGCCGGGTGCTGTCCGGTGGTCAGGCCCAGCGGATTGCCTTAGCCCGGGCCTTCCTGGATAAACAGCGGCGGGTCATGATCTTTGACGAACCGACTGCCCACCTGGATATTGAAACCGAGTTAGACTTGAAGAAGCGGATGCTGCCGCTGATGGATCACCGGCTGGTATTTTTCGCTACCCACCGGCTGCACTGGATGAAAGAGATGGATTATATTTTGGTGATGAATCATGGCCGGTTAGTTGGGCAGGGGACCTTTGCTGATCTCCAGCAGCACAATGAATACTTCCAGCAGTTGATGAAAGAAATGCGGGGTGAAGACTAGATGTTTAAGCGGATTCCCTTATTACGCGCCTTAAAAGCTGACCGCTGGGTCCGGCCCTTTTTGCGGCGTTACCGGAAAACGTTGATTTTTGCAATTTCCGTTGGGATCGTTACTTTTATCTGTGGCGCCGGGTTAATGTTCAGTGCCGGTTACCTAATCAGTAAGTCGGCGACCCGGCCAGAGAATATCCTGTTAGTCTACGTGCCAATTGTTTTGACCCGGGCTTTCGGGATTACCCGTCCAGCCTTCCGTTATCTGGAACGGCTGGTGAGTCACAACTGGGTACTCAAGATGACTTCCCGCTTGCGGCAGCGCCTCTACAATACTTTAGAGCATGATGCAGCGTCGTTTTCTAGTAAGTACCAGCTTGGTGATATCCTGGGGCTCCTGTCCGATGATATTCACCACATCCAGAATTTATACCTGCGGACCCTCTTCCCAATGTTCGTGGCCTGGGGCTTGTACGCCCTGATTGTGGTTGCCTTCGGAATCTTGTCGCCGCTGATGGGACTGTGGATGTTGCTTCTCTTTGGCCTGATGATTTTTGCCATCCCGCTCTGGTCAGTGCTGGTTAACGGGGCCCGGCAGGAGTATGAGAAGCAGGTTAAGGACCAGCTCTACGTTAACCTGACCGATAACGTCCTGGGAATCGCTGACTGGGTGCTGGCGGGGCGGAGTAATGCCTACCTCCAGCTTCACGATCAAAATGAACAGCAATACCTGGCAACTGCCCGAGCCATGCATAAGTTTGAGCGGCTTCGCGACTTCTTGATGCAGGTGCTGGTCTTGCTGTTAGTGCTTAGCCTGGTTATCTGGGGCGCGGCCCGGTTCGGCGGTCAGCCCGGTGGCCCGGCAAACTGGATTGCGGCCTTCGTTTTGGCGGTCTTTCCGCTGATTGACGCCATCGCACCCCTGCCCGCGGCCGCCCAGGAGACCAACGTTTATACCAATTCCTTGGTGCGGTTAAACGACCTGCCGGCACTTGCGGAGCGGCCAAGCACAGCGCCAACTATTGAGGCCCCCTATGAGCTGAAGGTTCAGGATCTCCACTACACTTATCCCCAAACGAGCAAGGAAGTGTTGCGGGGCATTAGTTTAACCATCAAGCCAGGGGAAAAACTGGCAATCCTGGGGCGGAGCGGCGCCGGGAAGAGCACCCTGGCAGCATTGCTCCGTGGCGACCGGATTCCGTCAGCTGGGAAGGTGACTTTGAATGGGGTCCCGACCGACCAATTTGGTGACCAGATTGCGGACTACATCAGCGTCATCAACCAGCAACCCTACCTGTTTAACACGACGATTGCTAACAACATTCGGCTGGGAAATGAAGAGGCGAGCGATGATGACATCTGGGCGGTCCTCCGAAGAGTAGGGTTAGCCAAGATGGTGGCAGCCCTGCCTCATGGTTTAGACACCAAGGTTGATGAGGCGGGCCTGCGCTTTTCTGGTGGGGAACGCCACCGGTTGGCCCTGGCGCGGATTCTGCTCAAGGACACGCCAATCATCCTGCTGGATGAACCGACAGTCGGTCTTGACCCGATTACCGAGCAGGCCGTTATCAATACGATTTTCGAGCAGCTCGCTGGTAAAACGCTGATTTGGATTACCCACCACCTGCAGGGAATTGACCAGGTCGACCAGGTAATCTTCATTGAAGATGGTCAGCTTGCCATGCACGGGACACCGACAGAATTATGGCAAAGCAACCAGCGTTACCGGGAACTAAAAAAAGCCGACCAGGGACTTTAATCCTGGCGGCTTAGTTACTGCGCTTTAGTAGGCGGTTCGTCATTTGTTGTAGGAACAGGCGTGCTTTTGTGGCCGGAAGTTTTGTCAACTCAGTTAGCGCCCCCTGGGTGAACTGGGTGGCGAGCTGCCGGCTCTTTTCGACGGCGCCCCCGGCAATGACGTCCTGTTGAACCCGCTGGATGTCTGATGCTGTTAACTGGCGTCCTTTGGCAAGCAGGGGTTTGATTTGCTCGGCAGCGGCCGGTGTTTCCAGGGCCATTAGCAGGGGGAGGGAGTAGACCCCGGTGGCGAGGTCTTCAAGCACGGGCTTATTGAGCTTCTTTCCCCCGGTATAGTCGAGGATATCGTCCAGCATTTGGAAAGCAATCCCCAGCTGCTGACCGAAGGCGGCGGCGCTTGCTACCTGTTCAGTGGTGGCCGCCGCGAAGTAGGCTCCTTCCTGCGCCGCCAGCTTGAATAGGGCAGCGGTTTTCCCCCGTACGTTGGCGAGGTAGTCGTTGAGCGTTTGCTGGAGGTTAAAACGCTGGTCCATCTGTCCCAGCTCGCCATCTAGGATCTGCCGCATTGCCTGGGCGTTGACCTGCAGGTAGGGCGAAGCGGGGATGGCTTCCAGGAGCAGGTCGAAGAAGACCGTGAAGAGCAGGTCACCAGCGTAGACCGCAGTGTCCTTGCCAAAACGTGCTTGGATACTGACGGCCCCCCGCCGTTCGGGTGAATCGTCGATGATGTCATCATGAATTAAGGTTGCCATGTGGAGGACTTCAATCGACGCTGCCAGTTTAATTAAGCGTTCATCGTCCCGGCTGCTTGGCATAAAAATCTGACTGGTCAAGAGGAGGAGGGCCGGCCGGAGGTACTTGCCGCCATTGTTCGCCATGGTCAACATGGCGGTGTGCAGCTCCGCGTTTTGGCAGTCAATGCGTTCTTGGATGCACTGGTTGACGGCTTTGAGTTGGGTGCTGATAAGTGGATAAGTTTGCCAATTGTTATTCATAGTAATGATTTTCCTTATATGCTATCTTTAGTTATAATTATACCGAAAGGATGTGGTTTAGTGTCGTTAAATGTGTTCTTGGAGCTAGTTGAAATCAAGGCGAAGACGGCGAGTGTGGTACCCTTCCTATTGGGAATGGCGTTTAGCTTGTGTTACTTTCACTCGCTGAATTGGTCCTTAGCAATTATCTTTTTCGTGGCAATGCTCTTATTCAACATGGCGGTTGATATGCTTGATAACTACAACGATTATAACCATGCAGTTGATAAGCAAAACTACAAGCGGAAAACGAACATTATCGGTCGTGAGCAGCTTTCCCCCCGACTGGTATTAACTTTATTAGTCAGCTTTTCCGTGGTGGCTGCCCTGCTGGGATTATGGCTGGTTTACCAAGCCGGGTGGCTGGTCCTGTGGATGGGAATCTTTTGCTTTGCGGTCGGAATCCTCTACTCGTCCGGGCCGCACCCGCTTTCCAGCTTGCCACTAGGGGAGCTATTCTCTGGCTTTACGATGGGCTTTATGATCGTCCTGCTCAGCGTCTACCTGAATTCCTACCAGCAGTTTGAATGGAACTGGGCAACGCTATGGCGGGTCTTCATTGTCGCCTTGCCTGATGAATTATGGATTTCCAACCTGCTCCTGGCGAATAACATTTGTGATGCCCAGGAAGATGAAGATAACCAGCGGACGACCATCGTCCACTTTATTGGTAAGCGCAACGCCCTAATCGCGTTTTCAGTCAAAAACGTGCTTGCGTTTGTCATGATTATTATTTCGCCATTTTTGAAAATTGCGCCAATGACTGTATTGCTGTCACTTGTTATTTTACCGTTTACTTATCACCAGAACAAGTTGCTGATGGAAAAGCAGGTGAAGAAGGAAACCTTTATCTGCGGGGTTAAAATCCTGCTGGTCGGTTCGCTGGCTCAGCTGTTTACCTACTGGCTCGGTGTTTTAATCTAATAAGCATAATTGGAGGAACTGAAAAATGAAAAAAGTTGTTGTATTAGGTGCTGGCTATGCCGGCCTCAAGACCGTCGTTGAGTTGCAAAAGAAGTGTCGGGGACAGGTCGAGATTACCCTGGTCGATGAAAATGACTACCACTATGAAGCAACTGACCTGCACGAGGTTGCTTCCGGGAACCTGCCGGCTAGCAAGATTACCTTCCCAATCACCGATGTGTTAGATCCACGGATGACGACCCTGATCCTGGCTCACGTAGCGCGGGTCGATGAGGAAAAGCACCTGGTAATCATGGACGGACATGCACCGCTGGAATACGATTACTGTGTCTTTGCTCTCGGCTTCGTTTCTGAAACCTTTGGTATTAAAGGCGCGGCAGAAAACAGCCTGCCAATGACCGACGTCAAGGAAGCGGAAGCCATCCATGAGCACATCATCAAGCAGATGGAGGACTACCGGCAGACGAAGGACGAAAATGACCTGCGAATAATCATCTGTGGGGCTGGTTTTACCGGAATCGAACTAGCCGGGGCCCTTGCTGATGCCCGGGTGCGCTATGCTAAGCTCGCTGGGGTCACGCCGGACCAAATCAAGATTGACATCATTGATGCTTCCAAGCGCCTGCTGCCAATGTTCAATGATAAGCTCGCCGATTATGGAATCAAGCTCCTGGAGAAGCTGGATGTCAACATCATCACCGAAGCCCTGATTCAGGAAATTCAGCCGGGCGTGGTTTTGTACAAGGGCGCAAATGATGAAGAGGGGACCCCGTTGCACAAGATTGTGGGCAACACGATTATCTGGACGACCGGGGTCAGCGGCAGTCCGGTCGTGGCTGAATCACACCTGCAAGAACGGCGCGGTCGGGTAATGGACACAGCCCACCTGACCGCCCCTGATCATGATAATCTTTACATGATCGGTGACGTGGCCGCGGTAATGCCGCCTGATGGCAAGCGGCCATACCCAACCACTGCCCAGATTGCCCTGTCGATGGCTAATTACGTTGCCAAGGACATCGCTGCCCGGGTCAAGGGGACGAGCCGTCCAGGGGCTTACACTTACAAGTCCCTGGGGACGGTGGCCTCCGTCGGCAACACCCGTGCCTTTGGTGAAGCAGGGGGCCACTCCTTTAAGGGCTATCCTGCTTCGGTCATGAAGAAGATGATTATGAATAAGTCGCTGATGGAATTGGGCGGCTTCAGAGAGCTGTTTGCCAAGGGCCGTTTCGACCTTTACCATTAGAATTATGAAAGGGCTGTGACAAAAGCCCGATTACTTTAATAAAAAGCGAACAGCGCAGTACACAAAGGGGCTTCAGTGCTCGGCAAAGCCGAACTCTGAAGCCCCTTTGTGCTTTCTAAAGACTAGCTGCGCGTCGACGGGGGCGTGAAGACGAAGTCATAAATGACTTCTGTCACGCTCCCTTTTTATGGACATATTTACGGCTAAATGTTTAGGATGTTGTTGGTCAATTGTACTATTCTGCGACAAAGTGAAGAAAGCGCTTACCAACGGCCAAGCTAAATAAGTTAAAATAAAGGTGTCAGCTAAGACAAATTTTAGGAAAGGAAGGCCTAGTTCAATGCTATTTCAAGTTTACGGTAGCCAATCAGGTTGGCAATTTTTCGGTTGGATTCTCGTATTTATTTGCCTGGTGGTTACCAACGAAATTGCCCGGCGGACGAGAGTCGGCGGTCTCTTCTTCTTTGTGGTCCTCCCGATTGCACTGACGATTTACTTTATTGCCATTTACGTCTGTGCTGGGCAGGGGCAAGCCTGGGCGCTGCACAATCCGACCTATGTTCATATGAACAGCTGGTTCCACTATGCCAAACTCTATGCGGCGACCTTCGGCTGTATCGGTTTTATGATCCTCAAGTACCACTGGGGACACCTGGGAAAGGCTTACTGGTTTAAGATTTTCCCGTTCGTGATTGTGGCGATTAACATCTTTATCGCCGTGGGGAGTGACTTTGAGTCAGCGATTCGGGGGATGCACGCCCTCGAAACGACCGGTAGCCAGTGGTGGCTCTCCTCTGAAGGAGTGTGGCTCTACGGTGGCTGGTGGAACGTCCTCAACGGCCTGGCCGGGATTATCAATGTCTTCTGTATGACCGGCTGGTTCGGGATTTATTCCTCCAAGAATGAGCAGGATATGCTGTGGCCGGACATGACCTGGGAATTTATCCTGGCCTACGATGTCTGGAACTTCGAGTACACTTACAGCAACCTGCCGACCCACTCTTGGTACTGTGGTTTGGCCCTGCTGTTGGCACCAACTTTTGCTGCTGAATTCTGGAACAAGGGTGGCTGGATTCAAAACCGGGCTAACACCTTAGCAATCTGGTGTATGTTTGCCCAAGTCTTCCCGCTCTTCCAAGATCATAGCAAGTTCTCCGTTCTGCCCGTTCTCTACAAGGACGGGGTCATGAACCCGCCAGTTCACCCAACTGCTGCTGATCCGCACATGATGGGAATTATTGCTGTCTTCTCAATTGTGATTAACGTGGTTGTCTTCACAGATATTTGGAAGCGGGCAATCAAGCAGCACATCAACCCATACCTGCAACCGGTATTCGTTGGTACCAGGGATTACGACGAAGCAATGGCCCGTCGTTAATACCGCTGCTTTAGTAATAGTGGGGGAGCGTGATTATCCGCCCCCATTGACACGTAGGCTCCAGAGTTCGGTTTTACCGAGCACTGGAGCCTGTTTGTGTTTATTAAAGTTTCTAGCTCCCATTATCTATTCTCCAATAAAGAGAGCTCTGGCTACTGTTGTGAGCACGCAAAAAGCACCATAAGAAAAGACCCGTGAGCGACGGCAACAGCTCACGGGTCCGTGTGATTAACGAAGAACGTGCTTCGTTTTAGTGACTGCCAGCATGGTGAACATTACCAGCAGAGTGGCTCCGGTATCCATAGTAGAATTGGAGAATTGCAACTAAGATGTTGATCCAATTCATTGCGGTAAACCAGCCGTCAATTCCACTTCCGACTGGCCCGGCCATGTAGTAGACACAGAAACCGATAATAATGGCACAAACATTAATCCAGGCGAAGGTCTTTTGCAACTTCTGATCGTCGAGTCTGAACCACATCCAAATGACGTTAATAACGAACCAAATGGCTAGAATCCAAAATACAGTGTTAAACATAAGACATCCCTCCTTAGATCATATTGGTTACCGTGAATAATAAATAACGTTATTTATTATTCAATTTAATTATAACTTCACTTTGTGATAAAGCAAAACATAACGGTTTTAAAATGATTATTAATGGATTAAAACAAGCAGATTAATCCATTGATGAACACCAGTCGACTTTTATCCTAGTTATCCGCTTTCCGCTCCTTTAAGAGTTCAGTAATCTCCTTGAGGTATTCAGCTTCCGGTGATGGTTTGGCTGGTGCTGGCGCCTCTTTCTTTCGAAAGCGGTTGATTCCTTTTACCAGCATGAATACTACGAAGGCAATAATCAGGAAGTTGATTACGGCATTCAAAAAGGCACCGTATTTGAACTGGGCGTCGCCGACGGTAAAGACGAGGTTGGAGAGGTCGATTTTACCGACAAAGAGTCCCACCAAGGGGTTGATTAAATTGGTGACGAGTGAGTTGACGATTGACGTAAAGGCAGCCCCGACAATGATCCCAACGGCCATATCAATGACGTTGCCCCGGGCGATAAAGTCCTTAAATTCTTTGAGCATAGCATCCTCCTTGATTATTTTGGTAACAATATTATAGCAAACAGGGCGGGGACTTAGCTATCTTAGGCGCTGAACTTAATCAAAAATCAAGGGAAGGTGGAGGATAAGCAGTGCGGGGCAGCTTTTTGGATGAATAAGAGTGAGAAAAAACGCTCAAAATCGGCTAGTAAGCTGATTTTGAGCGTTTGTCTTTTGCTGCGCGGTTAGGTGTGAGGTAGATTGATTGATTTAGGTAATTGGTAATTAGTTAGTTTTCTTCGACACCCGTACCGTTGTAGCAGCGTTCCAGCAGTTCCTTCAACTGGCTAACCAGTGGTTCTACCGGGTTAGTCGTCGTACATTGGTCTTCGTAGGCCAGGACGGCTAATTCGTCAACGACCTTGTCGAATTCTTCACGGGAAACCCCGTTCGCCTTTAAGCTCAGGGTAACCCCACATTCATGGGCAACGTCGATGTACTTTTGGGCGTAGGCTTCGGCCAGTTCTTCATCCGTGTTGCCTTTAAGGCCGATGAAGCGGGCCAGGTCAGCGTAGTCCTTAGTAGCGTGGTAAGTTTCGTAGTGTGGCCAGAGAGCCAGCTTTTGCGGCCGCTTGGCGTTAAAGCGGATTACCTGTGGCATGGCGATGGCAATCAGCAAACCGTGAGGGAGACCGAACGCCCCACCCATCTTGTGGGCCAGGGAGTGGGTGATTCCCAGGAAGGCCTGTCCGAACGCCATCCCGGCCATCGTGGAGAAGTCGTGCATCTTCCGCCGGGCAAGTTTGTCGCCCTGAACGGACTTCGGCAGGTATTCCATTGCGCCCTTAACGGTTTGCAGGGACCAACCACGGGTGTAATCAGTTGCCATGACGGAAACGTAGGATTCAGTGGCGTGGCAGAGAACGTCTAAACCCGTGTAAGCAGTCGTCTTTGCTGGCACAGTTTCTACAAACTGGGAGTCAACGATGGCGATGTTTGGCGTCAAGGCGTAGTCAGCTAATGGGTACTTCACGTGGGTCTCGGAGTCGGTGATAACCGCGAATGGCGTTACTTCTGAACCGGTCCCAGAAGTCGTCGGGATCCCAATCAATTGGGACTTAGTTGGCTTCTTGATCTGGTAAGCCCGCTTCCGGATATCAAGGTACTTTTGCATTACCCCGTACCAGGAAGTTTCTGGGTGCTCGTAGAACATCCACATTGCCTTAGCGGCGTCCATTGGCGAACCACCACCAAGGGCGATGATCGTGTCCGGCTTGAAGTCGTTCATCATTGCGACACCCTTTTCGACGGTGTGCGTCGATGGGTCTTCTTCAACGTCATCGAAGACGAGGAATGGGGTTTCGTTTTGCCGTAAGCGGAGTTGGTCGATAACCCGTTGAACGTAGCCTCGCTTGCTCATTCCGGGACCAGTAACGATGAAGGCCCGGTTAATGTTTGGAATATCGCGCAATTCTTTCAGTGAATTCCGTTGAAAGTATACTTTTGGGGGAATCTTAACCCATTGCCGGTTTTCCCGCCGCTTAGCGATCACCTTAATGTTTAAGAGGTCCCAATCAGTAACGTTGTGAGAAACGGAGTTACCACCGTAGGAACCAGTCCCCAGGGTCAGGGATGGGGTCATGTTGTTGTAGATGTTACCAATCCCACCGATCCCTGATGGGGAGTTAACGATAATCCGGGAAGCCCGCATTTCAAGGCCGTACTTAGTAGCCAGGTCGTCATCCAAGGTGTGGATAGCGGCCGTGTGCCCTTCACCACCGTAGTGCAGCAGTTGCCGACAGATGTCAAAGGCGTTTTCATGGGAGCTAGCCCGGTACATGGTCAGCACTGGTGACAGCTTTTCGGCGGACAGTGGGTAGTCATCACCAACACCGTCGATTTCGGCAATCAAGACCTTCGTGTTGTCCGGGACGTTCTTCAAACCACACATTTCCGCGATGGCGTTAGCAGAACGACCGGCGATTGGGCCCCGTACTTGGTGCCGTTGTGGGTCAATGAAGCCGTCGGAGAAGGTTTGCAGTTCGTTTGGCTTAACGAAGTAGCAGTTCCACTTCTGGAATTCTTCTTTAACCTGGTCGTAAATTTCGTCATCAACCACGACGGAGTTTTCGGAGGCACAGATCATCCCGTTATCGAAGGTCTTGGAAAGAACGATGTCGTAAACGGACCGTTCGATGTTGGCTGACTTTTCGATGTAGGCTGGGCCGTTACCAGGGCCAACCCCTAAGGCTGGGTTACCAGAACTGTAAGCGGCCTTAACTAAGCCGGGACCGCCAGTAGCCAAAATCGTGGCGATGTTCGGGTGCTGGAGCAGGGCGTTCGTGTTTTCACGGCTGCATTGTGGGATCCATTGGATCATGTTCTTTGGCGCACCCGCTTTTTCAGCGGCTGCCTGGAGGATCTTCGCGGTCTTTACAGAAGATTCAAAGGCTTGCGGGTGGAACGAGAAGATGATCGTGTTCCGGGTCTTGGCGGAGATGATTGACTTGAAAATCGTGGTGGAAGTAGGGTTGGTAACAGGAACTACTCCGGCGATGATTCCCAGTGGGTCCGCAATGGTAATCGTTTGGTCTTCGTCGTTGTTTTCGATGATGCCAACCGTTTTGTCATGGCGGATGTTGTTCCAGATGTATTCACTGGCGTAGATGTTCTTGATGGCCTTATCCTCGGCAACACCACGGCCAGTTTCATTTGCGGCGCTGACCGCTAAGTCCATGTGATGTTCTTCCGCTGCCAGAGCCATGGCCTGACAGATGTTATCTACTTGCTCTTGTGTAAAGTTACGCAACTGGTCAAAAGCAACTTGGCTCTTTTGAACCAATCCATCGATCAGTTCGTGGGCCGCTTGCTGCTTGTCTTGCTCAGTTTGCTTTTGCTCAACTTGATGTTTCTTTGAAGTTGCCATAATCAAGTTTCTCCTTCGTTTCTTATGTTTTTGTTACCTTTTGAACATGATTAATAGTACACTAGGCGGCTGTTCTTTTCAATAGCCTTGTGACTAATTGCACAATGGTTAATAGGAATGAATTCGCTTCCAATCCGATGGTAGCAAGGCCGTGGTTGCTACAAAAAAGATTGGTATAAATTTAGTTTAGGTCCAGTTTGCGCAATCGGTTGCACATTTGACGATGATCACTGGTTCACAATTGCTAGAGATGGGGGAGGAACCAAAAAAGAGGGTGTGACACAAGCCCTATTACTTTAATAAAAAGTGAACAACGAAGAATGGTTACGCTGAGGCATTTTTAGCTTTAAAACAAAAAAGAGGCTGAGTTAATTCTCAGCCTCAAGTGCTAGTTCCTAACTATTTATAAAGAATCAATCCTTAGGGAAAGGTTAGTCCCGGGAATTCTTATCTTTTCCGGCATTAGGGTCCATGATCCGGTAATCGTCATCCTTCATCGCTTCCACTTCACCAAGCCGGTAGCCGTTACCAACCTGGCTAAAGAAGTCGTGGTTGGAAGTGGAAGTAGAAATCCCGTTCATTACGACGGGGTTGACGTCAGCTGCCGTATCTGGGAAGAGTGGATCCTGCCCCAGGTTCATGAGGGCCTTGTTGGCATTGTAACGGATAAAGGTCAGAACGTCATCGGTCCACCCAATCTTGTCGTACAGCAGGTGAGTGTACTTCTCTTCGTTATCGTAGAGTTCGTACAGGAAGTTGTACAGCCAGTCTTTCATGTCCTGTTGTTGCTTTTCGGTCCGTTCATGCAGACCCACTTGGAACTTGTAGCCGATGTAGGTACCGTGGACAGATTCGTCACGCAAAATCAACTTGATGATTTCCGCCACGTTGTTTAACTCGTTGTGTCCTAGGTAGTAGAGGGGGGTATAGAAACCAGAATAGAAGAGGAAGGTTTCCAGAAAGACGTTGGCAACCTTTTTCTTCAACGGATCTTCCGCCGGGTTCAGGTACATATTGGCAATCTTCGTCGCTTTGTTCTGCAAGTACTCTTCGGTATCAGACCAGTTAAAGATTTCGTCAATTTGGTCGGGAGTATTGAGTGTGGAGAAGATGGTGGAGTAACTCTTGGCGTGGACGGATTCCATGAACTGGATGTTGTTCAATACCGCCGTTTCGTGCTGGGTCTTAACGTCTTCTTTGAGGGCCGTCATCCCAGCCTCAGATTGGACGGTGTCCAGTAGGGTCAAGCCCCCGAAGACGTGGCCCACGGTCCACTGGTGGTCTTCATCGAGGTTGCGCCAGTCGTCCATATCGTTGGAAACCGGGATCCGGGTGTCCAGCCAAAACTGCTCAGTCAGTTTTTCCCACGTTGCCTTGTCAATCATGTCGGAAATTTCATTCCAATTGATGGCCTTATATTGGTTTAATGGTTTAAATTCTTCAAGTTTCATTTACCTAGCCTGCTCCTTAAATTAATCAACCTATAATATTTTAATTGAATTCAAATTTTAGCAATGATTTTTATGAAAATCAAATGACGCAGCTTTCACACTGGTTGGCACCAATCTCGTCATTATCATCCGTAAAGGTCCGGATGTAGTAAATTGACTTGATTCCCTTCTGGTAGGCATAGTGCCGTAGGATATTCAAGTCACGGGTCGTCATCTTGTTGGTCCGGCCATTCTTCCACTCATAGAGGCCCTCCGGGATGGTTGACCGCATGAAGAGGGTCAAGGACATGGATTGGTCAACGTGTTGCTGTGCGGCGGCATAAGTGTCAATGACCTTGCGCATATCGATGTCGTAAGCGGAACGGTAGTAAGGCATTGTGTCATTAGACAGGTATGGCGCTGGGTAGTAGATCTTCCCAATCATCTTTTCTTGCCGTTCTTCGACCCGGTTGATAATTGGGGTCAGGCTGGCAGTGGAGTCGTTGATGTAGGAAGTGGACCCGTTTGGTGCCACGGCGAGGCGGTACTCATTGTAGAGCCCGTCCTGCATGACCTTTTCCTTGAGGGCTGCCCAGTCGGCTGGCCCTGGGATGAAGATTCCGTGGAAAAGGTCTTTAACGACGTCAGATTGTGGTCCCCAATCCTTAGTGGTGTACTTATCGAAGTAGGAGCCATCAGCATAGCTACTCTTATCAAAGTTATGGAAAGTTTCTTGTCGTTCCTTGGCAATTTCGTTTGAAGCGACTAATGACCAGTAGTTGAGCAGCATGAAGTAGACGCCGGTAAATTCGATGGCAACCGGGCTGCCGTACTGGATATGGTTTTTAGCCAGGTAACTGTGGAGCCCCATTGCTCCCAGACCAACGGAGTGGGCGAGGGCGTTACCGCGCTTGATACTTGGGACGACGGTAAGGTTTTCAACGTCACTGATGTGGGTTAAGCCCCGCATCATGGCACGGACAGAGCGGCCGAAGTCTGGACTATCCATCATGTTAGCGATGTTGGTAGAACCGAGGTTACAGCTGATGTCGGTTCCCAGAGTTTCGTAAGACTGGTCATCGGCAACCTTGGATGGGACCTGAACCTGGGCGATTTCTGAGCAGAGGTTGCTCATGACGATCTTACCGTCAATCGGGTTGGCCCGGTTAACCGTATCGATGTTGATGATGTATGGGTAACCTGACTCCTGCTGGAGCTTACTGATTTCATCTTCCAAGTCCCGCGCATTAACCTTTTTCTTGCGAATTTCATCATTAGCGACCAGGTTGTCGTACTCTTTAGTAATGTCAACGTAGGAGAAGGGCTTGCCGTAAATCCGTTCCACATCGTAAGGACTAAAGAGGTACATATCCGCGTCCTTTTCAACTAACTCATAGAACTTATCGGGAACCGTAATCCCAAGGGACAGGGTCTTTAGCCGGATCTTTTCGTCGGCGTTTTCTTTCTTAGCACCGAGAAATTCAATAATATCCGGGTGGAAGACACTCAAGTAGACCACACCGGCCCCTTGCCGCTGACCAAGCTGGTTGGAGTAGGAGAAACTGTCTTCCAATAACTTCATAACCGGGACGACCCCACTAGCGGCTCCCTTGATCTTTTTGATTGGGGCGCCAGCTTCCCGCAGGTTACTGAGGTTGATCCCAACGCCACCGCCAATCTTGGAGAGCTGGAGCGCGGAGTTGATGGTCCGGCCGATTGTGTTCATGTCGTCAGTAGCCTGGATGGCAAAGCAAGACACGAATTCCCCCCGCCGTTTCCGGCCGACGTTGAGAAAGGTTGGGGTAGCAGGCTGGTAGCGCTGGTGGATGATTTCGTCCGCCAGGTCCATTGCGAGTTCTTCATCCCCATCCGCTAGGTAGAGGGCGTTCATTGCGACCCGGTCAATGTAGTTTTCCAGGTAGTATTCCTTGTCATCCGTCCGGAGAGCGTACTGGGCATAGAACTTGTAGGCTGCCATAAAGGAATGAAAGTGGAAATCCTGAGCCTTTAAGTAGTCATAGAGCTTGGTCAAAAAGGCTGGGCTGTATTTGTCCACAAAGCCTTCTTCGATGTAGTCATTATCTTCTAACCACTGGAAGCGGTCCGTTAATGAGGCAAACTGCTTGGTGTTGGGCCGGACATTTTGGGCGATGAAATCCGCCAGTGCTTCCTGGTCCTTGTCCAGTTGGATCTTGCCGTTACGGGGGATGTTGACTTCGTTGTTGAGGTCGTAGTATTTAACTTTGGTAATATCAATGTCAGATAAGGCCATGATTAGTAAGTGCTCCTTCTAAAGATTGCTGAAACAATAAGCAAACCAGGCACGCTCATAGGTGCGCCTGGTTTGAAACGGGGTCGGATATCAAATTAGTTAGGCCAGTGCCTGCAAGCGATCCGGCCGGAAGCCAGAAAAAGCACTGCCGTTAGGTAATTTGACTACTGGGGTGGCCAGAAAACCAGCTGCCTTTAGCTGGTCAACGTATTCCGGCTGTTCGTCAATATTGTGTTCAACAAAGTTGATTTGGTGCTGTTGCAAAAACTTTTTGGTCATCTTGCATTGGATGCAGTTGTTTTTAGAAAAAACAGTAACCATAATGAAAACCTCCCAGGAAATTAATTCGTAGTTGATGTTACTAAGTATAGCTGGAATATCGAAAAAATCAATTAAAAAAGTACCACATATCGTGGGCGACAATCAGTGAAACACAATATGTAGTACGGAGCACGCTAACTATTTTAGCGTGAAACTTTTTTATTTAATCACTAGATAAGTTTTCGGAACTAATTTAATATTATACACTGAATTAGGACGAGATGGCGAAAAATTTGAGGAAAGTTTTCAATGGAAAAAGAACAACAAAAATTTATGGCGGCGGCCTTAGTTGAGGCCCGGCAGGCAGCAATTTTAAACGAGGTGCCAATTGGGGCAGTCGTGGTTAAGGATAACCAGATCATTGGACGGGGGCACAATATGCGGGAGCATTTCCAAGACGTCACCTACCATGCTGAAATGTTAGCAATTATGGAGGCCTGTGAACGACTTCATAGTTGGCGGCTGGAAGATTGTGACCTGTATGTGACCCTGGAGCCTTGCATTATGTGCAGCGGCGCCATTATCAACGCCCGGATTGCCAATCTCTATTACGGGGCGGCTGATCCTAAAGCCGGGGCGGTTGATAGTCTTTACCACCTACTGGATGATTCACGGCTGAACCACCAGGCCCGGGTAGAGAGCGGAATTATGCAGGCTGAATGCAGTCAGGTGCTAAAGGATTTCTTTCGGGCAATTCGGCGGCGGAAAAAGGCTGCCCGCAAAAAAGGTCGGGCAGGAGACTAGCATTTCCGGCTGAAGTAGTGTATTATACTAATTGCCGTAAGGCCTTAGGGCAAGGGTGCGCTTACGAACCGTGTCAGGTCCGGAAGGAAGCAGCACTAAGTTTGATGTGCCTTGTGCTCTAAGTTTGATTGAAATTAAAGCGGGAGAGCTGTTGTTAGCCACAGCTCTCCCTTTTATATTCTTAATTATTCCAAATTTGTTGGGAAGAGCAGAAGTTTTATTATCGAAAATTAGCAGAAAGCTAGTATAATATTTAAGTAATGTACTAAGAATGAAGAAAGGAAGCCACGCGATGAGTTACCAAGCATTATACCGGGTTTGGCGTCCCCAGCGCTTTGACGAGCTAGTGGGGCAGCAGGTGGTTACGCAGACCTTGAAGAACGCAATTGTCACCCACCAGATTAGTCACGCTTATCTCTTTGCGGGGCCCCGGGGGACCGGTAAAACATCTGCCGCTAAAATCTTTGCCAAAGCCATTAATTGCCACCATCTAAAGGATGGCGAGCCGTGCAATGAGTGCGCTATTTGTAAGGCAATCACGCACGGCCAGCTCAATGATGTGATCGAAATTGATGCCGCTTCAAATAACGGGGTGGAGGAAATTCGGGATATCCGGGATAAGGCCAAGTACGCGCCGACCCAAGCGGATTACAAGGTTTATATTATCGACGAAGTGCATATGCTGTCGACGGGAGCCTTTAACGCGCTGCTCAAAACGCTGGAAGAACCACCAGCAAACGTGGTCTTTATCTTGGCAACGACTGAGCCGCACAAGATTCCTTTGACAATTATTTCCCGGGTGCAGCGCTTCGACTTTCGGCGGATTTCCGCCCAGGATGCTTATGAGCGGATGAAGTATATCTTGGACCAAAAACAAGTCCAGTATGAAGAAAAAGCCCTCTGGGTGATTGCTAACGCGGCCGAGGGCGGAATGCGTGACGCCCTGAGTATTCTTGACCAGGTATTATCCTTCAGCGATAACCAAGTCCAGCTCAAGGATGCTCTGACGGTGACGGGGAGCGTTACCAAGCAGTTGCTGGAAAAGTATTTCTTTGAAGTAACGGCTCACAAGAGTGCCGACGCCTTGAACACGATGAAGGACATCCTTAACGCGGGTAAAGACGGGCAACGCTTTATTGAGGACCTGATTTCCTTCATCCGGGACGTACTCCTGTACCAAGAATCACCCCAACTCATCATGGTCGAGAGTACGGGACTGACCGACGAGGACTTCCAGAAGATGAGTGCCGCGGCCCCGGCAACGGTCTTGTACCAGATGATTGACGCGCTTAATGGCATTCAAGAGGAGATGCGGTTCACCACCCACCCCGACGTTTACCTAGAAGTGCTGACGGTTAAGCTGGGGCAGATCGATGACCAGCCGGCACCTGCCACCACCCCGGTGCCAGCAAAACAGCCGCAGTCAACCAGTGCGGATCAGCAGACGATTGCCCAGCTAGAGGCAACGGTTAAACAGCTGCAAGCCACGGTCAGCCAACTACAGGCGGCCCCGCCGACGGCCGCCGCGGCAAAGCCCGTTAAGCAGCCGAGCCAGCCCCGGGTTCAACAACGCAACGTGGAGGTCAAACTCAGTCAGATTAACCCGGTGCTGGGCAAGGCGACCCGGCGGGACCTGGTGGAAATCCAGGGACTCTGGCAGGAACTCTTATCGAAACTCAGCGTTCCCCAACGGTCGCTGCTCCATGTTTCTAAACCGGTGGCAGCCAGTACCGGCGGTGTAATTGTTGCTTTCGACTACGCCTTCCTCTTTCAGCAGGCGATGGATGATTCGGCCCTCCTGTCCAGTATGGAACAGGGCTTGCAGGAACTGACGGGGACCGAACGCAAGGTGGTGTTTGTACCGAAGGATAAGTGGCCGCAAATCAGGCGGGAATATATCCGGGATCACGGACTGGATAAACGCCAGCCGGCTAATGAGGCCCCGGCTCCGACGCCAGCTGGCCAGCAGGATTCGGCGGAGGCGGCCAGTGATGACCAGCAATCCCCGGCAACCAGTGATTCGGCCGGACCGGCTGATCCGGTCAGCAAGGCGGAAGAACTCTTTGGCAGCGAAATCGTTAAAGTAGAAGATAATTAATAGAAAAGGAATGATGGATAATGATGCGCGGAATGAATATGCAGCAGATGATGAAGCAGGCTAAGGCAATGCAGAAGAAAATGATGGCCGAACATGAAGAACTGGCTAAGCAGGAGTTCATTGGGAAGGCTCCCGATGACATGGTGACGGCGACGTTCACGGGGGATAACACCCTGGTTGACTTGAAGATCAAGCCGGAAGCAGTTGACCCTGACGACGTAGATATGCTGCAAGACCTGGTTGTTGCCGCTATTAATGACGGGATGAAGCAGGTTAATGACGCCACTCAGCAGAAGCTGGGCAAGTACACGCGCGGCATGGGGATGTAGGCACGATGCAGTACCCAGAACCACTAGCTAAGTTGATTGAGAGCTACACCAAGCTCCCCGGAATCGGCCAAAAGACTGCAACCCGGCTAGCCTTTTATACTTTGGGGATGCAAGAAGACGACGTGACTAACTTTGCTAAGTCGTTGTTGTCGGCGAAGCGGGATCTTCATAGTTGTAGTATTTGCGGCAACATTACTGAGGATGACCCGTGCCCGATTTGTCGGGACAAGACCCGTGACCAGTCACAGATCCTGGTGGTCGAACAGTCGCAGGATATTATGGCCCTTGAGCGGATGCACGAGTACCACGGCCTTTACCACGTCCTCCACGGGGTAATTTCACCAGTAGCCGGAACGGGACCTGAAGACATTAACATTGCTAGTCTCCTGAAACGGCTGCAAAAGAACGAAGAGGTCAAGGAAGTTATCATCGCGACGAACGCGTCATCTGATGGCGAACTAACGGCCGGCTACCTTGCAAAGTTAATCAAACCGGCTCAAATCAAGGTCACCCGACTAGCCCATGGCTTGTCAGTCGGGGCTGACATTGACTACGCTGATGAAATGACGTTGTTTAAGGCGGTTCAAGGACGAACGGAGATGTGAAAATGCTGTTTAAACGTCAGTCCGACCGGGTTAAGCAGGCCCGGAACCAACACTTGCTGGACACGATTTATGATACTAAGGCGAGCTGGGATCACGCCCGCGAAACCCAGCGGGCCGTTTATGAGGCCAACGTCAGCAGTGAGCTGCGCGACCGGGCAAAGATCCAAGAGCAAAAATACCTTTACCTATACAACATTGCCCGGCGGTATAAGGTGCATGGCAAGTTGAATAAGGGGGTCATCAGTCAGTGAGTGCGCAAGTACAGGGAAAATTTATTTCGTTCGAGGGACCGGATGGAGCAGGGAAGACCAGTGTTCTCCGGGCGATCCAGCAGCAACTGGTTGACCAGCTGGGTGCCGACCGGGTAATGTATACGCGGGAACCGGGGGGCAACCACATCTCGGAGCAGATCCGCCAGGTATTATTTAGTCCCGAAAATACGGATATGGATGGGCGGACCGAGGCGTTGCTGTTTGCGGCCGCTCGGCGTCAACATATCGTTTCAGAAATCGTCCCTGGCTTACGGGCGGGCAAAGTCATCCTGTGTGACCGCTACGTTGATAGTTCGATTGCCTATCAGGGAGCGGGCCGCCACCTCGGCGAGCAAGCGATTTGGCAGATGAACCAGTTTGCAATCGATGGCCTGCTTCCTGACCTGACAATTTATTTAGACGTCGAATCGGAAGTTGGCTTGCGACGGATTGCCGAGCACCGGGCCGACCAGGTGAACCGGCTGGATGAAGAAAAGCTGGCCTTCCACCAGACGGTGCGGGCCGCCTACCTTCGCCTGCACCAGGCCCACTCGGATCGGATCAAGCTGATTGATGCCGGCCAGCCGTTGGACCAGGTGATTGCCGCTGTTGCTCAAACAATTCACCAGCGTTTTCCAGACCTATTTGAATAACAACCATTAGGGGTGAGTACGATGAAAATGATTATTGCAATTGTTCAATCTAAGGACAGTAACCGCCTGCGGAAGGCCTTCAACAAGGCGGAAATCCAGGTTACCCAACTATCTACGACCGGGGGCTTCCTTCGGGAGGGCAACGCAACCTTCTTAATTGGGGTCAAGGATGACCGGGTCCAGACGGTTCTCGACGTAATCAAGAAGAATGCAGAATCGCGGGAACAGTACGTGACCTCTCAAATGCATATCGACGCTGAGGGTGGGTCAGCCTTCCCGGTTAATGTGCGTATCGGCGGGGCGACCGTTTTCGTATTGCCGATTGAGCAGTTTCTTAAATTTTAAGCAGGTGATCTAGGTGGCAGGCAAACAAGCAACGACAGCCCATGAACTCCAGCCAGGCTTAGTCGACCGGCTGAAGAGGGTAATTGATAACCAGGAATTGGCACACGCTTACCTCCTCGTTGGCCCTGCTGGTTCAGGAAAAAGTGAAGTGGCGCGGTGGTTAGCATTGCGCCTCTTTTGCTTGCACCCGCAAAATAACGAGCCCGACTTGATCTGCCCGGAATGCCAACGCATTTTGAGCGGCAACCATCCTGACGTGGTGGTCGCTGCACTAGAGGGCCGGCAAATTAAGGTTGACCGGATTCGTTACCTTAAAAGCGAGTTTACGAAAAGCGCGATGGAGGGGAGTCAAAAACTCTTTATCATCCAAGATGCGGAGAAAATGACCACCAGTGCGGCTAACAGCTTGCTGAAGTTTATTGAAGAGCCGGGGCCGGGAACCTACATTTTGATGTTGACTAGCAATAAGAGTGCCGTCCTGCCGACGATTCAATCCCGGACCCAGGTATTAGAGATGGCCCCGCTAAAACGGGCGGACCTCCTTGGGGTGTTGGCTGACCGGGGGATTAGCCACCGCCTTTCACAAGTGGCAGTAGGGCTGACTGACTCGGTAGCAGCAGTCGAGGCGTGGTGTGCGGATGACTGGTTAGCTAATGCTATCCAGGGAGTGCTCCGGTGGTATCAGCATGCCAGTGCCGGGCAGATGATGGCCTTTGTTGACGTGGCGACGGACCTGGTCAAACTGGCCGGCCATGACCGGGAACACCAGCAGGTACTCTTGGACTTGATTACCCTCCTCTGGCGGGATACCCTATTGGTGGCGAGCGGGGTCACTGAAACGACCCGTTTACATTTTACGGATGAACTGGAGTTTCTTCGTCAGGTCAGCCAACAGTACTCACTCAAGCAGCTACTTGCGGTCAGCCAGTTAACGTTGGCCACCCGCCACCAGCTAGAACAAAACATTAGTTTTCAAAACGTCAGTGAGCAGTTGACGATTCAAATTGTCCAGACTTTGAACGGGAAAACGGGGGCGCGCGTATGAACGAAAATCAGCAGCAAAATAATATCTACGACAACCTCGCCAAGCTGGGGAGCCACTTGACGGAAATGGGGAACGAACTGGCGGCGTTAAAGTCGCAACTGAACGTGGCCCTGGCACAGAATGCTGAGCTGACGATTGAAAATCGCCACCTTCAAGAGGCCATCAAGAAGCTCCGGGACCAGCACGGGGAACAACAACTTTCCACGGGGCGCCGGACGTTAAATGAGCTTTATCACCAGGGCTTTCACGTTTGCCGAAAACACTTCGGCGAGCGCCTCGCCCCCCATGAAAGCTGTATTTTCTGTGATGAGGCCATTTTTAGTGGCATGGACGAACAGAGTGGAAGACAGGAGTAAGTGTGATGCAGCAGGTAAGCAGTTTTAATAATGAACAGACGGGCCGCCTTTATCTTGTGCCGACCCCGATTGGCAACTTGGACGATATGACCTTTCGGGCCATTAAGGCCTTACGGGCAGTTGACTTGATTGCTGCTGAAGATACGCGTCATACCCAGCAGCTGCTCAATCATTTTGAAATTACGACCCGCCAAATCAGTTTTCACGAGCATAATACTGAGCAGCGGATTCCAGAACTGCTGGCTAAGCTCAAGGCGGGGCAGCAGATCGCCCAGTGCAGTGACGCGGGGATGCCGTCGATCTCGGACCCGGGAAAGGAACTGGTCGCCGCGGCAGTGGCTGCTGGGATCCCAGTCGTGCCACTGCCCGGTGCCAATGCTGGCCTGACCGCCCTGATTGCTTCCGGCCTCGCACCCCAGCCATTTTACTTTTATGGCTTTTTGGAGCGAAAACACCAGCAGCAGGTCAGTAAGCTCCAGGCACTTGTCAACCGGCCGGAAACAATGATTTTCTATGAAGCTCCCCACCGGCTAAAAAAAACACTGGCAACGCTGGCCGAAGTGTTGGGCGATGATCGGCAGGCCGTCTTAGCACGGGAACTGACGAAGCGTTATGAGGAGTTCAGCCGGGGGACACTGGCTGAATTACGGGATTACTTCATTGACCACCAGCCCCGCGGCGAATTCGTCGTCCTGGTTGCCGGCAATGACCACCCGGCAGATGAGCAAGGTGCGGGCGAAGGGACCCCCGTGGAACAGGTGGACCAGGAAATTGAGCGCGGGTTATCAACGAACGCCGCAATCAAGCTGGTCGCTAAGCGGAACCGGCTCAACCGGCAGGACTTGTACCGGGAATATCACCACATAGGAGAATGATTGTGACAAAGTTGATTCAAAACGCTAATTGCTATGAAATGCAGCACCAGCTGACTTACTATGAGTGCACTGATTCCGGTCATCCCAGTATAAGCATGTTGCTGAGCATGATGACAATGGTATCAGATGCCCATTCGATTTTTGTGGGTTTGGATTGGACCGCGGTCGATAAGAGCGGGGGCGCCTGGGTGATTGTTGGCTATGAGGGACAGCTAGCTCCCCACCAGCCCCATTTTGGCGACCAGGTAATCATTGGCACCCGGGCGCTGGCCTACAACCAATTCTTTGCCCTGCGGGAGTTTTGGCTATCGGACCTTGACCACCAGCAGCAGTATGTCCATGTTAAGGCCCTCTTTGTGATGATGGACTTAAAGGCCCGGCGGCTGATGCGGATTCCCGCCGAACTGATCACCCCCTTTGCGTCAC
This sequence comes from Limosilactobacillus oris, assembly GCF_025311495.1. Lineage (NCBI taxonomy): Bacteria > Bacillati > Bacillota > Bacilli > Lactobacillales > Lactobacillaceae > Limosilactobacillus > Limosilactobacillus oris. The sequence continues at coordinate 811,102 of NZ_CP104398.1, read as the reverse complement.
CCCTAAAGAAGCGGCTGCCGCGGTTAGCTAAGCCGGAGCAGCTGCCCACTGAGTACGCCGCGCGTGACTACCAAGTGCGGTACTTTGATATCGACATTAACCACCACGTCAATAATGCCCGCTACCTGGATTGGATGTTGGATCCGCTGGGGCCGGACTTCCTGCGGGGACACCGGCCGGTCGCCTTTAGGATTAACTACGAGGCCGAGGTTCAGGAAGGGGCAACGGTTGAAAGTCGTTACTACCTCAAACGGCAGGAAAAAGGGGTCACCACGGTTCATGAAATTTGGGCTGGCGGCCGGTGCTGTACTACGGCCGAACTAGAATGGCAACCAGTTTAGTGATGAATACACGTCTGAAAGTTGGCTTTAGGGTCGATTTTCAGGCGTGTATTCTTTTATCCTCCAGCTAATTCCTGACGAGCGGTAAATATTATTTCAGTAATGGATTCCATTTTGGCCCGGCGTAATCATAAGCTATAATGGATTCATAGAGAACTGCGAACCAGATTGAGGAGGGATAGAATGGCCAAATCACTAACAGCAGTAATTTACTTGGAACCGAACCAGGTAAGTTTACGCATTATTGAACTGCCAAGCCTGAAGGTGGTTAACAATGTTCAGTCTGGCGCCCTGATGGTTGGTACTGAGAAGATTGCCAACTATGCTCAGAATATGGAAGCAATTGTCAACAACCTAGACGGCTTTAAGCAACTGGTCAAGGATTATCAAGTCAAGGAAATATCGTTTTACGGGGCCTTGGAAGACCTGGATGAGGTCACAGCCCAGTACGTGGCCGACCAATTAGAAGTGCGGTCAGGGCTCAGAATTCACTGGCTAAATAATAACCAGCTGATGGCCCAATCAATGAGCTGTGTCGTTACCCACTTAGCAGAGTTTAATAAGCTAAGCAAGCACTGCCTTTACCTGGTGAGTCTGGGTCTGGATTCGATGACCCTGGCCTTTTTCCACCACGGTAACTTTGAAACCCTGTGGGAGCTTGACCTCGGAGGCGCGCAAATCAGCCGCCTGGTGGAGCGCCTGCGGCAAACCACCACTAATCCAGAGGAAATCATCCAGGATTACATCAACAGCAAGCTGGGCTATATCGCCCCAGAACTGATCCAAAAGAAAAAGACGACCCTGCTGATTCAAAATGCGCCGACCCTGGCTAAGCGCTACATTGAGCGCCGGCACCACTTAGGCGAAATCCCCGGGGAGATCCTTAGCAACCCCACCGACCGGATCGACCTGCTGGCACCAAGCCAGCGCCTCTGGGACGAAGAACTGGTCGAGGGGCGCCAACGGGAGCTGCTGGTGCCGAACTACCTGGTAATTGCCCGGGCGGCTGAGTTGATCCACCCGACGAATATTTACGTAACCGATATTTCGGTGATGGACGGGCTGACGAACGGGATTGCCGTTAATAACGACCAGTCACGTCAGCAGATTCACACCATGATTCGGACTTCGGCCCACGACCTGGCGGAACGGTACGGGGTCAATAATGGTCACCAGCGTTTTGTGACTAGGTTTGCCCTGCAATTCTTTGACCAGCTGCGGCCAATCCACCGGCTAGACAACCATGAGCGCTTGCTGTTGGAAATTGCCAGCATAGTTGATGATATTGGGAATTTTATTAACCAGAGCGGTCACTACCGCCACTCAGCCTATATCTTGCGGGCAAACCCGCTGATTGGCCTGTCGGACGAGGATAACCGAATTATTGCCGAGGTGGCCCGGTACCACAGTGCGGAGTCACCGACCGCGATGCAACCGCACTACCGGCACTTGGACGATGATATTCAGCTGACGATTGCCAAGTTAGCCGCGATTTTGCGGGTGGTGGATTCCCTTGATGATTCCCGCCAACAAAAGATTACGGCGGTCAGCCTCAAGCTGACGAGCGATAATCGCTTGAAAATCAAGGCGACTGCAAACGACGACCTTGTTCTGGAGAAGTGGTCGTTTAGTTCGAAGGCCAAGCTGTTTAACGATGTTTTTGGGATTCAACCGGTCTTAATTGAGAGGGGCAATTAGGAATGTATAAGGACTTTTATAAACCAGAAAACTACGTCAACCGGGAACTCAGCTGGATTGATTTTAATGGCCGGGTTCTCGGTGAGGCGACCGATGTCAGCAACCCGCTGTTGGAACGGGCGAACTTTCTTGGAATCACCCAGAGTAACGTTGATGAATTCTTTATGGTCCGGGTGGCGTCCCTGCATAAACTGGCTGCGGCCAACGTCACGACGACCGATGCCTCGGGCCTTACGCCGGAAGAGCAGCTCAACGCGGTTAACCGCAAGGAACACCGGATGGTCCAGGAGCGTTACGAGATTTATAACCAGCAGATTATTCCCCAGTTAGCCAAAGAGCAGATCGATATCCTCCATATCAAGGACCTGGATCAGAAGCAGTACGAGTTCATCCGGCGCTACTTCAATGATGAATTGATGCCGGTACTGACACCAATGGCGGACGACAGCTCCCGGCCGTTCCCGTTTATCTCCAATAGCTCCCTCAACATTGCCATCAGCTTGCGACGGGATCCGACCGCCCAACAGCCTGGCAAGCATGAAACATTGGAAGGGGACCAGGAGGTTAATAAAAAGCAAAACGAGCCCCACGATGACCGTCAGGAAGCAGAAATTAAATTTGCGACGGTCCGGGTGCCTGAGATTTACAAGCGCCTAGTCCGCCTGCCGGGTGAAAACAACTTTATTCTGATTGATGAGCTGGTAAAGGAATTCCTGTCCCTGCTCTTCCCGGGATACCAGATCTTGGCGACAGCAACTTACCGGGTCATGCGGGACATGGACTTGGACGTGGCGGAAGAAGATACTTCCGACTTGCTGCGGGCCGTCAAGCACCAGCTCCGGGAACGGGAACACGGTCAGGTAATGCGCCTGGAGGTTGAAGATACGATTGATGAGTGGCTGGAGGACCAGCTGATTGACAACCTCCACGTCTCAGAACGGTCAATTTACCGGGTGGACGGGCCAGTTGACCTGACCTTCCTGAAAAAACTATCAGGGATGGTTGATGGTCACGCAGATTTGCGCTTCAAACCGTTCAAACCCTACTTGAACCCCCAGCTGGACATGGAGCATAACATCTTCAAGGCCATCCGGCAAAAGGATTACCTGGTCCAGCACCCGTATGATAACTTCGACGCGGTGGTCAACTTTATCCACCAGGCGGCGACCGACCCCGCCGTGCTTGCGATTAAGATGACCCTCTACCGGGTTTCCGGCAATTCACCGATTATCAAGTACCTGGGGATGGCGGCCCAGCAGGGGAAGCAGGTCACCGTGCTGGTCGAGGTCAAGGCGCGGTTTGATGAACAGAATAACGTTCGCTGGGCCCAGCGGTTGGAACAAATGGGCTGCCACGTCATCTACGGCTTAGTTGGCTTAAAGACCCACTGTAAGGTCGCCCTGGTAATACGGCGGGACGAGGATGGCTTGCGCCGGTACATGCACCTGGGAACCGGAAACTATAACGATGTCACCGCGCACTTCTATACTGACATGGGGCTGTTCACCTGTGCCCATGAATTAGGGGTCGACATGACCAGCCTCTTTAACATGCTCTCCGGTTTTGCCCGCCCGCCGTACTTCTACCAGCTGCGGGTTTCGCCAGACGGGATTCGCAACTTCATTAACCAGAAGATTGACGACCAGATTGCAGTCGCCAAGTCCGGCAACCCGGCCCTGATTCGGATGAAGATGAACTCCCTGTCGGATAAGCAGATTATCGCCCACCTCTACGACGCGGCAGCTAACGGAGTTAAGGTTCAGTTGCTGGTGCGGGGGATTACCTGCCTGCGCAACGACCTGCCGGAACTCCACGGTAATATTGAAGTCCACTCGATCGTCGGCCGCTTCCTGGAACACTCCCGGATCTACTACTTTGAAAGCAATGGTCATGAAGAAATCTACCTTGCCAGTGCCGATATGATGACCCGAAACTTGAACCGGCGGGTAGAGGAACTGTACCCGGTTACCCAAGCCGATACCAAAGCCCGGGCTATCCAAATCTTTGATATTATGTGGCGAGATAATGTCAAAACACGGGTCCTGGAAGGGGATCACTATGAACGGCTGGACCGTGACGGTGCGGCACCGTTTAATTCGCAGGAATACTTTGTTCAAGAGGCGGTCCGCCTGAACAAACAGGATAATAAGCAGCAAAAGGCCCGCCGGCACTTCCCTAATGTTTTTGAGACCCTCTCGAAACACGTCCCGAGCCTGCACTTAAAAGAAAAGGATGATGCTAATGGCAAAGACGACTAGACTCGCGGTGATTGATCTCGGTTCCAACTCGGTCCGCCTGAAAATCAGTGAACTGCTCCCGGATAATGAGGCCGTGACCAAGCAATATGTTAAGCGCTATGTCCGCCTCTCTTCGCAAATGGGTCCGGAGAAGACACTGAAAAAGGAACCGGTAGAACGAACGCTGGATGCACTGCGGGAATTTCGTACCATCTGTGATCAGTATTCGCGCCTCAAGGTGATCGCGGTAGCGACGGCGGCAGTCCGACAGGCGCAGAACCAGGCGGAATTTCTGCAGCGGGCGAAAAAGGAGACTGGCTTTGACATTCAAGTGATTTCCGGAGCCCAGGAAGCCTACCTCGACTATGTGGGGGTAACCCATAGCTTAGAAATTGACCGGGGACTAATTATTGATACCGGGGGTGCCAGCATGGAGCTGGTCGGTGTGGAAAGCGGGGCGGCCGAAGAAACCATTAGTATCCCGCTGGGTTCGGTGATCTTGTCCCAACGTTACCACCTTGGTGATCAAATTCAGGCTGCCAACCTTTTTGACGCTATGGTTGAAGTTGATGAGGCCCTGTCACATCAGCGCTGGCTTAGTCGCTTCCGGGGCAGCCGAATTATTGCTCTGGGCGGTTGCAACCGGGCCCTGGCCAAGATTTACCGCTGGCGGAACGCGGTTGCTGGCAAGGCAGCCCCCATTCATGGCCTGACGATGACTTCGACAACGGCTTTTCAGATCATGCACGAACTGCTGGAAGGCGACCGAGCAAGCCGGGCAGCCATCCGGGGAGTTACCTGGGAACGGGCCGACGTGATTGTGGGCGGCCTCCTTCCACTGCTAGCCCTGATGCGTCAGCTAGCGATTGATGAGGTCGAGTTCAGCAACAGCGGTCTTCGGGAGGGGCTCCTGTTCAAGTACCAGGAGCACAAGCTGGACTTTGGTTAGTTTTACTTTCTTTTACTAAAATTTACTAATTATTTTAGGAGGTCTGTGCTACAATTTGGGTAAACAGAGTTCAGTCGTCAGTTACTGGCGGTAGTTGAAGCAAGGAGGAAATAAGATGGCAATTCTAGTTGCTGGTGGGGCCGGCTACATCGGCTCCCATATGGTAAAGAACTTGGTAGAACATGGTGAAGACGTGGTTGTCGCTGATAACCTGTCAACAGGTCACAGGGACGCAATTAACCCGCAGGCTAAGTTTTACGAAGGTGACATCCGGGACCGGAAGTTTTTGGACCAAATCTTTGAGAACGAAGACATTACCGCGGTAGTTCACTTTGCGGCCTTCTCAATTGTGCCAGAATCAATGAGCAAGCCATTGAAGTACTTTGATAACAATACGGGTGGAATGATCACCCTGTTAGAAGCAATGCATGATCATGGGATCAAATACATTGTCTTTAGTTCAACTGCTGCGACCTATGGGGTTCCTGAACACATGCCGATCAAGGAAACGGATCCGCAAAAACCAATTAATCCTTACGGCCTGAGCAAGCTGATGATGGAAGAAATGATGGCCTGGGCAGACAAGGCGTACGGGATTAAGTTTGTTGCCCTCCGGTACTTCAACGTTGCGGGGGCGGCCCCGGACGGCACGATTGGTGAAGACCACGGTCCAGAAACCCACCTGGTACCGATTATTCTTCAAGTGGCGCAAGGCAAGCGGGACGAACTAAGCATCTTTGGCGATGACTACAACACCCCGGACGGGACCAATGTGCGAGACTATGTTCACGTTATGGACCTGACCGATGCCCACATTCTGGCAATCAAGTACTTGGAGGCCGGAAACAAGAGCAATGCCTTTAACCTCGGCTCCTCAACGGGCTTCTCCAACAAGCAGATGCTAGAAGCAGCCCGGGAAGTTACTGGCAAGCCGATTCCTGCTAAGATGGCACCGCGGCGACCAGGGGATCCCGACTCGCTGGTAGCAGCCAGTGATAAGGCCCGGGAAGTGCTGGGCTGGAAGCCGAAGTACGATGATGTTCACGACATCATTGCCACGGCCTGGAAGTGGCACTCGACCCACCCTAAGGGTTACGATGACCGGGACTAATTTAAAAGAAAAGTTTTAAGTGCTACGGGCTGGCAAAGTCCGCTGTAAAATAGCCTTCAAAGCTCGGTAAAGCCGAACTCTGAAGGCTGTTTTTGCGTTCTCAAGGTCCTTGCAAGACGTTAATAGGGCTTGCGCTTGCTAGTCCTTAGCGGTGTTGTGGCCGGGTTTGCTGGCCAGTGGAAACCGCTGTCCGTCGCGTAATTTAAGAGTTTTCTTTTTGCGCCCGACTTTCAACCAGCAAAAGCGGGGTGGGTGTGATAAGATGGTCTATGATTGAAAGGATGATCGAAATGAAAGTACTTGCCATTGACACCTCAAATCACCCAATGAGTGTTGCCCTAGTTGAGGATGAGCAGCTGCTCGCCACTACGACTTTGAATATGGTTCGCAATCACAGCATCTACCTGATGCCGACAATTGATAACCTCTTTAAGCTGGTTCAGTGGCCCCCCGCGGACCTTGACCGGGTCGTTGTGGCCCAGGGACCTGGTTCGTATACGGGAATTCGGATTGCCGCGACGACTGCTAAGACACTGGCGGACACGCTGAAAGTTGCGCTGGTGGGTGTTTCCAGCTTAGAAGTAGTCGCACGCAATGTCCTCCCCAGCAGTGACCAGGTAATCGTGCCCTTTTTTGACGCCCGCCGGGGAAATGTCTTTGCCGGAGCCTACCAGTGGAAGGACGGCCGGCTTGTCAACCTGATTGAGGACCAGCACTTGGCAATGACGACCCTGCTGGACCAATTAGGCCAGGTGGACCGGCCGGTGATTTTACTGGGCCACTTAACCAAGCGAATCCAGGACCAGTTTGATGATCTGCCGGCAAACGTGAGCTTGGCACCACGGGCGTACGGGATTCCATCGACTTATCAGCTGGCACTGGCCGGGGAAGACCGACCAGCGGTCCAAGCAATTGATCCCTTTGTGCCGCACTACTTGCGTATTACTGAAGCGGAAGCCAACTGGCAGAAACTACACCCAGGAGAAAATAGACAAAATTATGTTCGAGAAGTTTAAGTCATGGTACCACTGCACCATTAATGCCCGTCGACAACCGCTCCTGGATTTTAGTCGGCGGCTAGTCATGATTCAGGGCCGCCACTTTACGGTCCGGCAGGCGACTGAACAAGATATTAACCGGATGGTGCAGATTGAAGAGCGGATTTACGGAACGGCACCGTGGAGTTACGCTGCTTTTCAGCTAGAATTACAGCGCCACCATGACCGTCTGTACCTTGTGATTACCAGCGATGAAGAGGTTATTGGTTTTATCGGGACGGCAGTGGATTGGTACCACTTGGACCTCCACATTACCAACCTCGGGGTGACGCCGGGATGGCAGAAAAAGGGCCTGGGAACGTACTTGATTAAAACCGCGGTAGCCTATGCCCGCCATTTGCAGCTCCGTTCCCTGAGTTTAGAAGTGCGGGTGCATAACTTGGCCGCCCGGCACTTGTACGAACAGTTTGGCTTTCGTGAACAGCAAATTAAGCACCGCTATTACCTAGATAACCACGAGGACGCAATTGATATGCAGGCAGACCTTTTGAGTAGAGGAGAATAAGAGCACATGGCAGAACGAAACTTAATTCTTGCCTTTGAGACAAGTTGTGATGAAACAAGCGTGGCGGTTATTGAGGACGGAACGAAGATTCTCTCCAACATCGTGGCCACCCAGATTGACAGCCACCAGCGCTTTGGCGGGGTGGTGCCGGAGGTTGCGAGTCGGCACCACATTGAGTGGATTACCCGCTGTATTGACCAGGCATTGGCTGAAGCGGGCGTTGACTACCCGGATCTAATGGCCGTGGCTGTTACCTACGGCCCGGGTTTGGTTGGTTCTTTGCTGGTCGGGGTTACTGCGGCGAAGGTGGTTTCTTGGGCGCACCACTTACCGTTAATTCCGGTGAACCACATGGCGGGGCACCTCTATGCTGCCCGGTTTGTGGGAGAATTTAAGTATCCCCAAATGGCCCTGCTGGTTTCCGGCGGCCATACGGAGCTAGTGTACATGCCCAAGGAACATGAATATGAAATCGTCGGTGAAACTCGTGACGACGCCGCTGGTGAGGCCTATGACAAGATTGGCCGGGTTCTGGGCGTGAACTACCCGGCGGGGAAAACGATTGACGAGTGGGCTGCCCAGGGGCAGGACACTTTCCACTTCCCCCGGGCAATGGAGAAGGAGGACAACCTGGACTTTTCCTTTAGCGGACTTAAGAGCTCCTTTATCAACACCGTCCATAACGCTGACCAGCGGGGGGAAGAACTCAACAAGTATGATTTGGCAGCCAGCTTCCAGCAAAGCGTAGTTGACGTGCTGGCAGAAAAGACGATGCGGGCGCTTGACCAGTACCCGGTTAAGCAACTGATTCTTGCCGGCGGGGTCGCGGCTAACCATGGCCTACGTGATCGGCTGGACCATGATATGGCTAAGTACCATCCCAACGTGACTATGCTGCAAGCACCGCTCAAACTCTGCGGAGATAATGCCGCAATGATTGGTGCGGCAGCAGCAGTTGACTACCGGCATGGCGACCGGGCCGCGTGGGATTTAAATGCGGTTCCGGGACTGATGTTTGACCGGGCAAAGGAATAGGTTGGTTTCCTGCACTATCTTTGTAATGGTAAATAAATAGTGAAGAGGCTGGGAGTTAGCGCCCAGTCTCTTCACTATTTTAAAGATAACAATGTAACGGCGCAGCATAGATGGCAGGTAGGTCAAATGGGTTAGCTGCGCGTCAACAGTGTCCGCCACCCTTGTTTAACCATTAGCTTTATTAACTGCGTCCATCACGGCATAGCGAAAGCCGTTTTTTTCCAAGGCTTCGACCCCGCGGATGGTGGTGCCACCGGGAGAGGTTACCTGGTCACGGAGCTGGGCAGGAGTCAGCCCCGTTTGGAGGGCGAGCTTGCCGCTGCCGTTGACCATGCTAGCGGCGAGCCGGTAAGCAGTCGACCGGTTCAGACCGTATTTAACGCCGGCATCTCCCAGGGCGTCCATCAAGACATCAACGAATGCCGGCCCGCAACCGCCAATGGTGCCAACAATGCTGAGCTGGCTTTCTGGAACCCTGATGACCTCCCCTAGTGGAGCCAGCACGTGGTTGATTTTATCAAAAGCAGGTGCCATAACGTGGTCTCCTAAGGCAAGGCCAATTGTTCCGGCATTAACTGCTACCGGAATGTTGGGGATGATGGCAGCGAGCGGGTTCGTGGGCAGGATTGCAGCAATGTCCGCCAAGCGAATCCCGGCGGCTGCGGAGATAATTACCGTGTGGGCGGGGAGGCCTGCTAGTTTCTCTAAGACCGCCAAGGTGACATTGGCCGGCGTGGTTATTATAACGACGGCTGGTTTTTTGCTGACTACTTCTTCGGAGCTGTTAACCAGGCGGAAGCCGGCCTCCTGAGCAAACTTGCTAACCCGTGGGTTGACTGGGTTCATGCCAATGATATCGTCCTCATGCTGGTTCAAGAGCCCCTTGATAATTGCTGAGCCCATCTGGCCCACGCCGATTACTGCGATTTTCATTTCATCGTCCTCCTCTGAGTTGTTGCCCTTATTTTACAATAGAAGCGGTGGTTAAAACTTAATTTGGGGAAACAATTGACATTACATTAAGGGAAGATTAAAATACGATTAATAAGAAATGCAAAACGACGGATGAGTACGTTCCCGTTAGACATACAGAGAGCCTTTGGAATGCTGGAAGAAGGTTGCTGACGGAACGAAAAATGGTCTGCCAATTGTTTGCGCTGACGAGCTATTTGAGTGAGTTGGCGCCGGGTGAGTTCCGCTAACAACTCCAAGTGTAGTAACTTAGCAAGGCTGTTGCTGTGAGGCAGCAGTAAATTAAGGTGGTAACGCGGGAGCCCTCGTCCTTTTTGGATGGGGGCTTTTTGAATTTAATGGGGTGGTAAAGGTGAAGATAAAAGTAGCACTGGGACAATTTAACATTCAGTTTGCGCAACCGGCAGCAAACCGTGCGCGGGTGCGGGAACTGGTCGCCGCGGCAGCGGATGGTGAGGCGGACGTGGTCGTATTACCAGAAATGTGGAATACCGGTTACGCCCTTGATAAGTTGCCGGAGCTGGCGGACGAAGGGGGCCAGGAAACGTTGGCGTTGCTTCAGGAGCTGGCTCGTCAGTACCAGGTGGGAATCGTTGGCGGCTCGGTAGCGGTCAAAATTGGCCCGCGCTTTGTTAACCGGACGCTTGTGGTTGATCCATTAGGAAACTTGCTGGGACAATACGATAAGGTCCACCTCTTTGGACTGATGGCGGAAGACCAGTACCTGCAAGCTGGCAATCAGGAAAACTACTTCCGGCTGGCCGGGGTCCCCAGCGCCAGCTTCATCTGTTATGACCTCCGCTTTCCGGAATGGATTCGGACTGTTGCCCGTCACGGGACTGACCTCTTGTACCTCCCGGCGGAATGGCCGGCGGTGCGGATTCCGCAATGGGAAATCCTGCTGCGGGCACGGGCAGTCGAAAACCAATGTTTCGTGGTGGCCGTAAACCGGGTTGGCGACGATCCGGATAACCACTTTAATGGTCACTCTCTGGTAATCGATCCCCTGGGCCGGGTAATTGTCGATGCAGGGGAGCGTGATGGAGTCACCTTTGCCGAGATTGACCTTGACCAATTGGCAACGGTAAGGGGGCCGATTCCGGTCTTTGCTGACCGGCGCCCAGAACTATATAAATAAGAGAAAAGGGGAATAAGCATGGAATTTCAACAATCACACTTACTTGATACACTGCCGAAGCAGTTCTTCGCTAACCTTGTGGCAAAAGTAGGCCAAAAGGTTGCCGCGGGGGTTGACGTTATCAACCTGGGGCAGGGGAACCCCGACAAGCCAACCCCTGACTATATTGTTCAAGCGACCCAGAAGTGGGTTGCTGATCCACGGACCCATAAGTATTCACCGTTTCAGGGACTGCCAGAATTTAAGCAGGCGGCTGCCGACTTTTACCAAGAAAAGTACGGGGCCCACTTTGACCCGGAACAGGAGGTCGCTATTCTTGGCGGTTCCAAGATTGGCCTGGTTGAACTGCCCTGGGCGTTGATGAATCCGGGCGATACTTACTTGCTGCCGGATCCGGGCTACCCGGATTACTTTTCCGGCGCGGCCCTGGGCGGCGTTAGGTTTGAGACGGTTCCCCTGCTAGCAGAAAATAACTTTCTACCGGACCTCCAGTCCATCCCGGAAGAAGTTGCCCGGCGTGCGAAGTTCTTTTACCTCAACTACCCGAATAACCCGACCGGCGCAGTGGCGACGAAAGAATTCTATCAAGAACTGGTGGCGTGGGCGCAAAAGTACCATGTGGGAATTATTAGCGACTTCGCCTATGGTGCCTTGGGCTTTGACGGGCAGGCACCGTTGAGCTTTATGCAGACTCCGGGGGCCAAGGAGGTCGGAATTGAATTTTATACCTACTCCAAGACCTTTAACATGGCCGGCTGGCGAATTGCCTTCGCGGTGGGGAATCGGGACATTATTAGCGCCCTGAACTTAATCCAGGACCACCTGTTTGTCAGTCTTTTCCCAGCACTGCAAAAGGCGGCAATTGATGCGCTGCGGGATCCCCAGCGGGACGCGGCTATTGCGGAAATCGTTCACCGCTATGAGGAGCGGCGCGACGCCTTCGTCAACGCCGCAGAAAAAATCGGCTGGCACGCCTTTGTTCCGGCTGGGACCTTTTACGCCTGGATGCCCGTGCCGGACGGTTACAGCAGTGAATCCTTTGCCGACCTGCTGTTGGATAAGGCTGGCGTGGCGGTCGCACCCGGAAATGGTTTTGGCGAACATGGCGAGGGTTATGTGCGGATTGGCCTTTTGATCTCGCCAGAACGGCTGGAAGAGGCAGTGGAACGAATTGGTAAGCTAAAACTATTTAAATAAAATGGGGCGGGCAGTGACATTAATCTGATTACTTTAATAAATGCAAGAACCAACTAAGCTCCAGTGCTCGGCAAGACCGAACTCTGGAGCTCATTTATACTTTCTAAAAGACTAGCTACGTCCTAGTCACAATTGATTTTCCTGGTCGAAGTTTTCCAACTCTTCGGCCGCTGCCGCCCAGTCCAATTCAACTTCTTCGGACTGTGCCTTGAGCTGGTCAAGTTCCTTCTGCAGGTCGGTCAGCTTGCCGATATCGGTTGCCACCTCCGGCTTGCTCATCTCTGCTTCAATAGCGGTTTGCTGGCCTTCTAGCTGGGCCATCTGCTTCTCTAAATCGTCGACTTTTCGTTGCAGTTTGCGCCGGGCCCGTTGCTGGTCCTTGCTTTGCTGGTATGATTGCTTTCCCTGTGAAGCGGCGGGAGAGGACTGGGCTGAGCTTGCTGGATTAGGTGTCGCTGCCTTGGCAACCGTGGCGAGGTAGTCATCGTAGTCACCCTCGTAGTGCTTGATGCCGTCTTTACGCATATCCAGGATGTCGGTTGCCACCTGGTTGATGAAGTACCGGTCGTGCGAAACGAAGAGGACCGTGCCAGGGAATTCGTTGATGGCACTCTCAAGGACTTCCCGACTATCAATATCCAGGTGGTTGGTCGGTTCATCCAAAATTAAGAAGTTAATTGGCTGAAACGAGAGCTTAGTCAGTTCTAGGCGGGCCTTTTCTCCCCCTGATAGCTCGTGGACAACTTTATAGACATCGTCGCCAACGAAGAGAAAACTTCCCAGGAGGGAGCGAATATCCTTTTCTGGTACTTCTGGATGGTCATCCCATACTTCTTCCAGCACCGTCTTATCAGCGTGGAGTTGCTGCTGTTCCTGATCATAGTAGCCGACGTCCAAGTTGGCGCCGAATTTAACGCTTCCGCTGACCGCCGGAATTTTATTGAGGATGGTCTTGAGCAGGGTTGATTTGCCAATCCCGTTCGGGCCAATAATTCCGACCCGGTGGGGCTTACGAACCGCAAAGGACAGGGGACCAGCCAAGACTTGATCGTCATAGCCGACCTTGAGTTGGTCAACATCCAGCACTTCATTGCCGCTGGCCTTTTCGCTGTGGAAATGAAAGTGGATGGACTGGTCATCGGTCACTGGACGGTCCAGCCGCTCCATCTTTTCCAGTTGCTTGCGGCGGGCCTGGGCGCGCTTAGTGGTCGATGCCCGGACGATGTTACGGTTTACGAAATCCTCCAGTTTAGCAATCTTTTTTTGCTGCTGGTCGTAGTGCTTCCACTCCGCCTTTAACCATTCCTGCTTGTGCTGGACAAACTGGGTGTAGTTGCCGGTATAGTGCCGGAGGGTGCGGTTGTCTAAATCATAGACGTCCTTGACAACGTGGTCCAGGAAGTAGCGGTCGTGGGAAACAACCAGCAGGGCGCCCTGGTAGCTCTTGAGGTAGTCTTCTAGCCAGGCCAGCACGTTCATATCCAAGTGGTTAGTTGGTTCGTCTAGTATTAGCAGGTTGGGTGCCTGTAATAAAATCTTAGCCAGTGCCAGCTTGGTCTTTTGCCCACCGGAAAGGGCGTTAACTGGAGTGTCGTAGTATTCTTCGCCGAAGCCAAAGCCGGTGAGGATGCCCCGCATTCGGGATTCATACTCAAAACCGCCCCGTTTTTTAAAATCTCCTTGAAGGCGGTCGTACTGTTCCATTACCCGGCTGTATTGGCCGCTCGTGGCGTCAAGGGTTGCCAGCTGCTTTTCCAGGTCATGGATTGCCTGTTCTTCTTTATGCAGGTCGGCAAAGACGGTATCAAGCTCTGCCCAGATGTTGTTTTGACTATCTAAACCTTGATCCTGAGCTAGGTAGCCGATGGAAAGGTCCTTCGCCTTGCTGATGGTTCCTTCGTCAGGACTGGTAATTCCCGCAATCATTTTTAACAAAGTAGTTTTGCCGGCTCCGTTGCGGCCAACCAGCGCCGTGCGGCCGTGCTCCTGGATTTGCAGGTTAATATTATGGAAGAGAACGTCGGCCCCGAAGCGGCGCTCGACGTCGTTTGTTTGCAACAGAATCATTTTGAAACCTCGCTAATATCATTATGCTAACAATCATTATTTTAGCAGATTTCCCCTTCTTTTATTAAAAAAGTGGAATTATTTTGTATACCGCTTCACAAAACGACGGTTAATTGCTAGAATAGTTAGGAACTAAATTTCACAAGAGCAACGTAGCCGTTCAACTAATAAGTTACATCCCAATCACTTTACAGGACACGTTGCAAAAGAAGATGAATAGGGGGATAAAGATGACAACAAAGAAAATACCACGGGCGACGGCACGGCGGTTACCTATCTACTATCGCTACCTGACGATTTTACTGAACGCGAAGAAGGAACGGGTCTCATCGACCGAACTATCTGAAGCGGTTCAAGTTGATTCGGCGACGATTCGGCGGGACTTTTCCTACTTTGGTGAACTGGGAAAGCGGGGCTATGGATATGACGTAGCGAGCTTGTTAAAGTTCTTTAAGGGGATTTTGCACCAGGATTCACTGGTCAGCGTGGCCTTGGTCGGGGTCGGCAGCCTAGGAAGCGCCCTGCTGAACTTTAACTTCCACCAGGACACGAACCTGCGGATTAGCGCGGCCTTTGATACTAAGCCGGAATTAGCGAATAAGATCAAGAGCGGGATTCCGGTATACCCGGCAACGGATATTAAAAAGCAACTCCAGGAACAGCAAATTGACATTGTCATTTTGACGGTTCCCGGCGAACATGCTCAGGAGGTTGCGGACCAGCTGGTTGAGGCCGGTGTCCGGGGAATCCTAAACTTCTCACCAGTCCGCCTGTCCGTACCGAAGGAGGTTCAGGTACAAAATATTGACCTGACTAATGAACTGCAAACACTGATTTACTTTATTAAGAACTATTCTGATAATAAGAAATAGTGATATTTCCCGTCTGATACTCTGGGGTGTCGGCGGGATTTTTTATTACCTGAAATAGTCAAAATTAGTCAAACTTATCAGTTGCTTTTTAGGTCAAGGGTGGTGTATAGTAAGAATTGCGGTTAGCACTTAACAAGCAAGAGTGCTAAAAGCAAATTTATTAATTAACAAGATGGAGGGATTGACGTGTTAAAACCATTAGGAGATCGCGTTGTTCTACAAGCTGAAACTGAAGAAGAAAAGACCGTTGGTGGGATTGTCCTTGCTTCCAACGTAAAGGAAAAGCCGACTACTGGTAAGGTAATTGCCGTTGGTGAGGGACGGACCCTTGATAACGGTCAAAAGCTTGCTCCAGCTGTTAAAGAGGGCGACCGGGTACTGTTTGACAAGTACGCCGGCAATGAAGTTGAATACAACGGCAAAAAGTACCTTGTCGTTCACGAAAAGGACTTAGTTGCTGTAATCGACTAGCTTAATATAAAGATAGAACATAACACTTTAAAAACGAATTTCTTATTTGAGGTGACAATATAATGGCAAAAGACATTAAGTTTGCAGAAGACGCCCGCGGCGCAATGCTCGCTGGTGTAGATAAGCTGGCTGATACCGTTAAGACAACGATGGGGCCAAAGGGACGGAACGTTGTTTTAGGTCAAAAGTACAGCAACCCTACGATTACTAACGATGGGGTTACGATTGCAAAGAGCATTGACCTGGAAGACCCATTCGAAAACATGGGTGCTAAGCTGGTCGCTGAGGTTGCATCCAAGACCAACGACATCGCCGGTGACGGGACGACTACTGCCACTGTACTGGCACAGGCAATTGTTAACGCCGGCATGAAGAACGTTACTTCTGGTGCTAACCCAGTTGGCATCCGGCGGGGGATTGACAAGGCCACCAAGGCGGCTGTTGAAGCACTGAAGAGCATGTCACACGAAGTTAAGACGAAGAGCGACATTGCCCAAATTGCTTCCATTTCTGCTGCTAATCCAGAAGTTGGTAAGCTGATTGCCGACGCCATGGAAAAGGTTGGTCACGATGGTGTCATCACGATTGAAGACTCCCGTGGTGTTGACACGAGTGTTGACGTTGTTGAAGGGATGAGCTTCGACCGTGGTTACATGTCCCAGTACATGGTAACTGACAACGATAAGATGGAAGCCGACTTGGACAACCCATACATCCTGATCACCGACAAAAAGATTAGCAACATCCAAGACATCTTGCCATTACTGCAAAGTGTTGTTCAACAAGGCCGTGCCCTGTTGATCATTGCTGATGACATCACTGGTGAAGCTCTGCCAACCCTTGTTTTGAACAAGATTCGGGGAACCTTCAACGTTTGTGCTGTTAAGGCACCAGGTTTTGGTGACCGGCGGAAGGCTCAATTACAAGATATCGCTGTTTTGACCGGTGGTACTGTTATCTCCGACGACCTGGGGATGAACCTGAAGGACGTTACCGTTGATCAATTAGGTCAAGCTAACAAGGTTACTGTTACCAAGGACGCAACGACGATTGTTGACGGCTCTGGTGCTAAGGAAGCAATTGCTGAACGGGTTGACCAAATCAAGCAGGCAATTGCAAACACGACTTCAGACTTTGATAAGGACAAGCTGCAAGAACGCTTGGCAAAGCTTTCTGGTGGGGTTGCCGTTGTTAAGGTTGGTGCCGCTACTGAAACTGAATTGAAGGAAAAGAAGTACCGGATCGAAGATGCTTTGAACGCTACCCGGGCTGCTGTTCAAGAAGGTTTCGTACCTGGTGGTGGTACAGCCTTGGTAAACGTTATCCCGGCACTTGAAAAGGTTGAAGCTAGTGGTGACGAATTGACTGGTGTCAACATTGTTAAGGCTGCCCTGGAAGCACCTGTTCGTCAGATTGCTGAAAACGCCGGTGTAGAAGGCTCAGTAATCGTTAACGAATTGAAGGGGCAAAAGGAAGGTATTGGTTACAACGCTGCCGACGACAAGTTCGAAGACATGGTTGCTGCCGGAATCGTTGACCCAACGATGGTTACCCGTTCTGCCCTGCAAAACGCAGCCTCAGTTTCTGCCTTGCTGTTAACGACTGAAGCAGTCGTTGCTGACAAGCCAGAACCAGAAGGCAGCCAACCAGCCGCACCACAAGGCGGTGCCGGCATGGGCGGTATGATGTAATTTGAAGTTAAGTTAAAGTAAAAGGGGGCTGGGAATTAATCCCAGCCTCTTTGCTATTTTAAACATGGTAAGGCCACCGCGTTGTGGCTAGCAGTTCAAATAGGCAAGCTACGCGTCGACGGGGATGGGGGCAATGAAGTGGTCAGGTCAGTTCATCGTCTCCACTTTTTTGTTTAGGGGGAATATTTCCTGGGAAATATGAGCAATTATGGCGAAAATCAGAATTTTCATCGCCATGGTGATTGAAAAGTAGGATAATTAGTTGTAACATTGTTCAGTCATACGAGGATGATAAAATACTTAACTGAGTAGGAGGATAGCAATGTGGCGTTATCTTAAACGTGTATTAATTGGGAAACCATTGAAGACCTTGGATGAGGGGCAAACGCACCTGACAAAGTTCAAGGCGCTGGCCATGCTTTCGTCTGACGCAATTTCGTCAGTGGCATATGGCCCTGAGCAAATTACGACTGTCCTGGTAACACTCTCAGCGGCAGCGCTCTGGTACTCGGTACCGATTGCCGCAATTGTGCTAGTCTTACTGCTGGCAATTACTCTTTCGTACCAGCAAATTATCCGGGCATACCCGAGTGGCGGTGGTGCTTACATTGTTGCCACCCAAAACTGGGGAAGCAATGGGGGGCTGGTTGCCGGCGGTTCGCTGCTGGTCGATTATATGCTGACCGTCGCGGTTTCCACGACCTCTGGGGTTGAGGCGATTACTTCCGCTGTGCCGGCCCTCTATAAATTTTCGATTCCGATTGCGATTATCATTGTTCTATTGATTATGTTCATGAACCTGCGGGGGATGAGCGAGAGTGCTAACTTCCTGACGGTGCCGGTCTACTTTTTTGTTATTATGATTTTTATCATGATTGTGTGGGGACTTTATAACGTGGCAACGGGCCACATTCATTACCAAGCCCCGGCTGACTATGGCACGCCGGTTGCTGGGATGAGCGTTGTCCTGTTTATCCGGGCCTTCTCTGCCGGTTCCTCATCGCTAACCGGGGTGGAAGCCGTCAGCAACGCGGTACCTAACTTCAATAAGCCTAAGGAAAAGAACGCTGCGACGACCCTGGCAATTATGAGTGCTATCTTGGCCTTCTTCTTCATTGCCATTATCTTCTTCAGCTTCTTCATCGGGGTTGTGCCCAATGGCCGCACCACGGTTCTCTCCCAAATTGCCCTGGCAATTTTTGGTGGTCATGGGATGGGCTTTTACCTCTTGCAGCTGTCGACGGCCATGATTTTGGCGGTAGCTGCCAACACTGGTTTTTCAGCCTTTCCGATTTTGGCTTTTAACATGGCAAAGGATAAGTACATGCCCCATGCCTTTATGGACCGTGGGGACCGGCTAGGTTACTCGAATGGGATTATTTCCCTGGCGGTCGGGGCTATTATCCTTATCTTGATTTTCCATGGGCAAACCAACAGCTTGATTCCCTTGTACGCTGTCGGGGTGTTCGTACCGTTCACCCTCTCCCAGTCCGGAATGATTATTCACTGGTTCCGGGAGCGGGAAGGCTGGTGGGTTGGCAAAGCCTGCATTAACTTTGTCGGCGCGGTCATTTCCCTTTCGCTAGTGGCCTTTCTGTTCTGGCAGCACTTTGGCAATGTTTGGCCATACTTGATCATCATGCCACTGCTCCTTTACATGTTCCATAAGGTCCACAGCCACTACATTAAGGTGGCGGCCCAGCTGCGGGTAGCTGAAAAGACGAAGGTTCAGCTCCACGATTATGATGGGGCGACGGTGATCGTCCTGGTTGGTAACGTTACCCGGGTGACCCGGGGGGCAATCAACTATGCACGGTCAATTGGGGACTACGTCATTGCCATGCACGTTTCCTTTGATGAAAATCCGGGCAAGGAACATAAGACGGCCAATGAATTTAAGGCCGAGTATCCGGATGTCCGGTTCGTGGATATTCATTCTTCCTACCGGTCAATTGCCAAGCCGACGTTACGCTTTGTTGATGTAATTGCCAAGCGGGCGGAGGCGCGGAACTACTCGACAACTGTCTTGGTACCGCAGTTTATCCCTAAGCACCCCTGGCAACTAGCGCTGCATAACCAGACCAGTGTCCGGTTGCGTGCGCTGCTGAACTCACGGGAAAACATTATCGTGGCCAGCTATAACTACCACCTTCACGAGTAACGGGGTGTTTTAAATGTCAAAACGACAGATTTTAATTGGCGGTGCATTTGCCATCGGCCTGTTCCTAATGGCGGGCTATACAATTGATAACCGGGGCTTCCATTCGGGAATCTACGGAATCCTCGGCAGCGTTCTACTTGTGATAGCGTACCTGGGAGCGTTTTGGCCCCAAATCAAGGCCGGCGACCGTCACGCTCGCCGGCTTGCCTGCTGGTTGGCGGCTTTGCTGGGCCTGATAATTATCTTGGATATCGCAGAAGCATTACTGGCATAAAAAAGTGGCGTACACTCATAAAATTAGGAAACGTCCCAAATTGGCTCAAAAGCTAATTTGGGACGTTTTGTGTATCTCATGTAAGTTTATTCAGCAGGATTATATGGGATTTCGTGAAAATGACTGCCCATTTTTTGAATCTCTAATTGGTAGTTAAAACGGTTTTGTAGCTGGGCAATTGTGTCATCGGCCGTAGCTTCGTTGATAAAAACGTTTGTGGTGACGTTGATACCATAATCTTCATTGCTGACGGCTAGCTGGTGCTCTTTGAGGTAGTAGAGGAGGGCATCATGCTGGCGATAGCTGACAGTGATAGCGATTTGCAGCTGTTTGATTCGCTGGACGATTCCTGCGTGGTGGACGGCTTCGGTAGTAACGTTGCTGTACGCACGGATGAGGCCGCCCGCCCCCAGCTTGATGCCGCCAAAGTAGCGGGTGACAACGGCGACGACATTATGGAGCTTCGCCATCTGCAGCGACTCCAGGATAGGGACCCCTGCCGTCCCACTCGGTTCCCCATTGTCACTCTCCCGCTGAACCTGGTCCTGGTCCCCAACGAGGTATGCAAAGCAGTTGTGATTGGCCTTTCGGTTGGCCGCCTGTACTTCCTTGATGAAGTTCTGGGCGTCTTCTTCACTGCTGATCCGCTGGAGTGAGCAGATAAAGCGAGATTTTTTGATTACTAGCTCGGTTTGGCTAGCGTTGGCAATGGTTAAAAAGGGTGTTGTCA
The DNA here is from genome assembly GCF_025311495.1 of Limosilactobacillus oris. NCBI lineage: Bacteria > Bacillati > Bacillota > Bacilli > Lactobacillales > Lactobacillaceae > Limosilactobacillus > Limosilactobacillus oris. Next base: position 790,595 of record NZ_CP104398.1, on the reverse strand, counting down.
TAATTTAAACTTCTTTCGTGGAAAAATATGGTTTACGCGTATTTAAATAGTGAAGGAGGCATGAAGATGCTGGAAGATTATTATGGCCGCCGGGTCCTGGTGGGACGAGATGAAATAGTGCCCGCACACGTTCAGACCCTACCGACAATCACGGTTCAAACAAGAGAAATCATCTGTCACCGGTGCGGTCAGCGGACTCCTAAGCTAGTTGCGGCACTTCCTAATAACGAGTATTACTGTCCCCACTGTATTAACCTGGAGCGAGTTTCAACACTATGCAAATTTTATCATGTTCCGGAGCCAAATCAATTTACGATTAGTCAGCCGGTCCTAACCTGGCGCGGTCGGCTGTCGCCATTACAAGTTGCGGCTGCACAGCGTGTCACTGCTGGTATGGTGGCCCACCAGCGCCAGCTCCTCTGGGCGGTCACCGGTGCCGGCAAGACGGAAATGATTTTCCAGGGAGTGGCTGCCTGTTTGGCATGGGGAGAACGGCTTGCAATCGCCTCACCCCGGGTCGACGTCTGCTTAGAGCTCTATCCCCGTTTGCAGGCGGCCTTCACTAATACGGAAATGGTTCTCCTGCATGGCCGGCAGTCACAACCGTACCGCTATGCACAATTAACGGTGTGTACGACCCACCAGCTGTTACGGTTTTACCATGCCTTTGACAACTTGATCATTGATGAGGTTGATGCCTTTCCGTATGCTGCTAATCCGGTTCTTTTTTATGCTAGTCAACAGGCAAGTAAAATGCAGGGCGGTCAGCTTTTTTTGACCGCGACTCCGGGTGAATACTTGCTCAACGAGGTCCGGCACCGCCGCTTGCAAGTGACCTACCTGCCCTTACGCTATCATGGCCACCTCCTGCCTGAAATCAGGTGTCACCTTGCCCGGCATTGGCGACGACAAGTTCAAAGGGGGAGGTTGCCGACAGAGATGTGGCGGCGATTGCAGACCAGTTTACACCAAGGGCACCGCTTCCTGCTTTTCGTGCCCCACGTTGCTGACCTGACGACCGTAGCCCGGGCTTGCACTCGTTACTTCCCTGCCACGAGCTTCACAACTGTCCATGCGCAGGATCCGCAGAGGTTGGAGAAAGTGCAGGGGATGCGTGACCGGCGGTATAGCTTTCTAATTACAACGTCGATTTTAGAACGCGGAGTGACCTTTCCAGAAATTGATGTTTTTGTACTCGGGGCCGATGATGATATCTTTTCGAGCGCGGCCCTTGTCCAGATTGCTGGTCGGGCGGGCCGGTCTGCTAGTCGGCCCGGTGGTCACGTTGACTTTTGGCTGACTGCCCGTTGCCGGCGGGTTAGCCAGGCCATGCGGCAGATTCGGTATATGAATCAGAAGGGGCGGTGCTGTCAGCGTGAACTGTCTGCTATGTAAGGGCCCAGTCGCTGCCAAGTTAACGATTCGGGAGCTCATTTGGCCCGGGCGTTTAGCTGTGCCAGTAGTTTGTCCGAAGTGCCGCCAACAATTTATGCCCCTTGAGGGCGAACAGCATTGTCCCGCCTGCTGCCGCCTGCAGGAAACTTCCCAGCTTTGCCCAGAGTGCCGCTGCTGGCGCCAAATGTATTCCTGGAAGCTGACTCATCAGGCCCTGTACTGCTATAATACGGCGATGAAGGAGTTCATGCACCAGTATAAATTTGCCGGGGACTACCGTCTTCGGGCTGTCTTTGCACCGGAATTCACGGCAGCAATTCGTCAGAAGCGCGCAGAGGTCGTGGTGCCAATTCCCGTTACCCAGTCCACCATGGCGACCAGGGGATTTAACCAGGTTACGGGGTTGCTTGACGGTGTTAAGTTAACGCCGTGTCTCCAGCACCGGACACTAGAAAAGACCGCCCAGTCTCACAAGAGTCGCCGGGAACGTCTCCAGACACCCCAGCCGTTTGCCCTTAGCGGTCCGGTAGCTGATTTGGCTGGGAAACGGGTCTTATTAGTCGATGATGTTTATACGACCGGGCGCACTCTCTACCACGCTGCAGACTTGCTCTATCGGGCTGGGGCAGTTAATGTTATGAGTATTTCTTTAGCCCGTTAAATTACTTTAAATGATTTGTGAATAAATTTGTGAATTAATGATAAGTACACTATAATATAAGTAGGATATGAGAAGAGTGGTCCTTCTGATATCAGAACAAGCGATTGCTTGGACTGAAAGGAGAGAAGTACAATGTTAAAGTTCAATATTCGTGGTGAAAATGTTGAAGTTACTGACGCAATTCGGGACTACGTGGTGAAGCGGATTAGCAAGCTGCAAAAGTTCTTCGAAGATAGTGTCGAAGCAACTGCCCACGTGAACTTGAAGGTTTATCCAAACCGTACTTACAAGGTTGAAGTTACTATTCCGCTCCCGTACTTAACATTGCGGGCTGAAGAAACCTCCAATGATATGTATGGCAGTGTTGACTTGGTAACCGACAAGCTGGAACGTCAAATCCGGAAGTACAAGACTAAGGTTAACCGGAAGTCCCGTGAAAAGGGCTTGAAGAACCTTGAATTCGTTCCTTCAGATGATGACTCTGCAAGTGATGAATTAAAGATCGTCCGGACCAAGCAAGTGTCACTTAAGCCGATGGACCCTGAAGAAGCGGTTCTGCAAATGGATATGCTGGGTCATGACTTCTTCGTTTTCCAAGACGCTGAGACCAATGGGACGAGTATCGTCTACCGTCGTCGCGACGGCCGGTACGGTTTGATTGAAGCAGAATAAATCATGTCCGGTGAGGATACTCATTGGTAATTGCCTCTAGGATTCGGGTGCCGAGTTCTAGGGGCTTTTTGTCTAGTGCAATTGGTTTTCAATCGCCCGCCAACGTGGTAAAATGTTACAGTTAGAATTAAAAATATAATTGGCTTGAGTAGTACCTTTTATTCAGAACTCAAGCCTGAATTAGGAAGGACGCTTTTATGGCCAACATTTTAAAAAAATGGATTGAAAGCGATCGTCGTGAATTACGGCGGATTAATAAAATAGCTGATAAGGTTGAGTCTTATGCTAAGACGATGGAAGAGCTCAGCGATGACCAATTGAAGGCAAAGACGGACGAATTTCGTCAGCGTTACCAAAAGGGTGAATCACTAGACGCACTCCTGCCAGAGGCCTTTGCAGTTGCTCGGGAGGGGGCCAAGCGGGTCCTCGGTCTATACCCATTCCACGTTCAAATCATGGGGGGGATTGTCCTCCATGAGGGGAACATTGCCGAAATGAAAACTGGTGAAGGGAAGACCTTGACCGCGACGATGCCGGTATACCTAAATGCCATCTCCGGGAAAGGGGTTCACGTTATTACGGTGAACGAGTACCTTTCCAAGCGGGATGCCACGGAAATGGGGCAGCTATACAACTGGCTCGGTTGCAGTGTTGGCATCAACAACTCCGAAATGAGCCCTGACGAAAAGCGCCAGGCTTACCAGGCGGATATTATGTATTCCACTAATAGTGAAATTGGTTTTGACTATCTGCGGGATAATATGGCGGTCTACAAGGAAGATCAGGTTCAGCGGGGCTTGAACTACGCCATCGTCGACGAGGTGGACTCGATTTTGATTGATGAAGCGCGGACACCGTTGATTATTTCTGGGCCAGGAACGGGAACCTCAAAGCTGTATAAGCAGACCGACCGCTTCGTTAAGCAGCTCAAAAACGAAGTCGATTATAAGATCGACCTGGAATCCAAGACGGTTTCACTGACTGATGAGGGGATTAAAAAGGCAGAAAAATACTTTAACCTGAAAAACCTTTATGATCCTGAAAACACGGCCTTGACCCACCACCTTGACCAGGCGCTGCGGGCTAACTACATCATGCTTTTGGATAAGGACTACGTGGTTTCTGACGGTGAAGTGCTGATCGTTGACTCCTTTACCGGCCGGGTTATGCAGGGTCGGCGGTTCTCTGACGGCCTCCACCAGGCGATTGAAGCCAAGGAAGGGGTCAAGATCCAAGAAGAAAACAAGACGATGGCCAACATTACCTACCAGAACTTGTTCCGGATGTACAGCAAGCTGGCCGGGATGACCGGGACTGCTAAGACGGAACAGGAAGAATTCCGGGAAATTTACAACATGGAGACCATCACGATTCCAACTAACCGACCGGTTGCACGGAAGGATGAACCGGACCTCCTTTACCCGACCCTGCAAAGCAAGTTTGCGGCCGTGGTCAAGCGGATCAAGAGTCTGCATGCCAAGGGCCAGCCAATTCTGGTTGGGACCGTGGCGGTGGAAACGTCTGAATACCTTTCCCACTTATTGGACCAGGAGCACATCCCGCACGTGGTCTTGAACGCGAAGAACCATGCTAAGGAAGCGGACATTATCAAGAACGCCGGTCAGCGGGGGGCAGTAACGATTGCCACCAACATGGCCGGTCGGGGGACCGATATTAAATTGGGCCCTGGCGTGCGGGAACTTGGCGGCCTAGCGGTGATTGGGACCGAACGACACGAGTCGCGGCGGATTGATAACCAGCTCCGGGGCCGGTCTGGTCGGCAGGGGGACCCGGGCTTATCCCAATTCTACCTTTCCCTTGAAGATGACCTGATGAAGCGGTTCGGTGGCGAACGAATCAAGGCCTTCCTTGACCGGATGAAGGTTCAGGGTGAGGACGCCGTAATCAAGAGTCGTTTCCTGACCCGGCAAGTTGAGTCAGCTCAGAAGCGGGTTGAAGGGAATAACTATGACTCCCGGAAGAACGTGCTTCAGTACGATGATGTAATGCGTGAGCAGCGGGAAATCATCTACAAGGAGCGGCAGCAGATCATTACGGAAGGCAAGTCCTTGAAGTGGGTCCTGATGCCGATTTTTAAGCGGACCATCCAACGAGAGGTGGAACAGCATACCCTAGGTGATGAAAAGGATTGGGACCTGCAGGGAATCGTTGACTTTGCCGAAGAAGTGCTGGTCAAGCCAGACGCTGTTTCCGTGAAGGACCTCCAAGGCAAGTCACAGGATGAGATGGTTGACTTTCTGATGAGTTTTGCCGAGAAGGTTTACGATGAGAAGAAGCAGATTTTGACTGACCCGTCCCAGATGCTGGAATTTGAAAAGGTCGTTCTCCTGCGGGTGGTTGACTCGCACTGGACCGACCACATCGACATCATGGACCAGTTCCGGCAGTCTGTCGGCCTCCGGGGGTACGGTCAACTGAACCCGCTGGTGGAATACCAAACGGCGGGCTACCACATGTTTGAGCAGATGGTGGCTGATATTGAATACGAGACTACCCGCTTATTTATGAAGTCTGAAATTCGGCAAAACGTTACCCGCTAAGCGTGGCAACTAAAAACATTACTACAAGGTACGGCAGTTCGGTGACCCATGGCGGTACCACTGCCGTATGTTTGTAACTGGAGGAATTGTTGATGGAATTAAGTGAATCCAAGAAGAAAATAGAAGCAATGCAGCAGGAAGCTGCCCGCTTCGGGAGGTCTCTTTGACCTCGATGCCCTTGACGAGCAAATTGCGGAAAATGAGCACCAGATGGCCCAGCCTGATTTTTGGAATGACAATGAAAGGGCCCAGAAGCTGATTAACGACAATAACGATTTGAAGGCCAAACGCGACACCTACGTTGCCCTCCGCGACCAGCTGGCGGACTTGGAAACAAACCTGGAACTGCTGGAATTAGAGCCGGATCCGGAGCTGGAAAAGGAGTTTGCGACCAGCTTTGCCCAAACTGAAGAGGCTTTGCAGCAGTACCGACTTAACCAGCTGCTGAGTGAAAAGTATGACAGCAAAAACGCCATTCTTGAAATCCACCCGGGGGCAGGGGGGACGGAAGCCCAGGACTGGGGTGAAATGCTCCTACGAATGTATGTCCGCTGGGCCGAACGGCACGGCCTGACGGTGGAGACGGCTAACTACGAGCCCGGCGAAGTTGCCGGGATCAAGAGTGTGACCCTGCTGATCAAGGGACACAATGCCTTTGGCTACCTCCGCAGTGAAAAGGGGGTCCACCGGTTGGTTCGGATTTCACCATTTGACTCTGCTAGCCGGCGTCACACCTCATTTGCGTCGGTCGATGTAATGCCTGAACTGGATGATAGTGTCGAGGTTGACATTAACCCGGCCGACCTGCGGGTAGACACCTTCCGCTCCAGTGGGGCTGGTGGTCAGCACATTAACAAGACCGAATCGGCGGTCCGGATTACCCACCTGCCGACCGGACTGGTGGCTTCTTCACAGGCGGAGCGGTCGCAGCTGCTCAACCGGCAGACCGCAATGAATATGTTAAAGTCAAAGCTGTATGAACTGGAAGAGGAAAAGAAGGCTAAGGAGCGGGCTGAAATTGAGGGGGAACAGCTCGAGATTGGCTGGGGCTCCCAGATTCGCTCCTACGTTTTTCACCCCTACACCCTGGTAAAGGATAACCGGAGCGGTCATGAGACCCATAATGGGCAAGCGGTGATGGACGGGGACCTCGATCCCTTTATCAATGCCTACCTGCAATGGAAACTCAGTCAGCAAAATCCGCAATAAAAGCGATTGCAGTTCTGCTGGAAAGTCGTTAAGATTTAAGGTAAAGGAGTGGTTAGATGAGGGAAAGTCGACGGAAACGGTTAACCAGGTCCGGGTCTGACCGGATAATCGCTGGTGTCTTTGGGGGCTTTGGTCAGTACTTTAACTGCTCAGCAAACTTCCTGCGAGTGGCGTACGTGATCCTCAGCATCCTCAGTGGTATTGTCCCTGGTGTCATCATCTATATCATTATGGTGCTGATTATGCCGCCGGATCCCCAGCATCCCGGCTTTTTGGGCTTCATCAAAAGCCTGAGCGATTGGCAGCAGGGAGTAGCCACCAGCCACAATCAGCGGCGCAAGCGGCGGACGCTGACTGATGTAGAAGAAAAAGATATTAAAAGAAACGGAAGATCATCATGACATTTTGGAAGAAAGTGCTAATTGACACTGTCCTGTTTATTGCCCTTGCCGGCTTATTTGTTGGTACGGGGATGTTCTACGTGGGTAGTGCCTGGATGGCCTTACTAGCGGCGTTTATTTTGGCAATCCTTAACGTCGCGGTTAAACCGATCCTATTGATTTTGTCACTGCCAATTAATATTTTGACCCTTGGTTTGTTCAGCATTGTTATTAATGGCTTGATGCTTGAGCTGACCTCCCATTTGATTGGCTCTTACAATTTTGGCTTTTCATCTTTTTGGTCGGCAATGCTCATCGCCATCATCATGTCGGTCTGCAACACGATCATTAGTAGTCATCAGAATAATTATTAAGGAGTGAGCGAGCGTGCCAAACCATGTTACTGTGCAGGAATTAGTTGATAAGGTTCGTCTAAAGGTTTTGCAGGGGGAGGATTACCTTGGCCGAACCATAACGACCAGTGATATTTCCCGGCCGGCCTTGGAGTTTGCCGGTTACTTCAAGCACTATCCGGCCATGCGGATCCAGTTGCTCGGGATTACCGAAATTTCCTTCTCGAAGGACCTTACCCATGACCAGATGGTGGAGTACATGACGCGGATGTGTACTCCGCAAACACCGTGCTTCGTCATCTCGACGAACCTACCGATCCCCGCGGAATTGAAAACGGCAGCGGAAGAGGCCCATATTCCAATCCTGGGGACCCACCTGACTTCATCACAAATCCTAAGTAACATGACCTCCTACCTGTTAGGCCGGCTGGCCCCCCGGAAGTCGCTCCACGGGGTGTTAGTTGACATTAGCGGGGTCGGTGTCCTGATTACCGGTGATTCCGGTGTCGGTAAGAGTGAAACGGCCTTGGAATTGGTTCGGCGCGGTCACCGGCTCGTCGCGGATGACCGGGTGGAGGTCTATGCGCGGGACGAGCAAACCCTGATTGGGACGGCCCCGGCGATTTTGCAGCACTTGATGGAAATTCGGGGAATTGGAATCATTGATGTTTCGACCCTTTACGGGACCGGGGCAATTATGCCGGTGGACAACATCAGCCTGATTGTTCACCTGGAGACCTGGACACCGGATACTAAGTTTGACCGCCTGGGAGACCGGGGGGATACCCAAACCATTCAGGGAGTTATCCTGCCGAAGGTCTCGGTACCGGTTAAAACAGGGCGGAACCTCGCCATCATCATTGAATCCGCGGCGATGAACTACCGGGCCGAGACGATGGGCTACGACGCTACGAAGACCTTTGACGAAAACTTGAACCGGCTGATTAAGCAGAATTCGGCTCGTGATAGCAAGGAGCAGGGGAAGTAATGGCGGCGGTAACGGCGGCGCTGAACCCGATTGCTTTTCAGCTCGGCGCCATCCAGGTTCACTGGTACGGAATCATCATTGCCAGCGGGGTTGTACTAGCGCTGGTTCTAGCGGTTCGCGAGGGCCAGCGGCTAGGAATCCCTGAGGACGACTTTTACGATTACCTGCTCTGGGCGATTCCTACGGCGATTGTTTGTGCCCGGCTTTACTACGTAGCCTTTCAGTGGCCCTACTATTTCCGCCACCCGGGAGAAATCATCGCGGTCTGGGATGGCGGCATTGCAATCTACGGTGCAATCATCGGGGGCTTTATCACCCTGGTAGTTTTTTGCCGCCAGCGTCACTTAAAGCTCTGGACCATGCTGGATGTTATTTCACCAACGCTGATTATGGCGCAGGGAATTGGCCGGTGGGGCAACTTTATGAATCAGGAAGCCTTTGGCGGGGTTACTAGCCGGGCGGCCCTGGTTGCCCAGCACATTCCCGCTTGGATCATTAACCAGATGAACATCGGCGGTGCTTACCGGGTGCCGACCTTTCTGTATGAGTCACTCTGGGACCTCAGTGGTTTTGTCCTCTTGATGCTTTTGCGGCACCGTCCCCACCTGTTCAAGCAGGGGGAAGTCTTTTTGACTTACGTGATCTGGTATGCCGCGGGGCGGTTCGTCATTGAGGGACTGCGGACTGATAGTTTGATGCTGGGGCCAATCCGGATTTCCCAGCTGCTATCCGTGCTTTTCCTGGTTGCCGCACTGGTTGTCATGGTTGCCCGGCGACGGACGAAGAAGTTGGCATGGTATTGGACAAGTAAATAGGATTTTAGTTAAGGAGAATGGTTATGGCAGAAAAAATTGCAGTTTTAGGTGCAGGCTCATGGGGAAGTACCCTTGCTAATATGCTGGTAGAAAATGGTCATTCCGTGATGTTGTGGGCGCGCAACCAAAAGCAGGTCGACCGTCTAAATACCGAACATCGTAATCCAGAATACATGAAGGACCTTGTCTATTCCGATCAGTTAGTTGCCACCACTGATATGCGGGCGGCGGTTAAGGATGCCACGGTTATTCTGATCGTCATCCCGACCAAGGGTCTTCGCCAGGTCGCCAAACAGTTGGATCAATTGCTAGGGGAACTCCAGCAGCAGCCGTTGATCATTCACGCGACCAAGGGACTGGAGCAAAACACCTATAAGCGGCCATCTGAAATGTTGAAAGAGGAAATTGCCCCTGAACACCGGCGGGGAATCGTGGTACTGTCTGGTCCTAGTCATGCGGAAGATGTTGCCATCAAGGACATGACTGCGGTCACGGCAGCCAGCACGGAGATTGATAATGCCAAGGAGGTCCAGAAGCTCTTTAGCAATTCCTATTTCCGGGTCTACACTAATGATGACGTAATCGGTGCAGAGTTCGGGGCCGCCCTGAAAAATATTATTGCCATCGGTGCCGGGGCTCTGCAGGGCTTGGGTTACCATGACAATGCCCGGGCGGCGTTGATCACCCGGGGACTAGCTGAAATTCGTCGGTTGGGCGTCGCCTTTGGTGCGAACCCGCTGACCTTTATTGGCTTGTCCGGGGTTGGCGATTTGGTTGTAACGGCCACCAGTAAGAATTCCCGGAATTGGCGGGCTGGCTACCAACTAGGCCAGGGTCAGAAACTAGCCGACGTGATTGAGAACATGGGAATGGTAATTGAAGGGGTCTACACGACAAAGGCGGCTTACGAGTTGAGCCGGAAGCGCCAAGTCAAAATGCCGATTACCGAGGCCCTGTATGAAGTCCTCTACTCTGGCAAAGATATCAAGGATGCTATTTCCCAGCTGATGAGTCGGGACTTAACGTCAGAAATCGAATAAATATGGTAAAATACTCTTGGAAGACTTTGAGAGAAATTGAAGTTACGAAAGGACTTATATTGTTATGAAACGTGTTCGCAAGGCAATCATCCCAGCAGCGGGATTAGGTACTCGTTTTTTGCCTGCTACTAAGGCATTAGCCAAGGAAATGCTGCCAATCGTTGATAAGCCAACGATCCAATTCATTGTTGAGGAAGCACGCAAGTCGGGAATCGAAGACATTGTCGTTGTTGATGGTAAAAATAAGCGGTCAATCGAAGACCACTTCGATTCCAATCCAGAATTGGAAGACAACCTCCGCTCCAAGCACAAGGACGAGATGCTGAAGCTGGTAGAAGAAACGACGGACGTCAACATTTACTTTATCCGTCAATCCCACCCGCGGGGGCTCGGGGATGCCGTGCTGACTGCGCGGGACTTTATTGGTGACGAACCGTTTGTGGTAATGCTGGGTGACGACCTGAACAACATTAACAACAACGGCCAGCCGCTGACGAAGGAACTGATTGAAAGCTACCAGCAGACTGGCGCTTCGACCTTAGCGGTAATGCGGGTTCCTCACGAAGACACCGCTAAGTATGGTGTGATTAACCCAAGCAAGGAAGTTACCCCGGGCTTGTACAACGTGACGAGCTTTGTGGAAAAGCCCGCACCAAAGGATGCACCAAGTGATTTAGCCATCATCGGCCGCTACGTCTTTACGCCAGAAATCTTTGATGTTTTGGCTAAGACTAAGCCGGGCAAGGGGAACGAAATTCAGCTGACCGATGCTATCGATACTCTGAATCAAACTCAACGCGTCTTTGCCCGTGAATACAAGGGTGACCGTTACGACGTTGGTAACAAGTTTGGCTGGGTTAAGACCAACATCGAATATGGGTTGAAGCACCCCCAAGTCAAGGATGAGCTGCGTGAATACATCAAGGTATTAGGAGCCCAACTGACAGCTGAAGACAAGAAGAGCAGCAAGTAAGCACGAATAAGGTACCGCGGCTAATTTGGTCATGGCACCTTTTTCTTATTTTTAGTAAGCAAAATGATAGACAAACTGTTTGTCAGCGATTATCATGTGGATAGTAATTCGCTTGAGGAGGAATGAATTATGGCAGAAGAGAAAAAATACGATGTCATTATTATCGGTGCCGGCCCTGGTGGGATGACGACGGCGCTGTATGCTTCACGAGCTAACTTGAAGGTTGTCATGCTGGACCGGGGAGCTTATGGTGGTAACCTCAACAACACTGCTTCAATCGTGAACTACTCCGGCTTCAAGGACGTGCAAGGTCCAGAGCTGGCGGAAAAGATGTACCAGGGAGCAACCCAGTTTGGTGCAGAATATGCCTACGGAACCGTTACGAAGGTTGAAGTCGATGGGGCGAACAAGAAGGTCACGACTGATATGGGGGAAACCTATGTTGCCCCCGTTGTGGTAATTGGGACTGGTTCTGACCACCGCAAGCTCGGCGTACCGGGTGAAGAAGAATTCGGTGGCCGGGGCGTTTCCTACTGCGCAGTCTGCGACGGGGCCTTCTTTAAGGGCAAGCACTTGGTTGTTGTCGGTGGCGGTGACTCCGCGGTGGAAGAAGGGCTCTACCTAACCCAGCTAGCTTCCAAGGTAACTGTTCTGGTACGGCGGGGCGAACTCCGGGCTCAGCCAATGCTCCAGGATGAGGCCAAGAAGAACCCAAAGATGGAGTTTGTCTTCAACACGAGTGTTACTGAAATCATGGGTGATGACGTCAAGGTGACTGGCGTCATCACCCACAACAACGAAACCGGTGAAGATGGTGAACTGGCAGCCGATGGGGTCTTTATCTATGTCGGTAATATCCCGCTGACTAAGCCCTTTGCCGACCTGGGAATCCTGGACGACCAGGGCTGGGTCAAGACTGATACCGTAATGCGGACCAGCATTCCGGGAATCTATGCCATCGGTGATGTGCGTGAAACGCCGCTGCGGCAGATTGCCACTGCCGTTGGGGACGGTGCCATTGCTGGTCAACAGGTTTATCAATACATCAAGAGTCAGGAATAATAATCTGATGACAAAATCCGCTCAACGGACAAGGCGTTCGCTGAGCGGATTTTATTAGTGTGTTTTTTAAATATTAGTCGATGTCAGAGGTGTAGACAACCGGCTTAATCAAATCAGCAGGTTTGTTGTGCATTAATTCAAGGGCGTCCGGAATCTTATCGAAGCCGTCAAAGGTGTGGGTAATCAGCAGGGACGGGTCCAGGCGACCATTAGTGATCAGGCTAGCTAACTTTTCCATCCGAAGCCGGCCGCCGGGCATTACACCACCGTCAATGGTGATGTTAGCCATCCCGACACCCCAGTTACCGGCATTGATCTTAATGGTATCGTTGCCGTTTAAATAAGCCACGTTACCAATGGAACCACCGGGCCGCGTCATCCGGACTGCCTGGTCAAAGGTGTGCTCAGAATCTCCATCGGCGATGAGGACGCGGTCAACCCCCTGGCCGTTGTTCTTTTCGATAATCTGGTCGGCGATGTCGCCATCGTGGTAGTCGATAATATCCGTTGCACCGTACTCCTTGGCAACTTTGATGGTTTGCGGCCGGGAGCCAACGGCGAAGATCCGACCAGCACCGCGGAGGGCCATCAAACCGACGGGACCAATGCCGATTACAGCGACGGTATCACCGTATTCAACGTGGGCCAGTTCGTCGGCGTTGAAACCGATTGGAATCATGTCGGAAAGCATGGTGGCAACCCCGGGATCCATCCCCAGTGGTAAGTGGGCAAGGTTCCCATCGGCGTCGTTGACGTGAATCCGGGTTGCGAAGACCCCGTCCTTGTTGTTAGAGAACTTCCAGTCGCCTAGCATTCCTCCAGAGTGGGAGGCAAAACCGGCCTGTGCGTTTACGTCTGACCAGTCGGGAGTAACGGCTGGCAAAATGACCTTGTCGCCTACCTTAAAGTCCTTGACCTCATCACCGACAGCGACGATTTCTCCGCTGGCTTCGTGACCGAGAATCAAGTCGTGATGAGGCCCAATTGCGTTCTCGTAAACGCTGTGAATATCTGAAGTACATGGTGCGACCGCCAGTGGCTTTACCAGGGCGTCTCGAGGGCCAATCTCTGGATCGCCTTTTTCAATAAAACCCGTTTCGTTTGGGCCAATCATTGCAAATCCACGTATAGTATCTACCTCTCTTATCAGTTGATTGAAATTCACTTTCTGGCAGGCTGGGCGCGGGTACCTCTCCAGCTCATTTTGGGAAACCATTATAAAATATACTTAATCAAGGAAAGACTCGTTGACAGGAGGAGCAATATGACTAAGAACTACTTTATTAGCTGTAACTTCCTAATTCACGCCGTTAGCGGTAAATGGAAACCGTCTATTATTTGCGCGTTGGGATTGAAGGAGCGCCGGTATGGAGAACTCAAAAGGTACTTTGATGACCTGTACCGGGTTCACGTCTCCGAAAAGGTACTGACCGAGGAACTAAACCAGCTGATTAACGACCAGTTGGTAAAGCGAACCAGTTACCCTGTTGTTCCACCCAAGGTTGTCTATTTCCTAACAGCGGATGGCCTGAGGATGAAGAAAATCCTTATCGAAATGGCGGAATTTAGCGAAGAGCTCGTCGCTTCTGGGAAAGTTACGGATGTTTCCTTTGAAAATGGTGCTGCCGAGATGAAGGGGCTTAGCCACCAGCAAGACATTCACACGGGTAATGACTAAAAGTAGTTTGTCCTTAACTCATCATGCGAATTTATGTACATGTTAACCGCTTCTCGAGGAGGCGACAAGTACTTACTTTTTAGTAAGTTACTATCCAATCAGTAAGTTTTTAACCAGCACTGGCCACTGCCTGAAAAATTTTCCAGTGCTTTGAATAAAAATTTAGTAAAACAATGAGTAAAAACGGCACCCACCAGGAAGATGCGGTATACTATGTACAGATTAAAGAAGTAAAGGAGACTTTATTGTGAGCTGGAAAGACACATACCAAGTATGGAAAGAGCGGACCGATTTAGAGCCGAAACTCAAGCAAGAATTAGCCGCCATGACCGATGAACAGGAAATCGAAGACGCCTTTTATGGCCCACTGTCCTTTGGTACCGCCGGAATGCGGGGCTTGATGGGACCCGGAATCAACCGGATGAACGTGTACACGGTTCGGCAAGCAACGGAAGGTTTGGCTACTCTGATGGATTCACTTGGCGATGAAGTCAAGCAGCGTGGGGTGGCGATTGGCTATGATTCCCGGCACAACTCCTACCGCTTCGCCCATGACTCCGCGCGGGTGCTGGGAGCGCACGGGATTAAGGTTTATATCTACGACAACGTTCGGCCAACGCCTGAATTGTCATTTGCCGTTCGCCAGATGGGAACTTACGCTGGAATTATGATTACTGCCAGCCACAATCCGAAGGAATACAACGGTTACAAGATTTACGGTGAAGATGGGGGCCAGATGCCGCCGAAGGAATCCGACATGATGACCGGCTACATCCGCAAGATTGATGACATCTTCGACATCCAACTAGCCGATGAGCAGGAAATGCTGGATAACGGCTTGGAAACCATTATGGGTGAAGACGTCGACCATGCCTACCTCCAACTGGCAAAGGAAGTCACGGTCAACCCTGAACTGGCTAAGCAGTATGGCAAGGACATGAAGTTTGTTTTCACGCCCCTTTGCGGAACTGGCCGGATGCTGGGTGAACGGGCCCTCCGTCAAGCCGGCTTTACCAACTTCACGATTGAACCTACCGAAGCCCAACCGAATGGTGACTTTCCTAGCTTGGAGCACCCAAACCCAGAATTCCCCGAAGCCTTCGTTCGCTCAATTGCCCTGGGAAAGAAAATTGACGCCGACGTTCTGATTGCGACCGACCCAGACGCGGACCGACTGGGTTGTGCCGTTCGCCAGCCAGACGGCGAATACCAGCTGCTGACGGGAAACCAGATTGCCACGATTATGCTGTCCTACATCCTGGAAGCCCGGAAGCAGACGGGGACCCTGCCAAAGAATGCGGCGGCTGTTAAGTCAATCGTTTCCACCAACTTTGCGGCTAAGGTTGCCGAGAGCTATGGTGTCGATATGATTAACGTCCTGACCGGTTTCAAGTGGATTGCGGACCAGATTCACCAGTACGAAACTGGCAAGGCTGACCACACCTTCATGTTTGGCTTTGAGGAAAGCTACGGCTACCTGATTAAGCCATTCGTTCGGGACAAGGACGCCATCCAGTCACTGACCCTGCTGGCAGAAGTTGCTGCTTACTACCGGAGCCGTGACATGACCCTGTACGATGGCTTGCAGGAACTCTTTAAGAAGTACGGCTACTTCCGTGAAAAGACGATTGCCAAGACTTACGCCGGGGTCGACGGTCCTGCTAAGATTCAGAACTTAATGAAGAAGTTCCGGGAAGAAGCTCCAGCTGACTTTGCTGGTCACAAAGTGGCAGTCACCGAAGACTTCTCCAAGGGCACCAAGACGACCGCTGATGGTCAGGTCAGTGAGTTGGGGATTCCAGAATCCAACGTCCTCCGCTATGTCTTGGACGACGAAACTTGGATTGCTATTCGCCCATCCGGAACTGAACCAAAGCTGAAGTTCTACATCGGCACCAGCGCTGGCTCACTGGACAAGGCCAATGCTAAACTGGCCGACTTTGAAAAGGCACTGCAAGCATTTGCCGAAGAATAAATTAATTTGAAATCAAATGGGGCTGTGAGGTGGCTGAAACCACGTCGCGGCTCCTTTTATAATGGTCAGATTATTAGACGAATGCATGTTTGCATGATACACTAAAATGTGTCTAAATTAGCGGTATGGCGCCGCAATAAGCAACGGGAGGAACAGCTTGTGATTTATCGTCAAGCAGACCGAAAATTTGACCTAGTTTCTGATTACCAGCCGACCGGGGACCAACCGGAGGCCATTAACCAGCTGACCAAGGGGATTGAAAATGGTGATAAGGCCCAGATCTTGCTGGGGGCCACTGGGACCGGGAAGACTTTTACCATTTCTAATGTCATCGCAAACGTCAATAAACCGACCCTCATCTTGTCACATAACAAGACACTGGCAGGGCAGCTGTACGGCGAAATGAAGAAGTTCTTCCCCCACAATGCCGTCGAATACTTCGTCTCCTACTATGACTACTACCAGCCGGAAGCCTACGTCCCATCGAGCGACACCTACATCGAAAAGGACGCCTCCATTAATGATGAAATTGATAAACTGCGAAACGCCGCCACGACAGCCCTATTAGAGCGCAACGATGTGATCGTGGTTGCCTCGGTGTCCAGCATTTTCGGCTTAGGGAACCCGAATGAGTACCAAAATAGCGTCATCTCTTTGCACGTCGGCCAGGAAATCGACCGGGACTTCCTGCTGCGGCAATTAGTGACCATCCAGTACGACCGGAACGACATTGACTTCCAGCGGGGCCGGTTCCGGGTACACGGTGACGTGGTGGAAATCTTTCCTGCTTCCCACAGTGAAACCGCACTCCGGATTGAGTTCTTTGGGGATGAAATTGACCGGATCCGGGAAGTCGACGCCCTGACCGGCGAAGTGAAGGGCGACCGGGAGGAAGTTTCGATCTTCCCTGCCACCCACTTCATGACCAACGAGGACATTATGGACGTAGCCCTGCCGGAAATCGAGCAGGATATGAAAAAACAGGTCAAGAAGTTTACCGACGAGGGAAAGTTGCTGGAAGCAGAACGCCTCCAGCAGCGGACAACCTACGACATCGAGATGATGCGGGAGATGGGTTATACCAACGGGATTGAAAACTATTCCCGTTACATGGACCGCCGGAAACCAGGCGAACCACCGTACACCCTGTTGGACTTCTTCCCGAAGGACTACCTGCTGGTGGTTGACGAATCGCACCAGACGATGCCCCAGGTACGGGGGATGTACAACGGTGACCGGGCTCGGAAGCAAATGCTGATTGACTACGGCTTCCGGTTGCCGAGTGCCCTCGATAACCGGCCGCTGAAACTGAATGAGTTTGAGCAGCACGTCGATCAGGTCGTCTACATGTCGGCCACCCCGGGTCCTTACGAGCAGGAGCAGACCGACCACGTGGCTCAGCAGATCATCCGGCCGACCGGTTTGCTTGATCCGACGATTGAAGTCCGGCCAGTAATGGGACAAATCGATAACCTGGTCGGTGAAATTAATAAGCGGATTGAGCGGCACGAACGGGTCTTTGTGACGACTCTGACCAAGAAGATGTCGGAGGACTTGACCGATTACTTAAAGGACCTCGGTCTCAAGGTCAAGTACCTCCACAGTGATATTAAGACCCTAGAGCGGACGCAGATTATCCGTGACCTGCGGCTGGGGAAGTTTGACGTCCTTGTTGGGATCAACCTGCTCCGGGAAGGGCTAGACGTGCCGGAAGTTTCCCTGGTGGCAATCCTCGATGCCGATAAGGAGGGCTTCTTGCGCAACGAGCGCTCACTAATCCAAACGATTGGACGGGCGGCCCGGAATGAGCACGGGGCGGTCATTATGTATGCCGACGAGGTTACGGAGTCGATGCAAAAGGCGATTGACGAAACGAAGCGGCGGCGGTCAATCCAGATGAAGTACAATGAGGACCACCACATCACGCCCCACACAATCGTTAAACCGATCCAGGAAGCCATTTCGGCGACGAAGGAAACGGCCGATACTGGCGAGCAGGCAGACAGCACGGAATTTACCACGAAGGACTTTGCCAAGCTGTCTAAGTATGCGCAGGCGAACATGGTCGATGAGCTGACCGAGCAGATGCGAGCGGCGGCTAAGCGGCTCGACTTTGAACAAGCGGCCACCCTTCGTGATACTGTTATGGAATTGAAGGCGCAAATGACCGGCAAGAAGACCAAGCCGGGACGGAAAGTGAAGTAGAGGAGGGATAATCCGTTGGCAAACGATAAGATTATTATTCACGGGGCTCGGGCCCACAACTTAAAAAATATCGATGTTAAGATTCCCAAGAACAAACTGGTGGTTATCACCGGCCTGTCCGGGTCCGGAAAGAGTTCACTGGCTTTTGACACCCTGTATGCCGAGGGACAACGCCGTTATGTGGAAAGCCTCTCTGCCTATGCCCGGCAGTTCTTAGGCCAGATGGACAAGCCCGATGTTGACTCCATCGACGGCCTGTCTCCGGCAATTTCCATCGACCAGAAGACGACCTCGCATAATCCGCGGTCGACGGTGGGAACTGTCACGGAAATCAATGACTTCCTCCGGCTACTGTGGGCCCGGGTCGGCACACCAATCTGTCCAAACGACCACATCCCGATTACCAGCCAGTCGCCGGACCAGATGGTCGACCGGGTGCTGGAATTGCCCGAGCGGACCCGGCTGCAGATTCTGTCGCCAGTCGTCCGTTCAAAGAAGGGGACCCAAAAGAAGGTTCTGGCAACGATTAAACGGGAGGGCTTTGTCCGGGTCCAGGTGGATGGTGAAACCTACGACCTCGATGAAGTTCCGGAGCTAAACAAGAATCAGGAACACACGATTAATGTGGTTATTGACCGGATTATCGTCAAGGAGGGGGTTCGGTCCCGGCTCTTTGACTCCTTTGAAGCGGCCCTCCGCCTTAGCGATGGCTACGCAATTGCCGACGTGATCGGCGGCGAGCCAATTCCCTTCTCCGAAAAGTACGCCTGCCCAATCTGTGGCTTCACGGTCGGCGAACTGGAACCGCGGCTCTTTTCTTTCAACGCACCGATGGGGGCTTGTCCGGTCTGTGAGGGCCTGGGTTCCAAGCTGGAAGTCGACGTTGACCTTGTAGTGCCCGACCGCAGCAAGACCTTGCGTGACGGGGCGATGGCACCCTGGAACCCGATCTCGTCCCAGTACTACCCACAACTCCTAGAACAGTTCTGCCAGTCAGTCGGTATCGACATGGACACGCCGTTCAATAAGTTGCCGAAGAAGCAGCAACAGCTGGTCCTCTACGGCAATGGCGACCAGACTTTCCACTTCCACTACGAAAATGACTTTGGCGGCGTGCGGGACGTCGACGTACCCTTTGAGGGGGTCGTCAACAACGTTAAGCGGCGTTACCAGGAAACCAATTCTGACTTCACCCGGGAGCAGATGCGCAAGTACATGACCGAATTGCCGTGTCCAGCCTGCCACGGCTACCGGCTGAATGAGCGGGCACTGGCTGTAAAAATCTCTGGTCAAAACATCGGCCAGGTATCTGACCTGTCCATCAGTGATGCCATTGACTTCTTCAAGCAGGTACAGCTGTCCGAGCAAAACGAGCAGATTGCCCGGCCAATCCTCAAGGAAATCCTCGACCGGCTGACCTTTATGAAGAATGTTGGGGTCGAGTACCTGACGCTGAGTCGGTCGGCCCGGACCCTGTCCGGTGGGGAAGCCCAGCGAATCCGGCTGGCAACCCAAATTGGTTCTAACCTTTCAGGGGTGATGTACGTCCTTGATGAACCATCGATTGGGCTCCACCAGCGGGATAATGACCGTTTGATCTCGTCGCTCAAGGCAATGCGGGACCTCGGCAACACTCTGATCGTGGTGGAACACGATGAAGATACCATGCGGGCCGCCGATTACATCATTGATATTGGTCCTGGCGCCGGCGAGAATGGTGGTCAGGTGATGGCTGCCGGCACACCGAAGCAGGTGATGCGGTCCCGGAAGTCGCTGACTGGTCAGTACCTTTCTGGTAAAAAGTTTATCCCGGTTCCGGCAGAACGGCGGTCCGGGAATGGCAAACACATTGTAGTTAAGGGGGCCGCGGCGAATAACCTGAAGCAGATTGACGTCGAATTTCCACTTGGCAAGTTTATCTGCGTGACCGGGGTTTCTGGTTCCGGCAAGTCGACCCTGGTCAACCTGATTCTCAAACGAATTTTGGCCCAGAAGCTCAACAATAATTCTGCCAAGCCGGGAAAGTATGCTTCCATCAGCGGGGTCAAGAATATCGAAAAAGTCATCGACATTGACCAGTCACCGATTGGCCGGACACCGCGCAGTAACCCGGCCACCTACACCGGGGTCTTTGACGATATTCGGGAGCTCTTCGCCCAGACTAACCAAGCTAAGGTGCGGGGCTATACCAAGGGCCGCTTCAGCTTCAACGTTAAGGGCGGCCGCTGTGAGGCCTGTCATGGGGACGGGATTCTTAAAATTGAGATGAACTTCCTGCCCGACGTGTATGTCCCGTGTGAGGTTTGCCACGGGACCCGCTACAATTCGGAGACCCTCGAAGTGGAATACAAGGGCAAGAACATCGCGGAAGTCTTGAACATGACCGTCTCGGAGGCTCTGAAATTCTTCAGTGCCATTCCAAAGATCCGGCGGAAACTCCAGACAATCGAAGACGTGGGCCTCGGCTATGTTCACCTGGGGCAGCCGGCGACGACCCTGTCTGGTGGGGAAGCCCAGCGGATGAAGCTAGCGTCTGAACTGCACCGTCAGTCCCACGGGAAGAGCTTCTATATCCTGGATGAACCGACGACGGGGCTGCATATGGACGACATCAAGCGGCTCCTCGGCGTCCTCCAACGCCTGGTCGATGCTGGCAACACCGTCCTGGTGATTGAACACGACCTGGACGTGGTGAAGTCTGCCGACTGGCTGATCGACCTGGGACCCGAAGGCGGGGATGCTGGCGGAAACGTTGTGGCGACGGGAACACCAGAAGAAGTCGCCCAAGTCAAGGAAAGCTATACCGGCCGGTACCTG
Source organism: Limosilactobacillus oris (assembly GCF_025311495.1). Taxonomy (NCBI): domain Bacteria; kingdom Bacillati; phylum Bacillota; class Bacilli; order Lactobacillales; family Lactobacillaceae; genus Limosilactobacillus; species Limosilactobacillus oris. The sequence goes on along the minus strand of NZ_CP104398.1, from coordinate 769,811 downwards.
AAGGAGATGTTGGACCGGGACCAACAATGGGCGGCAGACCGGGCTGCTAAGAAGAATAAGTAGATAGTCAAAACAGCTAGGAGTAACCTCAGTTTCTTAACTGTTTTATAGATAATAATGCCTCAGCGCAGTAGCTGGCTGGTAGTTCAAACGCTGATAAATCAGCATTTGACCAACCTAGCCACCCTTGCGGAGGTTCGAAGACAAACACCGAAAATCTGCCAGCCGATTTTCGGTGTTTTTTCTCACTCTCTTAAATTAAATAGTATTATATTTACATTTAATATTATACAAGATATAATATAGTTGAATTAAGTGAGGTGAACAGGATGAAAATACAAATCACAGCAGAGCTGCTCGATGGGGTGGTGTTAGCGATTCTTAAACAGGATGACTACTATGGCTATGCACTGACCCAGCGTGTGCAGTCGGTTATTGATATTTCGGAGTCGACAATGTATCCGGTCCTGCGCCGTTTGAAGAAGAGCGGGGACCTCACGACCTATGACAAACCGTACCAGGGCCGTAACCGGCGTTACTATCAGCTCACGGCAGCTGGTGAGCAGCGCCTAACGGAAATTTTGTCACTTTGGGAGCAGTATAAGGGGAACCTGGACCGAATTTTTTATCAGCGAGGTGAGAAATAATGAATGCACGAGAGAAATACATCCAAGAATTAGAAAAATATTTAGTTACTTTGCCGGCAGCGGAGCGCGCGGATGCTGTTGACTTTTACAACGAGTTTATCGAAGACGCTCACTACGATACGCGGGAGCAAATTGTCGCTGAGTTAGGAACGCCGCGGCAGCTTAGCCATCAAATTTTGGCGGACTACTCGATTAAGGCTAATGAGAAGGACGGCGGGGCAGGGAAACCAGCCTCGACCAAGTCCAGCTGGCGGGTATTTTGGCTAGTCCTGATTGCCATCGTGACCTCGCCAATTACCCTGGTCCTCAGTGTCGTAGCGTTCGGGATCTTAATTGCGGCCTTGGGGGTTGCCATCGGGATTATTGTTGGCCTGCTCGGCGTGATCGTAGGGCTGCTGGTGACGGCGGGAGCGATGCTGTACCTGGGCTTTGGCCTGCTGGTGGCGGCACCGATGACCGGGATTTTCTACCTGGGAATCGGCCTGGCAGTGCTGGGGGGCTTCCTGATTTTTATTCCGTTAGGCTATTGGATTATCCGCCTGTTGGCACAAGGAATCGCGAACCTTTCTAAGTTTCTCTATCAAAAACTCCAGGAAAGGAGGACAAAGTAACCATGAAGAAGTTATTTAAAATTAGTCTGGGGCTCTTAATCGTTGGCCTGATTCTGACCGCAATCGGCTTCTGGGGCCATGGCGCCCGCGACGTCCACTTTGCCGGCCCCAAACCAGTAATTACCAAGAACGTCAGCAAGAGTTTAGTGACGAACCAGCACTTTGACCGCCTGGACATTAACGCCACTACGGCGGATATCAGGGTTAGGACCGGTCGTGAGTTCAAGATGAGCTATCAGGGAAGCAGTGCTTTGCAACCGAAAGCAGCCATTACCGACCAATTGGTGACGGTTAAGCAAATGCAGACCGTTTACGGGACTATCTGGGGAAGCAATAGCAGTGCGGATGTAATTACGATTACCGTCCCGAAAGGAACCAAGCTCGCCGGAACGATTAAGACGACTAGCGGCGACGTCACGGTTAACGGGGTCGACCTCACTGGAGTAACGATTGACGCTCAGGACGGGGATGTCGACTTGCGGGATTTGACGGTCGAAGGCGGCAAGGCCCGGTTGGAGTCTGGGGACTTTACCAGTCGAAACGTTACCTTCCGGGGTAGCTACTTTGTAAACAACAGCGACGGCGACAATGAAGTCGTTGACGCGCGCGTCGATGGCTACTTCCTGAAGACGACAGACGGTGATAACGAAATTGACGGCGCCGACCATGACAGCGGCCAACAGTCAGCCAATGAGAATGCTGCGAACCTCCTCCACCTGACGAGCGAAGACGGCGATAACACGATTAAGAATATTCAAGCAGTTGAATAAGTCCATGGCGGTTGCCGGGAAAACTTCCCGGGTCGCCTTTTTGCTGTCGTGGTAAGATGGGAACAGAAAGGCGGCGGTTGCTGATGATTTTATTAAGTTCCTGTTTAGCAGGTTTCAACGTTCGTTACGATGGTGGCAATGCCCGGCGGCCACTGGCGGTCAAACTTCTGGCAGTTGAGGCTGCCATCACGGTTTGCCCGGAAATTATGGCGGGTTTTGATACCCCGCGGGAACCCGCGGAAATCCAGGGAGGAACGGGGGCAGATGCCCTGGCAGGCCGGGCGCGGGTGATAACCAAATCCGGAGCTGATGTGACAGCCAACTATCTGATGGCGGCGCGGCAGGTCCTCGCGATTGCCCAGAAACACCAGGTGACAGTGGCCTACCTGAAACAAAAGAGTCCGGCCTGCGGAAGCAAGGTAATCTATGATGGTAACTTTGCTGGTCAACGGATAGTCGGGCAGGGGGTGACGGCCGCCCTCCTGCAGCAACACGGGATCCGAGTTTTTGGCGACGAAGAGCTGACTAAAGAGCACGTCGCGCCCTTTTTATCACCGGCAGTGGTCAAGTTATTAGACAGGCACAATCTTGTGGAATGATTGCGGGAAAAAGACACGCCCGGCATAGTTGTGGTACAATGTTAAAAAAGTTGTCTGAGAAGGAGAATTGGTGATGACGGAAAAAATGAAAGTGGTAATTATCACCGGCATGAGCGGGGCCGGGAAAACCCTCGCGGTCCACAGTTTTGAAGATTTGGGCTATTTTGTGATTGATAATATGCTCCCCAACTTAGCGGAGAAGTTTGTCGACGTCATTGAGGAGTCCGGTGAATTTAAGAAGATCGCGATGGTGATGGACTTACGGTCGCGGGGCTTCTATGACCAGGTCCTGCCGACTCTGCATAAACTAAAGGAACGCGCGGACCTTGACGTCAAACTGCTCTTCTTAGACGCAAATAACGTCAAACTGGTTTCCCGCTATAAGGAAACCCGCCGCCTGCACCCATTGGCACGGCAGGGCCGGATCCTGGACGGGGTGGAAATGGAACGGCAATTGTTGAGTGAACTGAAGAGCCGGGCGGATGTGATCATTGACACCACCGATTTGACCCCCCGGAACCTCAAGTTGCGGATTGATAAGCTCTTTAGCAATGGCGAAGAAAGCAACTTCTTTGTTGAGGTAATGTCCTTTGGCTTTAAGTACGGCCTCCCCCTGGATGCCGACATCGTAATGGACGTCCGCTTTCTCCCCAACCCCTTCTACCTGCCCAAACTAAAGCACCTGACCGGAAATGATGCGGCGGTGCAGGAGTACGTTATGAAGAGCACGGCGGCGCAAGAGTTTTACGCTCACCTGCGGTCGTTGTTGGAAAACGCCCTGCCTGGTTATATCAAGGAGGGCAAGAGCAGCTTGACGGTAGCAATTGGCTGCACGGGTGGACAGCACCGGTCGGTAACGATTGCCAACAAGCTGGCCGCGGGGCTTAAAAAGGATGGTTATAAGGTTAATCTTTACCACCGTGACATCAGCAAGGCGCAGTAAGAGGGGAGTGAACGTGGATGATGCATAAGCCGAAAATAGTTGTTATCGGTGGTGGGACTGGCCTGCCAGTCGTTCTCCGGGGGCTTCGTGACCAGGATGCCGACGTGACGGCAGTCGTGACGGTTGCTGATGACGGCGGCTCGTCGGGAATCCTGCGAAATTACATTAACGTGGTGCCGCCGGGTGACATTCGTAATGTCCTGGTGGCCTTATCAGAAATGTCACCATTAGAATTAGATGTCTTTCAGTACCGTTTCAAGAGTTCGGACCAGTTTTTCGCAGGACACGCTATCGGCAACCTGATTATTTCAGCCTTGTCTGAAATGCGTGGCGGAATTTTCCCAGCGGTCCAGGAACTCTCCCAGATGATGAAAATCCGCGGCCATGTGTACCCGGTCGCTAACGAACCACTGACCCTCAACGCGGAATTTACTGATGGGTCAACAATTAGCGGGGAAGCTGAAATTACGGCGGCTCACCAGCGAATCAAGCGGGTCTGGGTAACATCAGCAGACGGGGCGGATGGTGACCAGATCCAGCCGGTACCGGAAGTCCTTCAGGCAATCAGGGCGGCTGATCAGATTGTGATCGGCCCCGGAAGCCTCTTTACCAGTATCCTGCCGAATTTAATGATTAAAGCGGTCCGAGACGCGGTATGTAAAAGCAAGGCGGAAGTTATCTACATTTGCAACATCATGACCCAAAAGGGCGAGACCGACCACTTTACCGATGCCGACCACGTGCGCGTTCTCAACAGCCACCTGGGACAGAACTTTATCGACACCGTCCTGGTTAATATCCAGCCGGTACCGAAAAATTACCTGGACTTTAAGCAGTGGAACGAGATTTCCCAGCCAGTGGGGCACGATTTCCAGGGCTTGCGAGACCTGGGCTGCCGGGTCATCAGTGCTAATTTCCTCCGTTTGAAAGACAACGGGGCTTTCCATGATCGTGATCGGGTAGTAGCCGAATTGATGAACCGCCTCCACCAGGTCCACGAATAGAGGAGGAGAGTAATGTCCTACGCGAGTGAAGTTAAAAAGGAACTGACGGCGATTAAAGTCCACCAGAAGAACGCCCAGGCGGAACTGATGGCGTTAATCCGGATGAACGGCAGTATTGCCATTGCCAACCGCCAGTTAATTCTTAATATCCAAACAGAAAATCCGGCGATTGCCCGCCGGATTTATTCGCTGCTGAAAGAATTTTACAATGTGGAAAGTGAAATTGTGGTGCGGCGGAAGATGAAGTTAAAGAAAAACAACCAGTACATTGTTCGCCTGCGCTATTCTGCCCAACGGGTCCTTGATGACCTGGGGATTTTGCAAAACTTCCAGATCAAAGAACAGGTACCGTTAGACCTGCTCAAGGATGAGTGGATGGTTCGCTCCTACTTACGGGGGGCCTTTCTAGCAGGGGGGTCCGTTAATAATCCGGAGACCTCCAGCTACCACCTGGAGATTTACTCCCTGTACGAGGAGCACAACGAAATGATTGCCCAGATGATGAACCAATTTGGCCTCAATGCCCAGACGACGGCCCGGCGCAGTGGTTACATTGTTTACCTCAAGGAAGCCGAAAAAATTGCCAACTTCATGTCATTGATCGGGGCGACTAACTCGATGCTCCAATTTGAAAACGTCCGGATTGTTCGCGATATGCGAAACTCGGTCAACCGGCTGGTGAACTGCGAGAACGCCAACATGAACAAGATAGCCAACGCCTCAACCCGGCAGATCGAAAACATTAAGCTGATTGAGGACACCGTTGGTCTGGCAAGTCTCCCGGATAAGCTGCGTGAAATTGCCCAGACCCGGCTGAACCACCAGGAGGTTAGTCTCAAGGAACTTGGCCAGCTTGTCCCAGGTGGGCCAATTTCTAAGTCGGGCGTCAACCACCGCTTACGGAAACTGAATGCCTACGCCGATGAACTCCGCACGAGCAAAACGGTTTAAACTAAAAAAGGAAGCTGCGAATTTTCGTAGCTTCCTTTTTTAGTACCCGCGCTTACTTTAAGCTCGAGTTGTTTTCCATGATGCCATCCAGCAGACCATAGTCAACCGCTTCTTGAGCAGTTAAGTAGTGGTCCCGTTCGGTATCACGGTTAATCTTTTCAATTGGCTGACCGGAATTCTTAGCCAGAATTTCGTTAATCATCTTCCGGGTCTTCAGAATTTCAGTAGCAGCAATTTCGATTTCAGTTTGTTGACCCTGCGCACCGCCAGATGGTTGGTGAATCAGCACTTGGGAGTGTGGTAAGCCAAACCGCTTACCCTTGGTCCCGGATGAAACTAAGACACTCGCCATGGAAGCGGCCATCCCGATAACAATCGTCTGCACGTCGGACTTGATGAAGTTCATCGTGTCGTAGATTGCCATCCCGGAGGTAACAACACCACCAGGAGAATTGATGTAAAGGTAGATATCTTTAGTTGAATCCTGCGCGTCCAAGAAGAGGAGCTGCGCAACGATTGAGTTTGCCATTTCGTCTTCGATTGGACCAGATAACATGATAATCCGGTCCTTCAGAAGCCGTGAGTAAATATCATAAGCACGTTCACCGCGTGATGACTGCTCAATGACAGTAGGAACTAAGTTCATTATGTGGCCTCCTTGTAATTAGCACTCGTTAGCAATCATTGCTAACTGATATTAATACTATACTCGGTTGGTCAAAAAAGGTCAAATGTTTTATCTCCTGTTGGCTAAAAAAGAAAGAGGGGATGACAGCCTATTTGACCTGCCAGCCGGCTACTGCGTTGCTGAATTTTTAGCCTTAAATACAGTAAAGAGGCTGAGTTTATTCCCAGCCTCTCTTCAATATTATTGATTTTAGTGGTTGATGTCCGTGCAGAGCAGGGCTAATTCAGTTGCAGCACTCTGCCGGTCTAAGGCACGCCAGTCAGCGGTCGTAATAAAAACGTTCAATGATTTCGTGTTAGTCATAATAATGCCCTCCTGGAGCTAATTGCCTTTTTATTTCGTAGCTCTTAATCACATCTTGTATACTACACTCGATTGGTCTACAATGCAAGACCTAATATATTGGTATTTAAAAGCTGATAATACTAAATTGGTCTAGTCATCTTTACGGATGCGATGGTGGAGTAGGCTTCTGCTTGCTAGTAAAATGTCATAGTAAAAGGAAGAATTTAGTAAATTTTTTGGCAGCAGAAGTTGAAATGAGCCCGCTTGTGAATGCTTTTTGACCAGGACTTGCTTTTTATTAGCTGGCCCGGTATAATTGGAACGTTAATTAATTTACGTACACAATAAGGAGGCATATTAGCTATGCGTAAAGCACACCCATACGGCGTTCAAGGCCGTCGCCCAATTGCTCCTAAGTACAAGCGAGCATTAAAAGAAAAGAAGATTGAAGCTATTCGCAAGTGGGCTAAGGAAAAGCCAGCTGACGAAAAGTAATTCATAAAATAAAGGAGACCGGGAGTGACTCGGCCTCCTTATTTTTTTGCCGTAGTGGGAAACGGGGATAGTAAGTGGAGGTGGAAATTATGGAAAAATTAATGAGGCGGCTGACTTTGTGGTCCGGGCTGGGCTTTCTTGTGACGGGGGCCTGCTACGGACTTTACCCCCAGCGTTTTCTCCTAACAATCGTGATTACGTTATTGGTTATCTTTTACCAGCTTGGAATGCGCCTGATAGTTGGCAACTGGCTTGAACCGCGCCTGCAGCTCAGACCATCTGCGGCTTGGTTTAAGGTCGGGGCCGGGGAACGACGCCTTTACCGATTGCTCAGGGTGAAAAGATGGAAGAAGTGGTTGCCAACGTATTCACCGGCAAAGTATGACGTTCGCCAGCATTCCCTCGCAGACATCATTAAAACGATGACCTATGCGGAGGTGGACCATGAGTTAATGCTGCTCCTCAGCTATCTTCCCGTCTTGCTAGTCATTCCCTTTGGCGATCCGGTGGTCTTCATCATCAGCTCGGTCGCTGCCAGCCTGGTCGAAGTGCCATTTATTGTCCTTCAACGCTATAACCGGGCCCGTTTAGCTAACGTCCTTCACCGGCAGTCAAAGCGTCGTCCACAAAATAAAATGTAGTTAATATGGCAGTCAAAGTAAATAAGGATGGCAAAATTTTCCCGGATTAGGGCGGGCACTATATCTGCTAACAATGGCTTCCTGATTTGGGCTGGTTGAACTTCAAATCAGCCAAGGGTAAGAATTGAAGAGCGAGGGAGCGGGCGAGAATGGTCACTACATATTTCGCCTGCTTTTTGATTATCAAATAAACAAAAAAGGCTTGGAAGTCGGAACTTCCAAGCCTTAAATTATGCGCCCCCCGAGAGTCGAACTCGGATCTCGAGAACCGGAATCTCACGTGCGATCCATTACACTAAGGGCGCGTCATCAATCGACAAGTAATATAGTATCTTATCCCTAAATAGATTGCAAGCATTATTTGAAATTTTTAATTAAAATAACGCTTACACCATAAAATTCAAAATTTATGAGTTGATTGAATAGACAATTCCCCAGAAGATGAGTATTATAAATGTCGTAAGGTTTTGTATCTTGTTTAACAAGCCGGCTGAGCTGACTTATTGAATGGGGTATTTACTCAATTTTGTTTTTCCTAAAGGAGGAAATTGCAGTATGACTGTAAAGATTGGTATTAATGGTTTCGGTCGGATTGGTCGTTTGGCTTTCCGTCGGATTCACGAACTGAACACTGATGACATCGAAGTTGTAGCTATCAACGACTTGACTACTCCTTCAATGCTGGCTTACTTACTGAAGTACGACTCAACGCACGGTAAGTTCCCTGGTGAAGTTTCATCAACTGATAAGGGGATCGTTGTTGACGGCAAGGAATACCCAGTATACGCTGAACGTGATGCCCGGAACATTCCTTGGGTAAAGAACGATGGTGTTGACTTTGTCCTTGAATGTACTGGTTTCTACACTTCAGCAGAAAAGTCCCAAGCTCACTTGGATGCTGGTGCAAAGCGTGTTCTGATTTCTGCACCTGCTGGCAACATCCCGACTGTTGTACCAGGTGTTAACTTGGATACCCTGAAGGCTGACGACAAGATCGTTTCCGCTGGTTCTTGCACGACTAGTTGCCTTGCTCCAATGGCATACTTCCTTAACAAGAACTTCGGTATCAAGGTTGGTACTATGACTACCATCCACGCATTTACTTCCACCCAAGCTATCCTGGATGGCCCTCGTGGCAAGAAGATGCGTAACAACCGTACTGCAAGCATCAACACTATTCCTCACTCATCTGGTGCTGCCAAGGCTATCGGCCTGGTTATCCCAGAATTGAACGGTAAGCTTTCTGGTCACGCACAACGGGTTGGTGTTGTTGACGGTTCCTTGACTGAACTTGTTTCCATTCTGGACAAGAAGGTTACTGTTGACCAAATCAACGATGCCATGAAGAAGGCTACTGAAGGTAACGAAGCCTTTGGTTACACTGAAGACCCAATCGTTTCAACTGATATCATTGGTTCTACCTTTGGTTCTGTCTTTGACCCTTCACAAACTGAAATCATGGAAGGCGACGACGGTTCACAATTAGTTAAGACTGTTGCTTGGTACGACAACGAATACGGTTTCACCAGCAACATGATCCGGACTCTGCTTCACTTTGCAAATCTGTAATTCATCCCTGAACCAAGGAAATGAATTAATGGCGGGAGGAGGAAACTCCGCCCGCTTTTTTAACAAGAAGGAGGTAAATACTCACATGGCTAAATTAACTGTTGAAGACCTTCCTTTAGAAGGCCAAAAGGTATTGATGCGGGTTGACTTCAACGTTCCGATTAAGGACGGCGTTGTTGGCGACGACAACCGGATCGTGGCAGCACTGCCAACGATTAAGTATGTGATTGATCATGGTGGCCGGGCAATCCTGTTCTCCCACCTGGGTCGGGTAAAGAAGGAAGAAGACAAGCCGGGCCTGTCCATGCGTCCAGTCGCTGAACGGCTTTCTAACTTGCTGAACAAGCCGGTTACCTTTGTTCCCGTAACTGAAGGCAAGCAATTGGAAGACGCCATTGACAACATGAAGAACGGTGATGTTTTGCTCGTTCAAAACACCCGTTACGAAGATGTTAAGGATGGCGAATACGTCAAGCGCGAATCCGGCAACGATCCTGAATTGGGCAAGTACTGGGCTTCACTGGGAGACGTCTTCGTTAACGACGCCTTCGGTACTGCCCACCGGAAGCACGCTTCCAACGTTGGAATCGCTACTAACAAGCCAGGCAAGGCTGCTGCCGGTTACCTGATGGAAAAGGAAATCAAGTTCTTGGGTGACGCCGTGGACAACCCAGAACGGCCATTTGTTGCCATCTTAGGTGGTGCTAAGGTTTCCGACAAGATCGGCGTGATCGACAACCTGCTCGACAAGGCCGACAAGATCATCATCGGTGGTGGGATGGCTTACACCTTCTACGCTGCCAAAGGGATCAAGGTTGGTAACTCCCTAGTTGAAAAGGACAAGATCGACGTCGCTAAGCAAATCCTGGACAAGGCCGGTGACAAGCTGGTTCTGCCAATTGACAACGTTGTCGCTGACAAGTTCAATAACGATGCTGACACTAAGGTCGTTGAAGGCGACATTGACGACGGCTGGATGGCCCTCGACATTGGTCCAAAGTCCGTGGAAGAATTCGAAAACGTTCTGAAGGATGCTAAGACCGTTGTTTGGAACGGCCCAATGGGTGTCTTTGAAATGCCAAACTTCGCCAAGGGAACGCTGGAAATCGGTAAGTTCCTTGGGACTTTGACTGACGCTACGACCATTGTCGGTGGTGGGGACTCTACTGCTGCTGTTAAGGAATTGGGCGTCGCTGACAAGCTGACCCACATTTCCACTGGTGGTGGTGCTTCACTGACCTACCTTGAAGGGAAGACTCTGCCAGGAATTGCTGCAATTTCTGAAAAGTAATAATAATTTAGTTACGAAGAGGACGGTAACCGTAGATGCGGTTTCCGCCCTTTTTAGGAGGAATCAAGATGCGTATTCCGATTATTGCTGGCAACTGGAAGATGCACAAGACGGTAGCGGAAGCGGTGGCTTTTGTTAACCAGGTCAAGGATCAGCTACCACCGGCTGACCAGCTGCAAACAGCACTGGCGGCGCCCACCCTTTCCCTGGTTCCAATGGTTCAGGCAGCCGCCGGGTCCCCGCTGAAAGTAATGGCGGAAAACTGCTATTACCAAGACGAGGGGGCTTATACTGGCGAGACGAGTCCCTATGCTCTCTACCAGGCGGGAATTCACCACGTGATTTTAGGCCACTCGGAGCGGCGGAACTACTTCCACGAAGACGACGAATTGATTAATAAAAAGGTAAAGGCGGCCCTCCGCAATGGCCTGTGTCCAATCGTCTGCTGTGATGATACGATGGCTCGGCGAATTGCGGCTGATGATAAAATTCACTGGGCGGTCAACCGGATTTTAGCTGACCTGAAGGGGCTGAGCGAGGCGGATATCTGTAATGTCACCGTAGCTTACGAGCCTTCCTGGGCGATTGGCAGTGGTCAAAGCGCGGATTCCGATCAAGCCGAGGAGGGGTGCTACCTAATTCGTCAGACTATCAATGATATGTACGGGGAGGACGTTGCTAATAATGTTCGGATCCTCTATGGCGGCAGTGTGACGCCGGCCAACGCCAGGGCAATGATGGCAAAAAGCGATATTGATGGCGTTCTGGTAGGCACTGACAGCCTCGATCCCCGGACTTTTTTAGAAATAGTTAACCATTAAATGCTTGTTTTTAGTTGTGCAAAATAATACAATATTACTTGTAGTAGCGCGATTGCTATCGAATTTAAGACAGAGGAGAGATTCATCAAAATGTCACTTATTACAGATATTTATGCACGTGAAGTTCTTGATTCACGTGGTAACCCAACTGTTGAAGCGGAAGTTTACACTGAAGCTGGCGGTGTTGGCCGTGGAATCGTTCCATCAGGTGCTTCAACTGGTGAACACGAAGCCGTTGAATTGCGTGACGGCGACAAGGACCGTTTTGGCGGCAAGGGTGTTTTAAAGGCCGTTGCCAACGTTAACAACGTGATTGCCAAGGAAATCGTGGGGATGGAAGTTACTGACCAAATCGCCATCGACAAGGCAATGATCAAGCTAGACGGTACTCCTAACAAGGGTAAGCTTGGTGCCAACGCTATCTTAGCTGTTTCACTGGCTGCTGCCCGGGCTGCTGCTGATGAATTACAAGTACCTCTTTACAACTACCTTGGCGGTTTCAATGCTCACGTATTGCCAACGCCAATGATGAACGTTATCAACGGTGGTGCCCACTCTGATAACAAGGTTGACTTCCAAGAATTCATGATTATGCCAGTTGGTGCGCCAACTGTTCGTGAAGCTATTCGTTGGGGTTCAGAAACTTTCCACGCCTTGAAGAAGGAATTGGAAGCTGCCGGCAAGGTAACCTCTGTTGGTGACGAAGGTGGATTTGCTCCTGACTTTGCAAACAACGCAGAACCATTCGAATACCTGATCAAGGCCATCAAGGATGCCGGTTACAAGCCAGGCAAGGACATTGCCATTGCCTTTGACGTAGCTGCTTCCGAACTGTGGGACGACGACGCTAAGAAGTACAAGCTCCGTTGGTCCACTGGTGAAGAATACACCACTGAAGAATGGATTAAGTACCTTTCTGACATCATTGAAAAGTACCCAATCGTTTCTGTCGAAGACCCAATTGACGAAAACAACTGGGATGACTGGGTAACCCTGACCAACGAACTTGGTAAGAAGGTTCAACTGGTTGGTGACGACTTCTTCGTTACTAACACTGACTACCTGAAGAAGGGAATCAAGATGGGGGCTGCTAACTCCATCCTGATCAAGCTTAACCAAATCGGTACTTTGACTGAAACTGTTGAAGCCATCGAAATGGCTAAGGAAGCAGGTTACACTGCCATCGTTTCCCACCGTTCTGGTGAAACTGAAGACACGACCATCGCTGACCTGGTTGTTGCTACGAACGCCGGACAAATCAAGACTGGTTCCATGAGCCGGACTGACCGTCTTGCTAAGTACAACCAACTGATGCGGATCGAAGACAACCTTGGCGACGTTGCCCAATACAAAGGTATTCACTCATTCTACAACCTGAGTGAACAAGCTCGTCAAGATATCGAAAATCGTTAATTCTCAGCCAGAATTAATGAGCAAGGGCGCTAGGCAACCGACCATTACTCGGACCTAGCGCCTTTTTGCTATCAAGGGTTGAAAACGCTTTGTTTTCTGGCAAGAGGAGCTATATAATATTAGCGAAACCGCCATTAAGCAGGGCGGAACGAGGAGGAAGAGTGATGGCAAAAGAGATTAGAGGGATCGCCGCGAGTGAAGGGATTGGCATTGCCCCGGCTTACCGACTGGTGGAGCCAGACCTGCATTACGAGAAGCGGCGGATTGCAAACCCGATGGTCGAGTACAAACGTTTCATGCAGGCCGTCGACGCGTCAAGCGCTGACTTGCAGCTGTTAAAAGACCGGGCAGCCGGTCGGTTGACGCCGGACGACTTAGCGATTTTTGACGCCCACATTGCCATCCTTTCTGATCCGGAGCTGTTAAAGCAGGTTAAGCAGCAGATCGACCAGCAAATCTGTGCTGAGGAGGCAGTTGATACCGTAACGACCCACTTTGCCCGCACCCTAGCCCAACTATCCGACCCCTACATTCAGGAACGGGCGGGGGATGTCCGGGACGTTGCCAAGCGCCTGCTCAGCCACCTCCTGGGAAAGCACCTGCCGGATATTGGGGCCATTAACCAGCCAGTCATTATCGTGGCGCACGAAGTTACCCCCTCTGACACCTCACAGATGGATACCCGGTTTATAAAGGGCATCGTGACCGACCTGGGAGGCCGGACTAGCCATGCCGCAATTATGGCCCGCACACTGGGAATTCCAGCGGTGGTCGGAACTGACCACATTACGCGGGCTACGAAGGATGTGCAGCAGCTCGTTGTCGATGGCCTGCAGGGAACGGTGGTGGTAGGACCATCCCCGGACCAGGTCGACCACTTTACTGTCAGGGCGCAGCAACTGGCGCGGGAACAAAAAGAATGGCGCCAGCGGGTCAACGCGCCGTCAATTTCCAAGGACGGGCAACAGTTTGAAATTTCCGCCAATATTGGCAACCCGAATGACGTCGCCGCGGCAGTTCAACAGGGGGCTGATGGCGTGGGACTCTTTCGGTCCGAATTTCTCTACATGGGCAGTGACCATATGCCGACGGAGGATGAGCAGTATCAGGCTTACCGTCAGGCCCTAATTGGGATGCAGGGGAAGCCGGTGGTCGTCCGGACGCTGGACATCGGTGGAGACAAGCCCTTGCCTTACCTGCCGCTTCCCCGTGAAATGAACCCTTTCCTGGGCTACCGGGCAATCCGGATCAGTCTCAAGCATCCGGCCATCTTTAAGGCCCAACTGCGGGCGCTGATTCGGGCGTCGGCCCATGGTCCGTTGTCAATTATGTTTCCGATGATTGGAACCATCGCTGAGCTGCGGGCGGCGAAGAAAATTTTTAACGAGTGCAAGCGTGAGTTACAAAAGGATCAGCCCGGCCTGGGAAACAGTATCAAGCTCGGGATGATGATTGAGGTCCCGCTGGCGGCGATTAATGCCGAGCAGTTTGCGAAGGAAGTCGACTTCTTTAGCATCGGGACCAACGACCTGATCCAGTACAACTTCGCGGCCGACCGGGGCAATGATGAGGTGGCGTACCTCTACCAGCCGCTAAATCCTGCCTTCCTTGGCTTGCTCAAACAAGTCATCGACGCCGGACACCGTCATGATACCAAGGTTGCCATGTGTGGCGAGATGGCGGGAGATAGTATCGCCTTGCCACTGCTGATGGGGATGGGGCTCGACGAGTATTCAATGTCTTCATCATCGATCCTGCGGACCCGGACCTTAATGAGCAAACTTGATACGAACGAGTGCGCCCGGCTAGCAGATGAGGCCATCAACCAGTGTGTGACCGCCGGGGAAGTCCGGGCCCTGGTTAAGGACCGCCTGGGCGAAATCAACTAGCAGCAACTGGTGCTTATTAACCGGTGGAGAACGAAAGAAAACATCGTTCTCCACCGGTTTTACTTTAAATCATTAAGTTTATCCCGGTAATTCGGCGAAAGAATTAAAAAAAGATTAGAAATCCGTGGAAATCAAAGAAAATTTATAATATACTTTGAAACTGATAAATGAAAAGAGAAGGGAATCTGATTGGATATGAAGAAATCTGCACCAGAATTACGGCGGTCAATGACTGCGGGCCAAATGGAAATGATTTCACTTGGTGGCGCCATCGGGGTCGGCCTTTTCATGGGGGCTACCTCGACGATTAAGTGGACGGGGCCGTCGGTTTTACTTGCCTATGCCTTTGTGGGCCTGATTTTATACATTGTGATGCGGGCACTGGGGGAGATGATCTACGTCAACCCAGGGACTGGCTCCTTTGCGGATTACGCGACCGAGTATGTCCACCCGCTGGCTGGTTACCTCGCCAAGTGGGCTAACGTGTTTGAGTACATTGTTGTCGGGATGTCTGAAGTGGTGGCGGCAACCGAGTACCTCAAGTACTGGTGGCCGCATATGCATACCTGGCTAGCCGGAATTATTATCATTATCTTCTTGGTTCTTGCCAACCTCGCCAGTGCAAAGGCCTACGGGTCGCTTGAATTCTGGTTCGCGATGATTAAGGTCATCACGATTATCTTTATGATTTTACTGGGCTTTATGGTAATCTTCTTTGGCTTCGGCAACGGTGGTCACCCGACTGGTTTTAGCAACCTGTGGTCCCACGGTGGTTTCTTCACCGGTGGGGTGTCCGGCTTCTTCTTCTCCATGTCAATCATTGTCGGTTCCTATGAGGGAATCGAACTCCTGGGGATTTCTGCCGGGGAGGTTGCCGACCCGCAAAAGGCCATTGTCAAGTCGGTTAAGTCAGTGCTTTTCCGGATTTTGATTTTCTACATTGGCGCAATCTTCGTGATTGTCACGATTTACCCTTGGAACCAGCTGAGCAGCGTTGGCTCACCATTCGTTTCTACCTTTGCCAAGGTTGGGATCACTGCTGCAGCGTCCATTATTAATTTCGTGGTCCTGACGGCTGCCCTGTCCGGTGCTAACTCGGGAATTTACAGTTCCAGCCGGATGCTCTTTAAGCTGGCCCATGAGGGGGACGCGCCAAGTATCTTTGGCCGCCTTTCCAAGCGGGTGGTCCCCCATGCGGCAATCCTGGGGATTTCAGGCGGGATCTTGATTGGTTTCATCATCGACATCATTGCCTCGATTTACAGCAAGTCCACGGCGAACATGTTCGTGGTCGTCTTTAGCTCGTCCGTTTTGCCGGGGATGATTCCGTGGTTCGTCATCCTACTGGCCGAATTGCGTTTCCGGCACAACAACCTTGACTTGATGGCACAGCACCCGTTCAAGCTGCCCCTGTACCCGTTCTCCAACTATTTCGCGTTTGTAATGTTAATCGTGATTGTAATCTTTATGTTCATCAACCCTGATACCCGGGTTTCCGTGATTGTCGGTGCGCTGGTTCTGATTTTCGCGGTGGTCGTTTACCTGCTTCGGCACGGTTTCGACCGGCAACGGGGCTAGGCGATAACTGAATAATGTCTAACCGGCTAAGGAAGTTCTAGTGTTCCTTAGCCGGTTTCGTAGTACAATGGGGTAGTTTAAGTTTAGTTGAAAGGAATTATCTACATGCAGAAGGGTGAGTTTATCCGTCAACATAACCAGCTAGTCCAGGTCGGACGGGCAATTTTGATCGGCCTGTTGACCGGCCTGGTCGTCAGTTTGTTCCGCCTGGCGATTCAGAAACTATTAAACCTTGTAACAACCTGTTTTCAGTACTTTCACCAGCACCCAGCCGGCTTGATTTTCTGGGCGCTTGGTTCAATTATCCTTGCTCTGCTGTTGGGCTGGTTGACCCAGCGGCACCCTAACATTAAGGGGTCAGGGATTCCCCAGGTTGAGGGGCAGCTCACCAGCCAGTTTGAGGAAGAATGGTGGGCGGTTCTTTGGCGAAAATTCTTTGGTGGAATCCTGGCGATTGGTTCGGGGCTCTACCTGGGTCGCGAAGGACCGTCGATTCAACTCGGGGCCACGATCGGTCAAGGGGTTGAGGAAAGCCTGCACGCGGGCAAACTGAACCGCCAGGTGGGCATTGCCAGCGGAGCGGCTGCCGGGCTCTCCGCCGCCTTTAACGCACCGATTGCAGCCACGATTTTTATCCTAGAGGAGGTCTACCATAACTTTTCGCCGGTCATCTGGCTGGCGACTTTCGTCAGTGCCCTGTGTTCCAACATGGTTTCCCTGACGATTTTCGGTCTCCACCCGGTTCTGGACGTGCCCTACCGGTATATGCTACCGACCCGCTACTACTGGCACTTAGTGGTGCTGGGGCTGGTCCTGGGCTTACTGGGCCGCCTCTACCAGCTGGTGATCCTCCGGCTTGATTCGTGGACGGCGAAGCTCACTTGGCTGCCCCCGTTTGCCTATCCCGTTGTTCCTTTCCTGCTGGTAATCCCGATTGCCTGGTACCTGCCGGTCACGTTAGGTGGCGGGAACCGGCTCATTGGTGAGCTGACCAGTTTGCCCTTCTCGCTCAGCCTCTTTGCGGGCCTCTTCCTCCTCCGCTTTGTCTTTTCAATGGTTAGTTATAGCTCACAGCTGCCCGGGGGAATTTTTCTGCCGATTCTGACCCTCGGAGCCGTCCTGGGGGCGGTATACTGCGCGTTGATGGTGCGTTGCGGCCTTTTGCCCGCCCAGTACCTGCCAAACTTTATTATCTATGCTATGGCCGGCTATTTTGCCTGCATCAGCAAGGCCCCCTTTACCGCCATCCTTTTGATTACCGAAATGGTCGGGTCGCTTGCCCATTTGATGCCCCTGGCAATTGTCGCGATGGTGGCTTACTTGGTAGTGGATAGTCTCCATGGGGAACCAGTCTATACCGCGATGTTCAACAACTTTATTGGTAAACACCATGATAACCACCCCCAGGAAGTCGAAATGTCGGTGACGATTTACGCTGGGGCACGTCTGGACGGCAAGCGGATCATGGACTATGACTGGCCCGCCAATAGTATTGTCACGAGTGTTTACCGGGGCGAGCAACGGATTATTCCAAACGGACAGACCAAACTGGCAGCCGGGGACACTCTGATTATTCAAGTCTGTCAGAGCAGGACAGGCAAGGTCCTCGGCCAGATTTCCCGGGCAGCCCATTATGCGGATGTATAGAAATTACTGCTTTAGTATGATATGATATTCAAGATATAGTGGGTATAAATTAGGAGGAAATTTCCTTGTATAATACTTTAATGACAATTTTTCTAATCGTATGTGTGATTCTGATTGCGTGTGTAATGATGCAACCAGCCAAAAACGATAACGATGCGATGTCAGCCTTGACCGGTGGCGCGGGCGACCTCTTTTCCCGGCGGAAGGCCCGGGGATTTGAGGCGGTCATGCAGATTGTAACGACTATCTGTGGGGCGTTATTCTTCATTCTGGCATTGGCGCTGGTTTACGTGTCATCACATTAACTTGATTATGCCCCCTGCTAGCTATGCTTCAGGGGGCTTTTTGTTGGGAGTGGGGTAAAGATGAAGACCTATACTGGCGAAACCTGCTTTTTCCCCCATAGCGGCAAACGGGGAGTGATCCTCCTGCACGCCTATACTGGGAACAGCAATGATGTCCGGATGCTGGCCCGCCACTTGAATTGGGCGGGGTATACCGTTTGTGCACCCCTCTTTACGGGCCATGGCGGCGATCCTCGGAAAATTTTGCAAACCGGCAACCCCGATGAGTGGTGGGATGATACCCGGATGGCAATCTTTCGGCTTAAAGATTACGGCCTGACCCAGATTGCCATTTTTGGCCTATCACTCGGCGGACTTTTCGCAACCAAGGCCCTGGAAGAGGATCCTAGTTTAGCTGGTGGCGGTGTTTTTGCGTCACCGATTACCAGCTGGGGTGCGACTAACGTTCCGGAATATTTTCCCCGTCTGGCTGCCAAGTATTACCGGCAGCATGGCCTGGAGCCGGACTTGATCCAGGAACGCTTAAACTGGTTAGGCGCACGGCTTCCCCAGCAGCTGGGAGCAATTCAGCAGTTGACCAAGGAGCTGGATCAGCGGCTCGGCCAGATCAAGCGGCCGTTTTTCATCGCCCAGGGCGGGGCCGATGAGATGATTGACCCGCGTTCGGGAACTACCCTGCGGGATAAGCTGCAAGCTCAGGGGACCCCAGTTGATTACCACTATTACCCAACGGCGACCCACCTGTTGACGGTCAATTCTGCCCACCGTCAACTGTTTAGCGACGTGGAACACTTTTTAAATAACTTATTTGAGGTACAAAATGACAAGTAATAGTTTAAACTTAAAAGATGAAATTAGCGCCTTCTTAACGAAGAATGCCGGGATTAGCTATTCGGCGGAGCGGATTGCCCATGCACTGAATATGGACAACGCCGACCAATTTACCCCGATCATCCAGACCCTGGCGCAGCTCGAACGGGAAAAGAAGGTTCGGGTGACCGACAAGGGCGAGTTCGAAGCGGTCATTAAGCAGGAACCAATTACTGGGACTTTCCATGGCAACGATAAGGGCTTTGGCTTCGTAGAATACGATCCGGACTTGCCGGATATGTATGTTAATCCAGACCACACCCTGCACGCCCTCAACGGCGACACGGTGGCGGTCAAGGTCCTGCGGCCGGGAGATCCAGCCGCGGGGCAGGGGCCAGAAGCTCAGGTTACCAAGATTATCGACCACAATTATGAACGGGTCGTGGGGGAATTTAAGCAGGAAACGGTCGGCAACTACATCGGCGAAATCCTGCTCAAGGACAAAAAGTTATCCCAGTACCGGTTCTTCGTTACTGATAAGGGTCTGAAGCCCCTTGATGGCGAAGTGGTAACGGCGACCGTAACAACCTATCCGAGTGACGAATCACCGCAGGCAATGACTGGAGCGGTAACTGAGGTGATTGGGAACAAGGACGAACCGGGCATTGACATCCTGTCGGTGATCTACGCCCATGACGTGCCGCACGAGTTCCCTAAGGAGGCAATGGATCAGGCTAACAAGATTCCGTTGCATGTTCTGCCAGAAGAAAAGAAGGGCCGCAAGGATATTACCAACCAGCCGCTGGTGACAATTGACGCCATCGAGTCAAAGGACCTTGATGACGCCGTGGTGGCCTGGAAGATGGACAACGGCCATTACCACTTAGGAGTCCACATCGCCGACGTCAGTCACTATGTCCAACCGGGGACGCCGCTGGACAAGGAAGCTTTTAAGCGGGGGACTTCCGTTTACCTGACTGACCGGGTGGTTCCAATGCTGCCAAAACGGCTTTCTAACGGGATTTGTTCACTGAACCCGGGTGAAGAGCGGCTGGCAATGAGCTGCGAGATGGAAATTGATGAGCAGGGCCGGGTCGTTAAGCACCGGATTTTCCCGAGTGTGATGAAGTCTCACGCCCGGATGACCTACAAGGCGGTCAACCGGATCCTGGAGGCTCATGACCAAAAGACAATCGACCAGTATAAGGACCTTGTGCCGATGTTTGAAACGATGGGTGAACTCCACAAGATTTTGCTCAAGAGCCGGAAGCGGCGGGGAGCAATTGACTTTGAAGCTCCTGAAGCGAAGATCATCGTTGATGACAAGGGGCACCCGATTGACATCCAGCTCCGTGACCGGGGCCTGGCGGAACGGATGATTGAATCCTTCATGCTGGCGGCCAACGAAACGGTGGCGGAACACTACTTCAACGAACACGTGCCGTTCCTCTACCGGATCCACGAAACGCCGGATAAGGACCGGGTGAAGGCCTTTGTTGACTTCCTGAACGTCTTTGGCATTGATGTCCACGGCGACATCAACAACGTCAAGCCGAAGATGCTGCAAAAGGTTCTCAAGGACGTCGCTGGGAAGCCTGAGGAACAGATGGTGCAGGTGATGATGCTGCGGAGTATGCAGCAGGCTAAGTACTCTGACGAGGAGTTAGGGCACTTTGGACTGGGGGCAAAGTACTACACCCACTTTACTTCACCGATTCGGCGGTACCCTGACGACACGGTGCACCGCCTGATTAAGTGGTACGACCAGCATGGCAAGGGTGAACGCGCTAAGGCGGCCTGGCGAGACCAGCTGCCAGAAATTGCCGAACACACCTCGGTGACTGAGCGGCGCGGTATTGATACCGAACGGGATGTTGATAGCATGAAGAAGGCCGAATACATGGAGGACCATGTTGGCGAAACCTTTGACGCGGTGGTCAGCTCGGTCATGAAGTTCGGTCTCTTCGTGGAATTGGAGAACACCGTCGAAGGGTTAATCCACATCAGCGTGATGAACGATGACTACTACGAATATTCCGAAAAGCACCTGGCCCTGATTGGTCGCAAGGCCCACCGGATCTTCCAAATTGGGCAGCCAGTCAAGGTGCGCTTGAAGCGGGTTGATAAAGACCTGCGGGAAGTCGACTTTGAACTCGTCAATCCGCAGGACGCGCCGACGACCAAGATTCGGGTACCGCATGAACATGACAACCGTCGTCGTGGCGGCGGCCGGCGTGGGAACCACGGTCACGTTAAGCGCCACGATCGTCGGCAGCATAACGGCAACGTTAATAACCGTCAGATCAACCGTGGGCAGACGCGCCACCACAACAATTCCCGTGACCACCATTCACAGGGTCGGCGCCACTAATAACTAATGGAGGGATAAAATGGCCAAAAAATCCCCACAAAAGAATAACGATAGCTTAATTGCCCAAAATAAAAAGGCCCGCCACGACTACTTCGTGACGGACACCTACGAGGCAGGACTGGTCTTAACCGGAACTGAGATTAAGTCGGTCCGCGCCCACCGGGTCAACCTCAAGGATGGCTTTGCCCAGATTAAAAACGGCGAGGCCTGGCTGATGAATGTTCACATCAGCGAGTATGATAACGGCAACATCTTTAACCAGGATCCCCTGCGTAACCGGAAATTGCTGCTCCATAAAAAGGAACTCCACCGGTTGACCGGGGTCTTACAGGATAAGGGGGTCACCCTGATTCCACTGAAGATGTATATTAAGCACGGCTATGCCAAAGTCCTGCTGGGAGTTGCCAAGGGGAAACACCAGTATGACAAGCGGGAAGCGATCAAGCGCCGTGAGCAGAACCGTGAAATTGAACGGGTAATGAAGCATTATTAGCAGGAAAACGGCAGCGTTGTGTCACGAAGCGGGCATGGCGCTGCCGTTTTGACTGGGACAGGCTGGCCAATCACTTGTTAGGATAGTATAATTGGAACATTAAAATTGAAGGAGTAAGTTAAGCAATGAAAAAGGGACTTGACGCACCGCTGGTACCAATTATTTTCACGGCCTGTGGGCTGGTGGGGATGATTCCAGCCTGGAACTCGCACCAACTGTATAATTTTCTTTTCCCGGTGTTGATGCTGGTCCTCGCGGCTATCTTTGTCCACACCAGTTACTGGGGGAAGTACGCCATTATCCGGCAAACGGTCGCGGCATTAAAAATCCCCCAAAATAGTCAGGTGCTCGACCTGGGGACCGGGCACGGGGCGGTTTATTAGCGGTGGCGGGCAAACTTCAGCGCCCTGGCAAAGTGGTGGGGATCGACCTGTGGAAGTCTGCTGACCAGTCGAGTAACTCCCTTACCGCGACACAGCAAAATATTGAAGCGGCTGGGGTCAGTAATGTTGCCGAAATCAAAACTGCTGATATGACCAAACTGCCCTTTGACGATGAAAGTTTTGATTATGTTTTTGCTAGTTTAGCGATCCATAACGTCAAACCCCGGGCGCAGCGCGAGCTAGCTCTCCGTGAAGCATTGCGGGTCCTCAAGCCGGCTGGCTACTTGGTTATTATTGATTTGGAACATGTCGGCGAATTTAAGCGCTATTTAAACGAGCAAAATTGCCGGCAGGTCAGTGTTAAGCGGGCCGGGTTTAATGGCCTGTGGGGCTGGCTGCCGACCCGGATCCTGGTTGCTGAGAAGTAGGCGGAGATACGGGAGCAGGACGGTTGTGGAGAAGCGTGAATATAATAAAAAAACTCAGAGAATGAGACAAACACCGCCAACCGGCTGACCAGCTGGTTGGCGGTGTTCGTCTTTCTGCGTTGTTGAATTTTTATTTTAAAATAACTAAGAGGCTGAGATTTCTCCCAGCCTAGTCTTAACTTTACTGTTTGATTTTAAAGTTCATTCCCAGATCGCCTTCAAGTGACCGGTTGGTAAAACTGACGCGCTGCCGGTTGACCTGTCCACCGCGGGCCCAGTGGTCCAGCACACTGGCAATTAAAATTGCTAGGGGTTCATCTGCTTCGCGTTCCACCTGGAGCTCATGGTAGTAGGTGCCGGTGAGCTGGACAGGTTTGATAGCAAAAACGAGCCGGCCGCCGCCAAAGACCCGGTAGCGGTTGCCCAGCGGCGAGCCAACGATAATCCAGTTTAGGCCCCGAATGTAAATCACCTGGCGGACAAAGCCAAAGGATTTCCCAACGATGCCGACCCGCTGGCGGTGCTGATAAAGGGCAAACTTTGGCAGTAAGCCGAGCGAAAGCTGCTTGACTTCAGCGAGGAGGGCCCCATTGATCGCATAGAGGGAGAGAACATCATGGTGTAACCCCCACTTGCCAGCGAGAAGGTACCGGGACTGCCCCTGCTGGTCCCGAATGATCGTTGTTCCATGAAGGTCCGTCGAATGATCCCGAAGATACAACTGCCGCACGAAGTCACCACCATCCTTGATTAATTATTAAACCTATTCTACCAGCTTGGTCAGCAAATGACTAATCTGGACCCTTGCAAAAGCGTTTTCAGTTCCTCTGTTACCAGTAAATCAGATATGATAAAATAAAAAGCGAGGTGCAAAATAGTCATGAAACAATTAATCCACAATGACTGGTGGGATGTTTTGAAGCCCCAGTTTGAAAGCCAGTCCTATTCACAGCTGCATGATTTCTTGAAAACGGAGTACACGCACCGGACGATTTACCCGGAGATGCACCATATCTTTGAGGCGTTCGAGTGGACTCCCTTTCACAATGTCAAGGTCGTGATTTTGGGACAGGATCCCTACCACGGTCCCCATCAGGCCCATGGTTGCAGTTTCTCTGTCTTACCGGGGGTAGCGGTTCCGCCCTCGTTGCAAAACATTTATAAGGAACTGCAGAGCGACGTTGGCTTTCAGCCGGTGAACCATGGTTACCTCAAGCACTGGGCTGACCAGGGCGTGCTATTGCTCAACTCCGTCTTAACGGTTCGGGCGGGGCAGGCATACTCTCACCGGGGACACGGCTGGGAGCAGCTGACGGACGCGGCAATTTACGCCCTGTCCGAACGGCCCCAGCCGGTTGTCTTCATCCTGTGGGGCCGGGCCGCACGGGACAAGAAGAAGCTGATTAATACGAACACCAACATTATTCTGGAGTCGCCCCACCCGAGCCCGCTGTCGGCTAACCGCGGATTCTTTGGGTCACGACCGTTTTCCAAGACCAATGAAGCACTTCAGGCGATGGGAGAAAAGCCGATTGATTGGCAACTGCCGGCAAACCCGGAAGTTGATGAAGGCCCAGCGGATCAGCTGCCGAAAAATGCTTAGAATCAATTGAGGAGGTACTTGCATAATGGAATTATTTGAAGAGATTGCTGCCAAGGTAAAGGGACAAAACAAGACGATCGTTTTCCCGGAGGGGGAAGACAAACGGGTCCTTGGTGCTGCTGTTCGTCTGCAACAAGATGGTCTGCTCAAGCCAATTTTACTCGGCAAGCGGAGTGAAATTGAAGCAACTGCCAAGGAAAATGGTTGGGATATTTCTGCCCTGACGATTTTAGACCCTGCTGAGTACCCGGCAGCGGACAAGCAAGCAATGTTTGATGCTTTGTTGGAACGGCGCAAGGGCAAGAACACTCCTGAGCAGGTAGAAGAAATGCTCAAGGACGTTAGCTACTTTGGAACCATGCTGGTTTACATGGGCAAGGCCGACGGGATGGTTTCCGGGGCGGTCCACTCCACTGGTTCGACCGTTCGTCCAGCTCTGCAAATTGTAAAGACGAAGCCCGGTTCTCACCGGATTAGCGGGGCTTTCCTGATGCTCAAGGGCGGCCAACGGTACATCTTTGCAGACTGTGCGATCAACATTGAATTAGATGCGCCAACGATGGCTGAAGTGGCCGTCCAGAGTGCCGAAACGGCTAAGCTCTTTGGGATTGACCCTAAGGTGGCTCTTCTGAGCTTCTCTACCAAGGGTTCGGCCAAGGGCGACATGGTTACCAAGGTTGCCGAAGCCACGGAGAAGGTTCATGAACTGGCACCAGACCTTGCTGCCGACGGTGAATTGCAATTCGACGCGGCCTTTGTTCCAGAGGTCGGTGAATTAAAGGCACCTGATTCCAAGGTTGCCGGTCACGCCAACGTCTTTATCTTCCCAAGCCTGGAAGCTGGGAACATTGGCTACAAGATTGCCCAGCGTTTCGGTGGCTTTACCGCGGTGGGTCCAATCCTGCAAGGACTGAACGCCCCAATTGCCGATTTGTCGCGGGGCTGCAACGAGGATGACGTTTACAAGGTTGCCCTGATTACGGCGGCTCGGGCATAAATAATAATTAAGTTACGCACTAAAAAATCCGGAACTGGTGAAGGCCAATTCCGGATTTTTTGTGTTCCCATTGCCGATAAGCTACAATAGGGACAAGCAATAACTTTACTGAGGTGAGTACAATGCAGACAGTTGAAATGGACAGCCGGGAGGCCACGATTACGCTGGGCAAAGCGATTGGCGCACGGCTGGCCGCTGGTGATGTCCTGGTGCTCGATGGTGACCTGGGCGCTGGCAAGACCACTTTTACCAAGGGCCTGGCCCAGGGATTGGCGATTCCGGATATCATCAAGAGCCCGACTTTTACGATCATCCACGAATACCACGATGGGCGCCTGCCCCTTTACCACATGGATGCCTACCGCCTGGAAAACGGTGGTGGCGAAGACCTGGGTTTGGAAGAATACTTTGACAGCGATGGGGTCAGTGTTGTTGAATGGGCTGAATTTGTTGAGAATGAATTGCCAGACGACTTTTTAGCGATTCATTTTAAGCGGACGGCTGACGAAAATAAGCGGGTCCTGGAATTTGAACCCCATGGGGCCCACTTCCAAAAGCTGCTAGCCGATGTGGTGGCTTAAATGGCTGATGAAGTGCACATCAAACTGGCGACGGCCGACGATGCGGCAAAGGTTCTCGACTTCCTCCGCCAAGCAGCTACGGAGAGCGATGCCGTATTAATTCCGCACCTGGCCGATGTAACGGCAGAGCAGGAACGCCGCAATATTGAAATGATTAACAGTTTTGACGACTGTGTGATCATGCTGGCAATGTTAGGAAACCAGCCAATTGGGATTGTGACGGTCATGGTCTTGGAAAAGCAGCCGAATGCAGGCGAACTCGGCGTAGTGGTTGCTAAACCATACTGGCGCAATGGTATTGGCCAACTATTAGTGGGGGAGGCCGAATACTGGTTCCAGAATTACAGCAGCCTCCAGCGGCTGGTGCTGACAGTATTTGCTGAAAACGTTCCGGCAATCCGCCTCTACCAAAAACTCGGCTTCCGGCAAACCGGGCAACACCGGGACGGCCAGCGGAAAGTCTTAGAAATGGAATACCAAAATTAGGAAAACGAGAGAGTGAGAAAAAACACCCAGGATCGGCTAGCAAGCTGATTTTGGGTGTTTGTCTTTGGACGCGCAGCTAGCCTATTTAGGTTGGTCAAATGCTGATTGATCAGCGTGTGAACTGCCAGCCACTGCGTTGTTGCATTTTTATCTTTAGAACAGGAAAGAGACTGAGTTAATTCTCAGGCCCTCGTGGTAGGTACGAATGGTTTAACAACATCACGTGACCGCCCTGGAGGCTGAGGGGCTAGTGGCGGTTAAACATCTGCTTGATGTTCCGCAAGAGGGAACCCCGTTCCTGCATGTCGTCGACCGGCTGGGTGACTTCAACGCAGCCGATGTACTTGCCCTGGTCGTCGTGCAGGGCGTAGAAGGCGATGCTAATGGGACGCTTGTGGTAGTGGATCAGGACCTTGATGGAATCACGGTCACCACTGTGCATTTCATGCAAAACCTGCTTCACCCGTCCCTGGCTGTGGCCGGGGTGAACCTCCAAGACGTGCTTGCCGAGGTCATCATCGGTTCGTTTGAATAACCGGTGCCGGTTTGCCGATGACCAACGGACAATGTCGTTTTCGTCAATGAAGTCGAATTCGACCGGAATCGTAGTAAAAATGGCGTTGAGCTGGGTAATCGTTAAGGCCCCGCCATGTAATGGAATTTCTGCCATCGTAATCATTCTCCTTTATTATTCTAGCCAACCATCTTGATGAACGGCCGCAGGCGCTGGCTGCCAAAGTGCTGTCCCTGGTACAGCAGGATATTGGCACAGGCCTGCGCGTCATCGAGTGCGTTATGGTGGTGATGCAAGTCAATGTTGAGGGCATCGCAGACTGTGTTGAGCTTATAGTTGCTCAAACCTGGTAAAAGCCGCCGGCTGCTGACAACTGTGTCCAATGTTTGGTAGGCTGGCGGCTCAATTCCGTAGTGCTCGAGGGTACTCTTGAGGACCCCGTTATCAAAGCGGTTGTTATGGGCAATTACCAGCTTTTCGGGGGTGTAGAAGCCCTTGATGTGTTCCCAAACCTCAGGGAAGGTGGGAGCGTCAGCGACATCGCGTTCGTGGATGCCGTGAATTTGGACGTTACGCCAGAAGAATGGGGTTTGGGGGTTGATGAGGGTGTAGAACTCATCGGCAATTTGATTGTCACGGACAATGGTCAGGGCAAGTGAACAGGCACTGTACCGTTTCGCGCTGGCCGTCTCAAAGTCCATTGCAATAAAATTCATTCAATTCTGCCTCCTTAGTAGACCGTTAATAGCTTAATTGTACAAATGGCCGCCTGCTTTTGCAATTAAATGATACAATATCAGGGTAAGCAAATTTATGAACTAGGATGAGGAATAATAATGGCTAATATGATGACAGAGTTCCCGGAGATTGAAATCAAGCAGGACGAACCGTTAATGCACTACACGTATACCCACACTGGTGGTCCGGCTGATTGGCTGGCCTTCCCTAAAAATGTGGAAGAGGTCCAGACACTGGTGGCTTACGCTAATGACCACCAGCTGCCGCTGACCGTGCTTGGCAACGCCAGTAATTTAATTGTTCGTGATGGCGGAATCGAGGGCCTGACACTGATTTTGACGCGGATGAATAAGATCAGTGTGACGGGCAACCGGGTCACTGCCGAGGCCGGCGCCGCCTACATCGAGACCACAATTGCGGCCCGGGACCACAGCCTGACTGGGCTAGAATTTGCGGCAGGGATTCCTGGCAGCATCGGTGGAGCCATCTTTATGAATGCTGGGGCCTACGGTGGTGAAACCAAGGAAGTTGTAGAGAGTGCCACCGTGCTGCTGCCCGACGGCACGATTAAACGGCTGACTAATGAAGAATTAGACTTTGGCTACCGGCACAGCAGTGTGCAGGATAACCATGGGGTCGTGCTCGACGCCACCTTTAGTCTCCAACCCGGTGACCACGATGAAATCGCCGCAAAGATGGATGAATTGAACGCCCGGCGCGCTGCTAAACAGCCCCTGGACCTGCCATCCTGCGGGAGTGTTTTCAAACGGCCCACGGGCTACTTTGCCGGTAAGCTGATTCACGACGCGGGCCTGCAAGGGTATACGGCAGGTGGTGCTCAGGTATCGACCAAGCACGCTGGCTTTATTGTTAATATTGACCACGGAACTGCGAGTGATTACGTGGCGGTGATCCACCACGTCCAGCAAACGGTCAAGGAAAAATTCGGCGTGAGCCTGCAGACTGAAGTCCGGATTATTGGCCGCAATTAGATAACAATCAAGTGCGCTGGCTAACCGTTATGGCAACCGGTCGCTAGCAAAAATGACCCCCAGGACCTGGCTTTTGCCCGGTTCTGGGGGTCATTTAGCTTAAAATATGTCGGGGGTTAGATCATTTTGCTGGCCTGCTGGGTAAGTTTGAGGAGCCAGTAGACAATCAGCTGCATTCCCGTCAGGATTAAAATAAATTCCACCGTCGGCCAGGACCAGATCCCCCAGAGTTGCTTGAAAAACCAGGAGGGGGTAAACAGAAGGTAGATGGAGTGGAGCCGCAAAAAGCGGCCGATGTAAATGCCTGTGCTGGCGGTCAGCATGAAGAGGACGAGCCAGCAGTATTGGAGACGGGGATGGTGCGGGCTGGTCAATTGGGTGAGCTGGCGGGTGGTATGGTCGAGGCTGATGGTGCCGAGAATCAGACAGGAAAGCGCGCAGACCAGCATCATGGCAAAAATCAGCCACATGACCGGGTCGGTTTTGAGAATCCCGGTGACGTTAGTGTGGGGATGGAGCCAGGAGAGGTGGAAAAGATCCGTCGAAACATAGGGTGCGTTAGGATAAAAGAGGAGCCAGATGACTAAAAGCACCCAGAAGGCCAACGCGCGGCAGTCATTGAACCGGCGCAGCAGCATCCCGATTTCAATTGGCAGGTAGCCCAGAAAGGTGTTGAAAGCCATGAAATCATAGGGTGGTTTGACGAAGACTGCTAATAAGATAATCAAGGACCAGAAATAAAGCCGGATAAGCCAGCAGAAAGTGGACTGTTTCATAAGGATGCTCCCTTTGCTAAGTTGATACTTCCAGGATAACAGATTTTTATCCCTTAAAATGATATAATATGAACGTGAATTTAGAGGATGGTGAAGATGCTATGCAGTTTATTGTTTCACTTCTGACGTGGCAAAACTTAATTCGCCTGATTGATATCCTCGTAATCTGGTTTTTGATTTATGAATTGCTGATCTTAATTCGGGGGACCCGGGCGGTCCAGCTCTTCCGCGGGATTCTGATAATTATCCTGGTAAAGGTAGTCAGCTGGTATGTCGGGCTGAGTACCGTTTCCTGGCTGATGGATCAGGTCATTAACTGGGGGGTAATTGCGATTGTGATTATCTTCCAGCCAGAAATTCGGCGGGGACTTGAGCACTTAGGACGCGGGTCGTTCTTTACCGCTCACCAGACGACTAACGAAACGGAAGAAGAGTTGATCAAGCAGCTGGACCAGGCAATCCAGTATATGTCAAAGCGGCGGATTGGAGCGCTGATCAGTATCCAGATGAATACCGGTCTGGAAGAATATATTGAAACCGGGATTCCGCTGGACGCCGATATTTCTGGGGCCTTGCTGATCAACACCTTTATCCCTAATACACCGCTGCACGACGGGGCGGTCATCATCAAGGATAACCGGATTGCCGTCGCGGCCGCCTACCTTCCCCTCTCGGACAGCAAGCTGATTCCCAAGGAACTGGGAACCCGGCACCGGGCCGCGGTCGGAATCAGCGAGGTGACGGACGCCCTCACGATTGTAATTTCTGAGGAAACGGGTGAAATTTCCATCACCAAGGATAATGAATTGATTCGCAATATGTCGCAGAGTGACTACCTGAAGTTCCTGCGGGCCCAGCTCTACAAGCACGAGCCCCAGCACAGGGATAATTTGCTGACTAAGCTCTATGCTAAGTTTGGACGTCGGGGAGGTGGCCGTCATGAACAGAAATAATGATGGAATCTTTAGCCGACGGTGGGTGCTGCGTTTGCTCTCGCTGATTCTGGCGATTTTCCTGTTTATTTACGTGAACGGGAGCAAAAACGGTTTCCTCCGGCAAAACACCCGGGATAGCAATGAAAACAGTGCCTTGATGTCCGACCGGACAGCTAGCATTCGAATGCCGCTCAACATTACGGTTGATAACGACCGCTACGTTGTGACCGGCTACCCCCAGTACGTGAAGGTTAAGGTCAGCGGGCCGTCCGCCTTAGTCACGACGACGAGCAATACCCAGAATTTTCGGGTGTATGCTGACTTGAATGACCTTGCACCAGGAGAGCACCGGGTGGCGGTGAAGACCAGCGGCCTTAATTCAGACTTGCACGCGGTGACCGAGCCACGGTATATTAAGGTTAATATCCAGCCCCGCAAGACAATCAATATGCGAGTGGACGTCCGGTTGAGCAACCACGACCTCGAAAATGGCTATACGGTTGGCCGCCCACGGATTGATACTGACGTGGTCCAGGTAACTGGCTCGCGGGAAGAGGTCAACCGGGTCAGCCGGGTAATTGCTTTCGTGGCAGTTCCAAATGACGCTAAGGGAACCTTCCAACGGCAGGTGACCCTGCAGGCGGTTGATAAGAACGGCCAGACGCTGAACGTGGTCATCATGCCGAAGGTAACTGGCGTCACGATTCCGGTTAGCCGGGGCAATGATTCAGCATCGAGCAGCGATAGCACAAGCGACTCCCGGTCGAGCAATTCAGCTTCGACTAGCCGGGGGAATAATCAGACTGCTGACAGCGATGCCGACAGCAGTTCGTATTCAACAAACGATTAAAGGAGAAAAATGATGAAACTTAAATATTTTGGTACAGATGGTGTTCGTGGGGTGGCAAATAAAGACTTGAGCCCCGAACTGGCCTTTCGGGTTGGCCGGGCGGGAGGTTACGTCTTGACCCGTCATTCAGACCGGAAGCAGCCCCAAGTCCTAGTGGCACGGGACACCCGGATTTCTGGTCAAATGCTGGAAAATGCCCTGGTCGCCGGCCTGCTATCCGTTGGAATTGAAGTCCTCCGGCTCGGTGTGGTCACGACTCCGGGAGTAGCATACCTGGTCCGGGCTCAGGACGCGGACGCGGGAGTCATGATCACCGCTAGCCACAACCCGATTAAGTACAACGGGATTAAGTATTTTGGTGGGGACGGCTTTAAGCTGTCTGATGAACTGGAATACGAGATTGAACAGCTGCTTGACGCCCCGGAAGACACCCTGCCACGGCCGTCTGATGAAGGCTTGGGGATGGTGGCCGACTACCATGAGGGGGCATTGAAGTACACTTCCTTCCTGGAACAGACCGTTTCGACCGATTTGAGCGGCCTCAAAGTGGTCGTGGACGCTGCTAACGGGGCCACGAGCGGGTTTGTGCCGAACCTCTTTGCGGACATGAACGTTGACTTCGTTCCCATCAATGCCCAGCCGGATGGCCTGAACACCAACCTGCACTGCGGGTCGACCCATCCTGAGGGCCTGCAAGAATCTGTGGTGGAAAACCAGGCGGACCTCGGAATTGCCTTTGATGGTGATGGGGACCGTTGCATCGCCGTTGATGCTGCTGGTAACATCGTTGATGGCGACAAAATTATGTACATTTGTGGGAAATACATGGATAGCAAAGGGCTGTTGAAGAAGGATACGGTCGTAACTACCGTAATGAGCAATCTGGGAATGTACAAGGCGTTGGAAGCGCACGGGATGAAGAGCGTTAAGACTAAGGTTGGCGACCGCTACGTCGTTGAAGAAATGTTAAAGAGCGGCTACAACCTCGGTGGCGAGCAGTCGGGCCACATTATCTTCCTTGATCACAACACAACTGGTGATGGGATGCTGACCGCCCTTCAGCTCCTCTCGGTAGTGAAGGAAAGCGGGAAGACCCTGGCTGAATTGGCGAGTGACGTTACCACTTATCCACAGGAACTGTTGAACATCAAGGTGGCCGACAAGGGCGCTGCCATGCAAAATGACAAGCTGCGGGCAGTCATTGATGAAGTTGAGACGGCGATGGCTGGCAACGGGCGGGTCCTGGTCCGGCCAAGCGGAACTGAGCCGCTGCTGCGGATTATGGCGGAAGCGCCGACTAAAGAACTGGTTCACCAGTACGTGGAAAAGATCGGCGACGTTGCCCGAGCAGAACTGGAAGTTGAATAATAGTTAAAACTAGCAAGAGACTGGTAAGAAATTTCTTCCAGCCTCTTTGCTATTTTAAAGCTCATTGTGTCCCGGTATGGGGCGGATTAGGGAATTTCAGCGGAGCTAGACCAATTAAGTGCAACCGATTGACAAATATTTTTAAAACTTGTACTATACAATACAGTTACGCGAAAGGTAGCTATTTCGGAGATATCTATACCAATTCAACGAATTAAATGCTAACTAAAAAAGGATGGAATTAATATGTGTGGAATTGTTGGAGTTACAGGTACTGACAACAGTTTATCAATCTTGATCGAAGGGTTGAAACGGCTGGAATATCGTGGTTACGATTCCGCTGGGGTCTACGTCAACGACCAAAATGGCCATGACTACTTGGTCAAGCGCCCGGGACGGATTAGCAATCTGGAGGCAGCACTGACGGATGACGTCCATGGCTTGGCCGGGATTGGTCACACCCGCTGGGCAACCCACGGGGAGCCAAACGAGGCTAACGCGCACCCGCAATACTCTCAAGATGACCGTTTCTACCTCGTCCACAACGGGGTGATTGAAAACTATGCTCAACTAAAGAAGGAGTATTTGGCGGACGTCCACTTTGCCAGTCAGACTGATACCGAAGTGGTGGTTCAACTGGTTGACAAGTTTGTCGTGCAGGATCAGATGACGACGGAAGCGGCCCTGTTGAAGGTGCTGCGCCTGATCAGTGATGATTCTTCCTATGCCTTTGTCCTGATGGACCGGGAACAGCCGGATACCCTGTACGTGGCTAAGAACAAGAGCCCGTTGCTGGTTGGCCTGGCTGATGGCTACAACATGGTCGGCTCTGACGCGATGTCGATGATCAAGCAGACCAACCGGTTCATGGAAATTGAAGACCACGAGCTAGTGATTGTTAAGCCGGATCATGTTACCATCAAGGACTTCTCCGGGAACGAAAAGCAGCGGGATACCTTCACCGTGGACATGGATGAAAACGCGGCTGATAAGGGGACTTACCCATACTACATGCTGAAGGAAATTGATGAACAGCCTGCCGTAATGCGGAAGCTGGTTCAGGAATACTTTGGCGATGATGACCAGCCTCACATCGACACGGAGTTGCTGAAGGCAATGGCGGAGGCGGACCACCTCTACATCATTGGTGCTGGAACCAGCTACCACGCTGGTTTAGTTGGCGCCCGGATTTTTGAACGTCTCTGCGGGGTCCCAACGACCGTTCATATCTCATCTGAATTTGCCTACGAACAGCCGCTGCTGTCAAAGAAGCCGTTCTTCATCTTCCTCAGCCAAAGTGGGGAAACCGCGGATAGCCGTCAGGTCTTGGTAAACGTCAATAAGAATAACTGGCCGAGCCTGACCATTACGAATGTGGATAAGTCAACCCTCTCCCGGGAGGCGACCTTTACGGAACTGCTCTACGCTGGTCCTGAGATTGCGGTGGCTTCTACTAAGGCCTACACGGCACAAATCGCCGTGGAAGCCATCCTCGCCAAGGCCCTTGGTGAATACCTTGCTAAGCAGGCGGCGAAGGACTTTGATGTTAAGCACCAGCTGGGCTTAGTTGCTAACGGGATGCAATCCATTACCGATAGCAAGAAGACGCTGGAAGAGGTGGCGGCCCGCTACCTGTCAAAGCCACGGAATGCCTTCTACATTGGCCGGGGAATTGACTGGACCGTTTCCCTGGAAGCTGCCCTCAAGCTCAAGGAAATTTCCTACGTTCAGGCAGAAGGTTTTGCTTCCGGTGAGCTCAAGCACGGGACGATTGCCTTGATTGAAGACCAGACTCCGGTAATCGGGATTATTACCCAGGACCGGACCGCGGGCTTGACCCGGAGCAACCTGGATGAAACCAAGGCGCGGGGTGCAAGCACGATTACGATCGTTGTTCGCCACCTGGCCCAGGAAGATGACACCATCGTCCTGCCGGATGTTGATGAGGTGCTGACGCCGTTGCTGAGCGTCATCCCGGCGCAGTTGCTGGCTTACTACACTAGCCTGGGGAAGGGACTGGACGTAGATAAGCCCCGGAACCTTGCCAAGTCCGTTACTGTTCAATAAAAACTTAAGAGAGTCGGTGAAGGTGCTGTTTGACAGCGCTCTCCGGCTCTTTATTGGTTTAAAAACGGTTCTTAAATTGACATTTTTAGGATTTACTGTTGACTTATTACCGTGTAACCGCTATCATAATAGTTGCAAGGTATTAAGTATTTACCTTCTAATCAATTCTCTTTCTCTCTTATGCCAATCACCGTCATTTTGACGGTGATTTTTCGTTTTAAAGTCCCTATAATGGTTAAGAGAAGGGAGAAGGACGTCTTGGAAAAACAACAGCAAGTATTAACACTGATTGAAGAAATTACTCGCAATGATGGGACGAGCTACTATGAGATCGGCAACATGGTTCATAATGGCCGGGCCGAACTGGCGGCCGAACGGGGCTTTATTAAGCAGGTTCGAATCCT
The DNA here is from genome assembly GCF_025311495.1 of Limosilactobacillus oris. Taxonomy (NCBI): domain Bacteria; kingdom Bacillati; phylum Bacillota; class Bacilli; order Lactobacillales; family Lactobacillaceae; genus Limosilactobacillus; species Limosilactobacillus oris. The sequence continues at coordinate 734,868 of NZ_CP104398.1, read as the reverse complement.
CCAGCTTAATATTCCCCATTCCCGGAACGTGATTAAGTATGAGGACTATGTCAATAGCCACTACCAGATGCAGGATGAGTCGATGGACCACTGGGAGGAGTGGAAGCGAACTCCAGAAATGGACCAGGTCGTGGAAGATATTCTCAAGGAAAACCACGTCGGCTAGGAAATCATTAACCAGCGACCAGAGAACCGCTGATGGCTTTCAGTACTTGTGTTCAGCCTGCGGTTAGGTTTACAGGCTCAACGGAGATGAAGTGGTGGGGAGCGTGACAGAAGTCATTTATGACTTCGTCTTCATGCCCCCGTCGACGCGCAGCTAGTCTTTAGAAAGCACAAAGAGGGTTTCAGAGTTCGGCTTTGCCGAGCACTGGAGCCCATTTGTGTACTGCGCTGTTCATTTTTTATTAAAGTAATAGGACTTATGTCACAGCCCCTTACTGTTTTTAAAAAAATACAGCAGCGCAGGAGATAGCTAGCGGGGAAACAATGAACCGGGTTAGCTCATTCTACTTCATTCGCCGTTTTTAATCGGAAAAAAGGCTATACAGTCGCTGGGTAAGCCAGTATAATTTTATGAGGAGTAAGAGAAAAGTGGAGGTTTGTGGAAGATGAGAGCAGCGATGCGGAGGCGCAGTCAATATATTACAGGTATTGATGGCCTGCGTACTTTAGCGGTACTAGGGGTAATTATCTACCACCTATTACCGAATGTACTTCAGGGGGGCTATCTGGGGGTTCCTCTTTTTCTATTGGTTTCGGGTTATTTTGTTACATATCAAGTCACGAAGCACTTTGATCGTGACGGGTCCTTCGATATTCGAAGTTTTTACAAGCGGCGGTTTAAGCGCCTGTATCCGGTAATGATTGCGATGCTGGTACTGACCACGGCGTATATCACTTTGTTTGCCCGTCCCCTGCTGCACCATATCAAGGCGACGGTCATTACCAACTTGCTTTGGGTTTATAACTGGTGGGAAATTAAGAATGGTCAGTCCTACTTTGACCAGTTTGGGGGCGCGTCACCATTTACCCACCTCTGGACCCTCGGCGTGGAGGCCCAGTTTTACCTGCTGTGGCCAATTATTCTCGTGTGGATGCTGCACCTGCTCAAGCGGCGGACAGTCAAGTGGCTGGTCCTGCTCTTGGCAATTTTATCAGCGGTCGAAATGGCGATCCTCTATGACCCGCAAAACATTAACCGGGTGTACTACGGGACGGATACGCGGGCCTTTTCCCTATTGTTGGGGGCCTGGCTCGGCTTGACGTGGCCGCTGGATAAGCTGCCGCGCAACCTGATCCGCTCGGATGTGGAAAAACTCAATGGAATCGGGATTGCCGCAATTGTCCTTACGGTGATTGGCTTCTTCACGCTGAACGGCCAGAACCCGGCCACCTACCGCGGAGGGATGTTCTTTTACAGTATCGTTGGGATGGTTCTCGTGGCAATGATTTTACATCCGGGCGCTTCACTGAATGGCTGGCTGACGAACCGGTTCTTTTCCTGGGTCGGCAAACGGTCCTATGGGATTTACGTCTACCAGTACCCGGTAATGATTTTCTATGAGCGGTGGGTCCACGTGGGTTTGCACCCGCTGATTAACGCGGTGATCGAACTGCTGATTATTGCCATTATCAGCGAGCTGTCTTACCAGCTGCTGGAACGGCCGTTAGCCCACTATGATTGGACAAATGTCCGCCAGGATTTGCGGAATTTACGGTCCGTCACTTGGCAAGGAGGAATCAAATTGGCATTTAGTATTTTGACACTCGGAATTGCGCTGTTCGGCTTTAGTCAGCCGGATCACCAGCCAGCAAAGAACGTGGTTCAAGAGCGGATTGAACGCAACCACCAGCTGGCGGCGCAAAACAACAAGCAGATTGCGGAGGGCAAGAAGGCCTCCACGGCCCAACCAACGAAGCTGGAGAAGGAATATAACCTGACCAGTGACCAGGTCAAAAAACTGCAGAACGTTAAGATTACGGCAGTTGGAGACTCGGTGATGGCGGATGCCGCTAGCAGCATTCAGAAGCTGATGCCGCAAGCATACGTTGACGCCCAGGTCGGCCGGCAGGGAGCTGATACGCCAGCTGTGATTGACCAGCTCAAAGCCCAGGGCCACCTTAACAAAATCGTGGTTCTCAACCTGGGAACTAACGGCGCGATGACCAAGGAGACAGTTAACCAAATCCTGTCGGGGATTGGTTCTGACCACCAGGTCTTCTGGATTACTGCCCATGTCCCAACACGGCCGTGGCAGCAAACCGTTAACCGGCAGATTAAAGCGGCCGCTAAGCAGCATAAGAACGTTCACGTCATCGATTGGTACCAGGAGAGCAATAACCACGCTGACTGGTTTGCCGCCGACAATGTTCACATGGATGAACAGGGGAACGTCCACTATACCCGGATGATTGCCAAAGCGATTTTGAATAATAAATAGGGGTGGCTTAATTGGTAGATGACGACCAGTTATTGGACCAGGCGGTAGATGTTTACCTGACCGGGTTGAAGGGCCTCGGCAACTTTATTTCTCAACCGTCTGCTGAGTACTCATTGTCGTTTGAGCAGTACATGATTTTACGGACGATTAGCAAACAGCCGGGGATTAAGCTGATGGAGATTGCCGAACAGCGCCAGGTGACCAGGAGCGCAGTTTCGCGCCAACTACGGGTTTTGATGGCGAATGAGTATGTGCGCCAAAAGCCCGACCCGCGTGACCGGCGGCGGCAGTCTTTGACGGCCACGCCGCTGGGTAAACAGGTTGAAGAGAGAATCAGCACAAAGGTCCAGCAACGGTTCAGCAGGTGGGTCAGTGTGTTTGGCAGTGACCGCGGCAAGCAACTGTTGGACCTTCTAGCTGAATTTAACAAGCAGATCGTACAAGGGGAATTGGATGAAGGTAAGGAGCAACGAGCAAATGATTAAGATGATTGCCTTGGACTTGGATAACACCCTTCTGAACAGCCGGAAGGAGATTTCAGCACGAAATGAGGCAGTGCTCAAGAAGCTGCATGAACAGGGGATCCGCGTTGTATTGTGTACCGGGCGGCCGATTAACGCCATCTGGCCCTATATTGAGCAGCTCGGGCTGACTGCGGCAGAGGATTATACGATTACCTTTAATGGTGGCCTGGTAATCAACAACCTTACAAAGGAGCACCTGTTTGAGCGGGGAATGGCGAAGCAGGATCTCCAGCCGTTGCTGGGCTTCGTGGAAACAAACGAAATCCCGCTGAATGTTTTGGATTTCGACCGGGTATATGAGCTGAATGATTTTCCCGGTTCGATTTACCGGACGGTCCTAAAGAACATCAAGTTTGAAAGTATCGCCAGCCGTCACCTGCCGGAAAAGGTATACAGCAAGGCCGTAATGGCAATCACGCCAGAGGAGTTGGCACCAATCATCAAGCACCTGCCGGCCAGCCTGAAGCAGAAATACCATGCGGTGCAATCGCAGCCGATGATTATGGAGTTCCTGCCACTGGGCGTTAATAAGGCGGTGGGGCTCAAGGCCCTGCTGAGTCACTTTGGTGAGGACTTCAGCAACCTGATGAGCTTCGGGGACGCGGACAATGATCTGGAAATGATTCGGGCGGCGGCCCAGGGAATCGTCATGGAAAACGGCCTGCCCCAGGTAAAAGAGGCCGCAACGGCAATTACCGATAGCAACAATAATGACGGAGTTGCCAAGTATTGTGAGCGGTATTTTGCAACACAATTGTAATAAAAAGCCAGTTTAGCAGGCGTAAAAGAAACGAATTTACGGGAATTTATTAAGAATTCCTTGTAAATTCGCTTTTTTTATGGGGCTTTGTTCAGTAGTTAGCACACTTGCAAAGGACGCAATCCTAACGGGCAGTAAGGGGTGCTGGCTGCCGATAAGCGGGTCGAACATAAGATTACAGTAGATTAACAAGTTCATGCCGAAAAAGGGGAAAGAGAAAAGAAGCTGTTACAAGATGGTAAAGTTCGCCGTGTAGTATAGAGAGCGTTGAACGAATAATCAGATTAATAAAGGATGGTTGTTTTACATTATGAATACTAAGAAAAACTTAGTTAAAGTCTTTACTACTCTTGGGGTGGTTGCATTAGGAGTTAGCACGACTGCTGTGGTCGCTAACGCCGACATGGTTTACACCGTTCAAAGTGGTGATACCCTTTCAAGTATTTCTTACAAATTCGCCAAGGACAACAGCTTAATTAATGAGATTGCTAAGGACAACAACCTTAGCGATATTAACCAGCTGCACGTCGGCCAAAAGCTCCTGATTAAGGGCAACGGTGAGATTGCGCCGTTGAATGATAACGATCAGAATGCTACTAGCCAAAACAGCAATGAAGACAAGGACAAGGCACAGAAGACGAGCCAGTCCGCTAACCTCAGCAGCAGTGAACAGGCTGCCAAGGAATGGATCGCCCAGCGGGAATCTGGTGGCAGCTATACCGCGCAAAACGGGGTTCACTATGGTCGTTACCAATTAGACCTGGCTTACCTCGGTGGCGATCTCTCGCCGCAGCACCAAGAAGAAGTCGCCCAACAGTATATGCAAAACCGTTACGGCTCCTGGCAGGCCGCCCAGGCTCACTGGATGGCTAACGGTTGGTGGTAAACGGCCGACGAGCATTTCGGTAAATTTTGAAGTGATAAGAGAGTGAGAAAAAACGCCCCAAATCGGCTAGCAAGCTGATTTGGAGCGTTTGTCTTCGAACCTCCGCAAGGATGGCTACGGTGCGAAACTAGCCTATTTGGGGTTGGTCAAACGCTGATTTATCAGCGCTTGAACTGCCAGCCAGCTACTGGGCTGAGGCATTACTAACTTTAAAATATTAAAGAGATTGAGTTATTTTCCAGCCTCTTTAGTGATATTCAGGGCAAAATTGATGCACGGGGTGGCCGAGTATGTTATGATACATAACGTGCTGGGGATGTTTTTTGGATTCGACAGGTATAGGTCGAGTTTCAACTGCGTTTCGAAGGTTGCGTCTTCGTAAAAACGCTCAGTTTTAAATTATAACTGCAAACAATAATTCAAACTCTTACGCAGTTGCTGCCTAACAAGTAGCACGCGTAAATCTACTTCGGGTTCGTCCATGATGCGAATGTAGGTTTCATATCTTAGTGGACTACGCTCCCTGTTCCCGTTTGAAGCAGTGAGAAGAGATTAATCAAGCTGGCTAGTCATGGTGGCCCTGATCAACGGCGTTTTGGCTAGTGAATCTTAAATAGTTGAGATACGAACGTAGAGGTTGAAATGGCGATATGCTTGGACACGGGTTCGACTCCCGTCATCTCCATAGTAGGGGTATGTTGAAACTCAATTAGCTACAAATCGTTGATATATCAGCATTTGTAATTTTCCGAGATTCAAATAAACTCGTTAAGTTATATTTAAATGTTGTATGAATTGTTGTATAAAATTATTGTTTTCGAAATACAGTTAGTCATCACTATTTGTGATGGCTTTTTTTAATAGATTAATAATTAAAATCATCTTTTAAAAGTGCTTTGAAAAAGTTCGATGAACTTGCGGACCATTTTACATATTAGATTATGTGTTGTAACAAAGTCGCCATTCTTTGAGCAGAATTGTCTCATATATTATTAGAATGTGAAATTAGAAATTATTGATATGTTTACTTTATTCTATAATTTCTTGGTGAATTAGCTTAAGAAATAAAATAAGTTTGAAAGTTTCAAGGAGTTGTATTATATTGAGGGCGTAGAATAAATAATATTAGGAGGGTGTATTATGTTATCGAGGAATAATTGGAAAGAACAAGTTCGGCAACAAGAACCGAAGAAACAACGGTTTACGATTAAGAAATTAACCATTGGAGTTGCTTCGGTTTTGATTGGTTTCACATTTATGGGAATGAGTGCTTCAGCCGACGATCAAACCACACCAACTACTAGTGATCCAGCAGTTACACCTACGAAAGTACAAAGCAATAATAACCCATCTATGGGAATGAGTGCTTCAGCCGACGATCAAACCACACCAACTACTAGTGATCCAGCAGTTACACCTACGAAAGTACAAAGCAATAATAACCCATCAGCTCAGACAGCTCAGAGCGGTGCAACGAGTTATTATAACAATGCACTAAGTCTTTATGCTATTGGTGATAGTGATGATAGTACTGATAGTGACAAGTACCAAGTAACCTACCTTCCGATGTATTTTGAGCGTCCAACAACTGATACCCCAGTTACTAAGACCCAAACGCCAATGATGCCTTATATGATGCCAGATGGGACAATTACTGGTTACAAACTTACTGGTGACACACACGGAGCTCCTTTTAATCCTCCAAAGGGTCTCACTGCCTCTGTTGATTCAAAGACTGGTAAAGTAACCGTAACTGTAGCAAAGGATGTCACTACTGATGACTTCACTATTATGGTAGATATTGACTATCAAGACGGCAGTGGTACGTTCTGGTATGTTCCGGTCCACATCAAGAATTACGCTAATCAATACATTCCAGCTTACACAGACACAACTGTTGCGGCTAATAGTTCTGTAAATACTGGTTCTCCTAGCTTCACTAAGGATAGTGAAGCAGTTACAGATGTTCCTGGTCATACTTACGCATTTAAAGATGGCACAACTAATATGACCATTAATGATAAGAATAGTAAGAACCCAGTAACTGTAACTATCGATAATACCTCTGGTGCTATTACATTTACTGCTCCAGATGATGCTACTGAATATGATATTCCAGTAACAGTAACCTATAAAGATGGTTCAAGCAACACGGCAACTGCTAAAGTCTTCGTTAATAAGTCACTTGATCCAACCAAGGTTGATCCAACGAACCCTGAATATAAGGAAATGTTCAAGACGGTTACCCGTGATATTGTGACTACTTCAGTATCTGGTCAACAAACAACTAAGACTCAGAGTCTAGACTTTGGTCGGACAATGACTATCTACGGTAATGGCGATCCTGCTACATATGGTAAGTGGGAAGCTTTGAGTGCGGACAAATTTGCTTCTAAAAACATTACACCAGTTGATGGTTACACTTCTTACTACAAGATTGGCAATGACGGTCAAAAGGTATATGCTTCTGCTGTTCCATCTGCTTCTGCATTAGATAAGGATGGCAACCCAGTTGCCGGTACTACTGTTTACGTTGGTTACGATAAGAGTAACGCTGATCAATACATTCCAGCTTACACAGACACAACTGTTGCGGCTAATAGTTCTGTAAATACTGGTTCTCCTAGCTTCACTAAGGATAGTGAAGCAGTTACAGATGTTCCTGGTCATACTTACGCATTTAAAGATGGCACAACTAATATGACCATTAATGATAAGAATAGTAAGAACCCAGTAACTGTAACTATCGATAATACCTCTGGTGCTATTACATTTACTGCTCCAGATGATGCTACTGAATATGATATTCCAGTAACAGTAACCTATAAAGATGGTTCAAGCAACACGGCAACTGCTAAAGTCTTCGTTAATAAGTCACTTGATCCAACCAAGGTTGATCCAACGAACCCTGAATATAAGGAAATGTTCAAGACGGTTACCCGTGATATTGTGACTACTTCAGTATCTGGTCAACAAACAACTGAGGCTCAGAGTCTAGACTTTGGTCGGACAATGACTATCTACGGTAATGGCGATCCTGCTACATATGGTAAGTGGGAAGCTTTGAGTGCGGACAAATTTGCTTCTAAAAACATTACACCAGTTGATGGTTACACTTCTTACTACAAGATTGGCAATGACGGTCAAAAGGTAAATGCTTCTGCTGTTCCATCTACTTCTGCATTAGATAAGGATGGCAACCCAGTTGACGGTACTACTGTTTACGTTGGTTACGATAGGAACAATACCACTCCTGGCGATGACCGCAACCATAACACTAACCCTGGTGATAATGGTAACCACAATACTAACCCAGGTAATAACAACGGTATCAATAATGGTACCCAAAACGGTAATGGCAACAAGACCGTAAACACTAATGTTACTAACAACGGTAATGGTGACAACAGTCAAAACAACAAGCAAGCATTACCACAAACAGGTAATACTAAGAATGATGCGGCTGTAGCTGGATTAGGTTTAGCTGGCTTACTGGCAATGCTTGGTTTAGGCGGATTGAAGAAGAAACGCAACTAGATAACATAATTTTCTTTCCCAATATTTAAGTGCTGTATTCGATTCGTCTAAACTATGAAAAGGACTACTTAGTATTTATTGTAAGCAGTCCTTTTTTTGTTGGTAAATTAGACTCTTTGTTAATCGGTAAGGATGAAGAGAATATAGAGAACTAGACTAAGCAACTTTAGCTATTGGTCTAGTTTTCTTTTTTTGATAATTCCCGAATCATGAGATTAGAAGTCTTCAACGAAACGAGAATCCTAATCCGGAAATGGAAGAAGTTGCGATAGCCATATGCGGTCTGTTTGATTACTTTAATTTTATTATTGGTGCCTTCGATTGGCCCGTTGGTTAGTCGGGTGTGAAAGCTGGTAATAATCTCTTGTCGGTGCTTAGCGAGGGTTCGCTTAACTCGTTTCATAGCCCTTGGTAAATTAGTTTGCTTAATTAACTGATCTAATAAGGCCTAACTATGGTGACTAATTGAGGCTATTAGGTCTTGATAGTATTCGTAAGCAGCTTCCAGGTCTGGGGAAAAAGCAAGCAGTCGTTCGACGACTTCTTGATTGGATAACCAGGAATAGTGAAAGTTACGTCGTGAATAGTAGTGTAGGTAATCAAGTTGGTCTCTCTTAACCATTAATAGCTTCCAGTAATGTTTCAGGACTCGGCATTCATGAGTACTGGGACCATATGCTTTCATTACTTTGATCCGGACACTTTGAAGGGCCCGGTAAGCTTGTGCAACGACGTGAAAATGATCAGCGATGATTATTGCCTTGGGAAATAAGTCATGAATTAAGTTACGATAAGGTTCAAACAGATCAACAACGACAATCTTAACCGACCGCTGCGTCTTTTTAGAGTAGTGAGAAAGAAAATAATTACGCATAAAACGCGAATTACGAGACTGAATGATATCAATAGTGCGGTGGTTCTGTGGATTCATTAAGATCATACTCATCTTACTTTGGGTTCCGTCATCTCCATTTTTAAGGATTTTGCTGATTGTCAATGGTGTTAAACGTTGACAATCAGCTTTTTATTTTTCTCCCGAAGTTGGTTGCGAAGCCCTTGGGACCAATCCACGGGCAATTTTCCTTTCCTGCTAGTGGCGGTACGGCTGGCTTGTTTTTTGCTACCGCTGTTCAAGGGGCAAATTGTCTAATCTCCTTTCAAATTTTCACGGGAGAAGTATATAATGATGGAAGATTAACTAAGGGGGCGGGACGTCGTCGAAACTAAAGCAAGTATTATCATTGAGGATTTTTCAGCGCTCGGTCAGATTTCACTAGTGGCCGCAACGACAATTCTTCAAGCAATGGGGATTACGACCGCTCTCCTGCCCGCTACGGTCCTGTCCACCCAGACTGAGGGCTTTGCCACCCCAGTCGCCTTGGACACGACCAACTGGCAACAGGCGACTGCCCAGCATTGGTCCCAGCTTCAGTTACCCTTCCAGGGGGCCCTGGTTGGTTACCTCGGTAGCGCCCAGGAAGTTCACACTGTCCGCCAGATCATCCACGATTTGGTCCCCAACCAGCTTGTGGTCGACCCGGTGATGGCGGACCAAGGCCGCCTTTATCCGGGCTTGCCGGCTACGTACCCCGCGGCCCTCTGTGACCTGTGCCGGGATGCGACCGTGCTGACCCCTAATTGGACCGAACTGTGCTTGATGACCGGGCAAAGTATCAGTGAGCCCAACCCGGAAGAATGCCTGCACATGGCGAAACTGCTCCACCAGGCCGGCATTACCGGTCAGCTGGTCGTTACCGGGATCCACCAGGATGGCCAAATCGGCTCCTGGCTGGTCCACGGTGACCAGCTGCTTTTTAGTGGGGCCGATTATTTCCCGGGACATTTTTACGGAACCGGTGACTGCTTTGCGGCACTCCTTTACGGCTACTTAACGCGGGGCAGTAGGTTGCACACTGCCGTTGACCAGGCTACCCAGGCCCTCGCCGTCGCAGTCAAGGAGACCGCGGCCGTACCCATGGGAGAGCGTCTGCTGGGAATGCAGCTCAAGAAGTTAGTGACTTATTTAACGAGGGAGAAATAGCAATGCAAAAACAAGTACAAACTAAAAAAATGACTTTGGCAGCAATGCTCTTGGCGCTGGCAATCGTCTTCGGCCGCCTCTTTTTAATTCCGTTACCGTGGACGCGGGGGAACGTGAACCTTTGTGATGCCGCCATTTTTATTGGGGCCATGCTGCTCGGTCCCTGGTATGGAGGTACGATTGGGGGCTTTGCCGGCCTCTTCTTAGACCTGATTTCCGGCTTTGCCCAGTATGCTCCGTTTTCGTTTATTGCCCACGGACTAGAGGGCTTGCTGACCGGCCTGATAATGCGTTGGCTGCCAGGGTGTTGGGGCCGCTTCCTGGGCCTTGCAGTTGGAATTATTGTGATGGTGGTCTGCTACTTCTTTGCCGACTCGTTCCTGTACAATTGGGCGACCGGGACACTGGGGGTTATCCCTAATACCATCCAGGGGCTGATTGGGGCATTGATTGCGCTCCTGTTTGCTAAACCCCTGCGGCGGCGCCTGAATATTTCACTTAAATAGAGTTAAAGGAGGATCATTGTGAATATCCTGATGATTGAAGACAACCATTCCGTCTGTGAAATGATGGCAATGTTCTTAAAAAAGCAAAATTGGCAGTATGAGTTTGCCTATGACGGGGTGGAAGCGGAGGAAAAGTTTAACGCTGCCCCGGACAAGTGGGATGTCATCTTGCTGGACCTTAATTTACCCAAGAAGGATGGGATGCAGGTGGCTGCGGATATTCGGCGGGTTTCGCCGACGGTACCGCTGATCATGCTGACCGCCCGGGATACCGAGAGTGACCAGGTGCTTGGCCTGGAAATCGGCGCTGATGACTACGTTACCAAGCCCTTTAGCGCGATTACACTGATTGCCCGCATTAAGGCACTCTATCGCCGGAGCCAGCTTGCCAAGCAGCCGGCAGAACAGCCGGGGGCTGCTGACCGTGATTTTGATGTTAAAACCAAGAACTTCCGGATGAACACTAAGACCCGGGAAGTCTTTCTCTACGACCAGCAAATCGATGACCTGACACCAAAGGAATTCGACCTTCTCAAGACGCTGGCTTCCAAGCCACGGCAGGTGTTTACCCGGGAGCAGCTCCTCCAGCTTGTCTGGGACTATGAATACTATGGGGATGAACGGACTGTCGATGCCCATATCAAGAAGCTCCGGCAGAAGCTGGAAGACTTGGGACCACAGGTAATTAAGACGGTATGGGGAGTAGGCTATAAGTTTGATGACGAAGCTGACTAAAATGAAGTTAATGTACCGGCTGATGCTCAGCTTTTTCACCATCATCGTGATTTTGATGGTGATTTTAAGTATTTCCTTTATTAAGGTGACTAACCAGTCGATGTACCAGGATACCTGGCGGCAGCTCCGGCAGGATGCCGATAGTTTGGTCGAGGATTCAATTCGTTACGACCCGGTTGACCACTCCTTTGCCGGTTTTGTAACTCCTGCCCTGCATTCGGATGCTCGCTTGCTGAGCCATCAGGACGTTCATTTTGCCATCTATGGACGGGACCAGGAACAACTCTTTGCCAGCAACGGCTTTACCCCAACCATTACGGCTGCTAAGTGGGCAAAGCTGGAAAAGGGGGAGACTATCTACGTTAAGATGACTACTCCCCGGCTTTCCAAGCAGGTTGCGGCGACTAATATGCCCCGGATGACCGAAATTATCCGCCCTTACCGTAACAAGAACAAGCTAGTAGCCGTAGTAGCGATTGCGACCTTTGTGTCACCGATTGAACGGAATATGCACCAGATCAAGCTGAACTTGTTAGTGGCGCTCCTCTTCGCCGGCTTGATGACGTTGCTGGTCAGCTACTTCTTTTCCCGGTCAATTACCGTTCGGATCAAACGGCTGCGTGAGCTGACCCACCAGGTTGCTAAAGGCAATTACGATGTCCGTCTGCGGATTTTGGGTAATGATGAAATTGGGGACTTGGGGCGGAGCTTTAACCAGATGACGGCCTCGCTGCAGAGTTCGCACGAAGAAATCCACTCCCAGGAGGAGCGGCGGCGTCAGTTTATGGCCAATGCCGCTCATGAAATGCGGACTCCGTTGACGACGATTAACGGAATCCTCGAGGGGCTTCAATATGACGTGATTCCAGAAGAAGATAAGCAGCATAGCATCGAATTGATGCAGAATGAGACCAAGCGGTTGATCCGCCTGGTCAACGACAATTTGAATTACGAAAAGATTCGGACAAACCAAATTTCGATGGAACGAAAGCTGTTTGACGCATCTGCGGTTCTCCAAAACCTCAAGGAGCAGTTAGGAAAGAAGGCCCGTGCGCAAGGCGACCAACTGGAATTGTCAGTGCCAGACGGTCTCTTGGTGTATGCCGATTACGACCGCTTCGTGCAAATTATGTTTAATATTATCCAAAACGCAATTCAGTTCACGGAAAATGGTGTGATTAAGATTAGCGGTCAACAGCGAGGACACGGGACGCAGTTTGTCGTTCAGGATAACGGTATCGGGATGACGGCTGACCAGCAGGACAACATCTGGGAACGCTACTATAAGGCCGACAAGTCACGGATGAATACCAAATACGGGGAGTCCGGGCTGGGCCTGGCAATCGTTCACCAGTTGGTCCAGCTCCATAGCGGTAAAATCACGGTAAAGAGTGAATTGGGCAAGGGGAGCACCTTTACAGTTTTCTTCCCCGATAGTCAAACCGCCCTGCGCAATCAGCAGGCGAAAGATGAAAATTAAAGGTGTGCTCCAATAAGACCAATTTTTTATAAAAGGCTTTACTTGCTATTAGTACCAGCACTTTAACCGGTAGACCGAAATTTCCGGACTTGTGCAAGCGTTTCCAGTGTGATAGATTATCATCTTGTAGATTGATTGATAGGAGAGAATTGTTATGGTGTTAACTTATCTACTTGCATTGGTGCCGGCTGTCGGTTGGGGGATTATGCCCCTGATTACCGGTAAAGTTGGTGGCTCGACGATTAACCAGACCTTTGGAATTGGTGCCGGGGCCACAATCATTGGTTTAATTGCTTTTCTGACTGCACAGCTATCGGGTAACCCTGGTGCCGTAGTTGTTAGTGCCCGCGGCTTCTGGATTTCCGTTATTTGTGGGGCGCTCTGGTCGACTGGTCAGATTGGTCAGTTCGTGTCCTTCAAACGGATGGGCGTTTCTAATACTATCCCGCTATCGACTGTGTTCCAACTGATTGGGAATTCCCTGATTGGGGTCATCATCTTTGGTGAGTGGCATTCTACGATGGCCCGCCTGATTGGTTTTGGTGCTTTGCTTGTCGTAATCATTGGTGCCCTGATGACCTCCGTGACCGACGAAAGCTCTGGTAAGCGGGTAACGGTTAAGAACTTCTTCTTCCTGCTGTGCACAACCTTTGGTTACTGGGTTTACTCCGCCTTTCCAAAGATTCCGTGGCTTAAAGACGAAAAGTCGTTGGGAATCTTTCTGCCAGAAATGATTGGGATTTTGATTGGTGCTGTGATTTACACCTTTGTTTCTGGCAATGCGAAGGCCTTCAAGCAAAAGGAACAGTACTTGAATATCTTCGGGGGCCTTTCCTGGGGTATCGCTGCCCTAGCCTATATCTTTGCTGGCCGGGCGCTCGGGGTCAACGTGGCCTTTGTCTTTACCCAAATGAACGTGGTAATCGCCACTATAGGGGGAGTATTAGTATTACATGAACACAAGACCAGCCGTGAAATGGCCTTTACAATTGCCGGAATTATCTTAATTGTCGCTGGGAGTATCTTGACGGCATTTGCCCACTAAATAATTTCCCGGGAAATAAATAGAAATAAAAAACGAGGCTGAGCATTAACTTAGCCTCTTAGCTGTTTTAAAGGTGATAATACTAGAACGCGCTAGCTGTGCACATCAGTGGCGGTGAGACGCTCTAATATGGGAGACTGTCTAGGTTATCGTCTTCAGTGATTTGACGGACTGCCTTGGCAGGAACACCGAGTGCCAGCGAGTTGGCCGGCATATCTTGTGTAACGACGGCGCCTGCGCCGATGACACAGCCGTCGCCAATCGTGACCCCTGGGCAGATTGTGACGTTGGCGGCTAGCCAGCAATTGCTGCCAATCGTAACGGGTTTGCCGTACTCGTAGTCAGCAAAGCGGCCGTCTGGAAGCTGGCGTGGGTTACGCTGCTGGTAACGGAGCGGGTGCATGGCGGTAATAATGGAGACGTTCGGGCCGCACATGACGTTATCGCCAATGGTGACGGGACAGGTGTCGAGAAGCGTTAAATTGGCATTGGCGTAGAAATTATCACCAAGGGTTGTAAACCGACCATAGTCGACAAACATGGGACCCTGAATATAGGTGCTAGCACCATGGTTGGGGAATAGTTTTTCGATAATGGCTGTTCGTTCGACGGTATCTTCATCCGTAGTCAATGTGTAGTCACGGCACAGGCGGTGAGCGAACTGGGCGAACGCGTCTAACTCCGCAGTGGCTGGGCAATAGGGCTTGCCCGCCAGCATTCTCTTGGTATTTTCTTCCATCTTAATTCACTCCTTTACTGTTCTAAATACTATTATGGCAGTGTTTAGGGGCTTCTACGAGCACTAAACAGATTTGTCCTTTCCGATTGAAACCGACTACATTATCCGCTATTATGATTAAGTAAAATAATTTATTTTAGAAAGAAGCGCTTATAATGACACAGGTAAAATTCGATAGCAGTGCTTTGAAACAATTTGTTCATGACAACGAACTCGGCGAGATGCAGGCAATGGTCAAGGCCGCAGATGATGAACTCCGCAACGGGACCGGTGCCGGGGCCGCCTACCGCGACTGGCTCCACCTTCCAAGCGAGTACGATAAGGATGAATTTGAGCGGATCAAGCAAGCCGCCAAGAAGATCCAGTCCGACTCCGACATCTTAGTTGTCATCGGAATCGGGGGCTCCTACCTCGGTGCTCAGATGGCAATCGACTTCCTCCACAACACTTTTTATCAGGCGCAGGACGCCAAAGACCGGAAGTACCCACTGGTCATCTTTGCCGGGAACTCCCTCAGCTCGACCTACGTTCACGACCTGCTGGAACTGATTGGTGACAAGGACTTCTCCGTCAATGTCGTTTCCAAGTCCGGGACGACGACCGAACCGTCCATTGCCTTCCGGATTTTCAAGAAGAAGCTGATTGAAAAGTACGGTCTGGAAGAAGCTAACAAGCGGATTTACGCCACGACCGACAAGGCCAAGGGGGCGTTGAAGACCGAGGCCGACGCCAACGGTTACGAATCCTTCGTCATTCCTGATGGGGTCGGTGGCCGTTACTCCGTCCTCTGCCCGGTTGGCCTCCTGCCAATCGCCGCTTCTGGTGCCGACATTGACCAACTGATGGCTGGTGCGGCCCAGGCGGAACAGGACTACGTTAACCCAGACCTGTCCAAGAACGAGGCTTACCAGTACGCCGCCTACCGGAACATCCTCTACCGGAAGGGCTACGAGACTGAACTCCTGGAAAACTACGAGCCCAACATGCGGATGTTCGCCGAATGGTGGAAGCAGCTGGCCGGTGAATCCGAAGGGAAGGACCAGAAGGGCATTTACCCATCCAGTGCTAACTTCACGACTGACCTCCACTCACTTGGTCAATACATCCAAGAAGGACGCCGCTTCCTGATGGAAACCGTTGTGAAGCTCGACAAGCCAAACTTCGACGTGGAGATCCCAAGCGAAGAAGATAACCTTGACGGCCTCGGCTACCTGGAAGGGAAGACGATGGACTTCGCCAACACCAAGGCCTACGAAGCTGTAGTGGCTGCCCACACGGCTGGTGGCGTACCAGTAATGACCGTTCACATCCCAGAAGAAAATGAATACACGCTGGGCTACCTGATCTACTTCTTTGAGGTGGCCATGGGGATTTCCGGTTACCTGAACGGGATCAACCCATTCAACCAACCAGGGGTGGAAGCCTACAAGACCAACATGTTTGGCCTGCTGGGCAAGCCGGGTTACGAAGAAGTCGGCAAGCAGCTCCGCGCTGAAATGGAAAAGAACAACTAGGATTAAGGAGGAACTGGAGAGTAATCCCCAGTTCTTTTTTATGGATAAAGAAAAAATTTATCAACAACAGCAGCGAGTCCAGCACCGTTTAGTCGCCTGGATTGTTTTGACCATCTGTTTTCAAATTATTACGGCGCTGACTGGTTGGCTCCTAGTAAAAGCAATTGCGTGGCTTGCTACAGCCTACTGTGTCCTATTAATTATCTTATGGTGCTATTTAGAATTATGGCTGTTGCGTAAGCATGACTAGCAAACGTGTTATAATAAGGGCATTGGATATTAATGGATGAAGTAGGGATAACATGACAATTGACCATCGCAATTTATCGCGAATAAACAATCGAAAATTAGTATTACAACAACTATTTAACAACCAAGAAACTTCGCGGGCGGAAATCGCCCGTCAACTAAAGCTGAACAAGTCGACCGTTTCCTCAATCTATACCGAGTTAGATGATGCTGGCTTGATTCAGGAAGTGCGTCAGGGCGAGTCAACGAGTAGTGGGGGACGGAAGCCTAACCTGGTTCGCTTGAACCCTAACTATGGTTTCGTGGCGAGTTTCAACATCGGGACTGCCTATATGGCCTCGATGTTTAACTACATTAATGGGGAAATTATCCGCTATAATCGACAGCCAATCGAGCGTTTCGATATTCTGACGATTATGCAGATGATTAAAAAAGAAATTCAACAGATGCAGGAGTTTGACCAGACCAACCGCGGCCTGCTAGCAATCGCCTTTTCAATTCATGGGATTGTGTACCATAACAAGGTGCTGGATTCCCCGTTCTTAGACCTCGACGGAATTGACCTGCAGGGGTACTTCGAGAAGGAGTTTGGCGTACCGGTCGTCCTAGAGAACGAGGCGAACCTATCAGCGGTGTTTGAGAATGACTTTTGTGTAGCTGATAATATTCGCGACCTCATTACTATCAGTATTCACCGGGGAATCGGGGTTGGTGTAATTGCCAACGGCCAGCTTTACCGGGGAAATCGCGGGATGGCTGGGGAAATCGGCCGGACCCTGATGATTGACCGTTTTGCTACCGGGAGTAAAAAGCTGGTAAAGATGGAATCACTGTGTTCCGAGGACGCAATTATTGGTCAAGTAAAAGCAGTCAAGGGGATAGACAAGATTAGCAGCGCTGAGCTGGTCCGCCTCTACCACTATGATAGCCAGGTCCTGCAGATCTTTGACCACGCGGCGGAATTAATCGCGGAAGCATCGTATAATGCGATTGTTTCCTTTGGCCCGCAGGAGGTCTACTTTAACTCGACCCTCTTTGAGGATATTCCAGAGCTGTATGAACAGATTCGGACTAAATTAGTGGAGATGGGAGCCTTCTCACCGATTAAAAAGATTGTGGGCTCCCGGATGACTTCGCTGTTGGGAGCCAGCTCACTAGCAATTCATCGGGCACTCCAGCTTGACCATTATCAGCTTCGCCTGCGCTGGCCGAACGAAGTAAAAAATGTAGAGTAACGCAAAACGTCTCGCATTGTGCGGGACGTTTTAATGTATACAAAAGCGTTGGCGAAAGTTATCGTCAACGCTTAATTTAATTATTAATCGTTCTTAGCAGCTTTTTTCTTGGCAGCCTGGTCACGCAGCCATTGTTCGATACTTTCCAGGGACTTGCCTTGGGTTTCGAAGACCTTGGTGTGGACAAACCAGATGGCGAGCAGACAGAAGACACCGTAACCGATGAACAGAGTACCCTTACCAAAGAAGCTCAGAAGAGGTGGGAAGGTCAGGGAAACAATCATGTTCGCAGTCCAGTTGACACCAGCGGAGAAGGAGTTTCCTAAACCACGGATGTTCAGTGGGAACATTTCACCAATCATTGTCCACATGATTGGGCCCCAGGTACCAGAGAACGAAGCGATGTAGATTACCATGGAAATTACGGCAACGTCAGCGGCAAACTTGGAATCGCTGGAGTGCATCAGTCCCCAGCACATGATGAATAGGGTAATAGCCATCAGCCAACCACCGACGATTAACATCTTCCGCCGGCTAACCCGGTTCATCAGCCAGATCCCAATCACAGTAATGATGACGTTGAAAATCCCAATCCAAATGTGGGAGAGCAGTGCGAAGTGCACACCGAAGCCTGCATCAGTAAAGATGGTTGGGGCGTAGTAGAGCACCGTGTTACAACCCATGACCTGTTGGAAAATTGCCAGGCCGACAGCGGCAAGCAGGGCTGGCCGAACCATCAAACCAAACAGTTCGCTCCAACCACCAGACTTAATGGCGGCCTGCTTTTGAATCTTGGCAATATCATCATTAACTACGTTGGCGTCGTTTTGGTTCATTGCCATCAGAACTTCACGGGCAACATTTTCCTTGTCGTTCCGTACCAGGTAACGTGGCGATTCAGGCAGAATAATTGCCCCGACAAAGAGAACGGCAGCTGGTACGGCAGCCACGCCAAGCATCCACCGCCAACCGGTGTAAATGCCTTGCAACCAGTAGTTGAACAGGTAGGCGAACAGTAACCCGGTCATAACCATTAGCTGGAAGAGCCCGGACATCATTCCCCGTTTAGCAACTGGTGCTAATTCGGCCAGGTAGGTCGGAATCAGTGCTGAAGCAGAACCAACACCGAGCCCCAGAATTACCCGGGAAATAATCAGGGTCCAGAATTCAGGAGCAACTCCGGAACCTAAGGCCCCAACGAAGAAGATAATTGAAGTAACCATCAGGAGTTTCCGCCGACCAAAGTGGTCTGAGAAAGGTCCAATGGTAACGGCACCCAGAATGGCACCCAGCAATACAGCGGAAACGACGGAACCTTGTTGCCAAGAATTCAAGGATAATTGCTTTTCAATAAATAGGATGGCACCAGAAATGGATCCCGTATCGTAACCGAAAAGTAAGCCACCCAAAGCGGCAAAGAAATAAATCCACCCTGCAGATAGTTTATGTTTCATGATTTTAACCCCTTATATAAAAACAAGAATAAATGTAAGTTAACAGAGTGAGTTAGTTGTTTATAATTGCGTTGGTTTGATTAACCAACTAACGTCTATTATAATAACATAAAAAGACGAAATTGGAAGCGTTTTTACAAATGTTTTTGTTCAAGAGATAGTTATAAATAGACAAATTTTGGTAATAAAAAGACTAATTAGGATTAGTTGTTAATTGAGGGGTGACAAGGGTGCAACAGTTTATTTCTTTTCCGACAATTGAATCGGGCTTATATATGTTTGGCGGACACCGTCATACGGTTGCTGGGGGCTGGCATTTTTTTGAGCAACGACACCAGGTATTTGAACTGATGACCATTAGCAAGGGGTGTCAATTGACGGAAATTAAAGGTGGCCCCACCATCGAACTAGGTCCGGGTGACGCGATTATTATTGCACCAGAAACCTACCATACAAATAGCAACCAGAGTACTCAAACGCCGATGACGTATAGCTGCCTGCATTTTGACTTTGAGGATATGCTCGTGCGGTCCCGGTTGATTGGGCTGGTTGCCAATCAGCGGATTCCCGCCGGATCAGTACTGGCACGAATCTGTACCGATACTTTGGCAGCAATTGCCCAGCTCAGCAGTAACCGGGAACAGGTTAATAATTTTGCCAACCGGGTTGCAATTGAAATTACACTCCTTAACTTCCTTCGGGACGTTGACCAGGAGATTGACCGGGTTAAGGACCACCACCGGCTGCCATACTCAGACAAAGAAGCCAAAGTGGCCCGGGACCTGGTTGTCAGTATTGAAAACCGGGTCAATAATGACGACGAAAATCCATCATTCAACTTTGAGGAAATTTGTTATCACTTGGGAATTAGCAGCGGCTACGGTCACCGGGTCTTTAAGAAGGTTTATGGGATTACGCCCTTGTATTACATTAATCGGGAGCGTTATCAAAAAGCGCAACGCCTTCTGGAAAACTCCCACAATTCAATCGATGAAATCGCCAGCTTAGTTGGGGCGGGCAATATTTCAATTTTCAGCAAACAGTTTAAGAAGTGGTCGGGCGCTACACCGAGCGAATACCGTAAGCAGACCCGGCGGAAGCGGTCTGTTACTTCTAAAAACCGGACAGGTTATTTCGAATAGTTAATTAATAAAAGGTCATAAATTGACAAATAGCTGTCAGTTTATGACCTATTTTTCATCCTTGAAAGCGAATACAATGATCGTGGATTGAAAATTATCCGCTCTTATTCAGCTAACTTACTTTAATTGCTTTTTTTAGTTTTGATTTGAAAGGACGAATCTTCAATGGACAATACTTCTAAGCAAGCAGTAAATGAGTTTGCTAAACTTTCGTGGCGTGAGCGAATTTGTTATGGTGCCGGTGATTTAGCACAAAACTTAATTTTCGGAACAATTGGTTCCATGCTGCTCTTCTACCTGACGACGGTTTTTGGAATTTCGGCCGCAGCCGGGGCGACAATCTTCTTGATTGTTCGGTGGGTCAACGTTTTTTGGGACCCCTGGGTTGGAACGGTTGTCGATAAGAGCCACTTTAAGCATGGCGGCAAGTACCGTCCGTTCCTAATTTACTTTGGGATCCCGCTGACGATTTGCTGTGCTCTGCTCTTCCTGCCGATTCCTGCGGTACGGGGAAACGTCCTGTATGCTTTCTTCTCCTACCTTGCAACGGCGTTAATCTACTCCTTTGTTAATATCCCATACGGGTCGCTGAATGCTTCGTTGACCCGTGATAATGACGAAGTATCGACCTTAACGACCGTCCGGATGACGGAAGCCAACATCGGGAACCTCTTGGTTTACACCTTCTTGCCGCTGTTTGTGCAGTTGGCATCGCCTGCCAAGCAGCTTAAAGACATTGGCTTTTTTGGCATTAAACTAAATTTGGGTAACTATGCTTCACCGCAGGCAGCTGGAGCTTACTTTAAGGTGATTTCGGTCTACATGATCATCGGGTTCATCATGCTCCTCTGTACCTACTTCGGAATTAAAGAACGGGTCCTGCCGACCCAGGAAGAAACGGCTTCGGTTAAGTTTTCCGACCTGTGGAATGAACTGATTCAAAACAAGCCATTACAGATTCTGGGGTGGTTCTTCCTCATCGGCTTTACTTTCATGTTCTTTGGAAATACCGTTTGGCCATTCTTCGTTCAGTATAATATTGGTCATTCTGAATGGATGGCTTCAATTAACCTGATTGGGTCAATTCCGGGGATTTTCCTCGTCTTTCTCTGGCCGATTGTCCGGCGTAAGATTGGCAAGAAGGGCTTCTTCTACCTCTTCCTGATTCTCTTTATCATTGGTCAATTGATTTTGTGGGTCTGGTCATTCCCAGCCTTCAAGAACAGCATTGCTTTGGGATATATTGGCCGGTTTATCATGCAGTGGGGAATTACGGCGGCAACTGGTTACATGTGGTCACTGGTGCCAGAAGTTATCTCCTATGGTGAATGGCATTCTAAGAAACGGGTCGCCGGAATCATCAACTCCATCATGGGACTATTCTTCAAGATTGGTTTGGCGCTCGGTGGAATCATTCCGGGATACATCAACGCCTTTTGTCACTTTGACGGTAATAAGGCTAGTCAGCCTGCCTCAGCCCTAACAGGAATTTCGATTTCGATGATCTGGGTACCAATCGTTCTCGCCTTGATTGCAATGTGGATCATGAGCAAATACCCACTGTCAGATCCGGAGGTAGATAAGATTAACCACGAAATTGAGGACCAGCGAAATACAGCTGTTAGTAAGTAAATGAAAGAAGGTTATTAGGATGAAAATTTATGTAGATATTAATGCGCCTATCAACGGGGACGGTTCCCAGGAGCGCCCTTTCAAGGCCATCCAGTCAGCAGCCAATCTTGCCATGCCGGGGGATGAGGTCCTAGTTGCGCCAGGAACCTATCGGGAAAACGTTGATCCCAAGCACGCTGGGACCGCGGAACAGCGGATTATTTACCGGTCAACTGAACCACTGGGCGCAGTAATTACCGGTGCCGAACGGGTTGCCACTTGGGAGGCACTGGCTGGCGATGTTTGGCAAGTGCGGATTCCAAATAGCATTTTTGGTAACTATAATCCGTATACTACCCGGGTCCTAGGAGATTGGTTTGATGCCCGGATCGTTGCCCACACGGGGGAAGTGTACCTGAACGATAAGGCCCTTTACGAAGTTAATAGCTTGGACGAGGTTAAGTCACCAGTCAAGAATATGAAGTCCTGGTACCCTGAAGACACGCTGTTGACCTGGTTCACGGAACAGGACGAGGAACAAAATGAAACGGTGATTTACGCCAACTTCCAGGGGGCGGACCCGAATAAAGAGAACGTGGAAATCAATGTTCGTGAGAATTGCTTCTACCCTCAGCAAGAGGGAATTGGCTACATTACGCTGTCTGGCTTCGGCGTTACTAAGGCGGCAACCCAATGGGCACCGCCGACAGCTTACCAGGAGGGGATGATCGGCCCGCACTGGTCTAAGGGTTGGATTGTAGAAGACTGTGATGTTTCGCACTCCAAGTGTTCTGGTATTTCCCTTGGCAAGTACCTCCAACCGAACAATGATAATAAGTGGCTCAAGTGGAAGTACAAGGACGGTACCCAGACTGAGCGGGACGCTATTTGCCAGGCTTCCTACGAGGGCTGGGATAAGGAGCATGTGGGCTCCCATATTATCCGGCATAACCACATTCATGATTGTGGGCAGACTGGAATCGTTGGGCACCTCGGTGGTATCTGCTCCTTGATTGAAGATAACGATATCCACGATATTAATGTCCGCCAAAACCTGGCTGGGGCCGAAATTGGTGGCATCAAGATGCACGCCGCCATCGACGTTACTTACCGGCACAACCACATTCACCACTGTACACGGGGCCTGTGGCTGGACTGGCAGGCGCAGGGAACTCGGGTCACCCAAAACCTTTTTGACCACAACAGCCTGCCAAATGACTTTAAAGTTGACCAGGACAACATCGATGACGTCCTGAGCGGCTTGGGCGAAGACATTTGGATTGAAGTCTCCTTTGGGCCAACCCTGATTGACAACAACCTCTTCCTGTCTGAGCGCTCAATCCGCTTTGCTGCACAAGGGGTTGCCATGGTGCATAACCTGATTGCCGGGAGCTTTACCGCTACTGGTCGGGGGACCGACAATAACTCAGTTAACCTGCCATCGAACCGTTTTACGCCTTACCACGAAATTCATGGTACCAAGGTCATGGGCTTCATGACCATCCAGCATGGTGATAATAAGTTCTACAACAACATCTTCGTTCAACAGCAACTGCGTCCAGAAATGCAGAAGCTGGCGGAGATGAAGAAGGACGAGCCAGATGACTGGGATGACTACAACTTCGAAGTCGGCACCAAACCATTTAGTGACTACCCGACCTTTGCGGAATGGGATAAGCAGTTTGACGGCTACTGTGGGATTTACGCGCCAAACAGCGACCACTATTACAGCCATTTGCCAGTTTGGTCAGCGGGGAATGTCTACTTGAATGGCGCCCAAGCTACGGCGAAGGAGGAGAATCCGTTTGTCGACACCGCTGACCAGGTCAAACTAGCACTTGAGAAGCGGGAGGATGGCCTCTACCTAAAGACCAACCTGTACGATTTTGTTCCTGAAAAGGCTGATGGCGTGATTTCTACAGCGACGATTCCAATGGCCTTTGAACCAGAAGAAAAGTACGAAAATCCTGATGGAACCCCAATCACCTTCGATAGTGACTACTTTGGCAACCACCGTGACGGGGTGAAGGTCACTGCAGGACCATTCAGCAGTGCGGTGGAAACGGAACAAAAACTTTTCTAGTTAATAATATAAGAAAGAGAACATAATGGCCTTCAGAGATTCGGGTTTTACCGATCTTTGAAGGCCATTTTTACGGATTGTGCTATGGAAAATGATGCGTAAACTGCGCTTTTCCTAGCCGATTTTACGGAACCATTGGAACTGGAGGGCAACGTCTTCTAAGCCAAGAACCTGGCGAATTAAGAGGGCACCGGCGCCGAGTAGCGACACATATTGTGCACCCTTGATGATAATTACGGGCACCTGACAGCCACATTGGATAGTCGCCGCCTGAATTAAGGCGCCTAGCTCTGGAATATTTTCAACGAGGGGGGAATTGATTAAGATTTTTTCTGGTCCATACAGCATTTGAAGGTTGAAAATCAACTGGCCAGTAACGGTCGCAAAATCAGTCAGGACCGCTTTAGTAGCGTCACCATGCTGTCGAACTGCCTGCTGAGCAGCGGTGAAATTGTTAATGGTGGTGCCAGTAGCTTGGCCTAGGCGGGCGAGAAAGTGGTCGCTGGAGAAGACGTCACCAAGCTCTGTGACCCGCCCCTGCCGGTTTGGAATCTTAACGCTGCCGAGCTCTCCCACCATGCCCCGGTAGCCAGTGAAGAGTTCACGGTTGGCAATGACGCCGATCCCTGGTCCCCGGTGAATACTGAGGACCAGAAAGTTGTCAGCACTATTCTGCTTCCCGTAGTCCCGTTCGTATATTGCGGCCAGGTTTGCTTCGTTGCCAATTTTAACTGGGACGTGATAACGATCCTGATAATACTTCTGGAGGTTGATTCCGTGGAGGGGGTAGTAAGGAGAATGAACAATTTGATCGTCTTCGACCACGGCATGAATGGAGAAGCTGATGCCTAGCAAACCGTGCTCGGTATCGTTGTGCGCTGCGGTTGTGGCTAACTGCTGATTAATGATTTCCATTACCTGCAAGAGCTCGTGGTTAGTTAAAGCAATCTGCTGAAAACTAATTTCCTGGCCGTCAGCATAGAGAAACATAACGTAAAGACTATCGTAAGTCAGGTTAAAGCAGGCAATGTAGCCGTAATGGGTGTTGATAGTGTAGAGTTCCGGTTTGCGGCCGCCGTTTTCCGTCGCTTGCCCGCGCCCGAGGTGACGAACGAATCCTTGCCGATCGAGTTCGGCGAACAACGAGGAGGTTGTTGACCGAGTTAATCCCGTATTCCGGGCAACGGCCGCCCGGGAAATTGCGGGATGGTTAAAAAGTTGTTGTTTGACGAGCTTCAGGTTGGTGAGCCGGTTGAGGTCACGGTTAGTAGATGACAATGTATGTTCCTCCAGTATCCATCATAGCAACTCGCCAGGACGGCGAAGTGCTGGGTAATAATTTGATTGTACTACAATCAGGCGGGAGAAACCGGACCCTGGTTGTAAATTATTTAAAATAAAGCGTTTACAAACGACGAAAATGGTGGTATTTTTAGTTTGTTGTGAAACAAAACTAACTTACGAAATACTTATATCATTTGAGGATGTGATTATTGTGCAAAACCAAGCACTTAACGCCACGGATATTAAACTGCCCTGGCGGCAAAAATTTGGCTGGGCCACTGGTGATTTCGCCCAAAACCTTATCTACACTACTATTTCAACGTATTTGTTGTTCTTCTATACAAACGTGTATGGTTTGCCGGCAGCTGATGCAGCAACGATGTTCTTAATTGTTCGTTTGATCGATGCAATCAACGATCCAATTGTTGGTACCTTTATCGATAAGCATACGACCCGGTTTGGTAAGTACCGTGGCTACTTGCTCTACATGGGCTTGCCACTCGCGGTGTTGGCAATGCTCTGCTTCTATGTGCCGGACTTTAGCCAAATGGGGAAACTGGTTTATGCTTACGTTACCTACGTCGGCCTTTCGGTGATTTATACCACTGTCAACATTCCGTATGGTTCATTGAACGCGGCGATGACCCGGAACAACAAGGAATTGGTTTCCATGTCATCAATTCGGATGTTCCTTGCCAACATGGGATCGCTGACCGTCAGTTTCGGTGTTCCAGTTTGCGTTAAGCTCTTCTCTGGTGGTTACTACTCCGGTGCAGCATCCAAGATGGGCTGGTTCCTGACGATGGTCGTTTACGGAATTGCCGGGGCATTAGTGCTGGTCTTCTGTTTCAGCCAGTCGACTGAACGGATTCACATGCCAGCCGATACTGAAGCGTCGGTCTCAGTGAAGGACCTTTTCCACCAGCTTAAGATTAACCAGCCACTCCGGGTATTAGCAATCTTCTTCATTATTACATTTGGTCTGATGTCTGTTGTTAACTCTGTCGGGGCTTACTACATGACTTACAATGCCCACAATGCTGGCTTGATGCAGTGGTACAACCTGCTCGGGACACTGCCAGCTTTCTTGACTGTTCCGATTACCCCATGGCTGAACCGGAAGCTGGGGACCCAAGTATTGATGCAGGGGAGCCTCTTAGTAATTGTCATTGGTTTCCTGATTATGTTCATGGTTCCTGCTACTAACATTACCTGGACCTTTATCGGTCGGGCGATTGAAGCTGCTGGTGTAACCTTGTCGACTGGTTTCCAGTGGGCCCTGGTTCCACAAGTTATTACTTACGGTGAATGGAAGACCGGTAAGCGGGAGAACGGGATCGTCAATGCAATCGTTGGTTTCTTCTTCAAGTTTGGGATGGCCCTCGGTGGGGTTATTCCGGGTTATGTATTAGCCGCTTACGGCTTCGTTGCTAACCACCAGCAAACGGCACACAGCTTGTTTGGAATCCGGATGACCACGACAATCATTCCAATTATTGTTACGATTTTGGCCATGATTGTCTTTGCATTCTACCGCTTGACTGATGAAAAGATTGAACAGATGAACAAGGAAATCAGCCAACGCTCAGCAGCCAAAGACTAGGAAAGGAAGTTTACCATGAAGTTTACAAATGGTTATTGGTTAGACAAGAAGGAATATCAAATTAATCATCCCGAAGAAGCCTTTACGGCAGAACAGGAAGACAAGGAACTGAATGTTTTTGCTCCCTACAAGCGGATTAACGGCCGGGGGGATGAATTAAACATCGGGATGACCACGATTAAGCTCAGCTCACCCGCCGAGGATGTAATCGGGGTCAAGCTAACGCACTTTGACCAGAACCAGAAGGAACCATCCTTTGAGCTGACCGACCAGCACCCGGATGTTGATATCCACGTTGACGACCAGGCAGCCTCATTGCAGAGTGGGCGCCTTCAAGTTAACGTGCCACTGCGGCAAGAATTTGCGATGACCTTCAACGCCGATGGGAAGGAAATTACGGCCTCCCGTCACCGCGCCCAGGGTGAAATTACGAACCGGGACAACGGCAAGCACTACATGCGCGAACAATTGTCCCTCGGCGTCGACACCCACGTTTACGGCTTGGGTGAACGCTTCGGCAACTTTGTAAAGAACGGTCAGGAAGTCCGGACGATTAACAAGGATGGGGGAACTGGCTCTGACCAGGCCTACAAGAACGTTCCGTTCTATATCACTGATGATGGCTACGGTGTCTTTGTCAACCAGCCGGAACCGGTGGATTTCGAAATTGCTTCCGAAAATGTTGATCGGGTTCAATTCAGTATTGAAGGCCAATCACTCGAATACTTCGTCATCTACGGGCCAACGCCACAGGAAATTTTACACAAGTACACCGAATTAACTGGTAAAGTTCAACTGCCGCCTTCCTGGTCCTTCGGTTTGTGGCTGACCACTTCCTTTTTGACCGATTACAGTGAACAGACTGTGATGAAGTTTATCAACGGGATGGAAGAACGTCATATTCCGTTGGACGTCTTCCACTTCGACTGCTTCTGGCAACGCGACTTCGAGTGGAGTAACCTGACTTGGAACAATGACGAATTCCCGGACCCTGAAAAGCTGATTAAGGAAATCCACAACAAGGGCATTAAGGTCTGTGTATGGATCAACCCATACATTGCCCAGAAGAGCCAGATGTTCAAGGAAGGTAAGGAACACGGCTACCTGGTTAAGCGGACCGATGGCAATGTTTGGCAGTGGGACCTCTGGCAAGCAGGGAACGGCTTCATTGACTTTACCAACCCGGATGCCGTTAAGTGGTACCAGGGCAAGCTGAAGAAGCTGCTCGACATGGGGGTTGACTGCTTCAAGACCGACTTTGGTGAGCGGATCCCAATGGACGACGCTGTTTACTTCGACGGCTCTGACCCGAAGCGTGAACACAACTACTACACTTACCAGTACAACAAGGCCACGTTTGATGTGATTGCTGAAGTTAAGGGCCGCGACGAAGCGGTTGTCTTTGCCCGGTCCGCAACGGTCGGCTCACAGAAGTTCCCGGTTCACTGGGGCGGTGACTGCCTGTCCACCTTCAAGTCCATGTCTGACACCCTTCACGGTGGGCTGTCATTCCTGAGCTCCGGCTTTGGCTTCTGGAGTCACGACATTGGCGGGTTTGAAGACGGGCCGGACACCCCAACTGCTGATCTTTACAAGCGTTGGACTCAGTTTGGTCTGCTATCCTCGCATAGTCGGTACCACGGTAGTGACGTCTACCGGGTTCCATGGAACTTCGACGACGAAGCGGTTGAAAACAGCCGGAAGTACGTTAATCTGAAGCTTTCACTGATGCCATACCTGTATACCCAGGCGGCCCACAGTGCCCACTACGGGAACCCACTGATGCGGCCAATGTGGTTCGAATTTGGTGATGACTACAATACCCGCACCATTGCCAACCAGTACATGTTTGGTAGCCAGATTCTGGTTGCCCCAGTCTTCAACCCAGAAGGAAACGTGCATTTCTACCTGCCAGCAGGGAAATGGACCAGTATCGTCCAGGACGGCGAACACTATGAAGTGCCTGCGGGCGGCCAGTGGCTGACGAAGCACTATGATGAGCTCCACTTGCCAGTGCTAGTCCGTGACAACACAATTTTGGTTACGCGCGACCACCCTGAGCACGCTGATTATGACTACACCAAGGACGTTAATATCCAGCTCTTTGATATGCACGAGGGGACGACCAAGGTTCAAGTGGTTGATAAGCACGGTGAGGATGCGGCTGAAGTTATCGTTACTCGGCAGGGGAACCAGTTCACGGTTAAGACGACCGGCCTGAGCGGTGACTTGACCGTTACGGTTCACGAAAATGGACGGGCTCAAGACGAACAGCTGACTAACGGTGTAAGTGATTTCACACTCTAAAATTAATATAAACGAAGGCATCTTCCAAATGGGGGATGCCTTTTTTGGCATCAATGACAGATGATAAAACCGCTGGCTTCCCTGTACGGCAAAATTAGCTCGCCAATTTGCCAGTTGTTAATTAATGGCCTGCAAGATTATAATAAATACCGTAGCTAACCGTTTACATACGGAAGAATTATTTAAATTACTTGGGGATTAGACGATATGAAAAGTAACTTCTCATTTTTAATGGATGAACCGTTAACGGCGCAGTACTTTGAAAGTGCAATGCAAGCTGAAGCTATCTACACGCAAGGGTTTTATAATCCGGTATTGACGCTGACGCGGACCGTCGCCGAAAACCTGGCACGCGATATTGCTGACCAGAAGTTTGTAAAGGTTGGGGTGCACAGTACCTTTAGTAATGTTTTGCATGACTTGAAGCAGAAAAATATTATTGATTCCTATGCAATTGACCTCTTTTACGCAATCAAGAAGCCTGGAAACAGAGCTGCTCATGAACTGGCAACTGCAACCCTGATTAGTCAGGAAGAGGCGCTTGACACAATTAAGCATCTTTATATCTTATTGGTCTGGTTCGTCAATACTTTTTATGATGAGAAGGTAGATGTGACGGCTTTTAAGGAGCCAAAACTGGATGACTTCTTGTACTCAACGACGGTGCGTCCGCCGGCATCAGACCGTAATATCATCTACGTTCAAAGTGCTGATACCTCGAATGGGCACTTTGCAGAATACGTGGGCAACCTCAAGATTGGGAAAGCTCAGGCTGGTGACTTGGCCCGTGATAATAGTGATAACAGCCCTGAGATGCGTGAGGACGCCGAAAAACGGATTAAGCAGTATATGACCACATCCGGGCTTCCGCTAAATCTTGAGTGGGTCGAGCTGGCATACCGGAAATCAGACGACATGTGGTTCACGGATACTGACGTTCACCGGGTTCTTGAACGTTCTGGTGTTAAGCACAGTGATATTTTACAGGGACAGGAGTGGTTCCACACCGACCTTCCGACAGCAAAAGCAGCCATCAAGGCCGTTAAAAACCAACAGTCGACCATTGATTTGAAACGGCAGGGTCAGCCGAAAGTCAAAATTGTTCTCCGGCCGGAGCAAAAAGAGGCTGTCGAAAAAGCAAAGAAGGCATTTAAGAAGCATAACAAGATGTTGTGGAATGCCAAAATGCGCTTTGGTAAAACGCTCTCAGCCTTGCAACTGGTCAAGGATGAAAAATTTGAACATGTGCTAATCATGACTCACCGGCCGGTCGTAGATGAAGGTTGGTTTGAAGATTTTAAGAAGATTGGGATGCCTGAAGTTGGTTACCTGTACGGTTCTAAAAAACAGGGTGCCACCTTCAATGAACTTGAAGACTCTGACCAGCCATTCGTTTACTTTGCTTCTCTTCAGGACTTACGTGGCTCTGAAGAGGCCGGTGGGAAGGCTGGCGACAAGAACCGGGAACTATTTGATACTCACTGGGACCTGGTAATTATTGATGAGGCTCATGAAGGGACCCAGACGGAGTTAGCCCAGAACGTTACGCAGCTTGTCTCTAGTGATGATACGAAAGTACTCGAACTCTCAGGAACGCCATTTAATATTCTTGACCAGTACGATGAAGACCAAGTTTACACCTGGGATTACACTCAGGAGCAACAGGCAAAACTTCAATGGGGAATTGACCATCCGAGTGAACCAAACCCGTATGCAAGCCTGCCTAAGGTTAATATGTTCACCTTTGAAATGAACAAGAACTTTGATGAGCCACAGTTTATAGGGGATGGTACGCACTCCTTTAACTTCAAGGAATTCTTCCGTGTCAATAGCCAGGGGAAATTTGTGTATGAGGATAAGGTAAAACAATTCCTCGCAAACATTACTTCGCCGGATAGCCGGACCAATTACCCATTCTCAAAGAAAGAGTTCCGGGATAATCTCCGCCACACACTCTGGATTATGCCCGGTGTAAAGGAAGCTGGCGCGATGGAGGCGCTCCTTAAGAAGGATCCGGTTCTGGGCGAGGCAAGTGGCTACCAGATTGTCAACGTGGTGAAGAATGTTGCCGGGGACGATACCGGGATAACTTCAGAAAGTGATGTGGACCGGGTTAATGAGGCAATCGGGGATGACCCGGCTGCTACCAAGACGATTACTTTGACGGTTCGTAAGCTCACAACCGGTGTAACGGTCAAGCCGTGGACGGGTGTTGTATTCCTGTCTAACACCAACAGTGCCATGCAATACCTGCAAGCGGCTTTCCGTGCGCAGACGCCGTACTCGTCGCCAACTTTCGGGAAGAAGACCAATTGCTATATCTTCGACTTTGCTCCTGACCGGGCTTTGACGGTTATGGCCGAATCAACCCAACTGCGAACTGGGGTTGGTAAGCGAACCAGTAGTGCTCAGAAGGACCAGATGAAAGAGCTGATGAACTTCCTCCCAATCATTGGAATGAACGGGAACGGAATGAAACGTTACAGTGTTGACACTATGCTGGCACAAATTAAGCGAGTTTACGCCGAAAAAGCAGTCCGGACTGGTTTTGATGATGACTCCCTGTACAGTGATGAGTTGCTGATGCTGAAAGATGTTGATCTGAAAGAATTTAATGATCTTAAGGCAATTGTCGGGACAACTCCATCTGAGAAGAAGCCAGTGAAAGTCGATATTAACCACCAGGGGCTCACTGATGAAGAATACAATGATGCACTGAACGGTAAGAAAAAGAAGCGGAAGAAAGACCGGACGCCAGAGGAAGAAGCCGCCATCGAGAAGATGAAGGAACTGAAGAAGCAACGGAAGACGATGATTTCAATTCTGCGGTCCATTTCGATCCGGATTCCAATGATGATTTATGGGATGGATATCGAGCTGTCCGATGACGTGAACATTAATAAGTTCATTGAAAACGTCGATGATGAGTCTTGGAAAGAATTCATGCCGAAGGGCGTCACTAAGGACCTCTTCCGTAAATTTAGCAAGTACTATGACCAGGATGTCTTCATTGAGGCGGGGCGCATTATTCGTCGGAAGGTCAAAGCATTGGATAAACTAGACCCGATTGAACGGGCTGAAGAACTTGCTGGGATTTTTGGCACGTTTAGGAACCCAGACAAGGAAACGGTTCTGACACCGTGGCGGGTTGTCAATATGCACCTCGGGAAAACTATTGGTGGCCTGTCCTTCTTTGATGATTCCTACCAATATTCGACTAAAGATGGCGTCAGTGCTAACCACTGGGTTCAGACCGAATATACGGACCAAGTCTTTAAGGACGACACGCACATCTTAGAAATTAACTCCAAGACGGGGTTATACCCACTTTATGCGGGGATGTCCTTGTACTGGCAAGCATTCCAGAAGCTAAATGAAAAGACCGCTGGAAAATTTGGCTTGGACGACCAGTTATTTATTTGGCAGCGGATTTTGCGTGAAAACTTATTTTTAATTGCTAAGACACCGATGGCCAAGACAATTGCGCAACGGACCCTTGCTGGCTACCAGGACTTTGATATGAACGTTGAGTATGTGCCAAACATCGTTAAAGATGCTAAAGAAGATGTAAGCGCAGAAGCAAAGAAAATTAAAGGGGTATTTGGTGGTATGAAGTTTGATGTTGTAATTGGGAACCCACCGTATCAAGACGAATCGCATGGAGATAATGACAACTATAGAGCACCTATCTATAATGAATTCTATGATTTGTCTGAGAAGCTCAGTAGTCTAGTAACATTGATTACACCCGCTAGATTTTTATTTAATGCGGGGAGTACACCAAAAGATTGGAATAGAAAAATGCTAAATAATTCGCATTTAAAAGTAATCCAATACAATGCGAATAGTAGTGACGTGTTCCCTCGTACAGATATTAAGGGGGGGGTAGTGATCACCCTTCTAGACGAGAATCAACAATTTGGATCAATTAAAGAATTGTACGCGCCAGCCGGGATTTATATTCCGTTTAAAGTTTTAGTAGGTATCTTAGGTCATGTTACTAACAAAGAGAAAATAAACGGATTAAGTAAGATAGTTTTTGCACCCGAGACTTATAAGTTCACTAATAAGATGCATATCGATAATCCTTCCGCAGCTTCTCGTTTAAGTAAAGGACATAAATTTGATTTGAAATCAAATGTTTTTGATAAACTTCCAGATATATTCCATAAAGAGGTCCCTAAAGATAATCATAAATATATCAAAATTCTAGGACTATCAAAGAAAAAGAGAGTTTTCAGATATATAAGACAGGAATATATTTCTAACAATACGAATTTGGAGACCTGGAAAGTATTTGTGCCCAAGGCCAATGGTAGTGGCTCTTTAGGTGAAACTTTAAGTACTCCTCTGGTTGGGAAACCTCTGGTTGGGAAACCTCTGGTTGGGAACACGCAAACGTTTATCAGTATTGGACAATTTAACACGGAATTTGAAGCAACTTCTGCAATGAAGTACGTCAAAACAAAATTTGCCCGTGTAATGTTAGGAATTCTTAAAATTACACAGGACAATACCTCAAAGACTTGGAAACTTGTTCCTATGCAAGACTTTACTCAAAACTCCGATATTGACTGGTCAAAACCAATCCCAGAGATTGACCAGCAGCTCTACAAGAAGTATGGCTTGACGGATGATGAAATCAACTTCATTGAAACCAAAGTTCAGGCGATGGATTAAGTGGTTGACGGTGAACTATGACTGAAAAAATAATCAAATCTGCCGATCGGGTCAAGAACCATGGTGAGGTCTTTACGCCTAAACGAGTGGTAGACTTCATGCTCGACCAACCAGAAATAACGGCCAAGATTAATAACCTGCACGCTACCTTTTTGGAACCGTCTGCTGGTGAAGGTGCCTTCTTAACCGAACTTTTGAAGCGGAAACTCAAGATTGCCGCCAAGCAAAGCAATACTGCTAGTGCCTTTAATACCAATGTATTGGTTGCATTATCAACGTTATACGGAATTGAATATCTTGAGGATAACGTTGAAATGCTTGTGATGAATATGATGATGACGTTTAGTCAGACCTATTCACGAATCATTGTCGATGACTTTAAGGGACGGGTTAACGACCATGTCCTGAAGAGTGCGCAAGTGATTATTCGGGCGAACATGGCCCAGGGTGACACCCTCGAGGGAATTACTGACACGGGAGCGCCAATTGTGTTTAGTGAATGGCAGACAGTGGCTGGTCAGCCCAGCAAGGTACGGCGGACGGAATATACCTTTGAGTCAATTCTTAACCAGAGTGGTCCCACGGGAACAGTCCAACATTCTAGTCAGCAGTTAGATCTGTTTGATAGCACAGAAGACTTTGACGATGCAAAGCAAGAAGATGATCTTCCGTCGGCACGGTACGCAATTTGTAAGTGGACAGATATTTATAAGCAGGAACTTGAATAGGACGAAAGCAGTGTTTGGCAAGATGCCAGGCACTGCTTTTTGCTTTGCTCCATTTCGGCAAATGACACACGACAAATCTGCAAATTCACGCAAGCTTGCAGAAATTTATAGTTTTATCGTGTGTGGAATGCCGGAATCGTGAGAAATATCTTGCCAGTGTAGTGATAGAAACCATATAATTGTGAAAGGGATTTCAAAAAACGAGATAGGGGTTTATGTAATGACAGGGATTAATTTCTATACGGACGAAGAGCGGAGCAGAATTGTGCAAACGATGAGTCCGGAGCAAGTAAAGGTTTTGCGTCAATTTGGTCGGCTATTATGGGTTTCATTTAATATCACTTTACAGTTTATGCAGGCTGATGATTGGATTTTTGAGGGAATTGAAACGGACCCACATTACCAACGAGGACGGATACATGAAGGCTACTCGCTGAAGTGTGATATTTGTGGCTACCACCCGATTAAGGATAGCTATGTGCTGTCTTCACTGAGTAAGAATAAGTCCATCAGCTTAGGCAAAAAGTGCTTTGAAGATGAGATTAGGCTTTCCGGTAAGGTCAAAAAAGAAATTATGGACCGGAAAAATGAAGTTGATATCTATCGAGATTCAATTATTCGGCTATATGCTGTGGGGCAGCGTTTTCCTGAGGAACGATACCAGCAAGCCAGAAAATCGCCGGATTATCCTCAGATTGCAAGCAGCAACTTTGCACGACGGATTGAAGAATTTCGTCGGGTAGATTTGCCCTTATATTCAAGGGATGAAGCGCAGCTACGTAGATATGCACTCAGTGTGGAAAAGAAAGGTGTTAAGAAAACAGTGAATATTGAACGGAAGCAATCCATATCTTCAGCTAAGTTAAATGCATTAAATTCTTTTATCGTTTACCGCTTTCAATACTTGCAAAATGATATGGAACGACTTTTTAGTAGTAGTGGCTGGGAATTTATCGAAGATCTCCATGGTACTTTTAATGGTTCTGTACCAGTGGCTGGAAAGTGTGTTTGTGGTCAGGACGCTCAGCACTTGTTGGAGTTGAAGAATAAGTATAATGAAAGTGTACTTTTCTTGAATCCTTACCACGTGCTCCGTCATTCTGTACTCGATCAGAAATCTGGGGAGGAGCTAATTAAGTTGATGGTCCAGGTTGATGATGACTGGACGGCGGTTGTTAAGGGTGCCGAAAAGAACCTGGATTTCCCAGAAAAGGAATTTCAAATTGCGCTAAGCCATGGCTTTTTCAATGCAGACAAGCGGGCCGAGTTTCTTGACTACTGCGAGCTTCTAGAAGATGTCAACCTACCACTCCCACCGAGGTACTATGAACCGCTCAGGGAGTTTTCTGAGAAGTACAATGACTCACTGAATGCCCCAATTAAGGCGGTGATTAATTGCTATCAAATGCTGGAAGGTACTGTTGAAAGCTTCATGCCAGACCGGAAAAAAGTGATTGATGTTGCCAAGGCGATTTCAGAATATGCGTCATATAAGGCAAAAATTTCTTTACCAGCGGCAGATGAAAACAGGGTGTTGGATTTACCTTACGAGGAAAAGCAAAGTCAACTGCTTTACTACAAGATTCTTCTTTACACCTTTTACCGTGCTGTTGAGGATTATCTCAGCGATAAAATTGACCAGGGTGTTAAGGGGGTAATTGACCTATTTATTGAGGACGATTTGCAACGGGTGTCAGAGAAAGACCTACAACAATTAAAAGATTACCTGAAGTGATTTGAGGAGGTAGCCCCTATGCAAGACATCACCAAAATCCAACTCGATTCAGAAAATTTTTCTTTCTTTTCGCCACCAAAGCGGGGCGAGGAGGTTGGCCAAGTACTGACGATTTTTGCTGATGGTCGGGTTGATTTTTCAGCAGGAACGAGCACCGAAGAGGTTCGTCATATTGAAAAGCAGGTTGATGCTAGCACGGCGGAAACTGTGTTGGGGATGGTCGCCGAAAAATTTCAACAGCCAGATGACCAGATGGACTTTGCTACTGACGTCGGAACTTGGCAATTAACAATTTCCTATCCAGATAGGAATGCCAAATTTACCGGTTCCGTATTTCCAAACCCACGATTGAGCGATGTTTCTGACACTATCCGCAAGGTTACAGCAATCCCTGACCTCTGGGTATTCGATGGGATTCAGCTTTACTAGCACCAATTTATCAGACAAATTTCCAGGCCTGTACTTTGTGAAAAGCAGAGCACAGGCCTTTTATTTCAATAAAAGCTTGTGAACTCAACTCGAAAGCATTATAATTTTTATGAAAGCGTTTTCGAAATTCAATCATAGAAATGGAGACTTTGGAATGAGTTTTTATAGTGAACAACAAGAAGCGATGATTGACTCCAACACCCCGGGCGCACAACTCCACACGCTTACCAACCTGGCAGCCACCCCGCAGGCCAACGTAATTATCGTCCACGGGCTAGCAGAATACGCCGGCCGCTTTGACCCCATCGCCAGCTACCTGGTCCAGCATGACTGCAACGTCTTCCGTTACGACCAGCTCGGCCACGGCAAGAGTGGGGGTAAGCGGGGCTTCATGAAGGCGCCTGACGACCTCTCCGAAAACCTCAAACAGGTGGTTGACCGCGTCAAGGCTAACTACCCGAACCTACCGACCTTCGTCATTGGTCACAGCATGGGCGGGGAGACCGTCCTCCTCTACGGTGTCGAATACCCGCAAACGGTGGACGGCCTCATCGTCACCGACCCGGTCTCCTTATCAGAAAATACCTCCAACCTGAGCTTTCCACTGGAGGGCGGGGCGGAAACTGAAATCCCGAACGCCATCAGCGGCGGGCTCGACTGCGACCAGCGGGTGGTCGACAAGTACATCAATAACGACCAGGTCCTCCACACACTGACGATTGGCATCATGAACAATGTCCTCTGGCAGGGCTCGCTCTTCCTTCGCGACCACATCCAAAAGATTACCGACCCCATACTTTACCTCCAGGGGCTCGAGGACGGCCTGATCAGCTACAAGGACTCGCTGACTGCCTACGCCCAGATCAGCTCTAAGGATAAAGAACTCCACGTCTACCCGTTCCTGATGCACGAAATCCTCAATGAAACGAGTCGGAAGTGGGAAATCTACGACGAAATCCTCCGCTGGATTAATCAGCGGCGGTACTAATGAAAGAAGTGCGAGTTGCCACCTTGTGCTAGCGAACACGTTATCTT
This sequence comes from Limosilactobacillus oris, assembly GCF_025311495.1. Taxonomy (NCBI): domain Bacteria; kingdom Bacillati; phylum Bacillota; class Bacilli; order Lactobacillales; family Lactobacillaceae; genus Limosilactobacillus; species Limosilactobacillus oris. The sequence goes on along the minus strand of NZ_CP104398.1, from coordinate 697,082 downwards.
AAGAAAGAAAACTGGGAAAGCAATTTCTCAGTTTTTTTATTGCTCACTAACCAATCCGCGGGTGCACCAAGACCACGTCAGCCAATCGGAAGCCCATTTTACACTTGTGAAATCAACAACAAATTTAGAAATTTTATCAAGAAAGGGTTTACAAAACAAAAATAGGGGAGTATATTAAGACTTGTAAGTTAGTTGTTTATACAAACTAAATCATTTCAGGAGGCTATTAATTATGGCTGATTTATGGGAAAACATTGGTGACATTAAATATGAAGGCCCACACAAGAGCCTGAAGTCCGGCTTGTTCTATCAATACTACAACCCAGACGAAGTAATCTTAGGTAAGAAGATGAAGGACTGGTTACGGTTCTCAGTTGCTTACTGGCACACCTTTGACCAACGGTTGGTTGACCCATTCGGTGACGGAACTGCTACTCGTCCATATGACAAGTACAGTGACCCAATGGACCAAGCACTTGCCAAGGTGGATTACGCATTTGAATTTTACAAGAAGTTAGGCGTTGACTTCCTTTGCTTCCACGACCGGGACTTGGCTCCAGAAGGTGACACTCTGCGTGAAACCAACAAGAACCTGGACAAGGTTGTTGACAAGATTGTGGAATACCAAAAGGACACTGGCATGAAGGTTCTGTGGAACACTTCCAACCTGTTCACGAACCCTCGCTTCCTGTCCGGTGCTGGTACTGCACCATCATCCGAAATCTACGCTTACGCTTGTGCCCAATTGAAACACAGTCTGGAAATTGGTAAGCGGGTTGGCTCAGAGAACTACGTCTTCTGGGGCGGCCGTGAAGGTTACGAATCACTTTGGAATACCGAAATGAAGCGTGAACAATCACACATTGCCAAGATGTTCCACATGGCAAAGGACTACGCTAACGAAATTGGTTTCGATGCTCAAATGCTGCTGGAACCAAAGCCAAAGGAACCAACCACGCACCAATACGACTTTGATGCCGCAACAACTATCAACTTCATGCGTGAATATGGTCTGGACAAGGACTTTAAGCTCAACCTTGAAGGTAACCACGCTAACCTGGCCGGCCACACTTACCAGCACGAAATCCGGGTTGCCCGTGAGGCTGGCCTGCTTGGTTCTCTGGATGCTAACCAGGGTGACAAGCTGATTGGCTGGGACATTGATGAATACCCATCCAACCTGTACGAAACTACTGCTGCTATGTGGGAAGTTATCGAAAACGGCAGCATCGGCCCTCGTGGTGGTCTGAACTTTGATGCTAAGCCACGGCGGACTTCCTTCAAGCCAGAAGACCTCTTCTACGGTCACATTGTCGGCATGGACAGCTTTGCCGCAGGTCTGCGGGTAGCCGCCGCCATGAAGGAAGACGGCTTCATCGACGACGTTCTCAAGACCCGTTACGCTAGCTGGGACGAAGGTCTGGGTAAGGAAATCGAAGACGGCAAGGAAGACTTCAAGAGCCTTGAAGCTAAGGTTATTGATACTCCACAAGCACAACTGCGGGCCGCAACTCAGTCTGACCACCTGGAAGAAATCAAGGACACGATCAACCACTACATGATTGAAACTCTTGCTAAGTAATTCACCTCAAAACCGCGAAATTACATGTAATAACAATTACTAACTATCAATCCAAGAAATGTTCACTAAAAATATTAACAGCATGAGTAGTGTCAGCTAATATAAGGGCCGAGGCAATCAACTTTGCCCCGGCCCTTTTTGCAGAAAGGAATGAATGTGATGAATGAATACGTAATCGGCGTTGACCTCGGGACCAGTGCCGTCAAGGTTTCCGCTATGGACAGGGAAGGCCAGATTGCTGCCCAGCAAAGCTACGGCTATGACCTCCACCAGCCCCACCCGGGATACAGTGAGCAGGACCCCCGCGACTGGCTATACGGAACTACCATCGCCATTGACCGGCTCATCCTCCGGGACGGCCTCAAGGCGGAGGAAATTAAGGGGATTTCCTTCTCCGGTCAGATGCACGGCCTCGTCCTGCTTGACGAAAACGGCCAGGTTCTGCGGCCAGCAATGCTCTGGAACGATACCCGGACGACGAAACAGTGTGAAGAGATCCGGGAAAAACTCGGCGACAAGTTTATCGACATTACCGGTAACCGGGCCTTGGAAGGCTTTACCCTACCAAAGCTGTTGTGGGTCAAGGAAAACCAGCCCGACATCTGGGCGAAGGCAAAGAGCTTCCTCTTGCCAAAAGACTACGTTCGCTTCGTGATGACCGGCAAGCAGGCCATTGATTACTCTGATGCCACGGGGACGGTTCTCTACGACATCAAGGAGGGGACCTGGAGCAAGGAGATTTGCGACGCCTTTGATATTCCAATGTCGATCTGCCCACCATTGATCCGGTCGATTGACGAGGCGGGAACAGTAACGGACAACTATTCCATGTTCTCCGGCCTGAAAACGTCAACCAAGGTCTTTGGCGGTGGCGGTGACAACGCCTGCGGGGCGGTTGGTGCCGGCATCCTCCAGCCCAACATGGTGATGTCCAGTATCGGAACTTCCGGGGTGGTCCTCAAGTACGAGCCGGACGCTAACGTCAACTACCACGGGGCCCTCCAGTACGAGTGTCACGCTATTCCCGACACTTACTACTCAATGGGGGTTACCCTGGCGGCTGGTCACTCGCTGAACTGGTTTAAGCACACTTTTGCCGCAGACGAGGACTTCACGGAAATGGTCAACCGGGCTTCCCAACGACCATTGGGGGCCAACGGATTGCTCTTTACCCCGTACGTAGTCGGTGAGCGGACCCCGTACGCCGATGCTGATATCCGGGGGAGTTTCATCGGCGTGGACAGTATGCAGAATAAGTACGACTTTGTCCGGGCCGTAATTGAGGGCATTACCTTCAGTTTCCGGGATATTTTGAACATCTACGACCAGCACGGCCAGGACTTTGATACCGTGGTCGCCATCGGTGGGGGCGCCAAGAGTGACTTCTGGCTCCAGCTTCAGGCGAACATCTTCAACAAGAAGGTCGTGGCCCTGACCAACGAACAGGGTCCTGGTTTGGGTGCTGCCATGCTGGCTGCCGTAGGGCTTGGCTGGTATGATTCCTTGCGGGATTGCGCGAAGAAGTTCGTTCACTTCGGCAAGACCTACCAGCCACAAGCCGACCAGGTCGCCAAGTACAACGACCTGTACAAGGTTTACCATCAGGTATATGACCAGACGAAGGGCCTCAGCCACCAGTTGATGACCCTGCGGAATAGCTGGGATTAGGATAAAAATAAACAGGCTGTCAATGCTCGGTTAAACCGGGCGTTGGCGGCCTGTTGCTGTTTTGTGGAAATTTTGCTTACTTTTGCTTTAACTGGCGAAGAACTTCGTCGGCAATCTCATGGTTGGTCCACATCCAAACGGCATGGCCCAGCGCTTCGGAAAGGTGTTCTTCCCACGGCTGGTCGTGGACACTAGGAACAGTCTTCATGGCGGGCATAATCACCAGGTGGAAGGCGACCCAAACCGCGAGGCCAAAGGGAATTCCCTCCCCAAGGGTTAAACTCCGCACCTTTTCATCCAGCAGGGCGGCGTAGGCAGTCGCAAAACTGATTGAAAAGCCAAAGTGCACCAGGTAGCTGACCCATGGTAGGTCTTCACCTGAATAGCGGTAAGTTGCCTGGGTAAGCGCCGCGGGAACGCCGAGCTGCTGCAAGAGCTTTTGCGGCGGGTTAACCTTATTGCGCTCTGGTGTCCGGGGCGGGAGAATATTTTCCCAGCCCAACTTGACTAGGCCGGAAATGACCCCCGCGCTCACGCCTGCGAGTAAAACGTGTTTATAATTCAACTTTACCATTAGATCACATCCTTTAAGGTTAATTATAGCAGGGGTTGTGCTATAAGTCCTATTATTGAAATCAAAATCAAGGAGCGCCCTCCCGAGTACGGTAGAACCGAGCTTAGGAGGGCGCTTATTTATTCTGGATAAGGTCGTAAATTACAGGGGAAGACGGTGGAAGTGTCAACCCCGGCAGTCGGTACTAGGGTTGCTTTTCGGTCGGTCGCGTGCCGCTTTTTTGCTGGCGAACTTCACTGGGGAGCTTGCCAAACATTTCCCGGAAAAATTTGCGGGCGGTCCGGGGATTGGTCAGGCCGTTCTTTTGGAATAATTGTCTGATGTCAGTGTCCGTGTTGACGAGGTCGTTGTAAAGGTGGTTGAGCTTGACCAGGTAAATATAGTGGATCAGGGAAATGCCGACTTGCTGCTTAAAGCGGCGGGAGAGGTAGTTCGGATTATAACCGAATTCACGGGCAAGTGCGGCGACGGAAAGCAGTTCGGTGCTGTGATCATTGATGAAAATCAGCAGTTGCTTAACGCTGTCGCTATTGGCGACCTGCCGCTCTGGATCACGAAGCTCGGTAAAAAGCACCTTTAAAAGCGATACGAAGGCGACCTGGCTGTCGAAACGAAAGGCGGGCGGCTGCTTAATCAATAGGGTGCCGAGACGTTTGATGAGTGTTAAGGCCGTTGCATAGGCCGGACTGGCAACCTGGTTATTGATGAAGCTAACCCGCTCGGGGTGGTCAATGTAGGGCTCAATGACCCTTAGCGGAATTTGCAAAACATAGGCAGTGTTGGGCTGGTTAGTCACGGCATGAACTACTCCTGAGGGAATTGCAATAAACTGGTCCTTTTGGATGGCGAAGGTTTGCCCATTAATTGTGAAGTCAAGGCGTCCTTGGAGTACGCAGACAAGCTCAATGCTGCTGTGCCAGTGGAAGGGGACGTACCCCCGGGTACTGACTTCCGACCGCCAAAAACGGATTCCAATACTGGTATTAACGACCACGTTTTCGTGGTGCAGGTTATCCATCATCAATCACCAACCTTACAATTCTTACCTAAGAGGATTCACAAGTGAACCAAAGCGTCTAATTACGTTGACCTGAAAGCGGATACAATATACTATCATTACAGTTGATTTATTAAGCACACTAACTTACAAAGACTATTATAGCAGTGTTTGTTTGCTGAAAGAAAGGAAGTAAATAATGAGCGTAATTAAAAATCCAATTATTCCCGGGATGGCTCCGGATCCGTCAATTTTAAGAGTAGGTGAAGATTATTACATCGCTACTTCGACCTTTCACTGGAAGCCAGCGATTCAAATTTTTCATTCGCGCGACCTCGCCAACTGGCAGCTGCTTACCTACGCCTTAGACGATGAGGAGGTCGACCTCCAAGGGACTAATACCCCGGCGGGAATCTGGGCGCCGCACCTGTCATACGACAAGCAGACCGGAAAATACTGGCTGGCTTTCTGCCACATTCAAAACATGGCTGGCCGCGAGTTTAATGCCGAGAGCTATATCATGTCCGCGGACCAGGTCACGGGACCCTGGACCAAGCCGGCATACCTGACCTCGATTGGCTTTGACCCCTCGCTCTTCCATGACGAAGATGGCAAGCACTACGCAGCCGTGTTGGAATGGGAAACGCGGGAAGGCTACCAGGCTCCAGGCCACATCGTGATCGCGGAAGTTGATCTGCCAAGCGGCCGGGTTCATGAATGGCACCGGGTAACCACGGGCTTTACGACCCGGGGCTGTGTCGAAGCCCCGCAGATTTATCAGCATGGTGGTTACTACTACCTGCTCTTAGCGTCAGGCGGGACCGGCTATGCGCACGGTGTGGAAATCGGCCGGTCAAAGGAGATCTTTGGACCATACGAACCCAATCCGACCGGTGAACCGATCATCACTTCGTCACCCCACCACCTTTTCTCGCTGGGGGATCCAGATGCGGGGCATTTTGAGATGTATAACCCGCACTCTAAGCTACAAAAATCCGGTCACGGTTCGCTGGTGGAAACTCCTGATGGTCGGTGGTACATGGCACACTTAACCTCGCGACCGTTACCAGGCCAAAAACTTAACCCGCTGGGACGGGAAACCGCCTTGCAAGAGATGCGTTGGACCCAGGAGGGCTGGCTGGAACTGGCCGATGGCAGCAACCTGGCGAAAGAAACGGTGACGGTTCCGGGAACAGTCAAGCAGGACCGGCAAGCCGTTGACGTCGAGGACCACTTTGCTGCCGACCACTATGACCACCGCTTTATGACCCCTTACCACGGGCAAAGCAGTGACTGGGTGACGGTTCAAGACGGGCACCTGCTGATCAGCGGTCGGAATTCCCTCTTTTCCCAGGTGGCGCCTTCGATTATGGGAACCCGGGCAACCTCATTGCACTATGACCTGCAGACAAAGGTGACCTTTCATCCCGATCATTACTCAGAAACAGCGGGCGTTGGCTTGTACTATGACGCTAATAACTGGTTCTATGTCCGCCTAGTGCAAGCAGATAATGAACGGGAAACGGTCTTGCGTGTCCTCCAGGCTAAGCAGGGCCAGCGGATTGACGATTACCTTGACGAGGTTCCGGTCCCTGACGAGAGCGTGGAGGTGCGGCTCCGTTATGACGAGGGCCAAGTGGTAGTCGCTTACCGCTTTACTTCCCAGGATGAATGGCAGCAGTTAGGCGGTCGCTACGATTTGGCCTACCTTTCCGATGAGGGGGTCAATGGCGAGCCCGGAGAAATTGGCGGCTTTACGGGGCTGTTTAACTTTATCGGCGCGGTCGACGCTTACCAGCACCAGTCTGCCGGGAAATTCGCCTATTACAGCGTTCACAACCGGGATTAACGATTATTGCGGTACTGGTTGGGCGTCATCCCAGTCCAGCGCTTAAACTGCCTGGCAAAGTGCGACTGTTCGTTGTAGCCGAGCGCAGTACTGATTGCCAAAATGCTGTAATCAGGAATCAGTAGGAGGTGCTTAGCTTCCACGAGCTTTAGTTCGGAAAGGTAGGCACGGGGTGAGACGCCGTAAACGTCTTTGAAAACCTCCGAACCATAACTGAGGCTGATCTGCGCTTCTGAAATAACCTTTTTAACGGTTAAAGCGGCAGTCAGCCGGGGGTCAATACCGTGGTGGTTGAAGTCAAAGATTTGCTTTTTCAGCTGTTGCTGGAGACCACTGGCAATCATTCCGGCGTATTTGAGCTTGGTCAGACTCGTTGCCTGTTCCCGAATCGTGGTTTGCTGGTTGAGGGTGATTAAAAAGTCGGTGAAGAACTTTTGCACCTTGAGCTTCGTGTCAAAGTCGTACTGCATATCGGGGCGGATCAGCCGCCAGAGTTCCGTCAAGCTGGGCACCAGCTCCTTATTTTGCTGGGTGGAGCGGGGATAGTAAATCAACCCGCGTTCAATCAACCGGGTGCTGAGTTCCTGGTCGTCGAGGCCAAAGTGAAAATTGAAGTAAGACATATCTTGGAGACAGGTGATATCATGGTCAAGGTTTGGGGGAATGATGAGGATATCCCCGGTAGTTAGGACAAAGGCGTCCTGGGCCAGGTGAACCCGTTCGGACCCGGCGAGAATCTGAATCAGTTCAAAGGCCAGGTGACGCTCGGTTCCGATATGCCAACCCGCCTTTACCTGCTGGGAGTGGCCGCCAAAGAAGGTTAGCCGCCAGCTGAGAGCGGGGAGGCGCAGGGCGTTTTTCAGTGTTTGCGAATGATACGGTTCCATTAATCATTACCTCGAAAAGGGACAATTTTGCCTAAATAAGACGCTGTGAATATGCTTACATTAACATGATAATAAAAGCGTCGCAAATGAAATCGATTTCAAAACGGACAGACAGAAAGGACTACTTAAGATGAAACAGCTTTTGTATGGGGTGGCTTACTACTTTGAGTACCTGCCCTATGACCGGATCGACAAGGATATTTCAATGATGCAGGATGCGGGAATCAATGTCGTCCGAATCGGTGAAAGTACCTGGAGTACCTATGAACCCCAGGACGGCTTGTTTGACTTTACTAAGCTCACCTATGTTTTGGACAAAATGAAGGCGGCAGGGATGAACGTGATTGTGGGAACCCCCACCTATGCCTTTCCAACCTGGCTAGCTAAAAAGTACCCCGAGGTCCTGGTGGAAAATAATGGCCAGCGAAAGCCCTACGGCGCCCGCCAGATCATGGACATCACCAGTCCGGTGTACCGCTACTATGCTGAGCGGGTGATTCGGCACATGCTGGCGGTGACGGCCAAGTATGACAACGTGATTGGATACCAGATCGATAACGAAACGAAGCATTACGGAACTTCTAGCAAGAATGTTCAACGGGGCTTTGTGGAGGCCATCAAGAAAAAGTATGATGGCGACTTAGAGCAGTTTAACCACGACTTTGGTCTTGACTACTGGTCGAACCGGATTAACGCCTGGGAGGACTTTCCGTCGGTGAACGGGACAATCAATGGCAGTCTGGCCGGTGAGTTTGCTAAGTACCAACGGCAGCTGGTGACCGACTACCTTGCCTGGCAGGCCCGGATCGTCAATGAGTATAAGCATGAGGGACAATTCATTACCCATAACTTTGACTTTGAATGGCGGGGCTACTCCTTTGGTATCCAGCCGGACGTCAACCACTTCGCGGCAGCAAACTGCTTAGACGTGATTGGGATTGATGTTTACCACCCGTCCCAACGGCAGCTGACGGGGGCAGAATTATCGTTTGCTGGGGATGAAGCCCGGAGCATTAAAATGCAAAACTACCTAGTACTGGAAACCCAGGCCCAGGCTTTTAAGACCTGGACGCCCTACCCGGGCCAGCTCTACCAACTCGCCTTTAGTCACGTGGCGAGCGGAGCTAACATGGTTGAATATTGGCACTGGCACTCCATTCATAATTCCTTTGAAACTTACTGGAAGGGCTTGCTGAGTCATGACTTTGCACCAAATCCGGTCTACAACGAGGCCAAGAAGGTCGGTCGCGACTTCCAACGCCTGTCACCCAAGCTGGTGAACCTCAAAATCAACTCCCGGGTAGCCTTTGTGGTCGACAACGAGAGTCTGACAGCAACGAGCGGCAACTGGATGGAGTTTGGGATTGGCAAGGATAAGTACAATGACGTCTTCCGGCGATTGTACGACGCCTTTTACCGGCAAAACATTCGGACGGATATCCTGAATCCGGCGACTATCGACCTGCCTAAGTACGACCTGGTCGTCGTGCCAATGTTGTACGTCACCGATGACCAGTTCTTAGAGCGGCTGAACGATTACGTTCGCCAGGGGGGACACGTGCTGTACACCTTCAAGGACGGGGTGACGGATGAGCACGTCAAGGTCCGCACCTGCCAGCAGCCGGGGATTATCAGCGAGGCCATCGGTGCCCACTACGAAATGTTTGTTGACCCGAATGGCGAGCAGCTTGCGGACCGTTCTGGAATCTTTCAAGACGTTGACCCGACGATTGACCAGTGGGCTGAACTGCTGATTTCTGATGGGGCGAAGGTCCTTGCTGGCTATGACAACCATTGGAAGGAATATGCCGCCATTACGGAAAACCAGTATGGTCAGGGGATGACCTGGTACCTCGGCTGCTGGGCCAACCCGGCTGTCATTGCTAAACTGGTCGAACACGTTTGCCAACAGGTAGGACTCGTACCGAACTACGATGCTCATTTCCCGGTAATTGTTAAATCTGGCATCAACGAAGAACAACGGCAAATTGACTTTATCTTTAACTATTCCGCTGCTGAGGAGCAGGTGACCGTACCAGTAAAGGGCACGGAACTGCTCGGCGGGAAGACCGTGGCAGCGGGTGAACAAATGACGCTCCAGCCGTGGGCGGTCAAAATCATTGAAGAACAATAAATTTTTTTGAATGAAATTGAAAGCGCTTAATAGGAGGAAGATTATGCAAAACGCACATCAAAAAGCACAAGCGGACATTTCTAAAGCTGATCGCGTCCGCTTCTCACTATCATTCTTTGTTTGTTCATTACTGTGGATGAGTGGTTTGGGGATTGTTTCGGCAGTCCTGCTGCCACAGCACCTGAAGGATGTTGTCGGTGGTGCTCAGGCTACGACGATCTTTGGAATTATCAATGCGGTTACTGCGATTGCGTCGCTGGTTTCAAACCTGCTTTTTGGTAACCTTTCCGACCGGACCCGGTCCCGGTATGGTCGCCGGACACCCTGGATTGTTGGCGGGGGAATCGTTGGTGGTGTAACCCTGTTTTTGACGGGGGTATTTGACAATGTTTGGCTGATGGGGCTGATGTATTGCATTTGTATGTTCGGCCTGAACGCGATTATCGCACCGGTGATTGCAACCCTGTCTGACCGGGTTCCAGATGACCTGCGGGCAACGATGTCGGCCTTTTACTCCGCGGGAACGACCGTGGGGACGTCCATCGGTACGCTGGTCGGTGCCTACTTTATCACTATTCAGATCCCCGGCTTTATTTCTGCGGGAGTCTTGATGGGAATTGCCGGCCTTGCCACGGTAATCGTTTGGCCGAGTGAACAGTCATCTAAGGACATGGCGCCGGTCAAGGGCGGTTTGAAGGAATTCATGCTCTCGTTCCGGCCGCCGATGAAGGGTGCCCGGGACTTCTGGCTAGCTTTCGTTGGCCGGACCCTGTTGATCTTTAGCTACTACATGATTTTGAACTACCAGCTCTATATTTTGGAAATGTACATTGGCCAAGGAAAGAAAGCCGCTGCGGCAACAATTTCGGTAATGTCAGTGATTACAATGATTGTGGGCCTGGTTGGTTCATTGGCTTCCGGTGCCATTTCCGATAAGATTGGTCGGCGGAAAGTGCCGGTAATCGTTGCGTCCTTCCTGCTGGCCCTTGGTTACTTCTTGCCATGGGTCATGAAGTCACCAAGTTCGATGATGCTGTTCGCCGGATTTGCCGGGTTAGGCTACGCCGTTTACGGTGCCGTCGACCAGGCGCTCAACGTGGACGTCCTGCCATCAAAGAAGGAAGCCGGAAAAGACCTCGGGATTATTAACGTGGCGACGACTTTGGGCCAGACAGCTGGACCAATCGTAACCAGCGCGCTGGTGGCTGCAGCCGGTTACCAACTGGTCTTCCCAGTAGCGATTGCCTTTGCCATTATTGCCTGTGTATTTATTCAGATGATTCGTTGCACTAAGTAATCGGGGTGAACAGAAAATGGACGAAAAGATTAAAGGAGTTAACTTAGGCGGGTGGCTCGTCCTGGAAAAGTGGATGTCACCGCACCTATTTGATGGAACGGCAGCCGATGACGAGTATTACCTGGCCCAGGACCTGCCCGCGGACGTTTACCAGGCCCGAATCAGCCAGCACCGGGCGAACTTCATTACAGAAGAAGACTTTTTACGGATTGCCAGTCTTGGCTTTAACCTGGTCCGCCTACCGGTTCCGTACTTTGTTTTTGGCGACCGGGCACCGTTTATCGGGGCAATTGCCGAGGTCGACCGCGCCTTTAACTGGGCAGAAGCATACGGAATTAAGATTCTGCTGGATTTGCACACCGCGCCAGATAGCCAAAATGGCTTTGACAACGGTGGAATTTCCGGGGTCTGCAAGTGGGCGAGTGAGCCGGCCGAGGTTGAGTTTGAAAAAAGCGTTGTCAAGCGGCTTGCGGAACGCTACGGCAAGCGGCTGGGCCTTTATGGAATTGAAGTCCTCAATGAGCCCGCAACGGCGGCGATGTTTAGTGATATGCAACGGCGCTTTCCACCGCGGGACCCGGCAAAGGCAGCTGGCAGTGCACCAATTACCTTTGACTTCCTGTACCAGTACTACCAGGATTGCTATGACTTATTGCGGCCACTCCTGCCGGCTGACAAGGTGATTATGTTCCACGACGGCTTTGACATTGACAAGTGGGAAGACTTTTTCAAGCAAAATGATTTTGAGAACGTCGTTTTGGACACCCACCAGTACCTGATGATGGCGGAAATGAAAAACCACGATCTTTCGCTGACGGCTTACGAAAAAACGATGACGGACTTTGGCAAGAAGATTGCCGCGGTGAATAAGGTTGTGCCAGTTGTGACCGGTGAATGGTCACTGTTTAATTCCTATACCGCTGGGGTCGATACGAACGGCGGGATTAACCCAACCCAACAGGAATTTGCCGGGGCTACGCACTTGAGCAAGGAAGAATTGCAACATGCCTACCAAACCCTTTGGAAGACCCAGGTAGACGCCTGGAACCAGGGGATTGGCTACATCTACTGGACCTATAAGCTAAATATCGACACCATCAACGAACCAGCCTGGTACGGGTGGGACTGCTGGGCTCTCCAGCGGGTAGTTGACAAGAAGTGGTTAGCTCCGCAAGATATTTAGGTAGAGGAAACAGAAAGGATCGGTGACAGGAATGGTAAAAGTTGATTTGCAGTTTGTCCAGGGACTGACTTTAGAGGAACGGGCGGCCCTGGTTTCCGGTAAGGACTTCTGGTTTACCGCCAAGGTGCCGGGGATTAACCGAATGATGATGTCGGACGGGCCGTCTGGCTTACGGAAACAGGACATTGACGTAGCCCCGACGGACGTTAATAACTCCGTTGACGCGGTCTGTTTCCCGTCGTCAGCCCTGACGGCGAGTTCCTTCGATGACCAGCTGCTTTACCGCCTAGGTCACCAGTTGGGAATTGCAGCCAATGCAGAACGTTTAGGAGTTTTGTTGGGCCCCGGTGTTAATATCAAGCGGAGTCCACTGGCAGGTCGCAACTTCGAATACTTCTCTGAAGACCCGCTGCTGGCGGGGCGGATGGGCGTTGCTTACGTCAAGGGCGTTCAAGAGGAGGGCGTCGGTGTCAGCGTCAAGCACTTTGCGGCGAATAACCGGGAAAACCAGCGCTTTACCTCCTCGTCCAACATTGATGAACGGGCGTTGCGGGAAATCTACCTTGCCCAGTTTGAGCGGATCGTCAAGGAGGCCCAGCCGGCAACTTTGATGTGTTCTTACAACCGGCTCAACGGGACTCTCAATTCACAGAACCAGCGGCTCCTGACGGAAATTCTCCGGAACGAGTGGGGCTTCCAGGGCCTAGTCATGTCTGACTGGGGAGCCGTGGCGGACCACGTGGCGGCAATCAAGGCCGGCCTGGACCTGGAAATGCCGGGCAAGGGTCAAGCCTCGGTCGACGAGATCGTGCAAGCAGTCAAGGAGGGCCGCTTGCAGGAATCAACGCTGAATCGGTCCGTTCTCCGGGTCCTCAAGATGGTTGAACACTGGGGCAAGGATGTTGCCCATCCAGCTGAGTACGATAAGGAAGAACAGCACGAGTTTGCCCGGCAGGTGGCCGACGACAGTATCATCCTGTTGAAGAATACCGACCATCAGCTGCCACTGACCACGGATAAGTCACTGGCGATTATTGGTGAACTAGCCGCTAAACCCCGCTTTGAAGGTGGCGGGAGTTCCCACGTTAACGCTCACCACGTAGTTACTCCGCTGGCTGCGGCTCCTGCTGGTGCGAAGTATGCTGCTGGCTACCGCCTTGCCGAGACGGCGCCGGACCAGGAACTGACTACGGAGGCCGTCCAACTGGCGAAGCAGAGTAACCGGGTCATCTTCTTTGCCGGCTTCCCAGAGAGCATGGAAACGGAGGGCTTTGACAAGGATTCCATCGCCCTGCCAGCCAACCAAAATGAGCTGCTGACGCAAATCATTGAGGCCAACCCCAATGTCACCGTAGTTTTGCAAAACGGGTCTGTAGTGGAAATGCCGTGGGCGGACCGGGTACCAGCAATCGTGGAAACCTACCTGGCCGGAGAAGCGGTCGGAGAGGCCACCTGGGACATCCTGACGGGGAAGGTCAACCCGTCCGGAAAACTTTCCGAGAGCTTTCCGCTCCGCTTGCAGGATAACCCGACCTATGGCACCTTTGCCAAGGATCATGATGAAGAGGACTACCATGAGGGTATCTTTGTCGGCTACCGTTACTACGACCTGCACGAGATGCCGGTCCGCTTCCCGTTTGGGCACGGTCTAAGCTATACGGACTTTACTTACAGTGACCTGACGGTGAGTGAAGAGAGCAATGATGTGAAGGTCCGGTTTACGGTTACCAATAGCGGCCAAGTAGCCGGCAAGGAGGTCGCCCAGGTCTATGTTGCCAACCACGTCAGCCGGGTTGAAATGCCGGTCAAGGAGCTGCGGGACTTCACGAAGCTAGCACTGGCGCCGGGCGAGAGCCAGACGGTTACGTTGACCTTGCCGCGCCGGGCCTTTAGCTACTACAACGTTGCTCAAGAGCAGTGGGAAGCCGACAATGGCGAGTACGAGATTATGGTCGGCAGCTCTTCCCGGGACATCCGCCTCACCGCCCAGTTTAAGCTGACGATTGGTGTTAACCCGCTGGGGACGGTGACGGAAGATACCTACCTCGGTGACCTCTGGAATGACACGGATCCAAAGGTACAGGCGGCGCTGAAGTCTTCTGGCTTGTATGAGGTCTTGAAGCCGATGATGGCGGATAAGGATTGGGTCGCGATTTCCGCGAATATGCCATTGCGGTCGTTAGCCGCGACGGGGATTTCCGAAGAGGTCCGCGAAAAGTTTTTCCAGGCATTGCGGTAAAAACGGCTCGGTAGCAGGACAGCACGATTAATAGCAGCCGGGCTGTCTTCCGAATATTGACTTTCCGACTTTAAAAATTAAAATCGTCTGCTGTGGTTTTTGACCGCAGTAGGCGATTTTGTTATTTCAATCTTTTCGATTTAACCTTTGACAGCGACCCCCTCGTGAACTCCCCGGACCGCGATGGCGGCACAAAAGAGCGAGAGGCCGGCAATCAGCATCATCATCGGCTGGCTGTGACCAACTAACGGGAAGATGACGAAACTGAGCAGGGACGCCACGATTTGCGGGAGGCAAATGCCGATGTTAAAAAGACCGATGTAGGCACCTTCGTTTTCACCGTTGAGCGAAGAGGTCAGGAGGGTAAACGGCAGGGTGTGGATCGTAAAGTAGCAGATTCCAAAGAGAATGAAGGCCAGTACAGTCAGCCACTGGCTGTGGACCAGGGAGACCATTACCAGGCCAATTCCGCCGAGCACGAGGCCGGTGGCGTACCACTTTTTCCGCGTCGTCGTCTTGGCATGGGAGTAGAGGAAGCCCCAGCAGATTCCGGCGATACTAAGAATGGCGGTGAGGACTCCGTACCAGTTGCCGGCCGCTTGAAAGCCGGCGCTGGTCGGGTCAGTCGTGTGCCAGACGTTTTTCGCGAGGGTGCCGGTGGCGTAAGTCCAAACATACATGATGCCGACCCAGCTGAAAAACTGTACCAGACAGAGTTCCCAAAAGGCCCGGGGAGCGACCTTCGTGAGATGCCAGAGGCTGACGGACTTTTGGTTGTCCTGGGGGTTGATCCCGTGATACTTAGCGTAGGTCTGGGGATCGTATTCCTTAACGTTGAAGACGGTCCACATACTGGTAATCAGCAGGACGGCCGCCGCGACCACGTAAGCGTAGATAACGGTATCCGGTACTACTCCCCGCTTCGCCGTATTGTGCATTCCACAAGCGGTGAAGATAAAGGGCAGCAGGGAGGCCAGGATGCCCCCACCGTTGAAGAAGATTTGCTGGAGGGACCAGGCGAAGTTCTTCTGCTTGTTGTTCACCATGTCACCGACGATCATCCGGAAGGGCTGCATACAGATGTTGTTGAAGAGGTCCATGAAGCAGACGGCAAAGGCAGCAAAGACCATTGCGGCCATCGAACCGTAGCCGAAGCCGAGGGAGCCAGAGAACGGCAGCATTAGCAGGACCAGGGCCGCAATCGGTGCCCCAAACAGGAGGTAGGGCATCCGCCGTTCAAAGCGGTTCCAAGTCCGGTCAGAGTACTTCCCAATCAATGGCTGGCCAATCATTCCCATTAGCCCGGGAAAGATGAAGAAGAAGCCGAGGCTATTCGGGTTGGCCCCGATCGACTGGAAAATCCGGCTCATTTGAGAGCTTTGGAGTGAGAAACCCATGTTGATTCCGAGAAAGCCAAAGGTAATGGAAAAGATGACCCATTTTGAGAGGTCGGGCAGGCCGGCGTCGAGGTTGACTTGTTTCGTCTTTTGCTTATTCATGACTGCCACCCCCTAGTCCTTTTCAGCAGGAACGGTGAAGTTGAGCAAACTGTCGAGGGGATGACTAGCACGGGTAAAGAGGGGCAGGGTGTCAATTGGGCAATCAACGGTGACGGTCTGGCCGCCATGGTAGGTCTGCTTAGTGTTGACATCAATCCAGTCCTCACTCGCTGGCAGGTAAACATCTCGCTTGGTCTGACCAGCGTGAAGAATTGGGGCAACCAAAACGTCTGGGCCAAACATGTACTCGTCCGAAATATCCCAGGTCTGGCCGTCCTTAGCGAAGTCATAGAAGAGGGGCCGCATGACTGGCGTGCCGTCTGTGTGGGCTTCCTTCATCTGCTCCATGACGTACGGGCGAATGGCTTCCCGCATGAAGAGGTACTTGCGTAGGATTTCGTAGGTTGGCCGCGGGTACTTATAGATTTCGTTAAAGGCCCCGCTGCCAAATGGCTGGTTAAACATCCGGTCGGCGTGTTCAATCGTCTGTTCTGCGGGCTCCCGGAATCCATGCAGGCGCATGACCGGGCAGAAGGTCCTGAATTGGAACCAGCGGGTCAGCAGTTCGTGGAATTGCGGGTCATGAACGTTGCCACCGGTAAAACCACCGATATCGGTAGTCCACCAGGAAATGCCAGATAAGCCCGCGTTTAGCCCAGCGACCACCTGCTTTTGCAGCGACTCAAAGGTCGAGTGGACGTCACCAGACCAGAGGACGACCCCGTACTTTTGGCTGCCGGCCCAGACACAGCGGACGAGGTTCACGATGTCTTTTTGTCCGGCGGCCTTCTGACCCTCATAAAAGGCCTTGGCATATTCAAGCGGGTAGACGTTGCTGAGCTTGAGGGCGGGACCCTGGTAGTAGCGGAAGTGGTCGAAGTCGTACATGAAACCGTACTCCGGTTCCGCTTCGTCGAGCCAGAACATCCGCACGCCATTGTCGTAGTAGTTTTGCTTGGCCTTGTCCCAGACGTACTTGCGGGCACCCGGATTAGTGGCGTCGAAGAAGGTTTCGTTGCCCATGAAGTGGTAAGAATCCTGGTACATCCGCTCGGACCGAACGAGGTAGCCCTTGTCGTTCATCTCGTCATAGTTTTCACTGTTGACGTCGACGGTCGGCCAGATGGAAACCATCAGCTTGATCCCTATCTGCTTTAGCTCGTCGACCATCCCCTTTGGATCTGGCCAATACTTGGGGTCAAACTTCCATTCACCCTGATTAGGCCAGTGGAAGAAGTCAATGACGATTACGTTGATGGGCAGGCCCTTGTCCTTATACTCGTGGGCCACCTTCAGCAGCTCTTCCTGGGTCTTGTACCGCAGTTTGCATTGCCAAAAGCCGCTGGCAAATTTCGGCATCATCGGGACCTTCCCGGTGGCGGCCGTGTAGTTTTCGACAGTTTGGGCTGGTGAGTCCGCGGCCGTTACCCAGAAGTCAAGCTGGTCGGTGTCCCGAGCTTCCCACTTAGTTTCGTTATTGGCAAAGGTGACCTGACCGATTGCGGGATTATTCCACAGGAAGCCGTAACCCCGGTTGGAGAGGACAAAGGGAACGGTTGCCTGGGTATTCCGCTGGGCAAGTTCAAGGATGCAACCCTTGTAGTTGAGCTGCTTTTCCTGCCGCTGCCCCATTCCGTAAATTTTTTCGTCGTCAAAGGCCTCCAAGCGCAGAGTTGCCTGGTAGTCCCCACCGATAATCGGTTTGAGCTCCCGGCCGGGGATGCCGAGGGGACTGGTCTTTTTGCCACCCGGTTTGACCTGCCAGCGCTCTTCCAAGAGGACTTTGCCATCCTGGTTGGTGATGGTTAACCAGCCAAAGCGGTTGATGCTGGCGGTGATGTTGCCATTGCTGATCGCACAGCTGTTGGCTTCTTCGTCGAGTTTAATTTGGTCGTAGCTGCCAGTGTGTTCCTTAGAATAGGCTAGTGCCCAGTCTTGGTCGGGTGTAAAGTGACTGTTTTTAGTTACCCGGAAACGCAGGCTGTCCTTACCCCACGGCTGGATGAGAACCTGCTCGGCAGCGTGCTCCCAGTACAAACCATTTGCTGCTTTTTTAATTACTGCCATATAAAGTCTTCCCTTCAATACAATCTGTTATAATAATTGCCAAAGCACTAATTGCTTAAATCAACTTACACTAATAATGTAGCCTTTGCTGGTCCTTAAATGTAACCGTTTTAATGGACGAAAAGGTGGTAAAATGAATTATAATTTGGACATAAGTGTCGATTTAGCCAACTAATAGCGCCAAAAAGTAGATGAATGTTAGGGTAGATATCCGTGAAAGTGGACAAAAGTAACCATGACGTATACCTCTTTAATAGTGACCGGCCATTCCACCATTATGCTTCGGGCCAACTAGTCCTCGGTGGGGAAGAGGCGTCCAAACTCTTTGAACTGGGTGACGCCTATGAATTGCTAATCTGTGCTGGTGGTCAATGCCGGGTGAGCTGGGAGCAGCAAGAGCAGGTGCTCAAGCGGGGCAGCTGTCTGCTAGTGGCGCCCCATACCCGGCTGGAGCTAGTGGGGGTCGAGGCCCCAGTTACCTGTTACTGGATTCAGTTTTTCCCTAAGGATAGTGAAGAACGGGTTGCCTACCAGCACGTTGCGGATGCAATCCGTGACCGTTACGATTTGGGACGGCTGGCAAATAACGTGATTTTGCCCCAGTATTATCAAATTCGGGAATTTAACCGGATCAATACGATGTGTTTGCAGACCCTCCTGCTGATTCGCGGGAACTACTATACGGAAGCACTGCCGTCGTATGCGATTACTGAGCTGATGCTTGAAATTACCAATGACTTTATTACGGGGCTGCACCATTTAACACGGGCCAACCCTAAGGCGACAGAGATTATTGACTGGCTGAGCAGTCACCTGGATGCCGATTTGACGGTTCGGGGATTGGCCGACCATTTTGAAATGAACTATCGGTACGTCAGCCGTCTGATTAAAAAGGAGACCGGAATGACGGCTTCCCGGCTGATTTTGCAGAAAAAGCTGGACATTGCCTGCGGGCTCCTCTTGAAGTCAAACCTGCCCCTCAAGCTAATTGCGGATCAGTCGTACTTCAATGATGAAAAGTATTTTTTGCGTTGTTTTAAAAAGCAGCTGGGCCAAACGCCGACCCAGTATCGGCAGCAGTACATGGACGACTTTCTCCTGAATGATACTAGGACCCGTGAGGCAAGGCGGTAGGTACAAACTTACTATAAAAAAGACCCCGCAAGGACTGAACTGTCACTTGCGGGGGTCTTTGAGGTAAGGGGAGTAATTCGATTACTGGATAATGCTATTAGCAGGCTAGCTTCACTGCACAGTGCCTATTTAATGAGCTTGAATACCTGTTGTTCATCTAAATAATCTTTATTACCAGCGGGGGCTTCGATTGATCCGAACGGCATTTCCGCTCTAAGCTGCCACTCGGCAGGGAGGTCAAAGGCGTGGTGAATTGCGTCGTCAATCAGGGGGTTGTAGTGCTGCAAACTAGCGCCGATTCCCTGCTCAGCAAGTGCTGTCCACACCGCCTGCTGGCTCCCGCCAATTGCCTGTTCTGCCCATGGAGCAAAGTTGGCAGCGTAGGCGGGAAACTGCTCTTCAAGTTTGTGCACGCTGCTGGTGTCTGTTAGGTAGAGGACGGTACCAATACCAGCCCGGAAGCTGGCAATTTTTTGCTTGGTCTTTTCAAAAGCCGCTGGGTCAGTGACGATTTTTGCTAATGTTTCCTCGACGATATCCCAAACCTGATCACTCGCCTGGTTAAATAAGACTACGGCGCGCACGGTCTGGCTATTGAAGGCGCTTGGGGAATTGCGGACTGCCGTAGTTACCAGTTCGTAGATTTCCTCAGGTGTCGCTGTGACGTTCTTTCCTAAAGCATAAATTGACCGCCGCTGGGCAGCCAGTTGATTGAATTCTGATTTCATGAGTAGTCATCCTCCTTTAGGGTTATTACTTACTAATAGTAACCCATAATCATAGATAGACAAGGCGTGAATTATTTTTCACTAGCTAGTGTGTGCTAAAATTAATGTCAAAAGGGGGAAGGACAAGTGGCCAAAGCAATTGATAACTGCCCGATTGATCATACTCTGCAGCAGATTGCTGGTAAGTGGAAGGGACCAATCATCATGATGCTGCTGGAACATCCGAATTGTCGTTTTAACGAATTAGAAAAATTGTTGCCAGCTTGTTCCCGGCGGATGCTGGCCTTGCAACTGAGAGAGCTCGTTGCAGCGGGGATTATTGCAAAGAAGGTGACGGCTACCGTGCCGGTCCAAACTAGCTACTCGCTGACGCCCCGGGGCCAGCAGTTGCGGCCGGTTATTGAGGGAATGCAGGAGTGGGGACAGCGAGGTTAGCTGCAATCAGCTTTTAACTATAATAAAGGGAGCGTGACAGAAGTCATTTATGACTTCGTCTTCACGCCCCCGCAAGCACAAAGAGGGCTTCATAGTTCGGCTTTGCCGAGCGCTGAAGCCCCTTTGTGTACTGCGCTGTTCGTCTTTTAACTAAGTAATAGTACTTATGTCACAGCCTCCTTAGCTGTTTTAAAGATAAAAATGTACCGGCGTAGTAGTTTACTCCCGTTGTATTTAATGAGGGGGGACTTCGTAGTTCCCGGGGAACGGCTATAGCGGTTAACTTTTATTTCCCGGGACATGGTTGGGAATCCGGACGTTTAGCGCCAGAACGGCAATGATGACCAAAATCGAGCCGATGATGTCTGCTCCAGTCATATTGAGGTGGAAAATTAGGACAGAGCCAATCGTAGCGGATAATGGTTCAAAGGCGTCCATCAAACTAAAGGTCGTCGCGTCGATGTATTTTAAGGCGTTGTTAGCGAGCTGGAATGGAATCAGGGTACCGATAATCAGCACACCGAGCCAGCAGAACCAGACGACTGGCAGGTTGGGAACGCGGGGCTGAGCAGGGTGGATAGCCAGGAGGACGATGCCGGAGAACAGCAAGCCCCAGGCGGTAATGACCAGGGAAGGAACCCGGCCTTCATGAAGCATCTTTTGCGGAATCAGGGTGTTGGTGGCGACCCCAATGGCGGAAATCAGCCCCCAAATTAGGATTGCCGGGGTCACGGCTAGCTCGTTAAAGCGGCCGTGCGTAGCAATTGTGAAGACCCCGATGAAGGCAATGATCGCGCAAATGATTTCAATCCGTCGTGGTGGAATATGGCGAAAGGCTGCCTGGTAGGCGATGATGAAGAAGGGACCGACAAACTGGAGAATGGTTGCGATAGAGGCGTTCCCGTACTGGACAACCATGAAGTAGGCGAACTGGACTGGAACCAGGCCAAAAATTCCGTAGGCGAAAATCACCCAAGTATCATGGGGACTTTTGAAAATCCGAAAGGGGTGGTCGCCCTTGATTAAACTAAAGAGGACCAGCAGGATTCCGGCCGCGGTCATCCTGCTCTGGGTCACCCAGAGGGAAGTAATGGAAGAACTGACGTTGAAGAGTCCCTTGGCAAACAGGCCCGAAATCCCCCAGAAGGTGCAGGCCGTAATCACCATAGCAATTCCTAGAGCTTTTTTATTTTTCATGCGCATTCACTCTCAATCTATAAATTTACCCAAGGGATATTCTAACATACTCGTGAACGCGGTGGCAGCAAAGGCAAGCTAACTGCTATTACCGACTAGTTTCGTGCTGGACAGTTTGCTGGTCTGCGGGGTGGGGACGCTTTTGATAGAGACGTTTCACCGCTTCAACGTCCGTGGACTGGATCGGGTAGAAGGAACCCGCTGGTTGCATAACCGAGGTCGCGTTGGTATGCTGGAGGCCGATCGCGTGACCCAGTTCGTGCTCGGCCGTGTTGACAATCCGTTGCGGGGAGTAGCCGTAGTTGGCATTAAGCAGGTAGCCGGCGTTTAGCTGGACATCGGCATGCAGCAGGTAGCCAGTGGTCGCGTCGGTTTTGGTGTTGGTCAGACCGGCTGCCCCGTTTTGCTGCCTGTCGACGGCGGTAACTATAATGTTGGCATCCGTTTTGCTTTGTACCCGCCGAAAGGTGAAGGCTCCGGTCTGATTCCACTGGTCAATGGCCTTGGTGGTGGCGGCGCGCAGGGTCGGGTTGCTGAGGTCAATGTAGATGGTGGTGCTATTTTCCGGCCAGCGCCCGTCGGTAACTGTGCCCTTGCTCTCGGCCTGGCTACTATTTTGCTGTTTCACGGCAACCTTTTTACCGAGCAAATGGTTAACCTGTTGCTGTGTGAATAACTGAGCACGGCCAACTACTGAGTTGACGGTTTGCTGGAAGGCAGGGCTGCCTTGGTAAAGAGCAATTAGCCAGATAAAAAGCCCGCAATAGAACAGGCTTAGCAAGAAGTGGTGCCGTTTAATAATCTTCATCCTCCTTTGGGTAGTCTTAGTTTATGAAATTTAACGCCATTAGTCCACTGTCGAATGCAAATTAAATAAAGGATGAGTGTCAAAAATTTGTAGTTATTCTTTGAGAAAAAAGTTCTCGCCCTATTATTCCTAATGCTTGAAATAATACTACCTATACAAAAAAACGGTGACTAAAAAAGATGCACGTTTTTTGCGTGCACCTTTCTGCCTATATCTTTATTTGACAAAATGTTGGGTAGCATTGGTCCAATGTAAATTAATGAAATCTTGGCCATCTTTTTCACCGAGGTCAAAAAAGGCTCCTTTCGTATCGTTTTCATCAGAGAATGAACCAATATAATAGTCAGTTAAGGCATTTACATGGCCAAATTTATCTGTAGACCAGTGCTCCGTTGAACCATTAGTCAAGTCAGTTACGGTCATTTCAGCTTCTTTTCCATTTTGATTGCTTAAGGTTAAAGCCTTTGCTGGCTTTCCATCCTGAGTCATTGCCCCTACATCGCTGTACTTATCTGAACTTACATCATTGTAGTAGTAAACCTTGTATGTCTCTTGTGCTGTATTATCCATATTAGGTATGGTTATGGTGTCAGGATGGCTTTTAGATACTGTTAACTTTTGATAACGAATACCATTAGTTTTGGCGTAATAAGTACCAACTAAATCATTTGCTGTATCTTTATCTATTTGTCCAGTAGACTTTGAAGCAAATAGACCTGGAATCATAAAACAGAGGCCCAGAATAGTAAAAACTATAGCGGGAGTAAAAACAACAACTAAAAGATTCAAATAATTTTTCTTAGTGGAAGTATTCTTACTTTCCATTTTGACTATACCCCTTACGATACTGTTAACTTCAATAACCGACTTAAAATTCCGTATGAGAATATATCATAAAAAATTGGGAGGGGTAGCAACTCTTTATTTTGATAATTCTTATAATCTTTGCTAACTAGTGAGCATTCTATTGCGAGCTGCGGTATAATATCACTGAAAATCGAGGAGGGAATGAAAATGGCAACCGTATTTACAGTGCAGGTGAAGTTAAGCTGGGGTGAGGAGCGGCAGTATCTACTGGCAAACGATGTTGAGCCTGGACTGGCACACCGTTACGCGACCCGGGAAAACTGGCAGGAAGTAATGATTAAAGCGCTGATCAACGTTCCGGTAGCGCCCTACCTGCCAGATAATAGTGTGCAGCCGCCGATTGCGACGGCGGAAGTGGTGGCGGTAGCTGCCTATGATGACGGGGACGAAGCGGTTCAGGGGCTACAGCGGACCAGGAGTCAGTTTATTATGGCCGCGATTTGGGAAAAGCAGAGTACGACGGTTAACTATAACTTCCTCCGCCATGATTATGACCAGCAGAGTCAGGAGCAGATTAAGGCCGACGTGGACTTCTGGCAAAATGGCCGCCGGCACCCCGCGGTTACCGCGCGAACCCGCGAGCTGATCCAAAAACAGGAAGAACGGTTTCACAAGCAGGAAAATTGAAAATTAATTTGAAAAAGTGGTTGACGAAAAGTGGATTTGCTAGTATAGTAAATATCGTTGCATGGCAACGTAATTGGGAATTGGCCAAGCGGTAAGGCAAAGGACTCTGAATCCTTGATCACTGGTTCGAACCCAGTATTCCCAATCTTGATTGGTCCTATTAAATCAGAAATGGTTTGATAGGACTTTTTTTGTACCAACGATTAGCTGGCTGGCCTGTTTCACCGGGAAGCTGGTAAAATATGAGTAAACATCTGCATGAAGGGATGAGTATGATGAAAATCGGCTTTATCGGAACCGGCGTCATGGGGACCGGCGTAATCAATAATCTTTTGCGCCATGGCAATGAGGTCACGGTTTATAACCGGACGAAGGAACATGCCGCAGCGGTATTAGCAAACGGTGCAAGCTGGGCGGAGACTCCAGCAGCAGCTACCGTTGGCAACGAGATCGTTTTCACGATGGTGGGCTTCCCAACCGACGTGGAACAAGTTTATTACGGACCCAATGGTATTCTAGCGGCGGCAACGAAGGATCAAATCCTAGTGGACATGACGACCAGCAGTCCGAGTTTGGCGAAAAAGCTGGCTCAGGCAGCAGACCAGGTGGTTGACGCACCGGTGTCTGGTGGGGATGTAGGCGCGCAAAAGGGCACCCTAACGGTGATGCTCGGTGGCCAGCAGGCGGTAGTGGAAAAGATTATGCCGGTGCTGGAGCAATTTAGCAGTTCACAGCATTATTTCGGTCCCGCCGGCAGCGGTCAGCACGCCAAAATGGCCAACCAGATTATGATTGCCGGAACGATGACTGGGATGACTGAAATGCTAGTGTACGCTCAACGGGCAGGGCTGGATTTGGCGGAAGTCGTTCGGACGGTCGGCGGCGGAGCAGGGGCTAATTGGAGCCTTAGCAACTACGCTCCCCGGATTTTGCGGGATGATTATACGCCGGGATTCTTTGCAAAGCACTTTTTAAAGGACCTGCGAATTGCCCTTGCTGAGGCGGAACGGTTGCAGATACAGTTGCCGGCGACTGCTGAAGCAAAGCGGTTGTATGAACTGCTGGTGGACCAAGATGGCCTAGGGGATGATGGTACCCAGGCCCTCGTAAAACTGTGGTGGCATTAGCAGGAGTGCGGGACGCGTTCGCTGGTTCCTGCTACTAATTGATTTGACTAAGGAGAAGAAAAATGGCAAGTAATTCTGATTCAATCTATTATGTCCTGACTAAGCTCAAACACCACCCAGAGCTGATCAAAGAGGTGCAGGCCCGCTACACTAACACGGTGATGCTTTTCTTTACGGATGAGTTGAAAATTGCGGATAGCGGCTTTTACTTTCCTGATATGCGGCTGATGGTCAACCGTCTGTCGAATGATTTTGTGGCGAAGAACGGTGACCTGCTGGACTATTACTTTCAAATGACGAACGGTAATGCAAAGAGTTACCGTGATGCCTGGGTGACGACCGCCCACTTACCCAAGCGGCATCTTTATATGTTGGAACTTTCTTATGAATAATCGGGAAAGCAGGTGTGTGGAATGGCCCTTTTGATTTCGACGGCGGTGCTATTGGTGGTGGCTTCACTGGTGATTGCCGGCTTTGCGGTATCATTGTTGGGGATTCCCTTGGCGATTGCCTTCGTTTTGGCGGCGATTAGCACCCCGACTGATGCTACGGCGACCGAGACCGTTTCAGAGGGGCGGATCGTTCCAGAGCGGCAGGAGAGGTTGCTGCGGATGGAATCGCTCTTTAATGATGCTAGCGGAATCGTTTTGCTGGAAGCAATGGTGCTTTAGCTCCGTGACGGCCATTTTCAGTACCAGGTGGCGGTATTAAACTTCCTGCGGGCAGCGGGTGGCGGCGTTATTGTGGGAATTGCGATTGCATTGCTGATGATCAGCTTCCGCCGCGGTCTGCGCAATTTTGCTGGTTCAACCTATAACGCGCAAATTATGCTATTTCTGATTACCCCGTTTATTATTTACTTCGTTGCCGAAAAATTAGGGGTGTCGAGTATCATTGCGGTGGTTTGTGCGGGATTGATGCAGAATAGCGAAAGCTCGCGGAGCAGGTTTGACCATCCCCGCCAGTACCATAATTCGCTAGTGCTGATTGATTTAGTGCGTGATATTTTGAATAACCTGATTTTTGTCGTCCTAGGGGTTATGATTGTCAGAATTGTAAGGGCAGATTTGCTGGTAGCGAATAATGTGGACTTGCGCTGGCTGGCGGCCGGATTCTTGATTTACCTGGTAACGTTGGCGGTGCGGTTTGCATATGGCGTGCTCGTTAAAATGGGCCCGCGCGGCGGTGTGATATTTGCGCTGGGCGGGGTTCACGGGGCGATTACGCTTGCGCTGGCTTTTTCGATTGCGGCTAGTTTGACCGACCAGCAGTTTCAGTTTGTTGTTTTGACGGAAACAATGCTGGTATTGCTAAGTATGCTGGTGCCGTCAGTAGTTTTTCGGTTTATTTTGCAGCCCGACCTTTCAGAAGGAGCAATCTAGGATCGCGTTGGGCAGTTGCGAAGGGAAATGGTGCGGGAAGGAATTGCCGCGGTTGATAAGATCTACCTCCCGGATAATATTCGGGCCAGTGTTCTTTATGATTTGCGCGACCAAAAAGGGGTCACGACGATGCGTGACTTCTGGAAGCAGTGGTCGATTAGCAATCACAATGATGAGTTTACACCCGAAGAATGTGACTTAGAACGACAAGCACTGTTGTGGGCCTTCCGCGCGGAGCGGAATTATTTGAACATGATTGCTCAGCGGGAAGGGCTGCACCAGTATTTGTTTGAACTGTATAATGAGATTCTCCTGTCAGAGTCGATTTTGATTGACCCCCAAAGTAGTTTGAATTAATTGTTAAAACTATTGACAGTGAATAGTCGAATAACGTATAATTCTACTTGTACGTTATTGCCCGCTGGTCAAATTGGTTAAGACGTCGCCCTCTCAAGGCGGAGTTACGGGTTCGATCCCCGTGCGGGTGATTTTTTTATTTTCTGCTGGTTATCAATGGTGTTAAAACGTTGATATACCAGCATTTTTATTTTTCTGAAATTCTATAAAAACGTATTTTTTAGCAAGTCCACGACAAACTCACGACAAAATTTTATTTCTTGCCGGCGTTAATAGGTCACCAATTAGGCGGCCTTTTTATTTTGCCCTGTGGGGATGTTGACGACAAAAAAAGCAAATAAAAAAAGTATCAATGCAAAATTAATTTTAATTGCACTGATACTTTGAAACGTGACTTACTACCTTTTCCATGATAGCAAGGGCACTGACGTTATTAATTATATCACTCTTCGTCGTGGCCATACTGGTCAAGAAAAGATTCCCATTTCTTAAATAGTTCCTTATTCTCAACTCTTAGCGGTATATCGTCCCAGATAATAGTTAATTCGCCCCGCAATGATGCTTTAAGCCGTTCTAAATAGTCGGCTGCACTTTTCCAGGTGGCAAAAACTTCTTCTTCGCCGTTGTTGCTCATATGGATGATACCACGCCCATTAATCGTTGCGATTATTACCGTTGCTTGTGGATTGCTTTCTGCAAGACGCTGTACCCGGCGCCGCAAACTTTCAATATTCATTTATTCCTTGCTCCTTTTCTAATTTGTCAACTTGCCGCCGTAACTCTTCAAGTTCGATGTTCTTGTAGGTGGTATCAAGCACAACTTTAGCTGCCCGTACTTTGTCAGTATTAGCCGCTTTTGGGTCGTTCAACACGTCCGCTAATGTTTCTACTGCTTGACCGCTTAACGCTCTTAGACGGTTATTAGTGGCGTTGATTAAGGCCCGTTGCCGTTTATCGTAAGCCGCTATAAAGCGGGGGAGCTGCCGGTAACGTTGGCCGGTAGCCACGCTTACACCTGCGGTTTTGTAGGCGTCTTGTATAGTTCGCTCAGTGAATAGGGCGTTAAGTAATTTTAATTGCTTTGGCGTCAACTTCTTTTCTTTCATTTTTTATCTCCTGTCAAAACTGTTCAAAACTAATCACTTTGAAA